>NZ_SPHL01000041.1 GCF_005844425.1 Anaerofustis stercorihominis | reverse complement strand
AAGAGTTTTTATCCTCTTGCTTTTATTCAAAATAACCTATATATTTTACTTTATATTTGCTTTTTGGGAATAAATATTCATGTAAATCTATAAAATAGTCATCCGTCATGCTTGCTATAAAATCTACGACAATATCGTTCGGGTCTGTGTCGTTATATTTAAACTTACTAAAATTTTCTACGTATTTAATATGATGTCTATATATAAGTGAATTTGTATTTTTATTTTTAAGGTCTTTTAAAAATTTATTATAAATACCAAATAACATTGGTTTTATGTTTTTTTCGTAATCTTTTGTTACTTTACTGTCTTCATATATTAATTCGTAGTTTTCCTTTTTACCCCATTTTAGTGCTTCATAAACTTCTTTATCCATTTGAAGATAGTTTTTACCGTAACTATTTTGTATTATGTTTACGGATAAATTATTTATAATTTCAGAATTTGTATTTCCCATTTTGTTTTTCTTAAAAATTCTTTCATTTTCTAAAATATGAAGTCTTTGAGCATCTTGCCTGTCTTTTCCAAGATAAGCAATAATATCGCTTACTCTTACAACGCAGCCTTCCAAAGTTGATGGTAGAAGAGATGATATATATTTTTCATCAATGTAGCATTTATTTGTTTTTTCATCGAATTCTTTAAATCCATTAAGTGTGCAGGGTTTGTATTTTTTCTGTTCAAGTTCTCCGTTATGGCAAAGAACACCGTCAAGAACCTGTAAAGATATGTTTTGGTTTGATAGTTTATCAAGTACTCTTACACTATGCACGTTATGGTTAAAATATCTTCCGGTATTTTCGTGATATATTTCACTTAATATTCTTTCTCCGCCATGTCCGAAAGGTGTATGTCCTATATCGTGGGCAAGTGCTATTGCTTCTATAAGGTCTATATTTAGGTTTAGTACTTTTCCTATATTTCTTGCAATCCTTGAAACAAGCTGAACATGAAAAGCTCTTCTTGATATATCGTCATTTTTATATAAAGAAAATACCTGGGTTTTGTCTGAATAACGGTTATAGTAAGGTATATGCATTGTCTTTTCTATGTCTCTTACAAATGCAGGTCTCCAAATAGTTGCTTTATCTTTATTCATATCCCTTCTTAATATATTTTCATCCTTAAAAGCATAGGGATTGATTTTGTTTTCTTTTCGGTCGTTTATTATTTGTTTTTGTAATTCATCAGAAAGTTTTAAATAATTAGTATTCATATAAACCTCCTTTTATTAAATAAAACCCTCTATAAAAATTATAGAGGGATATTTTTAAACATATGTAATTTCTACTTTGACAACGGCAAAGTAATTTTCAAAATTATTTTTTACTAAATCTTTTATTTTTGTTTCAACTTCTTTATCTGTCATTTTATACTTTGGCGGTATAACCGCGTCAAAAATAACATTAGTATGAGTATTTCCTTTTACCATTCTAAAATCGTGTATTGTAATTATTTCATCTATTTCTTTTTTGATAAGATCAGTAATTTTGCTTTTCATTTCCATTACTTCTTCATTGTCTGTATCGATAGGGTCTAAATGGATTACAGCTTCACAGTTTAATTTTTCGTTGAGCTCTATTTCTGCTCTGTCTATTGCATCATGAAGAACAAAGATATCCCCATTTCCCGGTACTTCTGCGTGAAGAGAAAGCATAAGTCTTCCAGGACCATAGTCATGAACAACAAGGTCATGTATTCCTACAATTTCATCGTAGCTCATAACAATTTTTTCTATTGAATCAACAAGAGATTTTTCCGGAATTTGACCAAGAAGAGGGCTTAATGTTTCTTTTGCCGCATCATATCCCGCATAAAGAATAAATCCTGCAACAAGCAAACCTGCATATGCGTCTATGTTTACTCCCGTAAATTTTGCTATTAACATTGATATTAAAACAACCGATGTTGCTATACAGTCGCTTTTACTGTCTGTTGCTGTGGCTTTCATTCCAGCTGATTCTATTTTATCTCCGATTTTACTGTTGTATAAAGACATATATAATTTTACAAGTATTGAAACTATTAAAATTATAAATGAAACAACAGTTGTATCTATACTTTCAGGATGAAAAATTTTATTAATTGATGATTTTAAAAGCTCGGCTCCCATCAGTATAATCATTACAGAAACAGCAAATCCGGAAATATACTCTACTCTTCCGTGTCCAAATGGGTGTTCAAAGTCTGGTTTCATTCCCGCAAATTTAAAACCTATAAGAGTGATTACCGAAGAACCTGCATCAGAAAGGTTGTTAAAAGCATCTGCCGTTATTGCTATTGAGCCGCTTATTATGCCCGCAAAATATTTTATTGCAAACAAAAAAATGTTTAGTAATATTCCTACTATACTACATAACATTCCATAAGCTCTTCTTACATTTTCATTTTTTACATTTTTATAATCTTTAATAAATTTCTTTGATAAATAACTAACCATGATATTCCTCTATCTTTTTATTTATGCATATGTTACAATATTTGTAGACCTTTTATATTATATAATAAATTTAAAAATTTATCAATTCGAGAAAAAAATGTTAGCAATAACTAACATTTTATAGTATAATAATCTAAACAAGATATTTGTTTGATTAACAATACTTATAAAGAGGAGATAATAAAAGGTTAAATAATTAATAAAAGAAAAATAAAAAATGCTTAATTTCTAAGGAGGCAAAATGGGAAAAATACACTCTATTGAGTCTATGGGACTTGTGGACGGACCGGGTATAAGAACCGTAGTTTTTTTACAAGGTTGCAATTTAAGATGCCAATATTGTCATAATCCGGATACTTGGGATTTATGTGCAGGTGAAGAAATGACGGTAGATGAAGTTATAAATAAAATAAAGCGTTTTAAACCTTATTTTAAAAATAACGGGGGAGTTACTTTTTCCGGAGGGGAACCTTTAATGCAGCCGGAATTTTTGCTTGAACTTTTAAAAAAATGTAAAGAAAATGATATTCATACTTGCATTGATACCGCAGGGTATGGTAAGGGTGATTATGACGAAATACTTAAATATACAGATTTAATTCTTTATGATATAAAACATGAAGATTATGAAAAATATAATGAAATAACAAGAAGAAAACAAGATGAAACTTTAAAGTTTATTAAAAAAGTACAAGAAAACAATATACCAATATGGATAAGGCACGTTGTTGTGCCTGGGCTTACAGATAGTGAAGAACATATGAAAGCTTTAAAAGGGTATATTGATACAATAAAAAATGTTGAAAAAGTTGAACTTCTTCCTTTCCATCAGCTTGGAAGGGAAAAGTATAAGGTCATGGGTATTGATTATCCCCTAGAGGATACAGAACCTATGGAAAAAGATGTGGTTGAAAAATATCAAAAGATATTTTTTAATAAATAAATTTAAGTCAAGGGAGGAATTATATGACTAATCCATGGTATGATTTTAAAAGCGGTGTTTGGGAAAAAGAAATAAACGTAAGAGATTTTATTCAAAGAAACTACACTGCTTATGAAGGAGATGACTCTTTCTTAGAAGGAACAACTGAAAAAACAGATAAAGTTTGGGCAAAAGCTCATGACTTAATCGTTGAGGAAATTAAAAAAGGTATAATTGATGTTGAAGTAGATACCGTATCCGGTATTGAAAATTTTAAACCTGGCTATATAGATAAAGACAATGAAGTTATTGTTGGACTTCAAACAGATGCTCCATTAAAAAGAATTGTAAATCTTTATGGTGGAATGAGAATGGCAACTTCTGCCCTTGAACAATATGGATATAAACTAAACGAAGATATTGAAAAACATTTTAAAGAATACAGAAAAACACACAATGACGGCGTTTTTGATGCTTATCCAAAAAGAACAAGACTTGCAAGAACAGCAGGGCTTTTAACTGGACTTCCTGATGCATACGGAAGAGGAAGAATAATAGGGGACTACAGAAGAGTTGCTCTTTACGGTGTGGACAAGCTTATTGAAGAAAAACAAATGGACCTTGAAAACTTAGATGGTCCAATGAGTGAAGATAGAATAAGACTTAGAGAAGAAGTAAGCGAACAAATCAGAAACTTAGGCAGACTTAAAAATATGGCTATGTCTTACGGCATAGATATTTCAAAACCTGCAACAAATGCAAAAGAAGCCGTACAAGCTTTATACTTCGGTTACCTTGCCGGTATTAAAGAAAATAACGGTGCAGCTACTTCTCTTGGAAGAACTTCTACATTCCTTGATATTTACATTGAAAGAGATTTAAAAAACAATGTAATAACAGAAAAAGAAGCTCAAGAATTAATTGACCAATTCATAATTAAATTAAGACTTGTAAGACACCTTAGAACTCCTGAATATAATGAATTATTCGGCGGAGACCCTACATGGGTAACAGAATCAATAGGTGGTATGGGTATTAACGGAAAAACATTGGTTACAAAAAACTCATTCCGTTACTTACATACTCTAACAAACTTAGGAACTGCTCCTGAACCAAACTTAACAGTACTTTGGAGTGAACATTTACCTGAAAACTTTAAAAAATACTGTGCAAAAATGAGTATTGACACAGACTCTATTCAATATGAAAATGACGATGTAATGAGACCAATTTATGGTGATGATTACGGTATTGCATGTTGTGTATCAGCAATGGCAATAGGTAAACAAATGCAATTCTTCGGAGCAAGAGCAAATGTTGCAAAATCACTTTTATATGCAATCAACGGTGGGGTTGATGAATTAAAAGGAATTAAAGTAGTTCCAGGAATTGAACCTATCAAAGATGAAGTTCTTGATTTTGACAAAGTAATGGAAAACTACAAAAAAGTTCTTTCATATGTTGCTGAACTATATGTAGATACATTAAACATCATTCACTATATGCATGATAAATATGCTTATGAAGCAGTTCAAATGGCTCTTCATGATACAGATGTTGAAAGAATTACTGCATTTGGTATTGCCGGACTTTCTGTTGCTGCCGACTCACTTTCTGCAATTAAATTTGCAAAAGTAAAACCAATCAGAAACGAAAACGGAGTTGCAGTTGATTTCGAAATTGAAGGAGATTTCCCTAAATACGGAAATGATGATGACAGAGTAGATTTACTTGCAGTAGATGCTGTAACATACTTCTTCAAACAACTTAAAAAACATCATATCTACAGAGATGCAATTCATACTCTTTCTGCTCTTACTATTACAAGTAACGTTATGTATGGTAAGAAAACAGGTAGTACACCTGATGGAAGAAAAGTTGGTGAACCTTTAGCTCCTGGTGCAAACCCAATGCACGGAAGAGATATTAACGGGGCTCTTGCTTCACTTAACTCTGTTGCAAAAATTCCATACAGAAATGTATGCCAAGACGGTATCTCAAATACATTCTCAATTGTACCTGATGCACTTGGAAAATCAAAAGATCAAAGAATTGAAAATCTTGTAAATATTTTAGATGGTTACTTCTATCAAGGAGCACATCACTTAAACGTTAATGTTATGAACAGAGAAGTTCTTATTGATGCAATGGATCATCCTGAAAAATATCCAACTCTTACAATCAGAGTTTCAGGATATGCCGTTAACTTCAACAGACTATCAAAAGAACAACAACTTGAAGTTATCAAGAGAACTTTCCATGAAAGTATTTAATTAAAAATTTTAGACAGGTAGAAATACCTGTCTTTTTTATTATTAATGAAAATTTTACAATTATTTCCATTATATTATTTGTTTTTCTTTATTGGTTTTTTAAGATTAGTTATTTATTCCCTTTATTTTAGCAGTTTTATAAATAAAAAATTCCAAATTTTACTTGACTTATTTTTCAAGTTAGCATATACTAACTTTAGTAAGATGTAAGCGATAGCTAACAATATTGAAAATATAAATGAAAACTTACAATAACTTTATTCATAATAAGAGAGGATGGTAAATGATGCCTTTAAATTTGGTAAATATAGGAAGTGTTGAAACAATTAAAAGGGTAAGCGGTAATGAAGAAACCAAGAGATTTTTAGAAAACTTAGGTTTTGTTAACGGAAGTGAAATTACTGTTATATCCATGATTGGAGGAAATGTAATAGTAAATATTAAAGATTCTAGAGTTGCAATTAACAAAGATATGGCCAAACATATAATGGTTTAGTGTTTTAAATATAAAACTTATGAAGGGAGATAAAAATGACTTTAGGAGATGCAAAAGTAGGAAGTAGTGTTACTGTTGTAAAAATCGAAGGAGACAGTGCTTATAAAAGGCGTATCATGGATATGGGAATAACTAAAGGAAGCGAACTTTATATCAGAAAAGTGGCTCCTCTCGGAGATCCCGTTGAAATTACGGTAAGGGGTTATGAGCTTTCCGTAAGAAAAGAAGACGCCAAATGTGTACAGGTAAAGTAGTTTAAAACAATCTAAAACAATCAATTTCTAGGAGGTAAAATAATGGCAATCAAAATTGCACTTGCCGGAAACCCCAACTGCGGTAAAACGACAATGTTCAACTCTTTAACCGGTGCCAATCAATATGTTGGTAACTGGCCTGGGGTTACGGTGGAAAAAAAAGAAGGTAAATTAAAATCAAAAAAGAAGGAAGATATAATAATTACCGACCTTCCAGGTATCTATTCTCTTTCACCTTATACGTTAGAGGAAGTTGTGAGCCGTGATTATATTTTAAAGGAAAATCCCGATGTAATAATCGATCTTGTGGATGCAACAAATATAGAAAGAAACTTGTATTTGACGACACAGTTAATCGAAACCGGTGTACCTGTTGTAATTGCTTTAAATATGGCAGATTTAATAGAAAAAAGAGGAATGTCTATAGACACAGAAAGGTTATCTATGCTTATGGGCTGCCCTGTAATCGAAACATCTGCTCTTAAAGGAACAGGACTTGATAAACTTGTTAACGAAGCAATAAAAGTTGCACAGAAAAATGAAGTTAAACGACCAAATGAAATATTCTCAAAAGAACTGGAAAGTGCAATTAAAGAAATTGAAGGCATAATTCCAAATTCTATAAGTGAAGATAAGAAAAGATGGTACAGTGTAAAACTTCTTGAAAATGACAGTAAAGTTATGGAAAACATACATATTTCTTCCGAAGGGAAAAAAGTTTTGGAAGAAAAAAGAAAAAGCATAGAAGAAAAACACGATGACGATATGGAAAGCATCGTAACGGATGAAAGATATAAATATATTCAAAAAATCGTTAAGACAACCGTTAAAAAGGGTAAGGAAAAATTAACGGTGTCGGATAAAATAGATAAAATTGTTACTAATCGTATTTTAGGTATTCCAATTTTTATTGCGGTAATGTTTGTTGTTTATTATATATCCGTTACTACCATAGGTACTTTTGTTACCGACTGGACAAACGATACTTTTGTGGGTGCAATTCAAGGATGGGCAGAAACATTCTTAACAAATATAGGTGCATCTGATTTGATTAACAGTCTTGTTGTTAATGGGATAATCGGCGGGGTAGGTGCTGTTCTTGGTTTCGTACCTCAAATGGCAATATTATTCCTGTTTTTATCAATTCTCGAAGACTGCGGATACATGGTTCGTATAGCCTTTGTTATGGACAGAGTGTTCAGACATTTTGGTTTATCGGGAAAAAGCTTTATTCCACTTTTAATATCATCAGGATGTGGTATTCCTGGTATTATGGCTTCAAAAACCATTGAACAGGATAATGACAGAAGACTTACTATTATGACTGCTACATTTATTCCATGCGGTGCAAAATTACCTGTTATTGCATTAATGGGCGGTGTTATGGCAAGTTATGCAACAGGAAGTTATGAAGCAGGCGGATTTGTTGCTCCTTTGATGTACTTTCTTGGAATAGTTGCGGTTCTTGTTTCTGCAATTATGCTTAAAAAGACAAAACCTTTCTCAGGAAAACCGGCTCCGTTTGTTATGGAACTGCCTCAATATCATATTCCGCAAGTAAAAACAGTGTTACTTCATGTTTGGGAAAGATTAAAAGGATTTATAATAAAAGCCGGAACAATTTTGTTCCTTGCTTGTGTTGTTATGTGGTTCCTAGGCGGATTTGGATTTGTTGACGGAAGTTTTACGATGGTTGAAAGTAAGGACAGTCTTCTTGCCGTTATCGGAGGTGCAATAGCTCCTTTGTTTGCTCCATTGGGATTTGGTGAATGGCAACCGGTTGCAGCGTCACTTTCAGGTTTTACGGCTAAAGAAGCGATTGTTTCTACAATGGGTGTGCTTGCAAGTGTTGCGGAAAGTGCAAGTGAAGATCCAATTACCGTAGCACAAGCCGTACAGACTTGGTTCCCATCAACGCTTGCCGCATTCTCTTTCTTATTGTTTAATATGCTTGACTCTCCATGTTTGGCGGCAATAGCAACAATGGCACAACAAATGCAATCAAGAAAATGGTTCTGGTTTGCTATTTTATTCCAAAACGTATTTGCATATGTTGTTTGCTTATGTGTATATCAAATAGGTTCATTTATACTGGGTGGTCCTTTTACGGTTCTTACTTTAATAGCTTTTGTACTTGCAGCTTTAATATTATTCCAATTACTAAGACCTGACCCATACAAAAATCAAAAAGTATATGCAAAAAGATCTGTACAAGGAGCATAATATATTTTATTTAAGTCAGGTATAAATATATGCCTGACTTTTTATTAAGGAGGAAATAAAAATGATTGATATTATAATAATAGCTTTAATTATTGGATATAGTGCTTTTGTTTTATATAACCACTTTAAAAAGAAAAAAAATGGTGGTTGTGTATGTAGCTGCAGTGGCTGCAGCGGATGTAGTTCTTGTTCTAATTCTTCTTTTGAAAATATTTATAAATAAAGAGGTTTTAAATGGGTAATTCTACAGCTTCAATGTTTTGGTTTTTTCTTTTGGTTATAGTCATTTATATAGTAGGTATGAGTTTATATCAATTATATATGTTTATAAAAAAGAAAAAACAAGATAAAAAAGATAGGCAGTTCGTAAATAATAATAAGAGGTGATATTTTGATTGATATAATAATATTAATTCTTGTTGTTTGTTTATTGATTTTTGCAGTAAAAGGAACAATAAAACATTTTAAGGGAGAAAGTTCCTGTTGTACAGGTTCTTCAAAGACTGTTATAAATCCTCAAAAGAAACTTGAAAATCCTGTTATTGGAACAGAGACAATAAAAATTTCAGGTATGCACTGCAAGAATTGTGAAAAAAGTATTCAAATAGAATTAAATAAAATAGATGGCTTGGTTTCTCATGCTGATTATGAAGAAGGATTTGTAAAAATTTCTTATGATAGGGAAATTGATAAAGAAGAAATTTACAAAGCTATTAGAAAAGCTGGCTTTGAAATAAAATAAAAAACTCCATTAGGAGTTTTTTATTTTAATGATTGATAAATTTTTTCAATTGTGTTTTCGTCAATTTCTTCCATAGTAAGTCCTGTGCATCCATGTATTTTTGCATCGGGAACCATAGCTTTTATTTTTTCATCTGTTAAGTTAAAGTCTTTTAATGTTCCGTCTATTCCAAGTTCATCAAATAAAGTCTTTATTTTTTTGATTAATGCTTTTGAAGCACAGCTTTCATCTTCTGCTTTAAAGTTTGAATCTATATATTTCATTAATATTTCAAGTTGTTCATGGCATGTTTTTCCGACGATTTCAATTGTAGGTATTTGAATTACTCCACATGCAAGTCCATGAGGAACATTACAATGTCCTGATAAAGGACATCCCATACCATGAGGAAGTGTTCCGCAGCAATGGCTCATTGCAATACCTGCAAGCATTGAGGCAAATGCTACTTCATTTCTTGCTTTTTATCGTTATCCAAACATTTTGGAAGATATTCAAAAATAATTCTTATTGCTTCTCTTGCCATTAATTCTGTAAGAGAGTTATATAGCTTACCTGTTAAGGATTCTATCGCATGAGATAAAACATCAAGTCCTGTTGATATTGTTAAATTTCTTGGTAATTCATAAGATACTTCAGGGTCGATTAATGAATATACCGGGTAAATTTTTGATGATGTTATTGAGTCTTTTCTTTTTGTATTTTCATCTGTAATAACCGCAAATTGAGAAACTTCCGAACCGGTTCCAAAAGTTGTAGGAATTGCTATTATTGGAAGAGTTTCTTTAATTTCAAGTTTATCTTCTCCTTTTCCATCAAGATATAAATCTATTGGATTATTATCTTTAATTACAACGCTTGTTACTTTTGCTGTATCTATTGAACTTCCGCCTCCTAAAGCAATGAGACCGTCACAGTCATTATCTTTACAAAACTTTGTACATTTTGATATTGTTTCTATATTTGGGTTAGCTATGACATCACTAAATACTGCTGCATTTGGTAATTTTTCTTTTAGCTCTTGACCATATTTTGAAGATATTAGAAAACTATCTGTTACGATACAAGGTTTTTTTATACCTAAAGCATTTACGCATTCTAAAATACCTTTTCTTACTCCACATCCAAAACGAACATCTGTAGGAAGTAAGAAGTTAAAATCTCTTAGCATTTTTTTATTCTCCTTTACAAGATTTATTTAAGTTAATTGCTTCTTCTTCAGGAATATAATCATCAAATCCGGCAAGAACACAGTAATAAGCAGCTTCTGCTCCTTCTTCCGTATATATTGCACATGTCATGGCTGCATCAATATCTTTACCTGTTGCAAGTAAACCGTGATTTTTGATTATTACTACATCGCTTCTGTCTCCCAATGTTTCTACAACGCAGTCAGCTAATTCTTGTGTGCCTGCCATATAAAATGGTGCTGCAATGTTAATAGGATAATACATACAAGCAGGAAGAGTTGCTCTTGGAAGACTACCGTCTCTCATTGACATAATAGTTGCAAATTTAGAATGTGTATGCACAACTGCATTAACATCGTCTCTATTCTTATATACTCCTGCGTGCATCATTGCTTCTATAGAAGGTTTGTATTCTCCTTCTATCCAGTTTCCGTCTAAATCACATATTGCAATGTCTTCAGGTTTCATTGTTTCGTATTCTCTTCCACTTGGTGTAATTGCAAAAACATTGTTTTCTTTATCTCTAACGGAAATATTTCCGCTTGTTCCATGAATAAGTCCAAGTTTATTTGATTTTAAAGATGCCTCCAATACTTCTTTTCTTATTTTTTCGTAATTCATAGTTTATCCTCCTAAGTATAATATTTAATAGGATTATATTTTTTAAGAAAGTAAGTTACAAATACAAGCTTTCCTAATTTAACGGAAAGAAAAATAAAAAAATATTATAAAATAAGTATATTAGTATTTATTTTAAAAAAAATAAATTATAATAAATAATTTTTATATTTGATAACAAAAAGAAATATAAATTTTCCTTTGGAAGCAGAAAAAAATTAATTGTTAATGAATATTATATAATGTAAAATTAATTAAAATTATTAAGGAGAGTATCAATGAACGTTAAATACAATGAATCGAGGCAGCTAACGATACTGAGAATTTTAAATGAAAAGAAAGACTGGATTACGGGAAAAGCATTATCAGAAAAACTCGGTGTCAGTGATAGAACAATAAGAAACGATATAAGTATAATAAATTATGATATTGAACCTTATTCTGCAAATATTATTTCAGAAAGAGGGAAAGGGTATAAGCTTGAATGTAATGACAATGAATTATTGATAAGTATGCTTTCAAAAAAAGATTCATTTCAAAATAACAATGAAAAAAGACTTTATGATATTTTCCTTTATTTGTTGTTAAATTCAAAATCAATTTTACTTGATGATTTGGAAGATTTATTTTATATAAGCAGGAGTACTCTTGAAAATGATATAAAAAGAATCAAGGCTTTGCTTTCAAATGTTCATCCTCCTGTAATGCTTATAAGAGAAAAAAATCATATACAAATTGCAGGACTTGAAATTTCAATAAGATTTTTAATAAATGAAATTTTAATGATGAACTATAACAGCAAAAAAAATGAACTTGAATTTTCAGGGGAAATTTTTAGTAATGAAGAATATATAGATATAAATAATAAGATAAAGGATATTTTGCTTAAAAATAAACTAATATTAAATGATCAAAACATCGCAGATATAACTTTATATTTATATACAGCAAAGATAAGGATACAAAATAATAATACTTTTGTTGGAATGGTTGATTCTAAATTTAATGTTGAAAACAACATTGAAAATATTGCTAAAATAATGTTTTATGAAATAATAGATTATGATAAACTTTCTAACGAAATACAAGAAGAGGAGATAAAGCAGCTTGCAGTAAAACTTTCTTTCTTTAATATTTGTCATATTTTAGAAGAAAATGATACTGAACAGATAAATAAATTACCAAAAGAAATAACAAGAATAGTTGATTTATTGATAGAAAGTATCCAAGATGATTATAATTTAAACTTGAAAAATGATGAAGAATTATATATGGGGTTAATATTCCATATTAGATCATTAATAAATAGAATAAAATACCATCAATTATCTGAAAATCCAATTTTGGAAACAATAAAAAAACAATATCCTTTTATATTTGAGCTTTCTTTAAATATATATAAAATATTTAAGAATACCTTAAATGTTGAATTATCTGAAAGTGAAGTGAGTTATGTTGCAGCACATCTTGCGGCTGCAATTGAAAGACTTAGACTTGATAATTCGCCAAACAAAAAAAATATAGCGATCATTTCTCATTATGTAAAAAGCTATTCTGATTTACTTTCTTGTCAGGTTAAAAATCTTTGTTCAAATGATTATAATATAATAGGGCCTTATCCTACATTTAAGTTAAATGATATTTTAAAAGAAGATCCTATTTTAATATTAACTACTTGTGATTTGGATAAAAATGAAATAAGAGATACACAAGTCCCTATTTTAAAGATTTCAATAGAATTTCCTTATGAAGAACAAATAAAAATTCTTCAGACAATAAGTGAAATAAAGAAGAACAGTATATATAATCGTATTCCAAATAAATTTTTGGATAATTTCAGTGAAAAAGTATTTTTCCCTAAACTTAATTTAACAAAAAAGGAAGATGTTCTTGCTTTAATGGCAAACTCAATGCTCTTAAATGATTTTGTTACAAACGATTATTTTAAAGAAGTTCTAGAAAGGGAGGAATTATCTTCAACTCTTATTAATAATATGATAGCAATACCTCATCCAATTCATTTTTACGGGAAACAGAATGTTATTGGAATTGCAATAATGGATGAACCTATATCTTGGGGAGCAGGAAAAGCTCAGCTGATTTTTATGCTTTCAATAAAAAGGGAAGAAAAGAATCAAATAAGAGAGTTTTTCAAATTTATTGAATGCTTTATGAATGATATGGATAATGTAAATATTTTAATTAAATCTAATAATTATAAAGATTTTATAAATAATATTAAATATATAATTTCAAATAAAGAAAAAAACAGTCATTAAGATTGTTTTTTCTTTTTTTATATTGACTTTGAGTAGACTCCAGGGTTTAGTATAAATATATAAAAAGACTTTTGGAGGTATAAAATGAATTTTGATGAAATAAATGTATTTGGAAAAGGTGAACCAAATGTAAACTTTGCAAAATATTTTAAGGGAGAAAGTTTTTTAAATCCTTTAACTGATCCAAGTTGTGGACTATTTTTGGCAAATGTAACTTTTGAGCCGGGATGTAGAAATAACTGGCATATTCATCATGCAGATAAAGGAGGCGGACAAATTCTTGTTTGTACTGCAGGATATGGCTGGTATCAAGAAGAAGGCAAAGAAGCTGTCGAATTAAAACCGGGAGTTGTTATTACAATTCCTGCAAATGTTAAACACTGGCATGGAGCAAAAAAAGATTCTTGGTTTTCTCATATTTCCATAGAAGTTCCGGGAGAAAGTACTTCAAACGAATGGCTTGAAGAAGTAGATGATAAAACATATAATAATTTATAAAATAGAAAACCTCTTATATGATATAATAAATATATATTGTATGAGGGGTTTTTATTATGAATATTTTAAGAAAAGTTTTAGGAATATTCCTTATTGTCATTTCTGTTCTTGGTTTAATTACTTTAGGACTTCTTGTTTTAAATGGTGTTCTTGATTATTATTATTTTAATTATTTAATGCCTTATAAAATGATGTTATTTCTTTTTTTCTGTTTTTTACTTTTTATTGGTCTTTTTATACTTGGTATATTTCTTGTAAAAAAGAAATATATTAAAAAAGAAAAAACATTAAAAAATACTAATATTAATGATGAAAAAAAGAATAACGCATATAATCAAGAAAGGTATGATGAAAGTTATTTAGGTGAATATAGTTATATTAAGGATTTTTCTATTTGGAAATACAATGATGATGCTTCTTCTTTATATAAAAAATATAATCTTTTGTATGTATTTATAATGATAATTGTATTTGTTGTTGTAATTTGTGCAGGCAGTATTTTGCTTATCA
>NZ_SPHL01000040.1 GCF_005844425.1 Anaerofustis stercorihominis | reverse complement strand
ATTATTTATTTTATTTATACCATTGTTTATTACATTAAAAAATAATATTAATAATTTTGATGTAGCACTATTTTCTATGGGCGATGTTAATCTTGATATGTTTTTTTCAAGAAAACGTTACTTTGTTATATATGATATTTTTTATTACTTATTATCATTTTTATTAATTTATATTATTGCTTCTTTAGTAAATAATAAAAATAATATTCTAACAAAGCTAGGAAAAAATTCTTTAAGTATATATTTTTTCCATGGTTTTTTTACATTACCAATAAGATATCATATTTTAAATCCTTTAGTAAAAACGGGACAAGTTTCTATGATAATGTTAGCTTTTATTATTGCTCTTATAACAACATTAATATTAGTGTTTATTTTTTCAAGAGATACATTAATCAAATATACTATAGACCCATTAGAAAATTTTTCAAAAAAATTTATAATAAAAAAGGATTAAAAAAGGCACTATACAGTGCCTTTTTTACCCATATATATCAAATTTTTCAAGCCCGTCAAACTGCATATTGTAATATTTAGCATATAATCCATTTTTCTTCATTAAATCCACATGATTTCCTCTTTCTGTGGTTCTGCCGTTTACAATAACAATTATTTCATCAGCATTTTTTATAGTACTTAATCTGTGAGCAATAACAAGCGTTGTTCTGTCTTTAGAAAGTTTTTCAAGAGATAATTGAATATGTCTTTCACTTTCATTATCAAGAGCAGAAGTTGCTTCATCAAGTATAAGTATTTCAGGATTTTTAAGAAATACTCTTGCAATTGATATTCTCTGTTTTTGACCTCCTGAAAGTCTTGTACCTCTTTCCCCTACATAAGTGTCATATCCATCATCAAGACTCATAATAAAATCATGAATATTTGCATTTTTTGCAGCTTCTATTATTTCTTCATCACTTGCTCCAGGCTTACCATAAGCAATATTTTCCTTTATGCTTCCGCCAAACATATATACATCTTGTTGAACAACACCGATTGAACTTCTAAGGGATTTTAAAGTTACATCTTTTATATTTTTATTATCAATTAAAATTTCACCACTGTCAACATCATAAAATCTTGGAATCAAAGAACAAAGAGTTGTTTTTCCTCCTCCCGACGGTCCAACTAATGCAACAGTCTTCCCTTTTTCAATATTGATATTAATATTACTTAACACTTTATTATTTTGTTCATATGAAAAAGAAACATTTTTAAAAGTAATATTTCCCTCAACATCTTTAAGTTCCACTGCATTTTTACTGTCTTTTATGTCAGGATTAAGTTCAATTACTTCTAAAAATCTTTTAAACCCTGCATATCCTTTTTGGAATTGTTCCGTAAAGTTTATAAGAACTTCCACAGGAGTAATAAATATACCTATATATAAAGCATATACAGCAAGATCGGCAGCATTCATATTTCCATAAGCTACAAATAATCCTCCAAAAACTATAACAGCAAGATATAAAAGTCCTTTAAAAAAAGATGTACCGGCATGATATTTACCCATAATTTTATATTGTGCAGTTTTTGAAGATAAGAAAAGTCTGTTACTATAATCAAATTTATCATGTTCTATTTCTTCGTTTGCAAAGGACTTTACAACCCTTATACCTGCCAAACTATCTTGAACAGCTGAATTTACACCTGCAATTTTTTTTCTATTATCGGTAAAAGTAGCTTGCATTTTTCTATTTAAATACAAACAAAAAACAAGCATGCTAAAAGTTATTAATATTAAAATTAAAGTTAGAGGAATATTTATAAATAAAAGGAAAATAAATGAACCTACAATTTTAAAGGTAGATATAAAAATATTTTCCGGTCCATGATGTGCCAGTTCAGAAATATCAAATAAATCTGATACAAGTTTGGACATCATATCCCCTGTATTGTTTTCATCATAGTAGGAAAAAGATAATCTTTGATATTTATCAAACAAATCTTGACGCATATTACTTTCCATATTTGCACCCATAATATGTCCCCAAGATGTAATAAAAAATTCTCCGTATGTTCTTACAATATACATAATTAACATTAAAATCGCTACTAACCATATATATTTAAGTATTGTTTCTTTCCCTAAAGTAAAAAGCCCACCTGTCAAATATTTTAAAATTTGAGGGAAAGCCAAATCAACTATCGAAACAATAAATGCAAAAAACATATCAAGATAAAATAGTTTTTTATAAGGTTTATAATAACTAATAAATTTTCTAAATATAGACACTTTAAACTCCTTAATTTTATTTTTACAATTAAATTATTATACATTAAAAGCCTTTTTTTATCAATAAATATAACTTTTCCTTTTTTAATTTGAAATATATAAATAATCTTATCTTGAAAAAAAATCAAATTTGTAGTAAATTATTTATATGTGGTGTATACGTTTAACAATTAAAGAAGAAGGAGACAACTATGAAAGATATTATTAGCGTTGAAAATCTAAAAAAACTTGAAGAATTAAAAAATCCATATGTTATGCAAAAAGTAATAAATATGGTTTCACTATTAAAACCGGATAAAGTTACTGTTTTAACAGACAGTATTGAAGATCAGAATTATATTAAAGAAATTTCAGTAAAAAACGGAGAAGAAACACCTTTAAATCTTGATGGGCATACATATCATTTTGATTCACCACTTGACCAAGCAAGAGACAAGGTAAACACAAAATATTTACTTGATAAAGAAGTTAACTGGGGACTTGATATAAACTGGACAAACAGAGACAGCGGACTTAAAGAAATATACTCAATTATGGATGGAATGATGAAAGGCAAAGAAATGTACGTTGCATTCTATTGCCTAGGACCAAGCAATTCAATTTTCTCTATCCCAGCTTTACAAATAACAGATTCTGCTTATGTAGTACACAGCGAAAATCTTTTATATAGACAAGGTTATTCAGATTTTAAAAATTTAAACGGCAGCAATGACTTTTTCTATTTAATTCATAGTGCAGGAGAATTAGTAAACGGCGTTACTAAAAATATTGATAAAAGAAGAATTTACATAGATATAAATAATAATACTGTATATACTTGTAATAACCAATACGCAGGAAACAGTTTAGGATTAAAAAAATTATGTTTCAGACTTGCAATAAAAAAAGCAATGGACGAAGATTGGTTAGCTGAACATATGTTTTTAATGGGAGTACACGGAAAAGATGGAAGAAAAACATATATGGCAGGAGCTTTCCCTTCTGGATGTGGTAAAACAAGTACAGCTATGATTTCAGGACAAAGTATTGTAGGTGACGATATAACATATATAAGAAATATAGACGGAAACCCAAAAGCCGTAAATGTAGAACAAGGTATATTTGGAATAATAAACGAAATAAATGGTAAAGATGATCCTGTTATATTTGATGCATTAACAACTCCAAGAGAAGTAATTTTCTCTAATACACTTGTAAGTGACGGTAAAACATATTGGGATAAAATGGGAGTTGAACTTCCTGAAGAAGGATTTAACCATAGCGGAGAATGGAAAAAAGAATACGGAATAATTCCATCAAGTAAGAATGCAAGATATACAATGAAAATAGAAGAACTTGCTAATGCAGATGAAAATCTAAATAATAAAGAAGGGGTTCTTCTTGATGCAATGATATTCGGAGGAAGAGATGCTCATACAACAGTTCCAATAGCTGAATCATCATCTTGGAATCAAGGTATGGTAACAGGAAGCATCATTGAATCAGAAACTACAATGGCTTCAATTGGAAAAGAAGGTGTAAGAACTCATGACCCTCTTGCAACTTGTGACTTTATTTCAGTACCTTTCAAACAATTTATTGAAAAACATTTTGAATTTGGAAGAAAATTAAAACATGTTCCAAGAATATATGCAACAAACTATTTCTTAAAAGATATTGATGGCAATTTCTTAAATGGAAAACTTGATAAAAAAGTATGGTTACTTTGGGCTGAAGGCAGAATTCACGGAGATTATGATGCAGTTGAAACACCTATTGGAAATATTCCATTATATGAAGATTTAAAAAAATTATTTAAAGAAACTCTTGATAAAGATTATACAGAAGATGAATACAAATCTCAATTTGCCATAAGACTCGACAGATACCTTGAAAAAATGGCAAGAATGAAAGAAGCATTTAAAAATACAAATCTTCCAGATGAATTTAAAGTTGAATTCAATAATGAAATGGATAAACTAAAAAAAGCAAGAAAAGCTTTTGACAGAGCAGTCGTTTCACCTTTCAGATTTTATAAATAAAACATAAAGCATCTGTTTTTACAGATGCTTTAATATTTTAGGTTTTTATAATTAATTATATTTTTAATATAATTAAAAAAAATCTAAAATAAAAAATTAACATTAGTAATAAATGATTTTGTACTTTTGCAAAAAAAGAAACACCAAAAGGTGTTTCTTTATAGCAAGTTCATAAGCCGAGTTCTGTTTTAATGATCATCTATCTAGACTTATTGTTACCAATAAGTTCAAGCGACCTACCACTAACCAGTGACGGGCAGCCACCTGACATAAAGTCTGGTTATTTCTTGGTCTTGCTCCCGATGGGGTTTACACGTCCAAATAGTTACCTATTTGCCTGTGAGCTCTTACCTCACCCTTTCACCCTTACCTTTAAAAGGCGGTTTCCTTTCTGTTGCACTTTCCTTTAGGTTACCCTAACCGGCCGTTAACCGGCATCGTTGCCCTATGGAGCTCGGACTTTCCTCTTTTAAAATAAAAGCGATCAAACGACTTGCTATTTAAAGGTTTATTATATCATCTTTAAAAACCTTTTTCAACAAAATATTACATTGTAAGAATACTGTCATCAGCTTCTATTACTTTTATAATATCCTCTTCATGTCCTGTTTTAGCATTTATATATATTATAAAAATTTCATCATTATTTTTTCCTTTTATTTCATAACAATACTTTTCTTCTTCTGTGCTTGTTGGTATAACAGCAAGTCTTACTCTTGTTATTTCAAAATCTTCATTAATCAAACTTAACACTTCTTCGCTACTTAAAATATCTTTATCAAAAGTTCTTTGTTTATGATTTGAATAATAATTTGTTGCTTCAAATCCTACAACATTTTTATTTGTTAGACTTACTTTTACTTTTATTAAATCAGGATAACAAGTAACTCCATTTGTTTCATATGCATAATTTATGGTAATAACATTTCCATTTGTTTCATAATAATTTTCTTCCATATTATCAATATCCATCTTTTTCATATATTCTTTTCCAATTTCAATTGCTTGCTTTATACTTACTACCCTGTTAGCAGTTTCATCAGCATCATAATTACTGTTTATGCTTATTATTTTACCTCCCCTTTTACTAACATATGCATAATATTTTACATCAGAAATTTCATAGGAATATACAAAACATTCTATGCTTGAATTCATATCAGAATTATAAGTTACTTCTATATCACTGCCTATAAGTTCCTTTACAATTTTTATACCTTCATCTTTAGTTATTATTTTATCTGATAATGATATTTTCTTATTTTGATTTATAGCATCAGAAAATGGACCATCAAATATCAATGTTGGATATTCATTTACCTCTTCGTTTAAAGCTTTAAAAGTATTATCTATTTTTGTATATTCATTTGCCATAAATACATTACTGTTTTTAATCCAATCATAACCTTCTTTGCCATATTGTATTTCACTGTTCATTTCATCCATTTTTTGATATATTTTGTCACATGCTTCATATATTTCATTTATATCTTTTTTATTTTCCTTTGTAATTTTTTTATCAGTCGTAATTAATGAGTAATAATAGTTTGTCGTTTTATTTAAAAATTCACTTGCATCAACAACTGCACTATGATTTATAGGTAAATTGTTTATATTTTCATTAATAGATAAATTAAGTCCATATAAGTTTATAAGCTCTTCTTTTATAAATTCCTCATCATTACTTACATTAACTTTAGAAAGTCGGGAACTAAGTTGTTCAAAACTTTCAAGAAGAGAATTTAAACTCTTATCGTAGTTATTTTCTATACTATTTGCCAACACTTTACTGTCTTTAGTTTCAAAATAAGCAAAAACACCAAGTGTAACTACAGTAATTAATAAAAATCCAATCAAAATATTTTTTTTCATTTTTTCACCTACTTACAAAAAACATGATTTCCTATTGTTCTGATAATAGGTCTTGTTCTTATCCACTCATTTGTTGCTGTTTTAGGATTATAATAATATAAAGCTCCTCCGGAAGGATCCCAGCCATTCATTGCATCCTTTACAGCATTTATACAAGAAGTGTTTGGAGTTAAATTAACTTGTCCGTCTGCAACTGCATCAAATGCACCATTTTGATAAACAACCTCGCTTACTGTATTAGGGAATGATGATGATTTTACTCTGTTTAAAATTACGGCAGCAACTGCAACCTGCCCTTCGTAAGGTTCTCCTCTTGCCTCTCCGTTTACGGCTCTTGCTATTAAATTTATTTCACTACTGCTTAAGTTATAATAAGAAGATGAAGAATTTGAAGATAATAAATTATAAAGTCCCATTTTTTCCAAAGTTCTCTTCCCTGCTTTGCCATCAACGGTTAAGCCATTTTTACTTTGAAAATATTTAACTGCCTTTTCCGTTTGTGAACCAAATTTTCCGTCTACCGCTCCATCATAATAGCCCCATCTTTTTAGTTTTTGCTGTACAGGAGTAACTTGAGAAGGAGGTGAACCATAATAAACATAATTTCCGGCATAAATATTTACAAAATAAACACCTGTAGTCATTAAAATACACATTAATATAATAAAAATCATTGTTTTATTTTTCATTGTCTTATTCTTTCTTGTCTTTTTCTTCATTGTTTTACTTTTCATTTTCATCTTACTCCGCATAGTTTTGTAATATATTATACATCTCTTCTTCACTTTGAACCACAATACCTTTTTTTATTTCTTCAGCTGCATTAGTGTCTAATAATTCAATAGGAGTTTGAGTTTGTTCTACAATACTTTTATTTCCATCGTCATCAAAAGAATAAGCTACAATATACCCTTCAGGAGTATCTTCATTAACAGTAATTAAATAATAACCTTTAGGATAGGAATCTATATTTTTTGATAATACAATTGAATCAGCATTAAAACTTTCAACCGTCCAATCTTTATATTTTTCTAAAAACTGGCTTTTATTTAAACCTACATTTCCAGCTTCTATATTTACTGTTTCTGTTTTTTTGATACCAACTTTAGTATAATAACGCTTAAATGTTACACTTGTTGTCGTAGTAGTTATAACATTTTCTTCATTATTTTCCAAGCTCCCTTTTACTTGATTCCCATCAGATTTTGTTATTTCCATACCGGCAAAAGAGCAGGCAGAAAAAATAGTGAATGATATTAAAAATAAAAATCCTATTAACATAATTTTATGTTTACTTAATTTTTCCATAACAACCTCTTATCAGATATATTTGTTATTTCATATTTTAGCCATATACGGAAATTTTATACATAAAAAAAACAAACTACATAAAGTTTGTTTAATATCTTAATAGATAATATATTTTAAATATAAATTGATTTATACATTATAAATTATATTTAGATAATTGATAATTCATATATAATACAAAATTTGTTTAATTCTATTAAATAAAAAAGCCTTATAAGAAAAATCTTTTAAGGCTTTATAAAATTATTATTCATAATCATCAGGAAGTTCTGCATTATGATATACATCTTGTACATCATCATTATCATCGAACATTTCAAGCATTTTTTCAAATTTCTTAATTTGTTCTTCATCTTCCAACTTTGTATAATTTTTAGGAACCATAGCAACTTCAGCTGATAATGTTTTTATCCCATTTTCTTCTAAAGCATCACATACTTTTGAAAAAGTTTCAGGTTGTGTTGTAATTTCAAAACCATCATCACTTACATCAAAGTCTTCTGCACCACTATCAAGTGCAATCATCATAAGTTCCTCTTCATCAACACTTCCGTCATTATCTACAAGAATTGTTCCTTTTTTATCAAACATAAAAGATACGCATCCTGTTGTTCCTAAGTTACCACCATTTTTATCAAAGTAATATCTTACATCTCCGGCAGTTCTGTTTTTATTGTCTGTTAAAGCTTCAACAATAACTGCAACCCCACCGATTCCATATCCTTCATATGTGATTTGTTCGTATACGCTGTTTCCAAGCTCTCCGGCACCTTTTTTGATAGCTCTTTCAATATTATCATTTGGCATATTGTTTGATTTTGCTTTCGCAATTGCATCTTTTAATTTTGCATTTAGATCAGGATCTGAACCACCTTCTCTTGCTGCAACTGCAATAAGTTTTGCCATTTTTGTATATATTTTACCTTTTTGAGCGTCTGTTTTCGCTTTTTTATGTTTAATTGTTGACCATTTAGAATGTCCTGACATATTACCCCTCCATAAATTTTCTGCATTATATTATATCATAAAGTATACTATTATTCAATGTTTTGTAAAATATATGTTACACAAAAGAAAGAATAAGCTTAGCTTATTCCTTCTTATCTTTATTCTTATTATCTTTTATTTTTAATTCAAACCAGAAAGTACTTCCTTTTCCTACCTGACTTCTAACACCAAATCTTGCACCATGTCTTAACAATATCGTTTTTACAATAGAAAGCCCAAGCCCTGTTCCGACAACAGAACGTTTATGAGTTTTATCTATTTTATAATATCTTTCCCATATATTTGGAAGTTTTTCTTCTGGTATACCTTCTCCTGTATCTGAAATTTCAATTTTTACAGTATTTGAATTAATAATCTGATTAACTTTTATAACTTTATCTTCACCTGTATAATTTATTGCATTTGTAAGTAAATTATAAATTACCTGTGAAATTTGAAGTTCATCTGCATTAATATATACATGCTTATCATAATTAAAGGTTATATCATAATCAGTAAAAGTAGATAATCTTAATATAATATTTTTTACTTCCAATGTTAAATCAAAAGTAGTTTTATTTAGCTCTACTGCTCCCGATTCATATTTAGCCATATCCAATGTATCATTTACAAGATTACTTAAACGCTTTGCTTCATCAATAATAGTTTGAATATCTTCTGCTTTTGTTTTATCAGGATAATCTCTGATCATCTCGCTATAACCAATAATCATAGTAAGAGGTGTTCGTAAATCATGGGAAACATTAGCAATAAGTTCTCTTCTATATTCTTCATTTTTATCTATTTCTGATGCAGCATAATTAAGAGTACTAACAAGTTCATTTATTTCTTTAAATCCACCATCAAATTCTTCTACTTTATAATTACCTTTTGCAAGCTCTCTTGCTTTACCGGTTATCTTTTCTATAGGAGAAGAAATTCTTTTGGAAATCCAAAAAGCTAAAATACTCGCAAATACTATAAGCCCTATTGTTATCCAAAATAGTTGTGCCCTCAAAGTTGAAACTGTTGCATTAATAGGAGAAATTGTTGAATCAAGAAGCATTACATAAAAAGTATCCCCAACATTTACTATTTTTGTATAAACTATACTTTCCGGTTTTGAAAAAATAATATTGCCAAATCTAAATTCTTTTTCTTCCCTTGATAGCATAGATTTTTCCAAAAATTCTCCATTATTATCTATTGCTTTCGAAACATAGTATCCTATACCTTGTGGAGATAATTTATGTATAGTACATTTTGATGAAGTTTTTATAGAAAAAGCTTCATTACCGTAACTATCTAAAATCAAAACACAAAAATCTTTCGATAATGCAATTTCTTCAATATATTGCTCATTGAAATTTTGAGAAATCTTTGAAGCTGCTTCCTTTATTTCTTTTGTTTTTATAAATTTATAAGTAGCATCTAAAAAAACAATCTGAAAAAACCATAAAAAAATTAGTACTACTGCAACAAATATGGCGAAATACTTAAACATACGCCATTTTAAGCTTAAATCAGTCTTCTTTTTCAAATCTATATCCAACTCCTCTTAAAGTTACAATTTTATTAGAATAAGGTCCCAAATTCTTTCTAAGGAGTTTTATATGCGTATCCAGTGTTCTGTCATCACCGTAATAATCATATCCCCAAACAGTGGAAATAATCTTTTCTCTTGAAAGGGCAATCCCTCTATTTTCAACGAGGAATGTAAGTAAGTCATATTCTTTAGGAGTTAAATTTACAACTTCACCTTCAACTTTAACAATTCTTGCAGCTAAATCTATATTTATTCCATCTATGTTAATTACATCATTTTTTTCTTTATCTTTATGAGGTCTAGTTCTTTTTAATATTGCTTCAATCCTCATCATTAGCTCTTTAGGAGAAAAAGGTTTTACAACATAATCATCAGCTCCTACTTCAAAGCCATGAATTCTGTCATACTCTTCCCCTCTCGCAGAAAGCATAATAACCGGTGTATCTTTAACTTTTCTTATTTCTCTCACAGCCGAAAAACCATCAAGTTCCGGCATCATTATATCCATTACAATAATATCAAAATCTTCATTTTTACATATCTCAATGGCTTTCATACCATCATTAACTTCTACTGTATCATAACCTTCAAAAGTAGCATATTTATTTATAAGTTCTGCTATTTTAGGTTCATCATCAACAATTAATATCCTTGGCATAATATCCTCCCATAATTTTAAATATATTATATCACATTATTTTCCTTATATACTAATATTACCGATGCAAATGCATCGGTAATATTAGATTACATATTTTTAAAAGAGGGAATTATTCGTTTAAAACGAATATCCATAAGCATTTTGCTTATATAAAAATGTTAACAAAGTTATGTGTAAAATATGTGAATTCATCTTGAAATATTCATGTATTTATTAATTAGTTTTTTCTGTTAACTTATACTCTACACTTCCCTGATTAATACCGTTTGAAACGGTTACTTTTATTGTATCCCCAACTTCTAATTTATTAATTACTGCCTTAAAAACACTTGCACTTTCAACTTTTGTATCATTTACCGCTGTTACAATATATCCTGATTTCAATCCTGCTTTTTCAGCATTCGAACCTTCCTCTACACTGTAAATATATACTCCAAGTTCATTTACTCCATATTGCATTGCAGTTTGTTTGTCTAAAATATCTATTAGAGTAAGACCACTTGTAACTCTGCCTTTAACATAACCATAATCCATTATCTGTTCTATAACTTCTTTTGCAGTATCTATTGGAATTGCAAAGCCAAGCCCCTCAACATTTTCACCTGAAGCTTTTGCATTTACAATACCTACAAGAAGTCCGTTTTTATCAAACAAACCACCTCCAGAATTTCCGGCATTTATTGATGCGTTTGTTTGAATTAAACTCATTGTTTCATTTTCAATAGTAACCTCTCTGTTTAAAGCAGAAACAATACCATTTGTTACGGTTCCTGAAAGTTCACCCAAAGGATTACCTATTGCAACAACTTCATCCCCAACTTCAAGAGAGCTTGATTTACCAAGAGTCGCATTTTTTAATCCTGTTGCTTCTATTTTTAAAACGGCAATGTCTGTTTGCTCATCCCTACCAACAAGTTTAGCTGTATAAGATTTACTGTCTGCAGTTGTAACAGTAATTTTGCTTGCACCTTCTACTACATGATTATTTGTTGCAATATATCCATCACTGGTTATAATAACACCACTTCCCGCAAAAGTTGTAGTAGCACTTTCTCCAAAACTGTATCTATTTGCTTCTGATTCACTTTGGCATTCAATTGAAACAACTGAACTTTGAACAGCTTTTACAACAGTAGAAACATTCATTTCTGTACTGTCACCACTCGATGTTGAAGCTACGGGAATTTCTGTTGAGGTAACACCATCAGCTTTATTTGTAGCCAAGTATTTATTTGCAACAACACCTCCCACAAAACCTAAACATGTTGAAGTAGTCATCATTGCAACAACAATCAAAGCAAAAGCAGCATTTCTTCTCTTTTTATTGCTTTTATGTTCCTTTTTAAAAAATTTTTTTTCTTTAGCATTATCATTTGTTATAGAATCAAATTTATTATCAACTTCATTATCTGTCATCATATCATTAATTTTGTCATCCATAATATATGACCTCCTTCTTTGAACTGTTTATATTATATTTTTCAAATGTGAAAATATAATGAAACGATAATGAAGCTATATAAAACCTTTGATAACTTGTAATTGAAATATTGTTTATAAAAAAAGATACATATTTTCACATGTATTTCATATAAAAATAATTATAAAAAAATTATTCATGTTTTTCTTTTTCTAAACAATCACTACATACTCCTTTAAAAACTAAGTTATAACTTAATACTTTATATTTACTTTCTTCTTCAACTTCACTACTAATATTTTTATCAAATGAAATATTTACATTGGAAATTCTATTACATTTTGTACATATAATATGTTGATGTCCATCCGTTATATAATCATAAACATCAGAACTATCCAATATTTTTATTTTATTTATATGCCCTGCGCTTGCTAAATTATTTAAAACTCTAAAAACTGTTGCTCTGCTTATTGTTGAATATTTAGTATGTAATGTTTCATAAACTTCTTTTGCCGTAGGATGCCCATTTATGTCTTTAAGCGTATTAAAAATAATTTTCTTTTGAATTGTATTTCTGGTATTTTCCATATATCCCCCTAAATACTAAATATTAATTATTATAATATTAAACAAAATTTTATGCAAACATTTGATTTTTTATTTTTTTACAGAATTTATCCTTTTTTTCTTTGATTTTTAAACATGACTATGTTATATTATAAAAAGCTTATTTTATTATAAAGAGGTATTTATATGAAGATTTCTACAAAAGGAAGATATGCACTCAGACTTATGACAGATTTAGCAAAAAATTACGATGGTAAATACATCACATTAAAAGAAGTTTCAAAAAGACAAGAAATTTCAATCAAATATTTAGAACAAATTACAACTCAACTTTGCAGGGCAGAATACTTAATTAGTGTAAGAGGACCTAAAGGAGGATATAAACTTTCAAAAGAACCTAAAAATTATACCGTAGGTGATATTTTAAGAGTTACTGAAGGAAGTCTCGCCCCTATTGCATGCCTTGAAGATGAAAAAAACAACTGCACAAGATGCGGAGCCTGTGCAACTTTAGAGTTTTGGAAAGGCTTATATAAAGTAATTGAAGATTACGTAAACAGTATTACATTAGAAGATTTAATAAAAAATAGCGATGAAAATTTAAACTATAGTATTTAAAAGCAGATTTTCTGCTTTTTTTTATTTTTCACTTGACTTTTTATTTAATATTATATATATTTATTTCATAGTATTCATATAGGAAATAAGAAAAATAATTTATTTTATGGAGGATAAAATGAAAGTATATAAAAATATAACACAACTTGTTGGAAAAACACCAATAATGGAACTTGTAAACTATGAAAAAGAAAACAATTTACAAGCAAATATTCTTGCCAAAATAGAATTTTTCAATCCTGCAGGAAGCGTTAAAGACAGAATTGCAAAAGCAATGATTGAAAATGCAGAAAAAGAAGGATTATTAAAAGAAGGAAGCACAATAATTGAACCAACAAGCGGAAATACTGGTATTGGACTTGCAAGTATAGCAGCTGCAAAAGGATATAAAGCAATTTTAACAATGCCGGAAACAATGAGCATTGAAAGAAGAAAGCTTTTAAAAGCATATGGAGCAAAAATTGTACTTACAGACGGAAGTAAAGGAATGAAAGGTGCAATAGAAAAAGCAGAAGAACTACAAAAAGAAATAAAAGATAGTTTTATTCCAAGCCAATTTGATAATATGGAAAATCCTAAAATGCATTATAATACAACAGGCCCTGAAATTTACGAAGATACTGAAGGAAAAATAGATTACTTTGTTGCAGGTGTAGGAACTGGAGGAACTTTAAGCGGAGTTGGTAAATATTTAAAAGAAAAAAATCCAAATATTAAAGTTATTGCAGTTGAACCTAAGTCATCACCTGTATTAACTGAAGGTAAAGCAGGTGCTCATAAAATACAAGGTATAGGTGCAAATTTCGTTCCAAATACTCTTGATAAAAATATTTATGATGAAATAATAACCATTGAAAATGATGAAGCTTTTGAAAGCGCAAGAAAAGTTGCAAAAAGCGATGGAATTCTTGTCGGGATTTCTTCAGGCGCAGCAATTAAAGCAGCAACAATCATTGCAAATAGAGAAGAAAATAAAGGTAAAACTATTGTTGCATTACTTCCTGATACAGGAGAAAGATATCTTTCAACAGAATTATTTGAAGACTAAAACAAAAGATGTAGCTTATGCTACATCTTTTTATATTTAAGTAATAATTCTAACTCCATTGTATCTTCATCAATATGTTTTTCTTTAATTTCAAAGCCTCGTTTTAAATAAAATTCTAAAGCTTTTTTATTTTTTTTATATACACTTAAGCTTAAAACATTATAAAGACTTTTTGCCTTACTAATAAGTATTTTCCCAATACCTTGATTTCTGTATTCTCTTTTTATAAATAATCCTTCTATATATCCTTTATTTAACCCAATAAACCCTTTTATTATATTATCTTCTTTAAAAATATATATTTCACTTTTAGGTAATATTTCTTTTACATAATCTAAATTATCATAAAAATATTTCTTATTTATAAAATTATGAGCATCTAAATTTCCATTTAACCAAATATCTAATATAATATCTAAATCATTAATATTGAATTTCTCTACCATT
>NZ_SPHL01000003.1 GCF_005844425.1 Anaerofustis stercorihominis | reverse complement strand
ATACTAAAAATAATATCATTAAAATAAATAAGAACTTTTTCATTGTTTTACCTAAAAGAAATATATATATCTTTCTTTACTTTCCAAAAACATTTCTTCATATTGTCCCATTATATTATTGGAGAAAAGTTCTATTGCATCAATTATTTCATCTGTATTTCTTAAAATTAAAGGAGTAGAAAGTGTATATTTTTTATTCACATAAATACCTGATACATCTAAAAATTCTATATTTTCAGGATTATTTACTTCAACATTTTCCTTTTTAATATTGTCAAGTTCATTTTTAATGGCTTTTGCAAGAATTATTGAAGCATCTTTAGGTGCTAATTTTTTTAATGTATATTCATTTGCTATGTCTTTAAATAATTCCTCAAAAATGGTTTCACATTCGTTTTTTGAATAATTAAAGTCGTTTAATTCTTCTTCCCATAATGTGTTTTTTAACCAAAGTCCTAAAAAGACTTCAACAGGCAATAAAGATTTATCTTTTTTTGCAATATATATATTTACTCCGCTGCCATATCCTTCATTTGATATATATGTTATTCTTTTTACTTTTAAATTTTTAGCTTTAATAAAAGCATTAATGATAAACTCCTTATTCTTATCTATGTTTCTTAATTCATTTAACATTATTTTTCTCCTTATTAAAATAAATTAAATATTATTATGGTAATTTATTATTTGATTTAAATATTTATCAGTAAGATACGCACTGGCAAGTTTATTTTTACCTTTCATTTTAAGACCGTGAAAATCACTACCTCCGCTTATTAGAAGGTTGTTTTTTATTGCTAAATCATAAAAAAACTGACGTTGTTTTTCAGAGTGTTTAGGATAGAATACTTCTATTCCTTCTATGCCATACTTTAGAATTTCTTCATAACTTTCCATATCTTTTATTAATCCAGGATGAGCTAAAAAGCTTATACCTCCGGCATTTTTAATTAAATTAACGGCTTCTTCTATGGTAAGTTTTTCGTTTCTAACAAAACAGGGAGAATCATCTCCTATATATTTTTCAAAAGCATCTGCAATATTTTTGACATAATGTTTTTCAAAAAGTTCTTTTGCTATATGAACTCTTCCAATGGCACTTTTAGGATTTTTTCTCTTTATTTCTTCATAATCTATATTTATTTTCTCAATTTCTTTCAGCTTTTCAACCATTCTTTTTGCTCTTGTTTTCCTTTTTTCTCTAAGAAATTTTAGTTTTTCGTTTAAAGCTTTATCTTCAGGATTAATATAGTATCCCAAAATATGCACGCTCTTATTGTCAAAGGTTGTGGAGAGTTCAATACCGTTTATTATGTTTATATCATATGAAGAAGGGATATTTTGTAAGGCTTTTGTAGTGTCATGGTCAGTGATTGCTATAGTTGTGATACCTCTTTTTTTGCACATTTTTATAAGCTCTTCTACAGTATGCATACCGTCTGACATTATTGTATGGACGTGTAAATCAGCTTTATTCATGTTAAGCCTCGTTTAATAAATTATTTAATTCTTCTTCTGATAAAGTATATTCCTTGCCGCAGAAATGACATTTTAAAGTTATTTTATGATCTGTTGCGATAATGTCTTCAAGTTCTTTTTTCCCAAGCGCTATTACAACTTTTTCTATTTTTTCTCTTGAACAGTTACAAAAATAAACAACATCTTGTTTGTCTGTTATTTCAATTTCTTCATCACTGAAAATTTCTTTAATAATGTCTTCGGGAGTTTTTCCTTCGCTTAAGAGTGTAGTCATATATTTTAAATGAGAAACTTTTTCTTCAAGATATTCAATATCTTCCTCTGTATTACCGGGAAGCAATTGCATTATAAGCCCTCCCGCGTGTATTATGTCAAATTTTTCTTTATCAACTAATACACCTAAAGATACAACACTTGGGGTTTGTTCACTCATTGCAAAATAGTAAGTGTAGTCCTGCGCAATTTCACCGCTTACAATATCTGTTTCTCCTACGTAAGGTTCTCTTAAACCTATATCTTTTATTACCCTTAAAGTCCCGTTACCAACGACTTTTTTTACATCTAACTTTCCAAGTTCATTTAAATATATATTTGTTTTTGGATTTATTATGTCGCATTTTACCTGTCCTTTGTTGTTTGCTGTGCAAGTAACTTTTCCAATTTCTCCGTCACAGTTTAAAATTGTAGTAACTATATCGTCATCATTTTTCATTGTATATCCGATTAAAGCCGTTGCCATTAAACTTCTTCCTGCACAGGCAGAAGCGTTAGGCATTGCCTCGTGTATTTGTCTCATTTTTTCTATTGTATCTTTTGCAGAAATAACAAAAAATCTTATTGGTCTATTTTTTAAATTTCCTCTTATCATGTAGTCCATATAATCACCTCGTTAGATTTAGTATACTATTTTTAATAATTTTTTTCAAATCATCTTGTGTTTTGATAATGTAATTATTTGTGTTTTATGTGAGATATAATGATATAATATATAAGCATATATTTCAATAAAAATATAATATATATTAAAAAGGTGGTTATATGAAGTTAATAGATTTGCATTGTGATACTTTTTCTAAAATGTATTATGAAAATATTTTAGATTTTGATAGTAATAATTTACATATTGATTTAAATAAACTTAAAAAGGCTGATTCTTTTATTCAGGTATTTGCATTATTTGATGAAAAAGAAAAATCTGATTATAAAATTGATAACTATAAAAAGTTAATAGATTTTTCTCATAGAATGATAAAAGATAATGAAGAAAAAATAAACTTTATAAAAGATATAAAACACATAAATGACAATAAGCAGAATATAATACTCTCAAATGAAGATATGGGTAGTGTAGATAATAGTTTTGATAATATTAAATATTATTATGAGTGTGGAATTAGAATGGCTGCTCTTACATGGAATTATGAAAACTGTATAGGTTATCCAAATACAATGGAGCAAAGCTTAGGGCTTAAAAGATTTGGCAGGGAAGCAGTAGAATATATGAACGAACTGGGTATGATTGTAGATGTATCTCACTTAAACGATGGAGGATTTTATGATGTATATGATATAAGCAAACATCCTTTTATAGCTTCTCATTCCTGTGCCAGAAGTTTATGCAATAATTCAAGGAATTTAACAGATGATATGATAAGAAAAATTGCAGATAAAGGGGGAGTAATAGGGATAAATTTTTATAGTTTATTTTTAAGGGATATAGATGAAGAAACTAAAAAAAGTTTATTTTCTCTTTTAAATAAAAAAGACTATGATGCTTTGGATAAATTAATGTCAACTTTTGAAAGCAAAAACGAAGATATTGTAAGACATATTGAATATATAAAAAATGTTGGAGGAAGCGATGTTATTGCTCTTGGAAGTGATTTTGACGGCATAAGCTGTAAACTTGAAATGAAAGATTGTTCAGGTGTTCCAATACTTATTCCTATTCTTGAAAAAAGAGGATTTAATATATACGAAATAGAAAAATTATTTTATAGGAATGCACTTAGAGTTTTTAACGATGTGTTATAAAAAAAAGAGGTTTTAAACCTCTTTTTTTATAACCAATTTCTTGGATTTTGAACTACTCCATTGGCATGAACTTCAAAATGACAATGAGGACCTGTTGCCCATCCTGTTGCACCTCCGTATGCAACAACTTGTCCTTTTTTTACTGTTTGCCCAACAGATACTGCGGCTCTTGAGTTATGAGCTAATAAAATAGTAACATGTTTTCCGTTTATTTTCCCGCAGTCAATAGATATTGCAATTCCATATCCATCGCCATAATCAGAAGCTCTTGTTATTTTTCCACTTGCGGGAGCAACTACTTTATCACCATAGCTTAAACCTATATCCATTCCTGAATGGTATTTTTCATATCCGAATATTGGATGAATTCTCCAGCCTTGTTCGCTTGTTACAGTGTAATTTCCTGGTGTAGGCCATAAAAGCTTGCTGCTTGAACTGCTTGAAGAACTTCCTGAACTGCTTGAACTTCCGCTTGAAGAACTTCCCGAAGAACTGGAACCATCATTTTTATTACTGTTTGTATTTTCTTCATAAACAGTATCTGTATCTGTTGCGCTGTCGGCAGATAATTGATTACTATAAGATTCCTGTTTTGCTTCAAGGTTTTCAATTTCTTTCTTTAAGCTGTTTATATCACCATTTACATTTTGTAAATCTGCATTTTTAGCAACTTTAACCAAGTTCATTGTTTGCTTGTTTTTTTCTAAATTAGAAACTAATGTGTCAAGTTCTTTTTTATCAGATGCAACTTGATTTGTCTTTGTATTTATTTCACTTTCAATCTTTTCAAGTTCAGAAATAATATTTTGGTCATAACTTACAAGAGATTGTATTGTTATGATTCTGCTTATTAAATCAGAAAAACTCGTTGAAGAAAATATTAATTCAAGATATCCGGTATTTCCGTACATGTACATTGTTTCCATTCTTTCAGAAAATAAATCTTGATATTTTACTTTCTTATCTTTTGCTTTTTTTAAGTCTTCTTGTAATGTTTTAAGCTCCTTTTCAAGACTTGTTTGTTTTTCTTCTTGTGCATTAATTGTTGTTGTAAGCTCGCTTATTGCAGTTTCATAATCACCAATTTCTGTTATCAAAATATTAGCGGTATCTTCTTTAGAATTTAGCGTTCTCTTTTTCTTGTCGATTTGTTCTTCAACTTCATCTAATTTTTCTTGTGTAGTTTTAGCACTTACATTATTTGGTAAAAATGTAACAGAAACTATTATTGATAAAATTAGTGCAAAAGAAATAAATTTTTTTAACATTTTTCCCCTCCGCTTTTAAAGGCGTTTTAAGGGGTAATGAATTTATTCAAAACCCCTTTTTATTTTTATTTTTATATTTATAATTTTAAATGTCTACGTAATTAAGTGGATCAACTGCATAACCGTTACAATATACGGCAAAATGTAAATGCGGTCCTGTCGAAATACCTGTACTTCCGCTATATGCAACTACTTGACCTCTTGAAACTTTTTGTCCTGTCGATACTGCCAAAGAACTGTTATGTGCAAGTAGAACTGTAATATGATCTCCTCCTATATTTCCGCAGTCTATTGATACTGCATAACCATATCCGCCGTTCCATCCTGAATATGTAACGACTCCATTTCCAGGTGATAATACAGGGGTTCCCGTACTTACTCCAATATCAACCGCGCCGTGATTTGTACTGGCACCTGCGGTAGGCTGATCTCTATATCCGAAATAACTGGTTATATAATAATTCCCCGGTGTTGGCCATCCGAGGGCCCCTTTTCCGGTTCCAGAGTTATAATTATTGTTTGATGATGAACCGCTTTGAGCAGCAATTTTATTGTCAAGTTCTGATTTCTTTTTTTCAAGTTTTGCAATTTCAGCATTTAAATCATCAATATCTCCATTGACATTTGTAAGTTCTGCATTTTTTGCAACCCTTAATGTATCTAAGCTTTCTTTATTTTCTGTTAAGTCAGCAATGACTTTTTCCAACTCTTCTTTGTTTTTTGCGATTTTTTCTGTTTTAGTATTTATTTCATTTTCAACTTCTTGAAGTTCTTTTACTATGCTTTGATCATAGCTTACAAGTGATTTCACTGTTGAAACTTTACTTATTAAATCAGAAAAACTTTTAGAAGAGAATATTAAATCAAGATAACCGGTATCTCCATACATATACATTACTTCCATTCTTTCTGAAAGTAAGTCTTGATACTCTTTTCTTTGTTCTTTCGCTTTTCTAAGCTCTTTTTGAGCTTTTTCAAGTTCTTTTTCTATATTTTCTTTATTTTTTTCTTGTTCATTAATTTTTTCTGTTAACTTAGCAATTTTTGTATCATAACTTTCAATTTGATTTTCTAAATCGCTGGCAGTATTTTCTTTTTCTTCCAATGAATCTTTTTTTGTATCAAGTTCATCTTCAACTTCATTTAGTTGTTGTTTTGTGGTTTTTGCATTTATTATATTTGGTGAAAATACCAAAGTAGTAATAAAAGCCATTACCAAAATTAAGGGAATTATCTTCTTTTTCATGTCTATCTCCTTTATACGTCTAAGAATTTTCTAATTGAAAAAGCGCTTCCTGCAGCTCCTATTATAATTCCATATACTATAAAAAGAATTGTAACTTCCCCCATAATAAATCCAGGAGGTGCTATGCTGCTTCCTATAGGAAGTCCCGTACCACCGCCTTGAATAAAACCTACCACATAATAATAAATATTTCTTATAATTAAAATTGATATACTTGAACCTAATAATCCAAGAATACTTCCTTCTATTAAGAATGGAAATCTTATGAACCAGTCTGTTGCACCAACGTATTTCATAACGGTAATGTCATTTCTTCTTGCATAAACGGTCAGTTTGATTGTGTTATAAATAATAAAAATACTTACAATACTTAAAACTATAAAAATAATTATGCATACTATACTTGCCATGTCGTTGAATTTAAGCAAATTATCAACAACTTCTTCGCCGTAAACAACATCTTTTACGCCTTCTATATTTTTTGAATATTCATACATATCTTTTAGTCTTGTAGAGTCTGTAACTTTTACTATATAAGATGCAGGTAATGGATTATTTTTGCCCTCATATCCATTTAACAGATATGATTTATCTCCAAAGTCTTGCTTGAAATTAGTTAGAGCATCATTTTTTGATTCATAAGTTACACTTTTGCAAAGTTTACTGCTTTCAAGCTGTGTTTTTATTTGACTTAATTGAGTATCATTTAAGTTGTCATTAAGATAAACTTTTATTTCAAGGTTATCTTCAATGCCTTGTGTCATATAATTTAAATTAAGTGCAAATACTAAAAATACACCGATTATTATAAGTGCGGCAACTACTGATAATATAGAAGCAACACTCATTAATGAATTTCTTTTTATATTTTGAAAGGAATCTCTTATAAAAACCTTTAAAGTTGATGGTTTAATGGCCGTATCCTCCTTTTCTGTCTCCAATTACTACTCCGTCTTTTAATGCTATAACTCTTCTTTGCATAGCATCAACGATAGTTTTATCATGTGTTGCAACAAGTAGAGTTGTACCTCTTTTATTAATATCATGAAGAAGTTTCATAATACCAATTGAGGTTTGTGGGTCTAAGTTCCCTGTAGGTTCATCACAAATAAGTATTTTAGGATTGTTTATAATACTTCTTGCAATTGCAACTCTTTGTTGCTCTCCACCTGATAATTGGTTGGGATATTTTCTAGCTTTATCTTTAAGTCCTACCATTCTAAGAACGTTTGGAACTCTTTTTTGTATTTTACTTTGTTTATGTTGCATAACTTCCATTGCAAAAGCTACATTTTCATAAACTGTTCTGTTTTCAAGAAGTCTGTAATCTTGGAATACAACTCCAACATGACGTCTTAAAAATGGAACTTGTTTGCTTTTAAGTTTATTTAAATCGTAACCTGCAACTGTAATTTCACCTGTTGTAGGTGCAATTTCTTTTAAAATTAACTTTATTAATGAAGATTTTCCTGCACCACTCTTACCTATAACAAAAATAAATTCGCCTTTGTCAATGTTGATATTAACATCTTTAAGAGCAGGGTTCTCTCCGCCTTCATATATCAACGATACGTCTTTTAAAGTAATCATGTTTACTCCTGTCTTGTTTTTTTTGAATACCAAAAATACACATCTAATTTTTAAAGAAGTTTTATTAGACGTTTATTAAAATATTATAGCATAATTTGTTACATTATCAATTAAATTGTCGAATTTTAATAATTTTACAATGGTAATATATACCATAAATAATTCAAATTGAAATAAAGCTGAAAAGTAAAAAAAATTAAAGTGAATTAAAATTGAACTTAAAATTATAAAATATTAATAAAATATTAATATTTTTCCATAATTAATATTAAAAATTTTGTTTTATAATCTTATTAAGATTTTATTAGGAGATAGAAAATGGACAGATATAATATTTTAGTTGTAGATGACGATAAAGAAATTGTAAAAGCAATAAATATATATCTTTCAAATGAAGGTTATAACATATTTGAAGCATATGATGGGTATTCTGCTTTGGAAATAGTAAAGAACGAAGAAATTCATTTGATTGTATTGGATATAATGATGCCAAAATTAGACGGAATATCAACACTAACAAAATTAAGAAAAGAAAAAAATGTTCCAGTTATTTTTCTTTCCGCAAAGTCAGAGGATACTGACAAGATAATAGGACTAAATATAGGTGCCGATGATTATGTTACAAAACCTTTTAATCCATTGGAGCTTATTGCAAGAGTTAAATCATTAATAAGAAGATATACGGTTTTAGGTAATATGACAAAAGCTGAAACGAGCAATATTTTAACTACGGGAGGTTTAAGTTTAAATACAGAAACAGCGCAGGTTTTTATTGATGGGGAAGAGGTTAAACTTACCAGTACAGAATATAAAATTTTAAAATTACTTATGAATAGACCTAATAAAGTTTTCTCAATCGAAGAAATTTATGAAAGCGTATGGGGTGAAATTTCTTATATGACAGATAATACCGTTGCGGTTCATATTAGACATATAAGAGAAAAAATAGAAATAGACCCTAAAAATCCAAAATATTTAAAGGTGGTGTGGGGAATTGGATATAAAATTGAAAAATATTAGAAAAGATAAAACATTATTTAGCCAGGTTTCTATATGTTTAATAATGTTTTTATCAGTGTTGATAATGATAAATTCTTTTGCTGATATAATTAGTAATCGTTCCTATGAGGTAGTAAATTCAAATGGATATTTGAATTCTTCCGAATATGCATCTCAGCTTGATAATCTTCATGCAAATTTAAATAACAGTATTTATTATCAGTATTATCAAGTATATGTTGATAATTCCGTAAAAGATAAAAATGCTGAAATAAAAAAATTATCCACGACCCTAAGGTCTTCAATAAAACTTAACACAATTGAAAACTACGGGGCAGAGGTTTTATATTTTATTGTTGATAATAATAACGGAGAAATTTATACAAATACTACTTTAGCATCACTTGAAACCTTTGAAAGTAATTATAAGAAAAAGGGATATACTTTCATAAATACTACCAATAATGCAACAGATGTTTATATAAATAATGTCCAAAAGTATATAAGTGTATCATATAATCTTTCAAATAATTTTGATATGAATAATGCAGATAATTATTTTCTAAGAGATGTTGTAAAACCTCCTACCGTTTATGTTGCCATAAGCCATGATTTTAGTGAAGACGGATACTTTGGTTCAAGTTTAAACGATTATAGAAAAAATGCCTATATGAACATATCTAACTTTATTTTCTTTTTGATACTTTCAATTGTTTTATTTAAAGTTATAAAAGATAAATTTGGGTTAAAGGAAACTTTTGAAGTTTTAGGTAATTTATTTAATGATATATTTATTGAAATAAGAATATTAATTTTACTTTTTGTTTTAATGAATATAAATGCTTTTGAATTTAAAATAGTACTTATTATTTTTGCAATTCTTACACTTTGTGCTGTTAAATATGATTATACAAATATTATATCTTGTAGTTTATATAAATATATAACAAGTTCATATAAAACAACTAGGGTTAGAGCAAATTTCAGTAAAAAAGTACGTTCAAAAATGATAGGTTCTATAACACGATGTGTTATATCGGGAGGACTATCTTTTATAATATTAATTTTGCTTATTGCAGGAATGGGATATTATAGCGATTTAATGACAGGATTTTTCTTTGCCTGTTTAATATATTTATTATATTCCATTGTTAAGTTATATGTTTATTCTATAAAAAGCGTTAGAGATATAGATGAAGTTTATTATTATATAAAAAGCCTAGGGGATGGAAGTTTGTATAGTGATATACATTTGAATGATGAGAGTTATTATAAAGAAATTGAATATAGTTTAAATAGTCTTAAAGATCATATTAAAACTACTGTTGAGGAACAAGTTAAAAGCGAAAAAATGAAAAGTGAACTTGTTACAAATGTTTCTCATGATTTAAAAACTCCTTTAACATCTATAATAAACTATGTGGACTTAATGAAAAGAGAGGATATTAAGCCTGATAAAGCAAAAGAATATTTAGAAATTTTGGATAGTAAATCTCAAAAATTAAAAAAACTGGTAGAAGATATTTTTGAAATATCAAAAGCTTCCAGCGGAAACATTAAATTAAACAATAGTGATATAAATTTAAAAAGCATAATAAACCAAAGTATTGGAGAATTTAGTGATAAAATCGAAGAAAATGGATTAACAGTTAAAGTTGATTTTGAAGATGACTTTGTTGTTAATGCAGATGGTGAAAAACTTGGAAGAATTCTTGAAAATTTAATTCAAAATGCAGTTAAATATTCTCTAACAGGATCAAGAATATATATAGATCTTAAAAGGGAAGAGGATAAACCTTGTATAATCATAAGTAATGTTTCAAATTATGAAATGAATTTTACGAGTGAAGAGATTTTAACAAGGTTTGCAAGAGCCGATAAAGCCAGAGATTTGGAAGGATTTGGACTTGGTTTATCAATCGTACAGAGCTTTACAGATTTAATGAATATTGATTTTTCTATATCCATTGATAAAGATTTATTTAAAGCAAAATTAGTATTTAATGATGAAAATATGAAAAAGACCGTTTAATGTTATATTAAACGGTCTTTGATTTTATTACTTTACACTATTGTTTAGTGCATGTTTGACAAATTCTCTGAATAAAGGATGAGGTCTGTTAGGTCTGCTTTTAAATTCAGGATGAGCTTGTGTTGCTACATACCAAGGATGATCTTTAAGTTCTACCATTTCAACTAATAGTCTGTTTGGTGATTGACCGGAAATAATCATTCCTGCTTCTTCCAATCTGTCTTTATATTCGTTATTTACTTCATATCTATGACGGTGTCTTTCTGAGATATGTTCTTCTCCATATGCTTCATAAGCTTTTGTACCTTCTTTTAAATCACAAGGATAAGAGCCAAGTCTCATTGTGCCGCCTTTTTTATCAACATCTTTTTGTTCAGGCATTAAATCTATTACAGGATTTTTTGTGTTTTCATCAAATTCTGAGCTTGTTGCATCTTTTATGCCAAGAACGTTTCTTGCAAATTCAATAACAGCAACTTGCATTCCTAGACAAAGTCCAAGGAAAGGTACTTTGTTTTCTCTTGCATATTTACATGCAAGCATTTTGCCTTCAATTCCTCTTGTTCCAAATCCACCGGGAACAATAATTCCGTTTGCATCTTTAAGTATATCATTAACGTTTGATTCATTAATTTCTTCTGAATCTATCCAGTCTATTTCAACTTCTGTCCCATTTTCTATTCCGCCATGATATAAAGCTTCCGCAACAGATAAATAAGCATCTCTTAAGCTTACGTATTTACCTACAAGAGCAATTTTAACTTTCTTGTTCATTGATTTAACTTTATCTACTACTTTTTCCCATTCACTTAAATCAAGCTCTTTCGCTGGAATATTTAAGCATTTTATGACGTAATCTGCAAGACCTTCATCTTCAAGTGACATTGGTACTTCGTATAAAGTTTCAGCATCATAGTTAGGAATAACAGCTTCTTTTGGAACATCGCAGAATAAAGCAATTTTTTCTTTGATTGATTCGCTTACAGGAAGTTCGCTTCTTGGAACAATGATATTTGGTTGAATACCTATGCTTCTAAGTTCTTTTACAGAATGTTGTGTAGGTTTTGTTTTAAGCTCCATTGCTTTTCCAAGATATGGAAGAAGAGTAACATGAATATATAATACTCTTCCCGGGCAATCACTTTTCATTTGTCTGATTGCTTCAAGGAAAGGCTGGCTTTCTATATCTCCAACCGTACCGCCGATTTCACTAATAACAACATCAGCACCTGATTCTTCTCCTGCTGCTTTAATAAAATCTTTAATTTCGTTTGTAATATGAGGTATAACTTGTACTGTTCCACCAAGGAAATCTCCTTTTCTTTCTTTAGAGATTATTGACCAGTATATTTTACCTGTAGTAATATTACTCTTATTTGAACAATTAATGTCTATAAATCTTTCATAATGTCCAAGGTCTAAGTCAGTTTCGGCACCATCTTCTGTTACAAATACTTCCCCATGTTGGAAAGGAGACATTGTACCAGGGTCAAAGTTTAGATATGGGTCAAGTTTTTGAATAAAAACATTAATTCCCCTTGCTTTTAAAAGTCTACCTAAGCTTGCTGCTGTGATGCCTTTTCCTAGTGATGAAACTACTCCACCTGTTACAAAAATATAATACGGTTGCATACTTTACTCCTTACTCATCTTTTATATCATCTTTTATTATTTTGTTTCTAAAAAAATATATTATAAATAATATAATACCATAAACAATACTTATTGCAACTAACAATTTATAATCTTTTCCCATTATTCCTGCACCAAGAAAAGTTGGGAAAATTATTCCCGGAGTTCTTCCTAAAAATAAAAAAATAAGAAACTCTTTATATGTTAAATTACTGCTTCCGGCAATTAAACATAAAGCATCGTCTGGGAAAAAGGGTAATAAAAATGCAATAAATAATGTAAGTTTACCTTTTTTACCGGACACTATTTCTAAGTAGTGATCATAGGTTTCTTGTTTTACAAACTTTAACGCAACTTTTTCACTAAAATGTTTTCCAAGCATAAACATTACAATGCTACCCAAATAAATGGCACTTGAATTAAGCAAAAAGCTGTTAACATGACCAAACAAACCTCCTCCCACCACTCCAAGAACATTTCCCGGAATGAAGGCCATAATAACCTGTAAAAACTGCAAACTAAAAAAAACAAAAGGTGCCCATATGCCAAAGCCGGAAATGAACTCCTTTAGTTTTGTAGGGTCGGTAAAGAAACCGTACCCTACTTTGTCTATAACGAATATACATAAAGCGATAATAATCAAAGTTATTATGGATACTTTAGTAATCCGTTTTTTGTCCATTATTTTCTACCAACAGCTTTTTTAGCAGCTTCGATAATATCTGGAGTATCAATGTGGTATTTAGCAAGTAATGCATCTGGTGTACCACTTTCTCCAAATGTATCTTTTACTGCAACGTATTCCATAGGAACTGGGCATTCGTTACTTAAAGCTTGAGAAACAACGCTTCCAAGACCACCATAGATAGAGTGTTCTTCACATGTTACGATAGCACCTGTTTCTTTAGCAGCTTTGATTACAGCATCTTTATCAAGAGGTTTGATAGTAGCCATATTGATTACTCTTGCGTTGATTCCTTCTTTAGCAAGTTCATCAGCAGCTTCTAATGCTTTTTGAACCATGATACCGCAAGCGATTAATGTAACATCGTTACCTTCTTTAATTGTTGCAGCTTTACCAATTTCAAATTTATAGTCATCGCCGAATACTACTGGAGTAGCAGCTCTTGCAAATCTCATGAATACAGGTCCGTCAATTTCAACAGCAGCTTTTACAACTTGTTTAGCTTCTGTATCATCAGCTGGAACGATAACTGTCATGTTTGGAAGAGCATTCATTAAAGCGATATCTTCTAACATTTGGTGAGTAGCACCGTCTTCACCAACTGTTAAACCAGCATGAGTTAAAGCAAGTTTAACATTTAATTTTGGATAACATACAGCGTTTCTTACAGCATCATAAGCTCTACCTGTACCGAATACGGCAAATGTAGAAACGAATGGGATTTTTCCTGCAAGAGATAAACCTGCAGCTAAGCAAACCATATCTGTTTCAGCAATACCAGCATTAAAATGTCTTTCTGGGAAAGCTTTTTTGAATACGCCTGATTTTGTTGCACCTGCTAAGTCAGCATCTAATACAACGATATTAGGATTTTCTTTACCAAGTTCTGTTACAGCGTTTCCGTAAGATTCTCTTGTAGCAATTTTACTCATTATTTCCAACCTCCTAATTCTTCAATAGCTTGTTTAGCTTGTTCTTCACTAGGAGCTTTTCCATGCCAACCAACTTGGTTTTCCATGAATGAAACACCTTTACCTTTTACTGTTTTACAAACAATTACGCTAGGTTTTCCTTTACAAGCTTTAGCTTTTTCGTTTGCTTCTCTAAGTTGATCAAAATCATGACCGTCTTCTACATTGATTACATTGAAACCAAATGCAGCAAATTTTTCATCAATTGGATATGGAGACATAACATCTGTTATAGGTCCATCAATTTGTAAGTTGTTGTTGTCTACATATAAGATTAAGTTATCTAATTTGTAGTGGCTTGCAGCCATAGCAGCTTCCCAAATTGAACCTTCTTGGATTTCACCATCACCACATAAGCAGTAAACTGTTGAATCTTTTCCGTCAATTTTGTTACCAAGAGCAAGACCAACAGCAACAGGGAAACCTAAACCTAAAGAACCTGCAGTCATATCAACGCCTGGACATTTATGAATAGCTGGATGTCCTTGAAGTCTTGTGTTGATTTTTCTAAATGTTTTAAGTTCATCTCTTTCGATGATTCCTTTTTCTGCAAGAGCAGCATATAAAACAGGTGATGCATGTCCTTTACTTAAAATAAATTTGTCTCTGTTTGGATCATCAAGATTATCTTTATTGATGTTCATAGCTTCAAAATAAAGATATGTAACGATATCAGCACTTGATAAAGATCCGCCTGGATGTCCACTTTGTGCAGCGGCTACTTCTGTAATAATGCCAACTCTGACATTACTAGCAATTGTTTTTAAATCCATAATTTTTATTTCCTTTCGTTTTATATTTTTTATGAAAAAATTGAACTGATAGATTTACCTGTATGTATAATCTTAATTGCTTTTGCTAACAGCGGTGCAACAGATAATACGGTAATCTTGTCAATTTTCTTATCAGATGTTAATGGGATAGTATTTGTTGCTATTAATTTGTCAATAGCAGAATTTTCAATCCTTTCCACAGCTGGTCCTGATAAAACAGGATGTGTACAAGCACAAATTATTCTGTCTGCTCCAAGTTGTTCTAAAGCATTTGCAGCTCCAACTATAGTTCCTCCCGTATCTATCATATCATCAATCATTATAACTTTTTTGCCTCTTACTTCACCGATAACATTCATTACTTCCGCAACATTGTCTTTAGGTCTTCTTTTATCGATGATTGCCAAAGGTACGTTTAAATCTTCAGCTAATTTTCTTGAACGTTTTACGCTTCCTGCATCAGGTGATACAACGACTACATTTTCCATTGATTCATTTTGAGATTGAATGTAATTTGCAATGATTGGTCTGCCGAATAACCTATCAAAAGGTATATTAAAGAATCCTTGAATTTGATCAGCATGTAAATCAATTGATATTACTCTGTCTGCTCCTGCTGTTGTAAGCATATCTGCAACAAGTCTTGCGGTAATAGGAACTCTTCCTTTTTCCTTTCTGTCTTGTCTTGCATAAGCATAGTATGGCATAACAACAGTTATTCTTCCTGCCGAAGCTCTTTTTAATGCATCAATGATAATTAATAATTCCATTAAATTATCGTTAACCGGCGAACAAACCGATTGAATAACAAAAACGTCCCTTCCCCTTACAGATTCATTAATTGTAACATTAATTTCTCCGTCAGAGAATTTTCCGATTTTTGCTGAACATAGAGGTAATGCTAAATTGTCTGCTATTTCTTGTGCTAAAGCCTTATTTGAATTACCTGCAAGTAAACAAATGTCTGAAAAAGATTCTATCATTTTCTACTCCCCATAAATTATATTTATTTAAAATAGTTTTAAACTATTTATAAACACATTATAACAAAATTTTATATGTTTTTAAATTGTAAATCTAAAATTTATTATTTTTTATAATCTTTTTTTATAGTCTGTCTGCTTCTTGCAATGGCAAGAGAGTTCTTTTCCACATCATCTGTTAAGGTAGAACCTGCAGCTATATATACATTGTCTTCTATTGTTATAGGAGCAACAAGATTTACATTACATCCTACAAAACAGTTGTTTCCTACTTTTGTTTTATACTTGTTTTTACCGTCATAATTTACAAATACGACACCGCATCCTACGTTAGTGTTTTCTCCGATTTCACCATCTCCAACATATGTTAAATGGCTTACTTTTGTGCCATTTCCGATTGTTGAGTTTTTAACTTCAACAAAGTTGCCAAGTCTTGTACCGTCTTTTATATCGGCATTTGGTCTTAAATGTACATAAGGACCTATTTGGTTTTGGTTACTTACCTTTGCATCTGTTATTACGCAGTTATCTATTTTATTTTCGTCTCCAATACAGCTGTTTTCTATTCTTGAAGCATATATTTCGTTTCTTTCACCGATGATACTTCCTTTTTTAATTATTGTATTTGGATAAATTACTGTATCAACACCGATTTTAACGTTTCTGTCAATGTAAGTTGCTTTTGGATTTATAATTGTAACCCCTTCAAGCATATGTTGTTTATTTATTTCTTCTCTTAAAAGTTCCTCACATTTTGAAAGCTCATATCTGTTGTTTGCTGCTTCAACTATACTGCTTTCTTTTGCGGCAAATGCATCAACGTTATAACCGTTGTTTTTGAATATTTCAATCATATCTGTAATGTAATATTCTTTTTGAGCATTGTTTGTTGAAAGTTCATCCAAATGTTTTAATAGTTTTTCTACATCAAAAATGTAAGTACCTGAATTAACTTCCTTTATATTTGCTTGTTCTTCATTTGCATCTTTTAGTTCTACGATTTTTTCAAGTCTATCGTCTTTTCTAACTATTCTTCCATAGCTTTTTGCATCATCTAATATTGCAGTTAGAACGCAAAGATCCAAGCTGTTTTCATCTGTATAATTTATAAAATCATTTATTACGTTTTTATTGATTAAAGGAGCATCTCCGCAAAGAACAAGGATTTTACCTTTCTTGTTTTTTAGAAAGTCTTTTGCCATCATTACTGCATGACCTGTTCCAAGTTGTTCTTCTTGAAGATAATAACTGTATTTTTCTCCAGTAACTTCTTTAACCATATCGGCTTTGTATCCTACTACTACACCTATATCGTCAATATTTGCTTCTTCAACGTTTAAAATTACGTGTTTAAGTAAAGTTTCACCGCATATTTCATGTAAAACTTTTGGTTTTTCTGATTTCATTCTTGTGCCTAATCCTCCTGCAAGGATTAAAGCAGATACATTATTATTTTTCTTTTCCATATAATCACCCAACCAACATTATAATAAAGAAGTTGAAAAAAGTACACAAAAATTTTAAATTTGTTTTATTTATTTAATATATATGGTAAAATACTCCTTACAAAAAGAAAGGAATGGTTATTATGACAAAAGCTAAAATAGAAATGGAAAACGGCGGAGTAATGGTTGTTGAATTATATGAAAATATTGCTCCTATAACATGTGAAAATTTTATTAATTTGGTAAAAGATGGATTTTATAACGGATTAATCTTTCATAGAGTAATAGAAGGTTTTATGATTCAAGGAGGATGTCCAAACGGTAATGGAATGGGTGGCCCTGGGCATACAATTAAAGGTGAATTTGCTTCAAACGGAGTTGAAAATAATTTAAAACATGAAAGAGGCGTTATATCTATGGCAAGAAGCATGGATAAAAACTCTGCAGGAAGTCAGTTCTTTATAATGCACCAAAATGCACCTCACTTAGATGGTGAATATGCTGCTTTTGGTAAACTTACTGAAGGTTTTGATGTTCTTGATGAAATTGCAAAAACTCCTACAGATTATATGGATAAACCTCTTGAAGAAAGAAAAATAAAGAAAATAGAAATAATAGAAGAATAATTAACAAAGTTCAGTGATATTTCACTGAACTTTGTTTTGCAAAAATAAAGAGGTAAAAATGAGTAAAAGTAGATTAGTTGTATTTATATATGCAGTTTTAGCAGGAATTATGATAGGAATTGGTGGATGTGCTTATTTATCTATGGAAAACCATGTAATAGGTGCGTTTCTCTTTTCCGTTGGACTTTTTAGTGTTTGTACTTTTGAGCTTAACTTATTTACTGGAAAAGTTTTGTATTTATTTGAAAATGATAAAAAGTATGCTTTTAATTTAATAATTGTTTGGATTGGCAATTTTATTGGAGCATTTTTGCTTGCTAATATGATTAAACTTACAAGATTTTTTAATACTCCTGGCTCAACTGTCAATCTTTATGAGAGTGCCGTAAATCTTTGTAATACAAAGTTAAGCGGGAATTTGCTTAGCTTATTTATTCTTGCAATACTTTGTAATATTCTTATTTACATAGCAGTTGACGGTTATAAAAGCAATAAAACGGAAATAGGTAAATATTTAGGGCTTATATTTGGAGTTATGGGTTTTATACTATGTGGCTTTGAACATAGTATTGCCGATATGTTCTATTTTTCTGTTGCCGGAATATGGAATGTTAATACTTTTATTTCAATTTTAGTAATAACTTTGGGTAATAGTATTGGCGGACTTATTTTTCCCGTTTGTAAAATAATAAAAGAAAAAAGTGAAAGGAAGATATCTTAAGGATATCTTTTTTTTTGTAAATTTTAACATCATATTTTTTGAATAATTAACAAAAATTGATGAAAAATAATATCGAGAATAAATTATGAAAGGAAAAGATTATGAGTAATTTATATAAACCCGGTACTGATGATTTACCTGCAGGTGAATACAGAGAAGTAGAAAAAGACGGTTCTTATATTGAAAATGGAAGAATAGTCAATATAGAACAAGGGGATAGACTTCCACCGACAGGCAAAAAAGGCAGACGTTGGATGAAAGAAGAAAACTAATAATGTGTTTGTTTTATTATTTATATTTTTCTGAAAAGAATAAGATTAAAAATATCACTATAAATTTAAGAAAGTTTTTTATTAATATAAGTGTTATGTTTTGTGATATTTTAAAAAGACAGCATTTAGCTGTCTTTTATTTTTTTGCAATTATTGTTCTGTCAAAACCTGCAAGATCTTTGATTATTTCTATTTCTTTGAATTGTTTTTTTTCTAAAAGTGTTTTTACATCTTCACCTTGGTCGTAACCTATTTCAAAAATAATGTAGGAATTATCTTTTAAAAATTTATCTGCATCATTTATTATTTTTTTATAAAAGTAAAGCCCGTCATTTCCTCCATCCAAAGCTAAAATCGGTTCGTATTTTTTTACGTCATCTTCAAGGGTTTTAATAACATCGCTTTTGATGTAAGGTGGATTTGAAATTATAATATCGAATTTTCCTTTTACATTTTCATATAAGTCGCTTTTTATAAAATTAACTTTATTTTCTACATTATTATATTTAATATTTTTGTTGGCAACTTCAATTGCTTTTTCATTTATATCTACGCCTAAAATATTTACATTACTTAAATATTTTGCTATGGATATGCTTATGCATCCGCTTCCAACACCAATTTCTAAAATATCAAGTTTTTTATCTTTAAAATTATTTATAACATATTCTGTTATAATTTCTGTTTCTGGACGAGGTATTAAAGTTTGATTATTTACAAAAAATTCAAGTCCCATGAATTCCTTTACTCCTGTAATATAGCTGAAAGGAACATGTTTACATCTTTTGTTAACCAGTTCTTTATATTTTTTTAGCTCATCGTCATTTAAAGATTTATCTAAATTTGTAATAAAGTATATATCATCTTTTTTTAGTAGAAATTTTAAAAGATATTTTGCTTCGTTTAGTGAACCTGGAATATTATTTTCTTCAAGTTTTTTACTTGCTTTCATAAGAGCTTCTTTTATTATCATTTTACTTATTTCCTTTATTTGGATAATATTGATATAGGTAACAAAGCATGTTGCCGTTAAACAGTTTTCTGTTTTTATCCGCTTTTTTCCCAAAGTGCTTTTGGAAAAGAGGATGTGCGCAAAGTACAAATAATTTCCAATCTTCCAAGTTTTCATATACTTTGCCAAAATCTTTATATAATTTTATTACTTCTTTTTCTTCTCCGATTCTTTCGGCATAAGGAGGATTTACAATCATTGTTCCGTTTTTCTTCTTTGATCTGAATTCTCTCATATCCATTTTTTGAAATGCCACGGCATCATCAACACCTGCTTTTTTTGCATTTTCATTTGCTACTTTTATTGCTTTGTAATCTATGTCGTTCCCAAGTAGCCTTATAGGAGCAGGTACAATATTTTCTTTTGCCTGTAATTTAATTAGATCAAATTCTTTTTTATTAAAGTCTTTCCAGTTTTCAAAGGCAAAATGTCTGTTAAGTCCCGGAGCAATGTTTTTTGCTTTCATTGCTGCTTCTATTATTATTGTTCCGCTTCCGCACATTATATCGCTAAATGGTCGGTCTCCTCTATATCCGCTTAGTTCTATTATTCCGCTTGCCAATGTTTCTTTTAAAGGAGCTTTTAGTGCGTTTTCTCTGTATCCTCTTTTATGAAGACCTTCTCCGGAAGTATTTAAAAATAAACTTACTTTATCTTTTTTTATGTTTACGATTATTTGATAATATGCTCCTTCTTCGCTTAGTCTTTTTGTATGATATTTATTTTTCAGTCTTTCTACTATTGCTTTTTTTATTATTTTTTGTATGTCTCTTTTTGAATAAAGTTTTGATTTTACCGTTGTTATTTTTGTAGGATTAAATCCTGCATTTTTATCAAAAATGTTTTCCCAAGGGTAATCTTTTGTTTTGTCAAAAAGTTCATCAAAAGAAAAAGCATCAAAGCTTGTAAGGAAAATAAGAACTCTGTCGGCACATCTAAGATGAAGATTTGCTTTCATCATGTCATTGCGGTTTCCTTTAAAATATATTTTCCCATCTTCAACTTTATCTATATCATATCCTAAATCTATAATTTCTCTTTTTAATGCTCTTTCAAGCCCAAAAGTGCATGTAGCAACTATATTTAATTTATCCATTTGAAATTTCCTTTTTTATAAATTATCAAAATAAAGTGTATCAGAAAAAAATAAATTTTTAAAGTGATAAAATGATTATTGTATATTTCAAAAATTAAAAATCAGGTTTTTATTTTTAAATGTTGATATTAAAAAAGTGATGACATATAATATAGTAGTTAAATAGACATAAAGGAAAGTAAATATGGAAAACAAAAAAAATAAAGGTAAAATTATTGTAATAGCCGTTGTTATGAGTTTGCTTATTATAACAAACCTTCTAACATTTCTTGTAACGGCATCATGTAATATGGCAATTGGTAATAAAGTGCTTATAAACACTCCAAGTTCTAAAAGTGCAAAAAATATCACAAAGTTGATTGCACTGGAAGAATTAATACAGGAAGATTATTATAAAGAATTAGACGAACAAGATTTATGGGATTATGCATTTAAAGGTCTTGCAAAGGGTACAGGAGACTTGTATACAAATTATTATACTGAAGAAGAGTTTGAAGAATATACTTCGGAGCTTGATAGTGAGTTTTACGGTATCGGGGTACAAATAATGAACAATGAAGACGGTGCAGTCTTGGTTGATTCCGTATTCCAAGGTTCTCCTGCCGAAGAAGCCGGAATGAAAGCCGGAGATATTATTATAAAAATTGATGACTTTGATTCATCAAACGTAAGTGTATCAGAAGCCTCAAACAAACTAAGAGGGAAAAAGGGAACAAAAGTAGATGTTGTTGTTTTAAGAAATAATAAAGAAGTAAAAATGACAATAACAAGAGATAAAGTTAAAGCAACATACGTTAGCGGAAAAATGATTGATAATATGGGATATATTAGAATCAGCGAATTCTCAAGTGATGTTGCAAAGGACTTTAGAACTTATTATGACAAATTTACAAGTGAAAATATGAAAGGTCTTATTATTGATTTAAGGGATAACCCGGGGGGCCTTGTAAATGAAGCTACTGATATAGCTAATATTTTACTTAAAAAAGATATGACAATTATATCTACGACAAATAAATCTGGGGAAACTCAAACGGAAAAGGATACTACTGACGAATATGCAAAAGTTCCTGTTGTAGTTTTAGTAAACGGAAATTCTGCATCTGCTTCAGAAATATTATCTTGTTCTTTACAGGATAATGAAATGGCTACGATTATAGGTGAAAAATCTTATGGAAAAGGAATTATCCAAGAAGTAAAACCTCTTAATGACGGTTCTGGAATTACAGTAACAATAGACGAATATTTAAGCCCAAAAGGACATCAAATTCATAAAAAAGGTATCACACCTTACGTTACAGTTAAAGCTAATAGCGACAAAGCAATAAGTAAATTAACGCTTGACGAAGATAATCAGTTACAAAAAGCGTTATCATATTTAAAACAACAAATAAAATAATAAAAGGAGAAGTAATATGGGATACAAATACGTAATATTTGATCTTGACGGAACAATCGTAGATTCACAACTTGGCAGTTGTAAGGGGTTCCAAGGTGCACTTAAAGCATACGGAGTAGAAGAAAGTTTGGAAAATATAAAGAAACTTTTAGGTCCTCCTTTATCTAAAACAATTATAACAAAATACGGTTTTAGCGAAGAAGACGGAAAAGCAGCAATGAAACTTCATATGAATTATCTTAAAACAAAAGGTATTTACGATGCTCAGTATTATGATGGAATGTTTGAAATGCTTGATAAGCTAAAAGAAAACGGCATTAAAATAGCCATTGCTACAAATAAACCTGAAGAAATTTCAATAAAACAACTTGAACATTTAAAACTAAAAGATTATTTTGATTTTATAGTTGGTAATAATGAAGAACAAACAAGAGGAACAAAAGCAGAATTTATAAAAATGGCTATGGACGCTATTGGCGTTAAGGATAAAAAAGAAGCTGTTATGGTAGGAGACAGATACAATGACCTTGAAGGCGGCGTTGAAAATGGACTTGACACAATTGGTGTAACTTATGGATATGGTTCAAAAGAGGAAATAGAAAATTGTAAACCTACTTACATTGCAAACACACCTCTTGAAATAGCAGATATTGTATTAAACTAATAAACATTAAATGAGGTAATAAAATGAGATATAAATATGTAGTATTCGATTTAGACGGAACAATTTTAGATTCACATGAAGGTATTTGTAAGTGTTTCCAAAAAGCACTTAAAGCATACGGAGTTGAAGAAAGCGTTGATAATATTAAAAAACTTTTAGGTCCTCCACTTTCAAGAACAATCATAACAAAGTATGGTTTTAGTGAAGAAGACGGTGCAGCTGCAATGAAAATACATATGAAGAGACTTAAGGAAAAAGGTATTTATGAATGTAAAATATATGATGAAATTCCTGAAATGTTAAAGACTTTGTATGATAATGGCGTAAAAATGGCAATTGCTACTAATAAACCTGAAGAAGCATCTGTTTTACAATTAGAACATTTAAAACTTGCAAAATATTTTGATATTATTGTTGGTAATAACTGGACTCAAACCAGAGGTTCAAAAGGCGATTTTATAAGAATGGCTATGGACCATATGGGTGTAGAGGATAAAAGTGAAGTTTGCATGGTAGGGGACAGATACAACGACCTTGAAGGTGGTGTTGAAAATGGACTTGATACAATTGGTGTAACTTACGGATATGGCTCTGAAGAAGAAATTGTTAATTGCAAACCTACTCATATTGCAAAAAAACCTTCTGATATTGCTGATATTGTATTAAATTAATAAAATATATGATAATATGAAATTTAAATATCTGATATTTGATTTGGATGGAACTATTTTGGATTCACATGAAGGTCTTTGCAGGTCATTTCAATCAGCACTTAAGGCTTATGGCATAGAAGAAAGCATTGGCAATATAAAAAATCATTTAGGTCCTCTTTTATCTGAGACGATAGTAAAAGTTTACGGTTTAAGTAAAGAAGATGGAATTGAAGCTATGAAACTTCATAGAAAAAGACTTATGGAAAAAGGTATTTATGAATGCAGTGTATATGAAGGAATTCCTGAAATGTTAAAAACTTTAAAGGATTATAATGTAAAACTTGCTATAGCTACAAATAAACCTGAAGAGGCTTCTGTTTCTCAGTTAAAATATTTTGATCTTATAAAATATTTTGATGTTGTTGTTGGAAATAACTGGGATGAAAATAGAGGAACAAAAGGTGAATTTATCAAAATGGCAATGATGGAAATGAAAGTAAATGATATAAGCAGGGTATGTATGGTAGGAGACAGATACAATGATATTGAGGGAGGTAAAGAAAATGGACTAAGTACCATTGGTCTTACTTACGGATATGGTTCAAGGGCTGAACTTGAAAAATATAAACCTGACTATATAGTTTCTTCTCCTATGGAAATATGTGATATCGTATTAAAAAAAGGAATGTAAAACATTCCTTTTTTATTTTATTCTAAATAATTCTTTTGCATTATTATTTGTAATTTCAACTAATTCTTCATAACTTACGTCATTAATCTCTGCAAGTTGTTTTGCAGTGTGTTTTACATAGGAAGGGTCGTTTCTTTTTCCCCTATGAGGTACCGGAGTAAGATAAGGACAGTCTGTTTCAATAAGAAGTCTGTTTAAAGGCACAGCTCTTGCCGCATTTCTTACATTTTCAGCATTTTTAAATGTAACGCTTCCGGAAAAAGATATATAAAGCCCAAGTTTTAAATATTCTTTTACCATTTCCGCAGAAGCCGAACAAGAATGAATGATTCCTGTATTATTACCTAAATATTCTTTTAAAATATCATATGTATCTTTTACGGCGTCTCTCGAATGTACTATGATAGGTTTATTTAATTTATTTGCAGCTTTGATTTGTTTTATAAATACTTCTTTTTGAATATCTCTTGGAGAATTGTCATAATAATAATCAAGTCCTATTTCTCCATAAGCAACTACTTTTTCATTTTCTTTTATAAGCTTAATAAATTCATTTTCAAGAATTTCGTTATAGTCTTTGCTGTCATGAGGGTGAAGCCCTACCGATGCATAGAAAAAATCGTATTGTTTACTAAGCTCAATGGCTTTTACTGACGATTCAAGATCATAACCGACATTCACAACCCCATCCATATTTTCATTTTGTAATTTTTTTATTACATCTGTTAAGTCTTTATCAAAAGCTTCATCGTTAAGATGTGCATGTGTGTCAAATAAAAAACTACTCACTTTTATTGTCCCCTTCGTTTGTTACGTATACTTTTTCATCGGGATATATAAGTCCCAAATATTTTTTTGCAAGGTATTCTATATATGATTTGCTGTTTGAATTCTCAAGTTCTTCACTTAATTCTTTTGACTTTAAATTTTCTTCTTCTATTTGTTGAGAAAGTTCTTCTTTTGTTTTGTTTAAAGTATAATATTTATACTCAAGCGTAAGCATTCTGCCCGCAAAAAGAACAAAGGTAACAATTAGAATTAAAGTTATAACTCTTTTTTTCTTACCCGCACGTCTTTTTTTTCTTTTTACTATTCTTCTTTTTGCGTCTATGCTGTTGTTGGTATTTTGTAAAGAATAATTTTCTCTTCTCATTAATACCTATTCCTTCTTTTTTATATATTCTGAATGTATTATAACTTATTTTTATTTTTAATGGAATAGATAAAATATGTTTTAATAAAGTTTTAATTTTTATTATTGGACCTTTGTATTTATTTTTTATTCTATTTTTTTTCATGTTTATTTTTCTTTTTATTTTTTTGTTTGTACGTCCTATTTTTGAAGTAATAAAAAATAAAAGTTTTTTATAAATAGGGGATATTATAAAGTAATAAGCTACAAATCCCATAATAAAACTTACAATACTATAATATCGTAATTCAAAATATGTGGTTTTAAAGAATAAGTCAATGGTAAATACTGCTCCTACAAGGCAAAAACATAAATCCGATAAATTTATTTTTTTTGTTATGGCATAAACTATTATAGTTATTGTGTGATACATGATTCCTAAAATAAAACCTCCGTAAAAGGTTTCAAAAAGGATAAGGTATTGAGAATAAATAGTATCAGTCATTATTTGAATATCTTGGAAAATAATCCTGAGGATTTTTCCATAAATGTTATGTCATCATCATAATTTAGAGCATATATATTTCCGTTTAATGCAATTTCTCCTTCTTCTAAATTTAGTTTTTCAATTTTTAATTCTTCTCCGTTTATGGTAAGAATTCCAAGAGATGTTTCAAGAACCACCGTTTCGTCATTAAAGTTATGAACATCAAGACAATCATTTATTTTTAAATTGCCTCTGTTGTATAATTCAAGTCTTTGATCTGTTATATTTTTGTTGTCCATAGTTTTTCTCCTAAAAATATTATTTATTAATATATATTGGCTTTATAAAAAAATAGAACAAAAAAACTCCCTTATGGAGTTTATTTTGTTTTTAATTTTTTTAATTGTTCAATTTCATCTCTGACTTTTGCAGCAAGTTCAAATTCAAGATTTTTAGCATATAATTTCATTTGTTTTGTAAGAAGTTCAATTTCTTCATCAATATCTTTGTTAAAGTCTTTTTTATTTCTCTTTTGGATTTTAGCTGATTTTTTATCTTCGATATCTTCCATTGACAGTGCAGACATAGCATTATCCGTAGATTTTACTATTCCTTTAGGCGTAATGTTATGGTCTTTGTTATATTTTGTTTGTATTTTTCTTCTTCTTTGAGTTTCTTTTATGGCTTTATCCATGGAAGCTGTTATTGTGTCTGCATACATTACAACTTCGCCGTCTAAATGTCTTGCGGCTCTTCCTATTGTTTGAATAAGTGATGTTTCACTTCTTAAAAATCCTTCTTTATCGGCATCTAAAATAGCAACTAAGGATACTTCCGGTATATCAAGTCCTTCTCTTAAAAGGTTTATACCTACCAAAACATCAAAAACATCATCTCTTAAGTCTTTAATAAGCTTCATTCTTTCTATTGTGTCTACATCAGAGTGAAGATACTCAACTCTTATTCCCACTTCACTTAAATATGTTGTTAAATCTTCTGCCATTCTTTTTGTAAGAGTTGTTACAAGAACTTTTTCTTTTTTAGCAGTTTTTTCTTTTATTCTTCCTATTAAATCTTCAATTTGCCCTTTTGTTTCCTTAACGGTAATTTTAGGGTCAATAAGACCTGTTGGACGAACAATACATTCTGCTATTGTTGTTGATAAGTCTTTTTCATAATCATTAGGGGTTGCAGATACATAGACTAATTGATTCATTCTTTCTTCAAATTCTTCAAAGTTTAGAGGTCTGTTATCTAAAGCTGAAGGAAGTCTGAATCCATAATCAACAAGATTCATTTTTCTTGCTCTGTCTCCTGCATACATTCCTCTTATTTGAGGGACGGTAACATGGGATTCGTCTATGAAAGTTACATAATTTTTAGGGAAGTAGTCTAAAAGAGTATAAGGAGGTGCTCCCGCAGGAAGATTGTTTATATGTCTTGAATAGTTTTCTATTCCTTTGCAAGAACCAATTTCTCTTAACATTTCAATATCATAATTGGTTCTTTCCCTTATTCTTTGTGCTTCCAATAATTTCCCATTATCTTCAAATTCTTTTGCTCTAATTTTTAACTCTTCGCTTATTGATTTTATTGCCCTGTTTATGTTTTCTTCGTTTGTAACATAGTGGCTTGCAGGATAAATAAAAGCATGTTTTAAACTTCTTAAAATTTCTCCGGTAATAGAGTTTATTTCAACGATTCTGTCTATTTCATCATCAAAAAATTCCACTCTTATTGCTTCTTCACTGCTGTTTGCAGGGAATATTTCAACGCTATCTCCTCTTACTCTGAAAGTTCCTCTGTGAAAATCAATATCATTTCTTGTATATTGTATATCAATTAACTTTCTTATTACATCATCTCGTTCTTTTATCATTCCGGGTCTTAATGATAAAACCATTTCCTTATAGTCAATTGGGCTACCAAGTCCGTATATACAGCTTACAGATGCAATGATTATTACGTCATCTCTTTCAAATAATGCAGATGTTGCTGAGTGACGAAGTTTATCTATATCATCGTTTATGCTTGAGTCTTTTGCTATATATAAATCTCTACCGGGAACATATGCTTCCGGTTGATAATAATCGTAGTAGCTTACAAAATATTCTACCGCATTTTCAGGAAAGAAACTTCTAAACTCATTTGCAAGTTGAGCTGCTAATGTTTTGTTATGTGCCATTATGAGAGCAGGACGTTGAACTTTTTCTATTATTTTTGCCATAATATAAGTTTTCCCGCAGCCTGTAACACCAAGAAGTGTTTGATCTCTTTCGTTGTTTAATATGCTGTTAGATAATTTTTCTATTACTTCAGGCTGTCCTCCTGAAGGTTCAAAAGGTGAATGTACTTTAAATTTTGGCATTTTTTCTCCTTTTTAAAAATATTTTATTAACATATTTTATCATATAGTGTTTATAAAGTATATAACAAAATGAACATTTGTTCTTTTATTATTAAAATAAAAAGAATAAACTTTTGTCTATTCTTTTTAAAATATTTTTTCGTCTTTTGTAAAAATAACATATATACAAAATAGTATTGCCCCGATTGTAATAAATATATCTGCTACATTAAAAATAGCAAAATTTATAAGTCTAAAATCAAAGAAGTCTGTAACAAAACCATGGAAGAATCTATCTATGAAATTTCCAATTGCTCCTCCTAATATAAAAGCAAGACCGAAAGACATGATTTTTGATGTTTTTCCCTTTTTGATGCTTTTTAATAAAAAGAAAAATACTAGAAAAATAAATACTAAACTTACTACTGTTAACACTGCTGTGTTTTTTGAAAACATACTAAAAGCGGCTCCGGTATTTTCACAGTAAGTAAGATGGAAAACATTTTCTATTATAGGTATGCTTCCAATCGGCTTTAAATTATTTATAACAATATATTTACTTATTTGGTCTATAATTATACATAAAATTACAATTAAATAATAAATCATTTCAACCTCTTTTAAAATTATTAAAATTTTTTTAATTATATCATAAATTATATTTAAAAATAGGATTTTTAAATATTTTAATTAATATGTATGGTATAATATTATCCATAAATATTTAAAAGAGAGTGGTTTAATGAAAAAATTTAGAAACATAGACAAAAAATATAAAGAATATGCAATTCTGTTTACTCTTTCAGCTTGTTTCATTATAGCTTTTTATTTTGGAATTCAAAACATATCTTCTTTTCTTGAAGAATTAAAAGATATATGGAATATATTTTATATTCCGTTAAAGCCCGTTTTAATAGGTTTTATTATTGCCTTTTTCTTATATCAGCCGGTTGATAAATTACATGATATCTTAGAAAAAAGGACAAACATAAAAAAAGATGGAGCAAAAAGAGTTTTATCTTCTCTTATTGTAATGATTATAGCTCTTTTGATAATTACTTTAATTGTTTATATAGTTTTACCGAGTACCATTACAAGTATAAGTTCTCTTATAGCTTCTGTTCAGGAAAACATGGGGCAGATTGAAGGTTTTATCACAAGGTTAGCAAATCATCCTGTGTTTGTTAGTATTTGTAATATATTCAATATAGACATATCTACCTCAAATGGAATGAATGCTACAATACTCGATACTTTAAGTTTCTTTAAAACTTGGGTTGAAGGACTTGGTGCAAATTTATTTAATGCCACAATGAGCCTTGGTAAAACAATATATAATGTTTTTATAGCAATTTTTATAGCTTTATATATGCTTATAGACAAAGAAATTCTATTAAGTCAATTAAAAAGATTTACTCAAGCTATTTTGTCTGAAAGAATGTATGGAAGAGCTTCTTATGTTCTGGGACTTATGGATTATATGTTTTTTAAATTTTTATCCGGTAAAGCTATTTGTTCTTTAATAGTTGGGGCATTAGGTCTTGCTCTTGCAACATTATTTAAAATTAAATATGCAACATTAATTGCTTTTATAATAACCATAACAAATATGATTCCGTTGTTTGGTCCTATTTTCAGCGTAATACCTTGTTCTATTTTTGCCATGATTTCCGGTGGACCTGTTCAGGGGATTATAATGGTATTAATCATTATATTTATACAACAAATAGATCAAAATGTTCTTGCTCCGAATATTCTTGGTGATGTGGTTGGACTTAACGGTTTCTGGGTTATTGTATCCATTATTTTCTGTGGAAGTCTGTTTGGCGTTGTGGGTATGGTTATAGGTATTCCTATATTTGCAGTTCTTAAGATTTTGATTTCTCAGTGGCTTAGTGATAGAAAAGATGAAAACAAACCGCCATTACTTGAAAATAAAAAGCCTGAATAACAGGCTTTTATTTTTTTATTATTAACTTTTTTAACGTTTCTTTTTTATTTAAAGATGGAGCTTCAATTATTTTACTTAATAAATAATTTAATTTTTCTCCAATTTCTTTGCCTTCATATCCAAGTTCTATAAGGTCTTTGCCTGAAATATCAAGGTCTTTAATACTATAAGGTTGTTTTTCTTTTATGATTTTTTTTGTAAGAGTTAAAGTTTCATTGAAAATCTTTATATTGTTTTTAACCAATTCTTGATTCTTTGCACTGTCGTCTGCAATTCTTACTTTAATTAAATCAAAAAACAAATCTTCGCCTATTTTGTTTAACATTTTTTTTATATATTTAGGATCAGGTGCCATATACTTATCATGATTTTCTATTAATGTAAGTATTTTATGTTTTGTGTTATTGTCGAATTTAAATTCATTTAGAATTATTTTTGACTTTTCCCGGGAAATATCTGCATGATTGTAGAAATGGTCAACATTGTTTTGATCTGTCGTTTTCGTGTCAACTTTTCCTATATCATGTAGAAGCATGGTCATTTTTAAATGAAATACATTATCTATATTGTTAAATGTATTGTAAATATGTTCTCCAACACTACTCATATGATATTTATTATTTTGATAGGTATTAAAACAATCTTTTATTACAGGGAATAAAGTTGTAATAAATTCCATTTTGTTAATATCCATACCGCTTTCAAATATTTCTTTAAGCTCAGGTATGATTCTTTCTTTTGCAATGTTATTAAGTAAATTCATGTTTTTTAACATTGCATTTTTTGTTTCTTCTTCTATTTTCCAATCATATCTTCCTGCGAATCTATATGCTCTTAAAATTCTAATTGCATCTTCTTCAAATTTTTTATCCTTGTTTCCAATTGCTCTTATAATACCTTTTTGTATATCATTTACGCCACCGTATAAATCTATTAGTTTTTTATCATTATTATAAGCCATGGAATTTATTGTAAAATCTCTTCTGTATAAGTCTTCTTCTATTGAAGATAAAAATATAACACTTTTTGGTTTTCTGTTGTTTATATATTCTTGTTCTTTTCTATATGTGGTTATTTCAAAAGGTATCTTATCTATTAAAACAGTAACGGTTCCGTATTTTATTCCCGTTAATATTGTTTTATGGTCTTTGAATGTTTCTATTATTTTCTCTGGCTTTGCGTTTGTTGTTATGTCATAGTCCTTTGGTGTTTTTCCTAAAATTAAATCTCTGACACATCCACCGACAATAAAACCTTCAAATCCGTTTTCTTTTAATTTATTTAAAATGTATTCCGCTTTTGTATCTATCCTTAAATTCATAATATCCACCTAAATGTATTTTAACATTTAGCCTAAACATTTTAACAGTAGTTTTGTAAAATTTAATAAATTTATTTCTTGATGAATGATACCGTTTAATGATAAACTATGAATAGCATATTAATTTAAAGAGAGGTACGTTAAATTGAGAAAAGTAATGTTGCATGAACCGGGGGATTTAAGAATTATCGAATGTGAAAAGCCAAAACCTGGAAAGGGCGAAGTTTTAATTAAAAACGAAGTTTCTCTTACTTGTGGTTCTGATGTAAAAAGTTATTTAAGAGGATATGCAAAACATACACCTCCTTATAATATTGGACATGAAGCAAGCGGTATTGTTGATAGTGTAGGTGAAGGGGTTACTAAGTTTAAAGTTGGAGATAGAGTTGTTGCTCACAATTCTGCACCATGTAATGAATGTTATTATTGCAAAAAAGGTATTCATTGTATGTGTGAAGATTTCCTTGCAAATCAGTTGAAAAATGGTGCTTTTAGTGAATATCAACTTATTCCTGAAAGAATTGTTAAACAAAATATGTTCCATATTCCAGATGATATGAGTTTTAAACAAGCAGCTTTATTAGAACCTTTTGCATGTAGCGTATATGGAGTTTCTCAAGTTCCTGTTGAACAAGGAGATTATGTTGCAGTTAACGGATGTGGACCTTCAGGTCTTATGTTTATAAGACTTCTATATTTAAAAGGTGCGAGAGTTATAGCTTGTGACAGAAGTAAAGTTAGACTTGAAACAGCAAAAAAACTTGGTGCTTATGATGTGATTAATATAGATGAAGTTGAAGATCAAGTTAAAGCAGTAAAAGATCTTACACCTGAAGGAAGAGGTGTTGATGCAGCAATTGAAGCGGCAGGAAGCGTAAAAGTTTGGGAAATGTCAATTAATATGGTTCGTCCCGGAGGTTTTGTTTTATTATACGGCGGAACAAAAGCAGGAGAGGTTCTAACTGTTGACACAAAACTTCTTCATTATTCACAAGTTACAATAAAAGGTCTTTACCATACTACTCCTTTATACGTAAATCAAGCATTTGAACTTTTGAAAATGAAAGTAATAGATGAAAAAGATTTTGTATATAATGAATATAAGCTTGAAGATGTAAAAGAAGCTTTAATGAATCATCATGAAGGAAACGTAATAAAAAATTACATAACATATTAAAAACTTGGCTTTGCCAAGTTTTTATTTTATTTTTTCTTGCTTTACTTTATTAGGGAATTTTTATATAATAAATAAAAATCTGTATGACTATATTTAAACCGTATTTGTTTTAAAGTTTATAATAAATAACATATTAATTTTTGATTTTTAGTAAAGGGAAAAGCAATGGAAAAATTTATTACATTTATTCTTATTGGTATTATTCTTTTAGTATGCGGTATATTAAATATAAGGGGAAATATTTCCACTATTCATAGTTATAACAGAAGAAAAGTTGTAAAAGCTGATATTCCTAAATATGGTAAATGTATGGGGGTTGGAAGTTTAATAATAGGGTTCTCTTTTGTCGTTTGTGCTATTTTTGAACTTGTTTTTAAAACTGACATAATTGAGCACTTAGTTGTATTAGGGATAATAATTGGGCTAGTTATCATGCTTTACGGACAGTTTAAATACAATAAAGGTATTTTCTAGTTTATCAATAATAAAATTAATATAAAATAAAAATAAGGACATAATATGGAAAACGTAGTAAAAGCAAAAAAAATCGTAATTAAAATCGGAACATCCACTTTGACTCACAAAACGGGGAATATAAACATAAGAAGAGTGGAACATTTGGTAAAGATTATTTCTGACCTTAAAAATTCAGGAAAAGAAATTGTATTGGTTTCTTCAGGTGCTGTTGGGGTTGGAATGGGGAAACTTGGTCTTGATAAAAAGCCCAAAACAATATCAAAAAGACAGGCTCTTGCGGCAATCGGACAATGTGAATTAATGTATCTGTATGATAAGTTGTTTGGTGAATATAACCACAATGTAGCGCAGGTTCTTTTGACAAATGACGTTGTTGGTGAAAATGCTGATATTTCAAATATATATAATACTTTTGAACAGCTTTTAAAATATAATGTAATTCCAATAGTAAATGAAAATGACACTGTTAGTACGGAAGAGTTGGAGTTTGGTGATAATGATACTTTATCTGCCGTTGTAAGTTCAATAATAGGAGCAGACCTTCTTGTTATTCTTACGGATATTGATGGACTTTATACTGATAATCCAAAGAAAAATAAAAATGCAAAACGAATTGAAGTTGTCGAAGAAATTACCGATGAGATTATAGATTGTTGTGGTGGCGCTGTGAATAATCTTGGTACGGGCGGAATGATTACAAAAATAAAAGCAGGGCAAATTGCTTTTGAAAATAATTTTGATATGGTTATTCTTTCATCAAAAAATCCAAATGATTTATATAATTTATTCGACGGTGAAAACAAAGGAACATTATTTAAGGTGAGGTGATTTTAATGTTTAATATGGCAAGTTTGGGAAAGAAAGCAAAAATTGCAAGCAGAAGTCTTATGGATTTGAATACTGATAAAAAGAACGAGGCTTTAAGAAGCATTAAAGAAGAACTTATTCTTCATATGAAAGAAATAATAAAAGCTAATACAGAAGATATTTCTGCTGCGAAAATCAACGGAATAAAGGAGTCTATGGTGGATAGACTTATGCTTAACGAAGACAGAATAAAAGCAATTGCAGGCTCTATTGATAAAGTTATAAATTTAAGCGACCCTGTTGGGATTGTTTCCGGAGGCTCAAAAAGGCCTAATGGAATGGAAATCGTAATAAAAAGAGTTCCTTATGGAGTAGTTGGAATTATTTTTGAGTCTCGTCCTAATGTTACGGTTGATGCCGGATGTTTATGCTTAAAATCGGGTAATGCTTGTATTTTAAGAGGTGGCAAAGAAGCTATAAACACAAATACAAAGCTTGTGGAAATTATGAGAGGAGCAATAAGAAAAGCAGGGCTTAATCATGACATTATACAGCTTGTTACAGATACTGACAGAAAATATGTTTCTCAAATGGCGAAATTAACAGATTATATAGATGTTTTAATTCCAAGAGGAAGTGCAGGACTTATAAAATCGATAAAAGACATTGCAACAGTTCCTTTTATTGAAACAGGAGCGGGAAACTGCCATATATATATAGATGAATTTGCCGATAATGAAATGGCTGTGAATTTAACAGATAACGGGAAAACTCAACGTCCAAGTGTATGTAATGCTCTTGAAACATTACTTGTTCATGAAAAGAAAGCAAAAGAAGTTCTTCCTTTAATATATAATAGATTAAAAGAGCATAATGTTGAATTCAGGGGAGACGAAAAGACAATAAAAATCCTTGGAAGCAAGGCTGTTAAAAAAGCAACTGAAGATGATTATAAAACAGAATACAATGATTATATTATTGCTGTAAAGGTTGTTGAAAGTATTGAAGAAGCAATAAATCATATAAATAAATATTCTACAAAACATTCAGAATGTATAGTTACAAATGATATTTCAAGAATGAATATGTTCACATCAAAAATAGACAGTGCTTGTGTTTATGTAAATGTATCTACAAGATTTACCGACGGAGAAGAGTTTGGCTTTGGAAGTGAGATTGGAATAGCAACACAAAGAACTCTTCCAAGAGGTCCTATGGGATTAAATGAACTTACAACAATTAAGTATATTATTACCGGTAATGGACAAATTAGAAAATAAAAGAGCAGCTTTAAGCTGCTTTTTTTATATAATTTAGATAATTTATGCATAAATATTACAAAAAATTAATAAATATATATTTTTTTATAATAATGGTATAAAAAGTCTTTTAAAAATTAAGAAAATTTAGTATAATATTTAGAATATATGGAAAGAGGAGGGCATGATGAAAAATTTTAAAAGAGTTTTAATCGCAAACCGTGGTGAAATTGCAATTAGAATAATAAGAGCGGTACAAGAACTTGGAATGAAAGCTATTTGTATTTACTGCGAAGAAGACAAATTATCACTTTTTAGAAGTAAAGCAGATGAGGCTTATCTAATTAAAGGTACCAATTCACCAACGGACGCCTATTTAAACATAGAAGCAATAATTGAACTTGCAAAGGCTAAAAATATTGATGCAATACATCCAGGATATGGATTTTTATCAGAAAATCCTGAATTTGCGGCAGAATGTGAAAAGGCCGGTATTAAATTTATCGGACCAAATTCAAAAGTTATCGAACTTCTTGGAAATAAAGTTAATGCCAAAAATGCAGCGATAGAAGCCGGAGTTAGTGTTCTTGATGGTATAAAAGTAGATACGGTTGAAGAAGCAAAAGACATTAGTGCAAAAATCGGATACCCTGTTATAATAAAAGCCAGTGCCGGCGGCGGTGGAAGAGGTATGAGAGTTTGTGAAAGGGAAGAAGATTTAAAAGGTCAATTTGAATCTGCCGTAAGAGAAGCAAAAAAAGCTTTTAACAATGGAGAAGTTTTTATTGAAAAATATGTTCGTTCTCCAAGACACGTTGAAGCTCAAATCTTAGCCGATGAATACGGGCATATTGTTCATCTTTTTGAAAGAGACTGTTCTATTCAAAGAAGACATCAAAAAATTATTGAATTTTCACCTTCACAATCAATTAGTGAAGAAACAAGAAGAGCAATTTGTGAAGAATCAGTAAACCTTGCAAAACACGTTGGATATACAAATGCAGGTACAGTTGAATTCTTGGTTGATGAAAATGAAAAACATTATTTTATGGAAGTTAACCCAAGAATCCAAGTTGAACATACTGTTACAGAACTTGTAACAAATGTAGACTTGGTTCAAGCTCAAATTTTAATTGCCGAAGGATATAAACTTACAGATGAAGAAATAAACATTCAATCTCAAGATGATATAAAAATGAGTGGTGCGGCAATTGAATGTAGGGTTACAACAGAAAATGTATTAAATAACTTTATGCCAGATACAGGTAAAATTACAATATACAAAACAGGTGCAGGTCCAGGGGTAAGACTTGACGGTGGTAATGGTTTTGCCGGTTCTGAAATAACACCTTACTTTGACAGTCTTCTTGTTAAAACAACAACATATGCAAGAGACTTTGACAAAGCAAGAAAGAAAATGATAAGAACTTTAAAGGAACACGAAATCGAAGGTGTTTCTACAAACAAAGACTTCCTTATCAATGTTTTAAAACATCCTGACTTTAAGAAAGGAATATGTAATACAAACTTTATTGAAGATCATCCTGAACTTTTCAATATTGAAAAATTTGATGATCAACTTGCAAAAGTTCTTACATATTTATCTGAAACAACATTAAAACATGATAATCAAAATAAAGAAATTATACCAAAAATAGAAGTTCCTAGATTTAAAGACATGCCTGCTCTTAGAGGAACAAAACAAATTCTTGATGAACAAGGTCCTGACGGACTTGTAAAATGGATAAAAGATCAAAAACAGCTTTTATTCATGGATACAACTATGCGTGATGCGCAACAATCTTTATTTGCAACAAGAATGAGAACCGTTGATTTCTTGAAAATAGCAGAAAGCGTAAGCCGCTATGAAAAAGATGTTTATGCTCTTGAAGTATGGGGTGGAGCAACATTTGATACATCTTATCGTTTCTTAAAAGAATCTCCATGGGCAAGACTGGAATTATTAAGAGAAATGATTCCAAATATCTTATTCCAAATGCTTCTTAGAGGTTCAAACGCCGTAGGATATAAAAACTATCCTGATAATGTAATTAAAGAATTTATCAAACAAAGTGCAAAAAGCGGTGTTGATGTATTTAGAGTGTTTGATGCTCTTAACTGGTTAGATCAAATTAAACCTTCTGTTGAAGAAGTATTAAAACTTGGAAAAGTTGCAGAAGTTGCAATTTGTTATTCTGGAGATATATTAGATAAAAACAAAACTAAATATACATTGGATTACTACATTAAAAAAGCAAAAGAAGTTGAAGCAATGGGTGCGCATATTCTTGCAATTAAGGATATGTCAGGCTTATTAAAACCTGCTGCAGCAATGAAACTTGCAAAAGCATTAAAAGATGAAGTAAATATTCCAATTCATTTCCATACTCATGATACAGCAGGAAACGGTGTTTCAAGTATGTTAATGGCAAGTGCCGCAGGAGTAGATATTGTAGAAGGTGCTCTTTCTTCAATGAGTGGAACTACATCACAACCTTCTCTTGAAGCAATAGTTGCAGGTCTTGAATATACTCCAAGACAAAGTAATATTAATTTAGATGAAATTCAAATCGTAAGTGACTACTATGAAAAAGCAAGAAAATACTATACAGGATTTGAATCAGGCTTAAAAACAGGAACAACTCAAATTTATAAATATGAAGTTCCCGGAGGACAATACAGTAACCTTAAATCTCAAGTTGAAAGTTTCGGACTTGGACATAGATTTACAGATGTTCTTGAAAAATATAAACAAGCAAATGAACTTCTTGGTGATATAATCAAAGTAACTCCAACATCAAAAGTTGTAGGTGACTTTGCAATTTTTATGCTACAAAATGATTTAGATAAAGAAAATATCTATGAAAAAGGAAAAGACTTAGCATTCCCAGACAGTGTTGTAGATTTCTTTAAAGGAATGATTGGTCAACCTGAATGGGGCTTTGATGAAAAATTAAGAGAAGTTGTTCTTAAAGGTGCAGAATATATTACAAAACGTCCAGGTGAACTTCTTCCAGATGAAGACTTCGATAAGATAAGAGAAGAATTTAGAGAAGAATTCGGTATGGAATTAAATGAAAAACAAGTTCTTTCTGCAGCACTTTATAAAAAAGTTTATAAAGATTATCTAAAATTCAAAGAAGATTATGGTGATTTAACTTATATGCCTTCAGATGCTTTCTTTACAGGGCTAGCACTAGGCGAAGAAACAGAAATATTCTTTGGTGAAGGTAAGAGTCATGTAATTAAACTTGTAAGAATCGGTAATACTCATCCTGACGGAACAAGAAGAATGGTTTATGAAGTTGACGGCTTCAGAAGAGTTTTATATGTAAATGATCCAAACTTTGTGGTTAATCAAACAACTGATAAAATAATTGAAATGGCTGATCCTAAAAATGAAAAACATATAGGTTCTCCAATTCCTGGTTCTGTAATTAAAGTAAATGTTGCAATCGGAGAAGAAGTTAAGAAAAACCAATCTGTATGTGTTGTTGAAGCAATGAAGATGGAAACTGAAGTTGTTGCTCCATGTGACGGTGTAATAAAAGACGTATTGGTTCAAGAACTTGACAATGTAAAAGCCGGTCAATTATTAATAGAATTTGAATAAAATATCAATTTAAAGAAGCGGTTAACCGCTTCTTTTTTATTTATGAAATATGCGTTATATATTTATTAATATATTATTTTTTGATATAATATACTTTAAGTTTAAAATAGAATAGGAAAAGTTTATGAATTTAGTAACAAAAAATGATATTGAAACTACGAAACTTGGAGAAAATATAGGGAAACTTTTAAAGGATAATACGACTGTTTATTTGATTGGAGAAATGGCAAGCGGTAAAACTCAGCTTAGCAAAGGTATTGCTAAAAGTCTTGGATTAATATCAGAATTTTCTTCTCCAACATATACCATAATAAACGAATATAAAGATGGCGTTAATATTCTTTATCATATGGATGCTTATAGAATTGAAGATATAAGCGAACTTGATTATATAGGATTTTATGATATTTATAAAAAACATAAAATGATAATTGAGTGGGCAGACATGATAATGGATGAACTTGATTATAGCGGTATTATTGTAAATATAGAAAAATCAACAAATGATTTTAATGAAAGAAATATAAATATAAAAGCTTTAGATGAAGAGTCTAAAGATATTATAGATAAATTGGAGGAAATGTATGTGTAGAATACTTGCAATAGATACTTCAACGGTTGCGGCAAGCGTTGCAATTTTGGAAGATGATAGAATACTTGGAGAAGAATATACTGCGTATAAACTTAAACATTCTGAAAAACTTCTTCCTATGATAAAACATCTTCTTGAAGACGTAAGACTTACTATTGATGATATTGATTATTTTGCTGTAGGCAATGGTCCTGGGTCTTTTACGGGACTTAGAATAGCGGCAGCTACAGTTAAGGCATTTTCTCAAACAAAAAATAAGCCTATTATTTCTGTTTCTTCTTTGGAAGCTTGTGCAAACAATGTAAAAGGACTAAATGATGTTATTTTTGTTATTTTTGATGCACAAAGAAATGATACTTATTTTAATATGTTTATTGAAAAAGATTCTAAATTATCAGCTAAGTATGAAGATGGAATAAAAAATATTGAAGAGGTTATTTCAAAGGCAGAAGACTTTGATAGGGTTTTATTTGCTGGAGACGGGATAATAAAATATAAAGATAAAATTAAGGAAAAACTTAAAGATAAAGCTATATTTGCCACTACTTATAATTATCTTCCAAAGGCAAGCGGTGTTTGTATAGTAGCAAAAGAACATTTAAAGGAAAATAAAAAAATTTACCGTTATGACAATTTCTTGCCGAATTATATAAGACCTTCTGCAGCTGAAGAACAAAGATTGGAAAAGAATAAAAGAGTATAATATGAGTATTTTGGTAAGAGAAGCGGTAATTACCGATATAGAAGATATAATTGAGTTTGAAAAAGGTTGTTTTGCAAATCCATGGTCTGATAATTCTATTTTTTCAGAGCTTATAAACGATAAAAGTTATTATATAGTTTTTTATGATAAAGATGAGCTTATAGCTTTTGGAGGTTATCAGGATATTGTCGGGCAAGGGCATATTACGACAATGGGTATAAAGGAAAACAGAAGAGGAAAAGGGTATGGAAAGGATCTTTTGCTTATCCTTATAAAGCACGCATTAAAAAAAGGCATTAATGAAATGACTTTGGAAGTTAGGGAATCTAATGAGCCTGCAATAAATTTATATGAAAGTGCTGGATTTAAAATTTACGGAAAAAGAAAAAATTATTATGCGGATAATCATGAAGATGCTTATATAATGTGGCGATTTGAAGAATAATTTTGGGGAGATATAATGACAAAAAAATTTAAGAATAAGATAAATATTTTTATATTAATTATATTGGTACTTTGTATGGTGCCTTCATTTATTCTTGCTGCATCAAAAACTGATGGGACAGAAGAAAAAAAAACAAATACAACAAGAACCTTTTTTTCATTAAATAAAAAAGATACATATGATAAATCCATTTTTATGGGAGTTTATACAAATATAGTAAATGAAGGAAAGATAAACGGTAATGTAATAGCACTTACAAGCAATATGGAAAATAAGGGATACATTGATGGAAGTGTTATATCATTTTCACCTGAATTTAATTCTACAGGTACAATCAATAAAGATTTAATAGGCTTTTATAATAATTTATATCTAAATAATGCTACAATAAACGGTGATTTAATTGTATATGGAGATAAATTAATTACAAACGAAAAAACATTTATAAAAGAAGATGTAAATGTATTTGTGGATGATGTTCTTTTAAAAGGAACTGTTAACGGAAATGTTTTTATTGTTGGGGATAGCGTAACAATTAACAGTAAAATAAATGGTGATGTTAAGGTTGGATGTAATGAACTTGTAATAGGAAAAGAAGCTGAGATAGAAGGTAAACTTATATATGAAAGTGAAAATCCTATAGTTAAGACAAAAGAAAGCAAGATAAAAGGAGGAGTAGAAAAAAAAGATTTAGGTCTTAATATTCCTCAAAGCATTACGACTTCTGATAGCAGTGTGTTTGCAGATTTTCTTGGATATTATAATAATTTAAGCAAGATAACAATTTTAATCATAGGCTTAATTCTTATAAAATTATTCCCTATAAGTGCTTTAAAAGTAGAGATATTTGCAAGAAGAAATATTTTAAAATGTTTAAGCATGGGGGCTCTTACAATGCTTGTAATAACTCCTCTTATGTTTATATTAATAATGACAGTTGTCGGCATTCCGGTTGCGCTTCATTTGTTAAGTTTATATTTTAACTTAACTTATATTGCAACTATTCCAACGGCTCTTGTTATTGGCGGACTTTTTGTAAAAGGTCAAAAATTATCTAGTAAAATGCTTACTGGTGTGTTTATTCTGCTTGCATTGGAATTTTTGTCTATAGGTATATTAAGTTCACTTATTATATTTGTATTTAATTTAATAGGAATAGGAAGCATTGTAATGCTTGTTTCACTATATTTGCGTTTCCAAATGAAAAGGGAAAAGACAGAATATATAACACTAATGAGTATTAATGACAGCAGAGAAGATATAATCAGAACTAAACAAAAATTTGAACAAATGAAAAGCAGAAAATTTGAAGAAGCAATGAGAAAAAGAGAAGAAACTCTAAAAGAAAATGATGATAATGAAAAACAAGAAGAAACTGAAGATATAAATAAAAAAGAGGATAAAGAAGATGAGTAGTATTTTAACTTTAGCGATTGAAACTTCCTGTGACGAAACAAGTGTTGCAGTTGTTGAAGACGGTATAAAAGTTAGGTCAAACGTAATTCATACACAAATTGATATTCATAAAGTTTACGGAGGGGTTGTTCCGGAAATTGCATCTAGAAATCATTTAATGAAGATTTCAAGTGTTGTAGATAAAGCACTATCAGATGCAGGTGTAACTTTTGATGATATTGATTTTATAAGCGTTACCACAGGACCAGGGCTTGTTGGAGCTTTACTTATAGGTTTATCTTATGCAAAAGCTCTTGCTTTTAGTTTAAATAAAGACTTAGTTGGTGTAAACCATATGGCAGGGCATATAAGCGCAAGTTTTCTTATGGGTGCAAAACCTCCTTTTGTATGTTTAACGGCAAGCGGAGGACACACAAATATAACAAAGGTTAATAGCTATACTGATTTCGAACTTCTTGGTTCTACTAAAGATGATGCTGCGGGGGAAGCTTTTGATAAGGTTGCAAGAAGCCTTGGACTTTCTTATCCGGGAGGAGTTCAAATAGATAAGCATGCAAAACAAGGAGATGAACACAGCATTGATTTTCCTATTGTTATGATGGGTAAGGATAATCTTGATTTTAGTTTTAGTGGACTAAAAAGTGCGGTACTTAACTATTTAAATAGTAAGAAAATGAAAAATGAAGAGATTAACATAGACAATGTTTGTGCAAGCTTTAACAGATGTGTTGTAGATACAATAGTAAATAAAACAATGTTAGCACTGAAAAAAGAAAATATGAAGACACTTTGTGTCGGTGGTGGAGTTCTTTGTAACGATATGCTGAGAAATGAACTAAAAAAACGATGCGAAGAAGAAGGCATAGAATTATTTATTCCTGATAAAGTTTATTGTACGGACAATGCTGCAATGATTGGATGTAGTGGATATTTTAATTATATAAATAACAAAAAAGACAGTCTGATTTTAAATGCAAATCCTGACTTAAAATTGTAATATATAGTTAAAAAGTTAATAAAAATGTAATAAAAATTATCAACATTTTTTGTGGATTTTTAAACATCATCAATGTAAAATATAATAAAATTGTTGATAATTCATGTGTATAAAATAGACAAAATCCCTTAAAATAAGTACTTTTAAATGTGAATAATTGTGGAAAACTGTGGATAAGTCTGTTGATATGTGTATAAATTTGTAGAAAAGATAACAAATTCATTATATTTTGTAAAATTTTATCAAAAAATGAATATTATGGAGTAATTTGAAAATGGAAAGATTTCAAACGGGTGTAAAGATAAATTTAGATAATTTAATTAATAATTACAGAGTAATAAAAAATAAAGTTGGAGATAAAAAAGTAATACCTGTAATTAAAGCTGATGCATACGGACACGGTGCAGAAATATGTGCAAAAGTTCTAATGGAAGAAGGAGCTGATTTATTTGCTGTTTCCAGTGTGTATGAAGCTATGTGTCTAAGAGAGTATGGTATTGACAGTGATATATTAATACTTGGTTATGTTCCGGATAGAAAGATTAATAAAATTTTAGAAAATAATATTATTCCTGCAATATACAATCTTGATTTTGCAAAGAAATTAAATGAAGAAGCTTTAAAAAACAATACAAAAGCAAGGGTACATATTAAAATTAATACAGGCATGAACAGACTTGGATTTAAAAAGCATGAAATTGACAGTGCTTTTGCCGCTTTAAAGGAGCTTACAAATCTTGAATTTGAAGGAATTTTTTCTCATTTTGCAACAAGTGACGAAGTTGATAAAACTTATAGCAAAATGCAATATGAAATATTTGAATATGCAATAAATAAAGCTAAAGAATATGGCTTTGACATAAAAATAAAACACATAGCAAATTCTGCCGCGATAACTGATTTAGATGAATATTATCTTGATGGTGTAAGAGCTGGTATTGTTCTTTATGGAATTTATCCTTCAGAGATTAAACCCGAGATTAATCCTTATAAACCTGTTATGTCTTTTCACACAAGCATAAGCAATATTTTTACAGTGGAAAAAGGAGAAACCATAGGTTATGGAAGAACTTTTACAGCTGATAAAAAAACAAGAGTTGCCGTAATGTGTGTAGGGTATGCAGACGGATATAACAGAAAGCTTTCAAACAAAGGAAAGGTTCTTGTTAATGGTAAATATGAATGTAGTGTAATAGGAAACGTATGTATGGATATGACAATGCTTGAAATTCCTATGGATGCAGACATAAACATAGGAGATAGCGTTGAAATATTTGGAGAAAATATAAGTGTTTCAGATTTAGCTATATTATGTGAAACAATTCCTTATGAGCTTTTATGTTGTATAAACAAAAGAGTAAAAAGAGAATATATTTTAAATTCAGAGCCGAGAGAATTTTAATTTCTCGGTTCTTTTTTTATAATTATCTTTAACATTAAATTAGAGAAAAATTTTAAAAGATAATTAATTTTTTTTATAAATACTATTGACAATATATATAAGTGTGCTAAAATACTATTAGCACTCAGAGAAGAGGAGTGCTAACGAGATTGATTATAACTAATATAAAATATATTTTAGGAGGCGTGAGTTAATCATGAAATTACAACCACTTGGCGACAAAGTCGTAATAAAAGTAAAAGAAGAAGAAAATAAAACAGCAACAGGTATCATTTTACCTGATACAGCAAAAGAAAAACCTGTTATGGGTGAAGTAATCGCTGTTGGTACAGGTGAAATCGTAGATGGTAAAAAAGTTGCTTTAGACGTAAAAGAAGGAGATACTGTTATTTATTCAAAATATGCAGGCTCAGAAGTAAAATTAGAAGGCGAAGAATATCTTATTTTAAGACAAAACGATATTTTAGCTATTGTTAAATAATTTTAATAATTAGTAGATAAGGAAAGGTGATATAAAATGGCAAAAGAAATTAAATACGGAATTGAAGCAAGAGAAGGTTTAAAAGCCGGAGTTGATAAATTAGCTGATACAGTTAAAGTAACATTAGGACCAAGAGGAAGAAATGTTGTTCTTGGTAAAAGCTTTGGTTCTCCAATCATTACAAATGATGGTGTAACAATTGCAAGAGAAATCGAACTTGAAGATAACTTTGAAAATATGGGTGCACAACTTGTAAAAGAAGTTGCAACAAACACAAACGATGCAGCAGGGGACGGAACAACAACAGCAACTGTACTTGCTCAAGCAATTATCGGAGAAGGTCTTAAAAACGTTGCAGCAGGAGCAAACCCAATGGTACTTAAAAAAGGTATCGAAAAAGCAGTAGATAAATTCGTTGAAGAACTTAAGAAAATTTCTAAACCTGTTGAAGGTAAAAAAGCTATTGCTCAAGTAGCAGCTATTTCTTCAGCTGATGAAACAGTAGGTGAACTTATTTCAGAAGCTATGGAAAAAGTTGGTAATGACGGTGTTATTACAATCGAAGAAGGAAAGTCAATGAAAGTTGAACTTGAATTCACAGAAGGTATGCAATTTGACAGAGGTTATTTATCAGCATACATGGCAACAGATGTAGAAAAAATGGAATGTGTATATGACAAACCATACATCTTATTAACAGATAAAAAAATCAGCAATATGCAAGAAATCTTACCTTTATTAACAGAATTACAACAAGCTGCAGGTAACTTACTTATCATTGCTGATGATATCGAAGGCGAAGCTCTTTCTACATTAATTGTAAATAAACTTAGAGGCGTAATTAACTGTGTAGCAGTAAAAGCTCCTGGATTTGGTGATAGAAGAAAAGCTATGCTTGATGATTTAGCAATTTTAACAGGTGGTACAGTAATAAGTGATGATTTAGGTATGGATCTTAAATCTACAACTCTTGATATGCTTGGTAGAGCAACACAAATCAGAGTTGATAAAGAAAACACAATCATCGTTGAAGGTCATGGGGACCCAGAAAAAATCGAAGACAGAAGAAATCAAATTAAAGCTCAAATTCCTGAAACAACTTCAGAATATGACAAAGAAAAATTACAAGAAAGACTTGCTAAACTTTCTGGCGGTGTAGCAGTAATTCAAGTAGGTGCTGCAACAGAAACAGAAATGAAAGAAAAGAAATACAGAATCGAAGATGCTCTTAATGCTACAAGAGCAGCTGTAGAAGAAGGTATCGTTCCTGGTGGTGGTAGCGCAATGATTTCTACAATTCCAGCATTAGACGAACTTGTAAACTCTCTAGAAGGAGATGAAAAAACAGGTGCTGCAATTATCAGAAAAGCTGTTGAAGCTCCACTTAGACAAATCGCATTTAACGCAGGTGTTGAAGGTAGTGTAGTAGTTGATAAATTATTAAATGAAGAAAAAGGTAAAGGTTTCGATGCATTTAACTTTGAATATAAAGACATGGTTGAAGCAGGTATCGTAGACCCAACTAAAGTAACAAGATCAGCTATGCAAAATGCTGCAAGTGTAAGTGCTATGTTCCTTACAACAGAAGCTAGTGTTGCTGATATTAAATCAGAAGACAACGCTCCTCAAATGACACCTCCAATGATGTAATTTAAGTGAAGCGAAATTAAAACACCCTTTATTAAGGGTGTTTTTTTATTAAAAAAAATTAATATTATAAAACATTATAAATTTATATTTTATGATAAAATTACTATATAAAATAAAATCAGAGGGTTTTTATGAGATATATAATAAGTGATATACATGGTTGTTATGATGAGTACATGGATTTAATTAATAAAATAAACTTGAAAGAGAAAGATACATTATATATTTTAGGTGATGTGGTGGACAGAGGACCCAAACCAATGGATGTATTTAAAGATATAATGAATAGGAAAAATGTTGTTTATCTTCTAGGAAATCATGATTTTCTTTTTTATGAAATGATAAAAAAATTTGACAATGATTTAAAAGATAAAGATAAGAAAAGCTTATCTTCTGCGGATATTGATTTATATTTTGCATGGAGCGAAAGCGGCGGGAAAATAACAATGAATGAATTTAAAAAGATGAGTAAAGAAGAAAAGATAGCATTGGCTCATTATATAGAAAATGCAAGTTTATATGAAGAAATATATCATAACAATAAACATTATATTCTTACTCATGCCGGACTTGAAAATTTTGATAAAGATAAAGAAATCGGTGAATATGAAATATTTGATTATATAGAAGGAAGAAGTGACTATTCAAAAAGATATCTTGAAGATGAAAATACTTTTTTTATAAGCGGACATACTCCGACTATGTTAATTAATGATGACAGAAAACCTCATATATACAAACAAAATGGGCATATTGCCATAGATTGCGGTTGTGTATATGGAGGAAAGTTGGCGGCATATTGCATAGAAACACAAGAAGAATTCTACAGCGATTAATATATATTCTTTTAGCTCTTTCTTTTGTTTTTTACTGAAGTTGCAATAACACAGAAATTTATATTTACACTATAAAAATAAAAAGGTATATCAATTTGATATACCTTTTTTATATAAAGTTTGAAAATAAATCAATTATTATCCCGCAAATTGAACCTATTAGATAGAGAAGGATAAGAATTTTAATATTTTCTTTTCTGTCCTTGTTAACCTTAAATAAAACCAAAAGACCAACTCCTGCACTTACCAGTAATCCTGCCATCATGGCTCCAAAGCCGAGTCCTCCACTTAAATATAAATTTGTTATTATTACTGAACCTGCACAGTTAGGTATAAGTCCTACAATTCCTGCTATTAATGAACCTATTACAGGTTTATTTAAAATAATGTTTGAAAGATTTTCTTCTCCAATAAATTCAATAAAAATATTTAGTACAAATGTAAATATAAATATGAAAATAAAAATATTTATAGTGTGTTTAATTGCAGAAAACAAAAAACTTTCTTCTTCTTTGCAATCATCATGCATATGGTTATCACTGTGTCCCATATTGACTTTATGGTCTATGTCTGATTTTCTAAGTAGTATATCTATTATTAACCCAAAAAATATTCCGATTATCACTTTTGAAAAAATTATCTTAAGTATTAAAGAAATAGGAGCAGCACTTGCAATCATTATAGGAAGCATTTCATCTGATGTTGATAAAAAGATTGCAATTAAGGTACCAAGGGAAATTATTCTTCCTGCGTAAAAATTTGATGCGGCAGTTGAAAATCCACATTGTGGTATTGCTCCAAGCAAAGCTCCTAAAATTGGGCCGAATATACCTGCTTTTTCAATTATCTTATTAAATTTATCTTCTGTTTTATGTTCAATAAATTCAAGTATTATATATGTAATAAGTAAAAACGGAAATATTTTAATGCTGTCGGTAAAAGCATGTTCCAAAGAATGTAATAGCATATAACTCTCCTTAAATTGTATTATGTTAGCCTATGGTAACATATTTTAATATAAAAAGTCTACCATAATTATATAATAAAATTTGTTTTTTTCTAATAGTAATAAAGTATTTTTAATATTATTTACAACTGTCTTGTCATATGTAAAGTTTAGTGCTATAATATGTGACAAGTCAATTAAGGAGTATAAAATGGGAGATACAGTTATTAGTAAAATCGAGAAATTAAAAAAAGAAAAAAATGCAGTTATATTGGCACATTATTATGTGGATGATGAAATACAAAAAATAGCAGATTATGTTGGAGATTCATTTTATCTTGCAAAAGTGGCAACAAAAATAAAAGAAGATGTAATAGTATTCTGCGGAGTATCTTTTATGGGAGAGAGTGCAAAGATACTTAATCCAAATAAAAAGGTTTTAATGCCTGATGAAAGTGCAGATTGTCCAATGGCACATATGGCAAGTGTAGAAAAAATAGAACAAATGAAAAAGGAATACGATGATTTAGCAGTTGTATGTTATGTAAACTCAAGTGCAAAATTAAAATCACACTCTGATGTATGCGTAACATCTTCAAATGCATTAAAAATTGTTGAAAGTTTGCCAAATAAAAATATTTTCTTTATCCCTGATGAAAATTTAGGAAGATATGTATCAGAAAAAGTAAAAGATAAAAACATTATTTTAAATGACGGATATTGTCCTATACATAAAAAAATGGATAAAGAAAGTTTATTAAAGGCAAAAGAGCTTCATGAAAATGCTGAAGTTTTGGTTCATCCTGAATGTACAGAAGATGTATTAAAACTTGCTGATTACATAGGCAGTACAGCCGGTATTATTGATTATGCCACAAATTCTTCATGTAATGAATTTATTGTAGTAACAGAAACCGGTGTTTTATATGAGTTAAAAGAAAAGAATAAAGATAAAAAATTCTATACTATTTCATGTGAACAGATTTGTCCTGATATGAAAAAAATTACTCTTGATAAAATACTTAACTGTCTTGAAAATGGCAGTGGTGAAGTAGTATTAGATGAAAATTTAATGAAGGAAGCATATTTACCTTTGGAAAAAATGCTTGAACTTGGGAAATAAGGAAGAGATAATGAAAACAGATATAGTAATTGTGGGTACAGGTGCGGCAGGACTTTTTGCCGCACTTAATTTACCTAAAGAAAAAAATATAATTATAATAACTAAAGATGAAGCGAAAAACAGTGATTCATTTTTGGCTCAAGGCGGAATGTGTGTTTTAAAAAGTGAAGATGATTATGACAATTATTTTGAAGATACAATGAAAGCCGGGCACTATGAAAATGATAAAAGGTCCGTTGATATAATGATAAGATCTTCTGTTGATATATTAAAAGATTTGGAAAAATATAATGTAGATTTTGCAAAAGAAGGTAATAATTATATATATACAAGAGAAGGGGCTCATTCTTCCAAAAGAATATTATTTCATGAAGACACAACGGGAAAAGAAATTACATCTAAGCTGCTTTTAGAAGCAGAAAAGAGAGATAACATAACAATAATGGAACATGTTATGATGGTTGATATAATTTCAAAAGATAATGTATGTTATGGCATTGTTGCAAGAAATGAAGAAAATGAAGTTTTTCTTATAAATGCAGATTATACTATATTTGCATGTGGCGGAATTGGCGGACTTTATGATAATTCTACAAATTTTCCACATATTACAGCAGATGCTATAGCAATCGCAATAAATAGAGGAATAGAACTTAAAAATATAGATTATATTCAAATTCATCCAACAACTCTTTATTCAAAGAAGAAGGGAAGAAGATTTTTAATTTCCGAATCAGTTAGGGGAGAGGGGGCAATTCTTTTAAATAAGAATATGGAAAGATTTGCTAATGAACTTCTACCTAGAGATTTACTTACAAAAGAAATATTAAAACAGATGAAAAAAGATAATATGCCTTATGTATGGCTTTCAATGAAGCCTATAGATGAAAAAGTAATAAAGCATCATTTCCCTAATATATATAAACACTGTCTTGAAGAAGGATATGACGTTACAAAAGAACCTATTCCTGTTGTTCCTTCTCAGCATTATTTTATGGGCGGAATAAAGGTAGATTACAGTTCAAAAACATCTATGGAACATTTATATGCAGTAGGTGAAACAAGCTGTAATGGCGTTCACGGTAAAAACAGACTGGCAAGTAATTCTTTACTTGAAAGTTTAGTATTTGCAAAAAGAGCTGCAAAGGAAATAACTGATAAAGATGAAAAATTAAATAAAATTGATATAAATATTAATTTAGATGAATATAAAGATTATACTTCTCTAAAAGAAAAATATAAGAAAGAAGTTCTTAAAGAAGTTGAAAGGAACAAGGAAGAACATGAAAGAGCAAATTAGTATGAAATTAAATATGGATAATCTTATCATGCAGGCTTTAAGAGAAGACATTACAAGTGAAGACATAACAACAAATGCCGTAATGAAAGAATATAAAAAAGGTGAAGTTGAACTTATATGTAAGGAAGATGGCATCATAGCCGGTCTTGATGTATTTAAAAGAACATTTGAGCTTTTGGATGAAGATACCAAAGTTGAATTTTATGTAAAAGACGGACAAGAAGTAAAGAATAAACAACTTATAGGTAAAATTACGGGAGATATAAGAGTTCTTCTTTCAGGGGAGAGGACAGCACTTAATTATCTTCAAAGAATGAGTGGTATTGCAACTTATACAAATAAAGTTGCATCAATGCTTAAAGGAACAAAAACAAAGCTTTTAGACACTAGAAAGACAACCCCAAATATGAGAATATTTGAAAAATATTCAGTTAAAGTAGGGGGTGGATATAATCACAGATACAATCTTTCAGATGGTATACTTTTAAAGGATAATCATATCGCTGCTGCGGGAGGGGTTAAAGAAGCCGTAAAAATGGCAAAAGAATATGCTCCTTTTGTAAGAAAAATCGAAGTTGAAGTTGAAAATTTGGAAATGTTAAAAGATGCACTTGATGCAGGGGCTGATATTATAATGCTTGATAATATGAAAAAAGAAGATATGATAGAAGCTGTAAAAATGTGTAAGGGAAAAGCTCAAACTGAGTGTTCTGGAAATGTAACAAAAGAAAATATAAAAAATTTAACTGATATTGGAGTGGATTATATTTCAAGCGGTGCACTTACTCATTCAGCAAAAATTCTTGATTTATCTATGAAAAATTTAAAAACTTTGTAGGGTAAAGTATAATGGATGCAAAAAGCAGAAGAAAAGAGATATTAAATATAATAAAATATAATATGGAACCTGTTTCAGGAAGTTCTCTTGCAAAAAAATTAAATGTAAGCAGGCAGATTATAGTCCAAGATATAGCACTTCTTAGAGCCGAAAATAACGATATTATTTCTACACATAAGGGATATATTCTTAATGGAAAAAATACTTTTAAAAGAGTTTTTAAGGTTTATCATAATGATGATGAAATAGTAGATGAATTAAATACTATTGTAGATTTAGGGGCTAGAGTTATAGATGTATTTGTAAACCATAAGGTTTATGGTAAACTTACTGCGAAACTTGATGTTTCATCTAGAAGAGATGTGTTAAATCTTGTTGATGGAATAAAAAAAGGGAAGTCTACACCTCTAAAAAATACTACTTCTAATTATCATTATCATACTGTAGAAAGTGAAAGTGAAGAAATTTTGGATCTTGTTGAAAAAGCATTAAAAGAAAAAAATTATTTAATAGAAAAAACAGCTGAATAATCAGCTGTTTTTTTATTGTTTTAAAGGTCCATAAAAATATGATGCGGTTGCTCCTCCATCAACTAAAAAGTCACTTCCTGTAATAAATGCACCTTCATCGCTTAAAAGAAGTTTAGCTATATTTGCAATTTCATCTGCTGTTCCAGGACGTCTTGCAGGGCAGTTTTTAAACATGTTTTTATAAAATTCTCCTCTTTCACCATTGAATTCATCAATTGCTAAAGGAGTGACTATTATTCCTGGTGAAATTGAATTTATTCTGGCATTTCTTTCTCCCCATTTTACAGCTTCTGCCATAACTCTTTTTACATTACATCGTTTTGCCATTTGGTATGCATGAAGTGTATCTTTTATATTTTTAAATATATCTAAATTTAATAATTCTTCAGTAGGTGTTGTTGCAAGTAGCTCATCTTCTTCTTTTGTTAATGCTGGTAGTCTGTGTCCAGATTGAGAGGATATTGTTACCCCACATCCACCTTGTTTTATTTCTTTCCCAACTTCTTCTAATAACACGGCGGTTCCGTATAAATCTACTTTTAAAATTGTTTCTATTGATGCTTGAGAAGGGGATACTCCTGCGGCATTAATAAGCATAGTTATTTCACCAAATGATTTCGCATAATTAATAATATCAATAATAGAACTTCTTAAAGCTAAATCCATTTGTTTTGATACAGTATCAAAACCTGCATTATTCATTATGTTTGATATATTATCAGCATTTTTTTTATTTTTGTCAGCAATAATTATTTTCTTTCCAAAGCCTACTCTTCTTGCAATTGCCATACCTATTTGACCGGCACCAGTTAAAATAACAACATCTTTTTTCATTTTCTTCATCTCCTTTAATAATATTTTATATTTTTATTATTAAAGGAGCAATTCAAGTTTTATATCACCATCATAAGTAAAACTTATGTGAACATATGATTCGTATTACGATTTAGTTAAGTAGCATTTTTGCAAAATCTTCAATTAAATCATACTTTTTATTGTCTTTTTTCCAGAAAGCATAATATTTTATTTCCATTTGTTTATTATCTTTAAACAGTGGAATTGTTTTTAAATTATTATTTTCTTTATTTTCTTTTTCACATAACCTAAAACCTCTATTGGCGGATATAAATAGTTTGCTTTCATCTTTATTCTTTGCAAATATAGTTTCTCCCTTAAAATTAAGAATATCTTTATAAAAAAGCTGCTCGTTATTTTCCTGCTTTTGAGATGAAATTATAATACAGGTATAAGGTTTTAAATCTTGCATTGTTACAAATTCATTATTTGATAAAGGATGTGTTTTAGAAACTTCAATAAAATATTTGTTTGAAAATAAATATTGATTTACATAGTTATCACTAAAAGCTCTTCTTTGATCATTTAATACTATATCAACTTTACCATCCCTTAAATTTTCATATAAATCTTCATGGTTTCCGCTTATTAAATTTAAATCAGTGTTAGGATAAATTGATGTAAATTTAATAATTGCTTTTTTTAATCTGTCACCTTCATAATTATTTAGATACCCGAAATTTATATAGTTTCTCTTATTTTTTGCAATAGCTATAGTTTCTTGTTTTATTTCTTCAGCTTTTTCTAGAAGGATAAGTCCTTCTTTATAGAAGTATTTTCCAGCACTTGTTAAAGAAAAACCTCTGTTTTTTCTTTTTAAAAGTTCAACTCCTAGTTCTGATTCTAAAGCTTTAATTTGTTGAGATATTGCAGACTGAGATATATAGCATTCTTCTGCTGCTAAAGTAAAGCTTCCAGTTTGAACAATTTTTGTAAAATAATATATTTGTTTAAGTAACATCTTAATCACCTTATTTTTTTACATTATAATATTAATTTATCAATTTTATTATTTATTATAATTGATATAACTAAAATAATAAATTAAAGTGTTATAAATAATAAAAAAACTGTCTAAAAAGACAGTTTTATATTTTCCCTTCCATAAATCCAGACATTATACAAGCACCTTTTGCCCCCATATCAATAACTTTATCAATATTTTCTTTATTAATTCCACCTATTGCATATACTGGAATATCGACACATTCCGTTACTTCTTTTAAAAAGTCTAGCCCTCTACCTTTAAGACCTTTTTTACAGTCCGTTTCAAAAATATGTCCTGCTGTTATATAGGTTGCGCCAAGATTTTTAGCTTCTATTGCTTCATTAGTGCTGTGTGTTGAAATTCCAATAACATCAAAATATTTAAGCTTTTCTTTTTCCTCTTTTGCTTTCCAAAGAGGAAGATGTATTTTCTTTTGATTTAAGGATATTGCTGTATCAATGAAATTATGAAGTATTATATCTGTGCTGTATTTATCACATATTTTTATTACTTCCATAGCAAGTATTTTATATTCATCTTCTTTTAAGTCTTTTTCCCTTAAAACTATAGCTTTAGGATTTTTTTTACATATTTGTTCTATTCTCTTATAAAAATCTATATTGCATAAATGTCTGTTTGTGATACATATTAAATTATGATAAGTATACATAATCATTCATTACGGGTTGAAGACCTCTATTTTTAATTGCGTCTAAAACTTCATCAAGAGTTCTAGCATCGCTGATTTCAAATTGGTCGTCTCCTTCTTCTTCTACTTCATCAGTATGACTTCCAATTCCCGTACTTACTCCTGCCGATATTTTTGTTGCACACATTCCAAGAACATTATCCCTAAATCCTGCTCTTTCTCTTGTTGAGATAGTTAGTCCTGCAAAAGGCATAAATAATCTATATGCACACATAACTTGAAGAAGTTGTGGTTCGTGTACGTCTTTTGGATTTATTTTGTCGTTGTTTATTATAGGTCTAAGTCTAGGACATGAGAAAGATATTTCTGCATGAGGATATTTTCTTTGTAGATAATATGCATGAAGTCCTGTTGCAAGAGCGTCTTTTCTAAAATCATCAAGACCAAGCAATGCCGCAAAGGCAACTCCTCTCATTCCACCCATTAAGGCTCTTTCCTGTGCATTAAATCTATAAGGGAAAATTCTTTTATGCCCCATTAAATGAAGTGTTTCATATTTATCTGAATTGTATGTTTCTTGGAATACCGTTACAAAATCTGCACCGTGTTCGTGTAAGTATTTGTATTCATCGCTATTCATAGGATAAACTTCAATACCTACGTTTTTAAAGTATTTTTTTGCTATTTCGCAGGCTTTACCTATGTATTCAACATCAGACATTTTTCTGCTTTCGCCTGTTAGTATAAGTATTTCTTCTATACCTGTTTTACTTATTGCTTCCATTTCTTTTTCAATATCTTCATATGGAAGTTTTGCTCTCTTAATTTTATTGTAGCAGTTAAATCCACAGTATATACAATAGTTTTCACAGTAGTTTGATATATAAAGAGGAGTAAAAAGATATATTGAGTTCCCAAAATGTTTTCTTGTTTCTTTTGTAGCAGCTTTTGCCATGTCTTCAAGGAAAGGCAGAGCTTCAGGGGATAATAAAGCCTTAAAATCTTCTATTGATTTTTCGTCTTTGTTTAAAGCTCTTATTACATCTTCTTTTGTATATATATCAAAATTTGTATTTTCTATTTCGTTTATTACTTTATCCATAATGTCTGAAGGTATTTGTTCCATATCTTCCATATATTCCATATGACTTACTTTTCTCATTTCTTCGATGCTTTTCATTTCTGCCTCCTTAGTCTCTTAAAAATCCTGTTAGCGGAGAAGATGAAACTGCTCCGTCTTCTATAACTCTTCCAAGACCTGCAAGATAAGCATTTCTGCCGGCATTTATTGCATCTTTAAATGCTTTTGCCATTAGAGGAATATCTTTTGCTGTTGCTACTGCAGTATTTACCATTACCGCATCTGCTCCCATTTCCATTACTTCACAAGCTTCACTTGGTCTTCCAAGACCTGCATCAACTATTACCGGAACATCTATTTCGTTTATAAGTACTCTTATAAATTCTTTTGTAGAAAGTCCTTTGTTTGAACCAATAGGGGATGCTAATGGCATTACACATGCTGCTCCTGCATTTACCATATCCCTTGCTGCGTTTAAGTCAGGATACATATAAGGCATTACAATAAATCCTTCTTTTGCTAACTCTTCTGTTGCTTTTATTGTTTCGTAATTATCAGGTAAAAGATATTTTGATTCATGTATAACTTCTATTTTAATAAAGTCTCCACATCCAAGTTCTCTTGCAAGCTTTGCTATTCTTACGGCTTCTTTTGCGTTTCTTGCTCCTGATGTGTTTGGTAGAAGGGTTACTCCTTTTGGAATAAAATCAAGAATATTTTCTCCTTTTACAGTGTTTGCTCTTCTTAAAGCAAGGGTTATTATTTGTGCGTCGGCATATTTAATTGCCGCATCAATTAAGTTTAAGTCGTATTTTCCTGAACCTAGGATAAATCTTGAAGAAAATTCTTTTCCTCCGATTATAAGTTTGTCTTCTTTGTTTTGCATTGTTTTTCTCCTTTACACTTCTTCTTTTCCTAAAATAAGTCTTATTGCCATGTTTGCTTGATGTGCTGCACATATGTTTACTCTTGGCGCCATAAGTCCGATACCATTATTTATATCGCTTTTCTCATCACCGCAAATATATAAGGTTTTCATTTTTTTTGTAGTTTTTATTAAGTTTGAACTGTCAAATCCAGCCATACCGTTTCCTGAAATAATTTTTTTGTCTTTATATTCACTTAGAATAGCAGTTATTAGCATAGCTTTATTTTTTGCATCGTCAAAAGCTTCACATATTATATCGTCATCTTTAAATATTTGTGCTGCATTTGTTTCGTTTATCTTTATATCGTCAGCTTTAATATTTAAATATGGATTTACTTCTTTTAATATATCTATTGTCGCTTTTGTTTTTTTCATGCCAAGGTGTTTTATATAATAATTTTGTCTGTTTAAATTGCTTAAGTCTACTTTGTCGAAATCGACTATATGAATATTTTCTATTCCGCTTCTTGCAAGCATTACGGCTATATTTGAACCAAGTCCTCCAAGTCCTGCCACTGCGACTTTTGCGTTTTTTAGCTTTTCATGTATTTCATTTGAAAATCTTATATCTATTATTTGGTTTATTTCTTCTTTTTTAGGTACTTTATTCATCAGCCTCCTCCTACAAAACTTACTACTTCTATTTTGTCGTTGTCTTTTATTTTGATCTTATCAAAATCTTTTTTGCTTATTATTTCTTCATTAAGTTCCACTGCTACTTTTTCACTATCAAAATTGCATTTTTCCAGCAGTTCTTTTAAAGAAATATCAGATAATTTTGTGTCTTGACCGTTTATCTTTATCATATTTCCTCCTTTTTCGTAAAAAAAATACCACAAGAAGAATCTACACCCGCGGTGGTGTACCCCTTCTTGTGGTAATCACAATCTAAATATATTATATTAAGTTATATTTTGTTTGTCAATTAAAATTACATTAGAATTCTTTAGAATTATTGACTTTATTCATACATTAGATTAAAATATGTAGCATATTACATAAAAAGGGAAGATTATGAAAGAAGAAAACTTAGAATTTTATTTTAAAAGAATAAATGACGCACTAATATCTTATGTAAACAATGAACTTAAAGAATTAGATTTGACTTTCTCCCAAATGGAAGTTTTACAGTTTTTATGTGAAAGAAAAAATGAAGAAATATATCAAAAGGATATTGAAAAACATTTTAACCTTTCTCATCCAACAGTAATAGGTATATTAAAAAGACTACAATCAAAAGATTTAATCATAATTAAAAGAAGTGAAAAGGATAAAAGGAAAAGAAATATTATTCTTACAAAAAAAGTAACAGATTCGGAAGAAAAAATGTATGCGAAAAAAAATGAAATAGAAGAGCATATAAAAAGTTTATTATCAGATGAAGAAATATCTGAGCTTGAAAGACTTCTTAAAATTTTATGTGAAAATATTATATATAAATTATAGATAACAGGAGAAAATTATGAAAAAAATGGATAATGGAACAAAACGTACTTTAAAAATTTATGGTGCAATACTTATCTTCATTATTTTAATGAATATGTTTGTAATTCCTTCTTTAAGTGCAAAACAGATTAAAGAAGTTGATTACAGTACATTTATTACTATGACTGAAGAAAAACAAATTGACGAAGTAGAAATTACATCAAATAAAATATTATTTACAGATAAGTCTGAACCAAAGCATATTTATAAAACAGGTATCATAAGTTCTGATACTCAACTTGTTCAAAGATTACAAGAAAGTGGTGCAAAGTTTGGTAGTGAAATTGTAGAACAAAATTCTGCTTTTTCTAACTTCTTTATTTGGTTTATATTGCCAATAATAATATTTACAGTATTCTTTAGTTTTATAAATAAAAAAATGACAAAACGAATGGGTTCCGGTGGATTTGGTCCAATGCAGTTTGGAAAAAGCAATGCAAAAGTATACGTTAAGTCAACTGACGGAGTAAAATTTAAGGATGTTGCGGGAGAAGATGAAGCAAAAGAAGCTTTAACAGAGATAGTAGATTTTCTACATAATCCCGGCAGATACCAACAAATCGGAGCGAAGATTCCAAAGGGCGCATTACTTGTAGGGCCTCCTGGAACAGGTAAAACACTTCTTGCCAAAGCTGTGGCAGGTGAAGCAAACGTACCATTTTTCTCAATTTCCGGTTCGGAATTTGTAGAAATGTTTGTAGGTATGGGTGCTGCAAAAGTAAGAGATTTGTTTAAACAGGCAAATGAAAAGGCTCCTTGCATAGTGTTCATCGATGAAATAGATACTATAGGAAAGAAAAGAGGAAATGCCAATATAGGCGGTAATGATGAAAGAGAACAGACTCTTAATCAGTTGCTTACAGAAATGGACGGTTTTGATTCTTCAAAAGGTGTAATCATATTGGCAGCATCAAACAGACCTGACTCTCTTGATCCTGCACTATTAAGACCCGGAAGATTTGATAGAAGAATTCCTGTTGAGCTTCCAGATTTAAAAGGCAGGGAAGCGATACTTAAAGTTCATGCTAAAAATATCAAGATAGCAAAAAATGTTGATTTTGAAGTTATTGCAAGAACCGCTGCAGGTGCAAGCGGGGCAGAACTTGCAAACATAATAAATGAAGCTGCACTTCATGCGGTTAGAAACGGAAGAAGCGAAGTTACACAACAAGACTTGGAAGAAAGTATTGAAACTGTAATTGCAGGATATCAAAAAAAGAATAAAGTACTTTCTGACAAAGAAAAACTTATTGTTGCTTACCATGAAGTAGGGCATGCACTTGTTGCTGCGAAACAAACAAATTCTGCTCCTGTAACAAAAATCACTATAATACCAAGAACTTCAGGGGCTCTTGGTTATACACTTCAAGTTGATGAGGGAGAACATAACTTAATGAGCAAAGAAGAACTTGAAAATAAAATTGCAACTTTTACAGGTGGAAGAGCCAGTGAAGAGATTATATTTAATTCAATAACAACCGGTGCTTCAAATGATATCGAACAAGCAACAAAGCTTGCAAGAGCGATGATTACAAGATTTGGTATGAGTGAAGAATTTGGTATGGTTGCTTTAGAGACACAAAACAATATGTATCTTGGTGGAGATACTTCCCTTGCTTGTTCAAACGAAACAGCAAGAGAAATTGACAAAAAAGTCGTTGAAGTAATTAATAAACAATATGAAAAAGCAAAAGGAATCCTTAACGACAATATTATGAAACTTCATGAAATCGCAAAATATTTATATGAACATGAAACAATTACAGGTGAAGAATTTATGAAGATTTTAAATGATGAAAAAACTATGGAATAATCCATAGTTTTTTTATTGTATTTTTATTTTTTGTAGTAAAATAATGTATATAAAATCATAAGGATAAAAAAATGAAAATAAATAATAAAATTAAATTGTTTATGATGCTTGGCATTTTATTTTTAATATTAATATTTCCATTTTCATGGATACCTCTTGTAGTATTTCTATATTTTTATTTAAAGAAAAGCGATGATGATAATAAATTAAAAAACAAGAGAAGTATATTGATTATTTTATGTATTTTGGTATGTTTTGTAATTAATATTTTTGTTATTTTTACTCCAAAAATTAACTCGATAAAAATGTCTTCCAATGTAAAAAAAATGAATATTAATTCTACTTATCAAATAAATGTGGATATTTCACCTGATACTTTTTTCAAAGATGATATAAAGTTTTATTCTTCAAATGAAGATGTTGCCACTATATATAAACAGGCGGATAAATTTTATATAAAAAGTTATGAAGAAGGAAATGCAATTTTAAAAATAATTTCTAAAAATAGTAAAATACAAAGTAATGAAATAAACATAAAAGTTATTGATGAGAATAGTAAAGAAAAAAGTGAAGATGTAAAAGAAGATGTTAATTATAATAATGCCAATGATTCCAGCGAAGAAAAAACATATGTTTATATTTCAAAGTCTGGAAGTAAATATCATTCTAAAGCAGATTGTTCAAATATGAAAAATGCAGAAAAAATTACTTTAAAAGAAGCAAAGGAAAAAGGACTTGCTCCTTGTAAAAGGTGTTATTAAAGGGAGAGGAAAATGGAAAACTTTAAATTAACAAACGCAATTACAATACCAAAAATTGGATTTGGAACCTATAAAGCAGGAAATGGAAACTGTGAAAAGGCAGTTATTGATGCAATAAATTCGGGATATACTTACTTTGATACTGCTGCTTTTTACAAAAATGAAAGTGATATTGCAAAAGCGATAAAAAACTCAAACGTAAAAAGAGAAGATTTAATAATAGCTTCAAAAGTATGGAGAGAAGACCTTGGATATGATGAAACAATGAAAGCCTTTGAGAAATCATTAAAAGAATTAAATACCGATTATTTAGATGTTTATTTAATTCATTGGCCAAAAGAAAATCCTAACGATATAAATTGGAAACAAAAGAATATAGAAACTTGGAAAGCAATGGAAGAATTATATAAATTAGGTCGTATTAAAGTAATAGGCGTAAGTAACTATCTTCCACACCATCTTATAAATTTAATGGATACCTGTGAGATAAAACCTATGGTAAATCAGATAGAGTTACATATAGGTTATTTACAAAAAACCGCATTGGATTTTTGTGTTAAAAATGATATCTTGGTTCAGGCGTGGTCACCTCTTGGCAGGGGAAGAGTTTTAAATGAAGAATCATTAAAAGAAATGGCAGAGAAATATGGTAAAACAGTGCCACAGCTTTGTATTAGATTTTTATATCAATTAGGAATAATGCCAATAATAAAATCTTCATCTATATGTAGAATGAAAGAAAATTTAGATATATTTGATTTTAGTATTGAAAGAGACGATATGTATTATTTAATGTGTCTTCCTCAAATAGGATGGTCAGGAGAACATCCTGACAGACAAAGAGTTTATTTTGATTGATTTAAGGAGTTAAAATGGAATTTCATAATATAAAACCTGTATATAATAAAGATTCAAAAATACTTATTTTAGGTTCTTTCCCTTCTGTAAAGTCAAGGGAAGAGGAATTCTTTTATGCACATCCTCAAAACAGGTTTTGGAAGGTTATAAGTACTATTACAAATTATCCACTTCCTAAAACTGTAAAAGAAAAGAAAGAAATGTTATTAAATAGTCATATAGCTGTTTTTGATGTAATAGAGTCTTGTGATATTGTAGGTTCTTCTGACAGTTCAATAAAAAATGTTAAGGCAAATGATTTAAAAGTTATTATTGATAATTCAAAAATAAAAAATATATTTTTAAATGGAGGAACAGCTTTTAATCTTTATAAAAAATATAATAAGGATATTGATATAAGCTATAAAAAATTACCTTCCACAAGTCCTGCAAATGCAAGATATTCTCTTGAGATGCTTTTAGATGAATGGATGGAGATAAAAAAATATATATAAAAGTACAAGCAAATTTATTTTTTACCCTCATATATTTTATGGGGGTGATTTTTTATGTTAGGATTTTTAGGTATTCTTGATTTACTTCAACAAGTCCTTGTTTTTCTTGGTTATTTATCTTCAAATGAATCTTTTCCAAAACCGCTTAAAAAAGATGAGGAGCTTAAGTATTTCAAACAGTTTAAGGAAGAGAACAATAAAGAAGCAAAAGAAAAACTTATTAATCATAATTTAAGGTTAGTAGCACATGTAAGTAAAAAATATTCTTCATCAAATATTCCAAAAGACGACCTTATTTCCATTGGAATAATAGGTCTCATTAAAGGAATAAATTCTTTCGATTATGGCAAAGGAACAAAGTTTGCGACATATGCATCAAGGTGCATAGATAATGAAATATTAATGGCACTTAGAAGTGAAAGCAAAATATCATCAAATGTTTTCTTAGAAGATTACATAAGTTTTGATGAAGAGGGAAATAATATATCCCTTATAGATATTTTGTCAACCGATGAAGATGATGTTAATTCTAAAGTAAATTTAAAAGTAGAAAGTGAAAGGTTATATAATATTATAGATGAAGTTTTAACTAAAAGAGAAAAGGAAATTATATATTTAAGATATGGCTTAAAAGGAAGTAAAAATTATACACAAAGAGAAATAGCTAAGAAGTATAATATTTCAAGGTCGTATGTTTCGAGAATAGAAAAAAAGGCAATAGGGAAAATAGCAAATAAGTTTATAGAATATTAAAACGCCAAAAGGCGTTTTTTTATTATATAACTTTTAGCTATAACAAGATATAAAAAACAAGAATTATCATATAATAAAAAGTTGTGTTATACTATAAGAAATTACCGATAAGGTTTTTTTATTTTTAAAATAAAATTGAAAAATTTTATGGTATAATATAGCGCGTATTTAATAAAAAAATGAGGAATTGGAAGATATGGAGTTAGAAAAAAATAATAGTCCGATTATAAAAATCGAAAACTTACATAAGACTTTTTATTCCAAAGACGGAGAAGTAAATGCCTTAAAAGATATTAACCTTGAAATAAACAAAGGTGATATATATGGAATAATTGGTATGAGTGGTGCAGGAAAAAGTACCCTTGTAAGATGTATAAACTATCTTGAAAAACCTACAAAAGGAAGAGTTTATATTTCAGGTAAAGATTTATCAAAGTTAAGTGATAAAGAACTTAGAGAAACAAGACATCATGTTGGAATGATTTTTCAACAATTTAATCTTTTGATGCAAGAAACAGTAATAAAAAATGTTATGTTTCCTCTTGAAATTGTAGGAGTAAAAAAAGAGGATGCAAAGAAGAGAGCTTTAGAACTTCTTGAAATGGTAGGTTTAAGTGAAAAAGAAAATGCTTATCCTGCAAAATTAAGTGGTGGTCAAAAACAAAGAGTTGCAATAGCAAGAGCTCTTGCATCAAATCCGGAAGTGTTACTTTGTGACGAAGCAACATCAGCTCTTGACCCGAATACAACAAAGTCAATTTTGGATTTGCTTAAGGACATAAATAAAAAACTTGGTATAACAATAGTTATAATAACTCATGAAATGAGTGTTGTTGAAGAAATTTGTACTCATGTTGCTGTAATCGAAAATTCAATGATTACAGAAACAGGAAGTGTTGAAGAAATATTCACACATCCAAAAAGTAACTGGGCTAAAAATACAATTAATCCTGACAGTAAAAAAATGAGTCAAGATTTGAAGAATAATTCTCTTAGAATTGTATTTGACGGAAGCACAACACATGAACCGGTTATATCAAACATGATTTTAGATACAGGAGTTAAGGTTTCTATTCTTTATGCAAACGTAAAAGATATAGAAGGAAAAGCTCTTGGACAAATTGTTATAGAAATTCCAAAAGACGAAGAAGAGAAAAGAAAAGTTATGGAATATCTTGAAGGTAAAAATTTAGTAGTGGAAAGGATGGAAGATTAATATGTTAGGCAGTGCTGAATGGCAAATGATAGGTGTCGGTATTCTTCAAACACTATATATGACCATTGTTTCCACATTTTTAGGATATATTATAGGTCTTCCAATGGGAGTGTTGCTTGTAACTTCCGCAAAAGGAGGAATAAAAGAAAACAAGGTTATATTTAAGATACTTGACGTTGTTACAAATGTTTTAAGAAGTGTTCCGTTTTTGATTTTACTTGTAGTTTTAATTCCTTTTACAAGATTAATCGTTGGAACAACAATAGGTTCAACAGCAACAATCGTTCCTCTTGTTATAGGAGCGGCACCATTTATTGCAAGAATGGTTGAATCTTCACTTAAGGAGGTTGATAGAGGGGTTATAGAAGCCTCACTTTCAATGGGTGCATCAGTTTACCAAATAGTAACAAAGGTTTTAATTAAAGAAGCAATGCCTTCTTTAATGGTAGGATTTTCAATTTCTATAACAACCATACTTAGTTACTCTGCTCTTGCTGGTTTTGTAGGAGGCGGTGGACTTGGTGATATAGCAATACGTTACGGATATTACAGATATGAATCAACAATAATGATTATTACCGTTGTATTGTTAGTTTTAATAGTTCAAGTTCTTCAGGCAATGGGAACAATTATTGCAAGGAAGATTGATAAAAGAATATAAAATTAAAAAGAAAAGGGAGAAAAGATATGAAAAAATTATTTGCGGTATTATTAACCGGGGCTTTAGTATTCGGCTTATTTGCTGGATGCGGAAGTAGTTCAAGTTCAGATGACAAAGTTATTAAAGTAGGAGCAACAGCAGTTCCTCATGCAGAAATTTTAAATGCAGTTAAAGAAGATTTAGCAAAAGAAGGCTATACACTAGAAATTACAGAATTTACTGATTATGTACAACCAAACAAAGCCGTTGAAGATGGTTCTTTGGATGCAAACTTCTTCCAACATAAACCATACATGGATTCTTTCAATGAAGAACAAGGTACAAATCTTGTATCTGTGGGAACAGTTCACTATGAACCTCTTGGGATTTATCCTGGAAAATCTAAAGATTTAAAAAATATTCCTGATGGTGCAACAATAGCAGTTCCAAACGATACAACAAATGAAGCAAGAGCATTACTTCTTCTTGAAAAAAATGGTGTAATCACACTTAAAAAAGATGCTGGATTAAATGCAACAGCTAAAGATATTGAAAGCAATCCTCACAATGTAAAAATTCAAGAATTAGAAGCTGCTCAAATTCCAAAGAGTTTACAAGATGTTGACTTTGCTGTAATTAACGGTAACTATGCAATGGAAGCTGGTTTAAGCGTAAATAAAGATGCTATCGCAATTGAAACAGCTGACAGTGAAGCTGCTAAAACATATGCTAACATTCTTTGCGTAAAAGCAGGAAACGAAGAAACTGACAAAACAAAAGCTTTACTTAAAGCTCTTCAATCAGATACAGTTAAAAATTTTATTGATGAAAAATATGATGGTAGTGTAGTATCTATTTTTGAATAAAATAACTTGTTGAATAAAGCGGTATGTTATCATATCGCTTTTTATTTATTAATTTTATAAAATATATAGGAGAAAAATATGAAAATAAAAGATACTCTTTCTAAAAATACACCTCATATCTCTTTTGAAATTTTTCCTCCTAAAACAGATGCAGGCATTGAAGATGTTATGAATGCAGTAGATGAAATTGCAAAACTTCATCCTTCGTTTATAAGTGTAACATATGGTGCAGGTGGGGGAACAAGCAAGAATACTATAAATATTGCTTCAAAAATACAAAGAGAAATGAATGTGATAAGTCTTGCTCATTTAACGTGTGTATCATCTACCAAAGAAACTATAAAGGGAATACTTAAAACATTAAAACATGAAGGTATAGACAATATTCTTGCCCTTAGAGGTGATATCCCAAAGGATAGTAATTTTCCTCTTCCAAATCATTATCATTATGCAAGCGAACTTATTGAAGATATAAGAAAAAGCGGAGATTTTTGTATAGGTGCGGCTTGTTATCCTGAAGGACATGTGGAAATGGAGCATAAAAAAGATGATATAGACAATCTTAAACATAAAGTAGACTGTGGAGTGGATTTTCTTACTACTCAGATGTTTTTTGATAACAATATACTATATAATTTTTTATACAGAATAAGAGAAAAGGGAATAACAATTCCTGTTTTACCCGGAATAATGCCTGTAACAAACGGAAAACAGATGAAGAGAATATGCGAACTTTCCGGAACAGTACTTCCTCAGCGTTTTCTTGCAATCGTTGATAAGTTTGGCGATAATCCAAAAGCAATGCAACAAGCCGGTATAGCCTATGCAACTGATCAAATTATTGATTTAATTGCAAATGGTATTAATAATATTCATGTATACTCAATGAATAAACCGGAAGTTGCTAAGGCTATTATGGAAAATTTATCTTATATAATTAAAGGTTAGGAATATTAATGGATATAATAACAAAAGAAACCATAAGATATCTTGGGTATAAAAATAATATTGTAGATAATGAAACTTTACATTTAATAGAAGAATCTTTAGAAGAATTAAATGGAATCGTATCAAAAAAAATTATATACCGTAATTTTAATTTAAGTTTTCATAATGAATATATAAGTATTGGACAAATGCAAATAAAAAGTAATAATTTAATGAAAAACTTATCAGGTTGTGATGAAGTTATAGTTATAGGAGCTACTCTGGGTATACAGGTAGATTTTCTTATAAGACGTTATTCTAATACTCAAATGTCAAAAGCTGTAGTTTTACAAGCTTGTGCTGCGGCTATTCTTGAGGAGTATTTAGACAAGTGGCAAAAAGAGAAAGAAATAGAATATGAAAGAGAAAAAAGATATTTAAAACCAAGATTTAGTCCTGGGTATGGGGATTTTGATATATGTCATCAACAAATGCTTCTTAGAATGTTAGATAGTGCGAAAACAATAGGTCTTACAATGACGCAAGGCTACATGTTAACCCCTTCAAAATCTGTTACTGCAGTTATTGGTATAGGAAAAGATAAAAATGTTTGTATGGACAGAGGGTGTAAAACTTGTAATAAAAAAGATTGTGAATTTAGAAAAATAAAGGAGTAATTTTATGTTATTGGAACGTTTGGGAAAAGAGTTGTTATTCCTTGACGGAGGAATGGGGACAATGCTTCAAGAAAGAGGATTGAAACCCGGTGAACTTCCTGAAATATGGAATATAGAGCATAGAGAAGAAATAATAGATATTCATAGAAGTTATTTTGAGGCTGGAAGTGACATAGTTTTAAGTAATACATTTGGTGCAAATGCGCTTAAATTTAAAGATAATAAGTACGATTTGGAGAAAATAGTACGTTTTGGGATTTCAAATGTAAAAGAAGCAATAAAACTAGGAGTAAAAGATAATAGAGAAGTTTATGTAGGTTTAGATATTGGGCCTACCGGTAAACTTTTAAAACCTATGGGAGATTTAAGCTTTGAAGATGCTTATAAAGTTTATTCTCAAGTTGTTCAAATAGGTCAAGATAGTGGAGCGGATTTAATTCATATTGAAACAATGGGAGATACTTATGAATTAAAAGCAGCTGTGCTTGCAGCAAAAGAATGTACTTCTCTTCCTGTATTTGCAACTGTTATTTTTGATGAAAAAGGTAAATTATTAACAGGTGGAGATATCCCTTGTGTTGTTTCAATGCTTGAAGGTTTAGGGGTTGATGCACTTGGTATTAACTGTGGGCTTGGTCCTAAACAAATGATACCACTACTTAAAGAAATTTTAGAGTATGCTTCAATTCCTGTTATCGTAAAACCTAATGCTGGACTACCAAAACAAAAAGACGGTAATGTTTATTATGATGTAACAAAAGAAGAATTTGGCGAGATAATGAAAGAAATTGTTCAGTTAGGTGCTTGTGTGATTGGTGGCTGTTGTGGGACTACACCTAGCCATATAAAAGAAATGGTAGAGAATAATAAAGATAGAAATCTTGTAAAAAGAAAGAAAAATGAACGCACTATTGTTTCTTCTTATGGACATGCAGTAGAAATAGGCACTAAACCAATAATTATTGGAGAAAGAATAAACCCAACGGGGAAAAAGAGACTAAAAGAAGCGCTGAAATCCAACGATTTAGATTATATATTAAAAGAAGCTCTTTTGCAGCAAGATGCCGGAGCCGATATTTTGGATGTAAATGTAGGTCTTCCTGATATAGATGAAGTTGAAATGATGAAAAAAGTTATTTTTGAATTACAAAGTGTTACTAGCCTTCCGCTGCAAATTGATACAGTAAATACAAATGCACTTGAACAATCAATGAGAATCTATAATGGTAAACCTATGATAAATTCGGTAAATGGAAAACAAGAATCAATGGATGAGATTTTTCCTCTTGTAAAAAAATATGGAGGAGTCGTTATTGGGCTTACTCTTGATGAAAATGGAATACCGAATGATGCAAGGGGAAGAGTTGAAATTGCAAGAAAAATAATTAATGAAGCAAAAAAATATGGAATAGATAAGAAAGATATTGTAATAGACGTTTTGGCAATGACTATAAGTTCCGATCCAAGAGGAGCCATAACCACATTAGAGGCATTAAAAGGTGTTAAAGAAGAACTTGGAGTTAAGACAGTACTGGGTGTTTCTAATATTTCTTTTGGGCTTCCTTTAAGACCTATAATAAATTCAAATTTTTATACAATGGCAATGCAAAGCGGGCTTGATCTTGGGATAATAAATCCACTTTCAGAAGACATGATGCGTTCTTATTATGGTTTTTGTGCTTTGATGAATCATGATGAGAATTTTGAAAATTATATAAAAAAATATTCAGATACTAAAAAAGAAGAAAAAGTATCAAAAGAAGAAATAATTTCATTAAAAAATGCAATAGAAAAGGGATTAAAAGAAGAAGCTGTAAAAGGAACAAAAAATCTTCTAAATGAAAAAGAGCCTTTGAATATAATAAATGAATATCTTGTTCCTGCACTTGATAAGGTTGGTAAGAGATTTGAAAAAGGAACTTTGTTTTTACCTCAGCTATTAATGAGTGCGGATGCGGCAAAAGCTGCATTTGAAATAATAAAAGACGAGATTTTAAAAGAAGGCAAAGAAGAAGAGAAAAAAGAAAAAATAGTTATTGCAACAGTAAAAGGAGATATACACGATATAGGTAAAAATATATTAAAAGTTCTTCTTGAAAATTATAATTTTGATGTAATAGATTTAGGAAAAGATGTAGATCCTGAAATAATTGTAGAAACGGCTGTAAAAGAAGATGTTAAACTTGTTGGGCTTTCTGCCTTAATGACAACAACAGTTGTAAGCATGGAGGAAACAATTAAATTGTTAAGAGAAAAAAGTCCAAAGTGCAGGGTAATGGTTGGAGGCGCTGTTTTAAATCAAGAATACGCAGATATGATAAATGCTGATTTTTACGGTAAAGATGCAATGCAGTCGGTATATTATGCAAAAGAATTATTTGATTAAAATAATATTACTGTATTATAATACGATTATATTTAGGTATACAAATAAGGATAGTTTTTTCTGTAATATATATTTTTGTTGTTTTTTTATATTATAAAAAAATAATTTAAATAAAATTATGTAAATTTTTTTTAATTTTTATATATAATTAATGTAAAAAAAAGGATAATAATCTTGAATATTTCGTAAAAATATGATATAAATGAAATAAGACTTTTGTAGCTACAGAAAATACAATATAAAGATTTGGTTTTATGTAATGAATTTATAAAATTATAAGAGAAATACTAATATATATTTATTTTCATAGTTACAAAAATATACCTTTTTATATAAAAGAAAGGTATTAATACGGGAAGGGGCGCAGAAAATCTTCCCGATAAAAAAAAGGGAGGATATTTAAATGTTAAAGAAAAAAATTTTTTCTGTACTTGTTGCCATGCTAATGGTAATGGCAATGTTACCTTCGGGTGTTTTTGCTGCAACGAATGTATCTACACAAGATGAATTGATAGATGCTGTTGAAAAAGGTGGAGAGGTTGTATTAAGTAATAATATAACATTATATAAATCTTTGAAAATAGATAATAATGTTACATTAGATTTAAATGGTTATACATTAACTTATGATGCGATTAAAGATACTGAAGATGCAGGTCTTATTGATATATATGGTAGTGCAGATGTTACAATTAAAGGTAATGGGACAATAACATATAATTCAGATGAAAATAGTGGATATATGAATAGTAATTACTCTTTAGGTTATGCTATAAGAGTAGATGGAAACAGTAAAGTTGTTCTTGAAGATAATGTATATCATGCAGGTCTTACATGTGTACAAGCAGGGAGTGATTCTTCTGTTATAATAAATGGAGGGACATTTAAAGCAGATGTAATGTATAGTGGAACATATTGGCATCTAAATCTTATTGATAATTCAAATGCATCAATCACAGTTAAAGGTGGAACATTTGAAAATTTTGATCCTTCAAATAGTTTAACGGAAAATCCGACAAAAAACTTTTTAGCTGAAGATGCAATTTCTTTTAAAGATGGTAATACTTATAATGTATATAAGTTACAACATTTCCCTGCAAAAGTTGCTAATTGCACACAAGATGGAAATAAGGAATATTGGTATATAGAAGCTTTAGATAAATATTTTTTAGATAAAAATTGTACAAAAGAAACAACAAAAAGCGATGTTACAATACCAGCTACAGGTCATAATTATATAGATGGAGTTTGTAGTATATGTAATGAGAAAATACAAATAGAATCTCCTTCTATAGATACATCTAAACCATCTCAAAATATGCAAATAGGAATAGATAAAAATGATACGAATATCGTATTAGATACAATTTCAGATATTGTAAATAAAATAGAAAACGGCGATTCTGATAAGATTACTTCTATAGATAAAGATACTGTTAAAAAATTAGAAAGTGCAATATCTGATGGAGCAGATATTTCAGTTGAGGTAGTTGTTGATGATAAAATAAATGCTACGGCTGAGGAAAAAGAATTAGTTGAAAGTACATTAGACGAAAAAGATTTAATTGGACAATATTTTGATTTGTCAATTGTAATAAAAGCAGATAATGAAATAATTGGAAAGATAAATAATTTAAATAAATCTGCAGATTTTAACATAGTAATTCCTCAAGATTTACTTAAAGAAGGTAGAGAATTCTTCATTGTTAGAATACATGATGGTGTTGCTGAAAAATTGGATTCTGTAACAAAAGATGATGTAATTACTTTTAGTACTTCTAAATTCTCAACATACGCTTTAGGATATAATGATAAAAGTGTTTCATCAAACACTGGATCTGTTGATGATAATTTAAATGAAACAACTAATACAACATTAAATCCTCAAACAAGTGACAACAATCAATTATTCTTATGGAGTGCAATTCTTTGTTCTGCAAGTGTTTGTATTTTAGGTTTATTAGTATATGTAAAAAGAAAAATTAAATAAAAAAGACAATAAAAAAGACAGTTTTTAAACTGTCTTTTTTTTTATTCATTTTATTCATCAAAGATACTTACGATTTCGCCTTCCAAAATTCTGTTTGTATTTTTAACTGCACAGAAGTTACCGCACATTGAACATGTATCTTCTTTTTCCGGCTTTGATTCTTCTCTGTATCTTCTTGCTTTTTCAGGATCCATACAAAGTTCAAACATTTTCTCCCAATCAAGTTTCTTTCTTGCTGTACTCATTTCGTTATCCCAGTCAGCTGCATGAGGAACGCCCTTTGCAATATCAGCTGCGTGAGCTGCAATTTTTGTTGCGATGATTCCTTCTTTAACATCATCTAAGTTAGGAAGTCTTAAATGTTCTGCAGGGGTTACGTAGCAAAGGAAACTTGCTCCGTATGTAGCCGCGATTGCTCCACCGATTGCAGATGTTATATGGTCATATCCAGGAGCTACGTCGGTTACTATAGGTCCTAGTACATAGAAAGGTGCACCGTGACAAAGTGTTTTTTGTATTTCCATATTTGCTGCTATTTGGTTTAGAGGCATATGTCCAGGGCCTTCAATCATTACTTGAACATCTTTTTCCCATGCTCTTTTTGTAAGTTCTCCAAGAGTTATAAGTTCTTCGATTTGAGCTGCGTCTGTTCCGTCTGCTATTGAACCTGGACGGCAAGCATCACCAAGACTCATAGTTACATCATATTCTCTACAAATATCTAAAACTTCATCATAATATTCATAGAATGGGTTTTCTTCTCCTGTCATTTCCATCCATGCAAAGATGATTGAACCACCTCTTGATACGATATTTGTAAGTCTTTTGTTTCTTTTAAATTTAGTTATTGTTTCTTTATTAATTCCGCAGTGTATTGTCATAAAGTCAACACCGTCTTCTGCATGCATTCTTACAATATCAAGCCATTCTTTTGCAGTAATTTTTATAAGAGGTTTATGATAGTATACAACCGCATCGTAAATTGGCACAGTTCCTATCATTGCAGGGCATTCACTTGTAAGTCTTCTTCTGAATTTTCTTGTATCTCCATAAGAAGATAAGTCCATGATTGATTCTGCACCCATTTTTACAGCATTGTTTACTTTTTCAACTTCAAGGTCCATATCTTTAAAGTCTCTCGATACTCCAAGATTTACATTGATTTTTGTTGTAAGCATAGAACCTACACCGTTTGGGTCAATGCACTTGTGGTTTTTATTGCATGGGATTATAACTTTTCCCTCAGCCACAAGCTTAACCAATTTGTCAATATCCATATGTTCTTTTTTTGCGACGATTTCCATTTCTTTTGTAATGATACCTTTTTTTGCCGCATCCATTTGTGTTGTGTAATTCATTTTTCTCTCCTTTAATAAAAAAAGCTTATCCAAATGGATAAGCTTAAAATTTACAGTGTTATGAGCATACATATCATGGCATTATCCATACGACGTTAAGGGTCAAAATTCGATCGTTTTTTTTCTCAGCCTACGCGTAAGCTCCCCTGCTATTTATTATTTTATTAAATATTATCATTATAATAAAATATTGTCAATAAACATAAAAAAATTATTTTAGAATAGCATTTGATATTAATTTGTCAAATTTTCTTATGTCCACACCTTTTCTTAAGTTTACTTTTATATGTCCAACTTTTGTCCATGATTCAACTTCGGCTGTAGCGTCTAAAAATCCTCCAGCGTTTTCTGTACTCCACATTTCTATTGATGTATAAGGAAGAGAATATATTTCTACTTTTTTCCCTTTAAGCCCTTGAGCATCTCTTACAATAAGTCTTTTTGTTGTAAAAATAGCGCTGTCTCTTATTGTTTTATATGCAGCTACCGGCTGTTCTCCTTCTACAAGTAATTCTTGTACATCTGCAGGCATAGGGCATTCTGCCGCAAATGTCCATATTAAAACTTCGTTTACTTCTGGCATAATAATTTCCCCCTTTATTATTTTTTTAATTATATCATATTTGCATTTAAACGTTTAAATATATAATAAAAAAATATAAAATTTATGTAATATATAAAATAGAAAAGATTTTGATAATTATTAAATGAAGTTTTAAAAGTTATAAATAAAAAATATAAAATAACTGTATATTTTTAATCTTATTTGTTGACAATAGGGCTTAATAAAATTATAATAGAAATACTTGATTATAAGCGGTAAGAAGAGTAGATTTAACATCATATCAGGGAGAAAATGCCGTGACTGGAAGCATTTTTTATGCTCTGTTACTTTGAAAAACAACTTACACATACGCTTAACAATTTAATAAAAAGCGGGTATTATACCAATTGGGGTGGCACCGCGGGAAATGAATTCTCGTCCCTGACATAATTTTTATGTCAGGGGCTTATTTTATATAGAAAGGGAAATAAAATGGGAAGTAAGATATTTGCACCTAAAGGAACAAGAGACCTTTTACCTGATGAAGTAAAAGCATGGGAAATGGTTGAAGGTAAAATAAAAGAAATATGCAAAACATTTAACTATAAGCAAATTAGAGTGCCTGATTTTGAACATTATGCACTTTTTGACAGAGGGGTAGGAGAAAGCACTGACATTGTAAGTAAAGAAATGTATACGCTAAATCATAGAGGAAAAGATGTATTTGCTCTTAAACCAGAAGGAACAAGTTCAGTAATAAGAGCTTATATTGAACATGGTATGTCAAGCGGGATTACACCTACAAAACTATATTACATTACATCGTGTTTTAGAAGTGAAAGACCTCAAAAAGGAAGACAAAGACAATTCCATCAATTTGGTATTGAAGCAATAGGCTCATATTCTGCAAGTATGGATGCTGAAGTAATAATGCTTGTAAGTACTTTATTTAATAAACTTGGAATAAAAGGCTTAGAACTTAGAATAAACAGTGTAGGCTGTCCAAAATGCAGAAGCGCATATTATGAAAAGTTAAAAGAATATGTAAAACCATTTGAAAATGAACTTTGTGAAGACTGCAGGGATAGACTTAATAAAAATCCAATGAGAATTTTAGACTGTAAAAACGAACATTGCAAAACACTTCTTAAAGATGCACCTTTAATGGTTGATTATTTATGTGAAGAATGTAATGAACATTTTGAAAGTGTAAAAGATTATCTTTCAAATGCTGAAATTGAGTTTGTTGTAGATCCTAAAATAGTAAGAGGACTTGATTATTACACTCAAACGGCTTTTGAGTTTGTTTCTACCGATTTAGGCTCACAAGGAACAGTATGCGGCGGAGGAAGATATAACGGTCTTGTTAAGATGATAGGCGGTCCTGATACTCCCGGAGTTGGATTTGGGCTTGGTCTTGAAAGATTAATGCTTATTATGGAAGAACAAGGACTTTTAAATGACTTAGAAGATGATGAGATTGATGTATATTTGGCTCCTGTTGGAAAAGAAGCTTCAAAAGTTGCTTTTAAGACATTTAAGAAACTTACAGATAGCGGTATTAAAGCAAGTATTGATGTTATGGATAGAAGTTTAAAGGCTCAAATGAAATATGCAAATAAAGTTAATACAAAATATACTGCAATTTTAGGTGAAGATGAACTTCAAAAAGGAGTTTATACTCTAAGAGATATGCGCTCTAAAGAACAAGAAGAAGTTAATATAGAAAATTTATTTGAATATATAAAAGAAAAATTAGGAGAGTAAGATGAAGAGAAAAACAAGTTATAGAACATGTATGTGTGCTGAAATAACAAAAGAAGATTTAGGTAAAACAGTTACCCTTGCAGGATGGGTACAAAGAAGAAGAGACCTTGGAGGGGTTATTTTCATTCATTTAAGAGACAGAAGCGGTATTATGCAATTAGTTGCAAACAGTGAACTTAATAAAGAAGTATTTGAAAAAGCAGAACACATTAGAAATGAATATGTACTTAAAGTAACAGGGGAAGTTGTTTTAAGAGATGAAGAAAACTTCAATCCAAATATTGAAACAGGTGAACTTGAGCTTAAACTTGATACAATGGAAGTTCTTGATACAGCAAATACACCACCTATTTACATTGATGAAACAGATAATGCAAATGAAGCAACAAGACTTGAATATAGATTCTTAGACCTTAGAAAAGATAAAATAAAAAATAATCTTATTACAAGAGCAAAAACATGTTCTGTTGTAAGAAATTTCTTAGATAGTGAAGGATTTTTGGAAATTGAAACTCCTTTCCTTGGAAAACCTACACCAGAAGGTGCAAGGGACTTCCTTGTTCCAAGTAGAGTAAGAAAAGGTAAATTCTTTGGTCTTCCTCAATCACCTCAATTATTTAAACAAATTTTAATGGTTGCAGGAATGGATAGATATTATCAAATAGTTAAATGCTTTAGAGATGAAGACTTAAGACAAGACAGACAACCGGAATTTACTCAAATTGACCTTGAAATGAGTTTTGTTGATGTTGATGATGTAATTGACGTAAACGAAAGACTTGTTAAAAAGATTTTCAAAGACATAATTGATTATGATATTGAAACTCCTATTATGAGAATGGAATATCAAGAAGCAATGGATAGATTTGGTTCTGATAAACCTGATACAAGATTTGGAATGGAACTTTTTGATTTAAGTGACCTATTAAAAGATTGTAAATTTAATGTATTTGCAGGTCCAATCAAAAATGGCGGAAGCGTAAGAGCAATAAATGCAAAAGGTCTTGCAAGTTTCTTCTCTAGAAGAGATATTGACGCATTAGTTGATTATGTTAAAACATATGGTGCAAAAGGTCTTGCTTGGATTGCTGTAAATGAAGACGGTTCAATTAAATCTCAAATTACAAAATTCTTAAGTGAAGAAGAAACAAATGGTATTTTAGAAAGAGCTAAAGCAGAAAACGGAGATATCGTATTTATCGTTGCAGATAAAAATAAGGTTGTTTACGATTCTTTAGGAAACTTAAGACTTCATATTGCTAAAAAAGCAGATGTGAAAATGGATGAAGGATTCAATTTCTTATGGGTTACAAACTTCCCAATGTTTGAATATGATGAAAATGAAAAGAGATTTAAAGCAATGCATCATCCTTTCACAGCTCCTATGGATGAAGATCTTGATAAACTTGAAAGTGATCCTGCAAGTGTAAGAGCAAAAGCTTATGACCTTGTAGTAAATGGAGTTGAAATGGGTGGAGGAAGTATCAGAATCCATTCAGGTGATGTACAACAAAGAGTATTCAATGTTCTTGGTTTCTCTGATGAAGAAGCTGAAAATAAATTCGGTTTCTTGTTAAAAGCTTTAAAATACGGAACACCTCCACATGGTGGATTAGCATTTGGTTTAGATAGAATGATCATGCTTTTAGTTGGAACAGAAAACATAAGAGACGTTATTGCATTCCCTAAAACTCAAAACCACTCTTGCTTAATGTCAGATGCTCCAAGTATCGTAAGTGAAGAACAACTTGAAGAACTTGGTATTGAAGTTGTTGATGAGGAAGAATAATGGATAAAAAACAAATTGATAGAATAAATGAACTAGCAAAAAAGAAGAAAACTGTTGGTCTTAGTGAAGAAGAATTAAAAGAACAACAGGAGCTATATAAAATTTATCTTGGTAATATAAGAAGAAATTTCAAAAATACCGTTGATAATATTGTTGTTGAAAGAGAAGACGGAAGCACTATTCCATTAAAAGAATTTAACAGAAGAAAAAAACAATAAAAAAGAGCTTTTATAAGCTCTTTTTTTTTGTAGAAATACATTTTAATTTATAACCTTTTATTAAATTATTTTATTAGAAATAATTATTAAATTTTAAATGGTATATATTTTTGCCCATTTTTAATAAAAAATGGGTAGTATACAAATGATTAGTAAATATGATAAAATAATTATAACGTTAAAATTAAAGGAGAAAGCCATGAAGAAGAAATTACTCAAATGTTTATGTATGCTTGCTATATGTTTTGCCTTTATATTCCTTTTTATTCCAAAGGAAAGCTTTGCTGCATCAGACGACTGGACGTATAATGCACAAAACCAAACATTAACAAACAGTGAAAATACTCAATTAGTAATAAATAATGTAACGGCTGACGGAAATAGTTTAACCATAGGAGCAAATCAAAAAGGAAGTTTTACAACTCTTGATTTAACGGGAGAAATAAGAGACGGGAATGGAACAGAGTATGCGATTACCGAAATCGATAGTCAAGGTTTTTATGCTTGTTCCTCATTAACAAATATAGAACTTCCAAACACTCTTACACATATTGGAGACTCTGCTTTTGAAAGTTGTGAAGCGTTAAAGGAAATAGTAATTCCAGACAGTGTAACTTCAATGGGAGGATGGGTGTTTAAATATTGTTATGGACTTGAAAACGTAACATTATCTAATAATTTAACATCAATCAAAGACAGTACTTTTCAGTTATGTGAGGCATTAACTGAAATAACCATACCAGATAGTGTAACATCGATTGAGACAAATGCATTTGCAAACTGCTCTTCATTAACTAAAATAAATATACCTAACGGAGTAAGTAGAATAAACGAAAATACATTTTACAAATGCTACTCATTAAGTGAAATAACCATACCGGATAGCGTGACATCAATAGGTACTTTATCATTTTTCGGGTGTAGAGCTTTAAGTGAAATAACAATACCTGAAAATGTAACCTCTATTGAGGAAAGTGCATTTCAAGGGTGTATCTTATTAAATGAAATAACAATACCTAAGGGGGTAACCTCTATTAGTAATTATGCATTTTTTGAGTGTAAAGCCTTAAGTAAAGTAAACATTTTAGGTAATGTAACGAAAATAGGCGATTATGCATTTCAATCATGCGAAGCACTAGAAGAAATAAATATACCAGATAGTGTAACATCAATAGGTACATTTGCATTTAAAAATTGCTATTCATTAACAAATATAAACATACCGGATGGAGTGACATCAATTAATAATTATACATTTGATGGGTGTAAATCATTAAGTGAAATAGTAATTCCAAGCAGTGTGACAACAATAGGAAGTTCTGCCTTTGAAGATTGTTATTCATTAAGCAAGGTAACTATGTCAGATGGAATTACATCAATTAATGGGTCTGCCTTTAAAGGATGTAGATCTTTAAGTGAAATAACCATTCCAGATACTGTAACAACATTAGGAAGTTCTGTATTTTCAGGCTGTACTTTATTAACAAAGGTAAATATACCAGGTGGAGTAACATCAATCAGCAGTTATCTATTTAGAGAATGCAGTTCATTAAGTGAAGTAATCATTCCGGATAAAGTAACAAAAATAGGAAGTTCTGCCTTTGAAGGATGCAGTTCCTTAAAGGAAATAACAATTCCAAATAATGTAACATCAATAGGAGAGTACGCTTTTGAAGACTGCTCTTCATTAACAAATATAAACATACCGGATGGAGTGACATCAATTAGTAAATATACTTTTGATGGATGTAGTTCTTTAAGTGAAATAACAATTCCAAAGAATGTTACATCAATAGAAAGATATGCATTTGAAAATTGTACTTTGCTTAAAAAGGTTTATTTATTGAGTGAAACTCCTGTATCTATTGGAGATGATATTTTTTATAATTGTAATAGTCTTTCTGTTATTTATGTTCCTTCTGCTTTGGTTGAAGAATATAAAAGTTCAAATGACTGGATCAATTATAAAGATATAATCAAAGGAATATATAAATTAACCGTTGAAAATGGAAGTGGAAGCGGTAATTTTGGAGAAGGTGAAATAGTAAGCATAAAAGCAAATGATAATAATAAGAACGGACATTTTACTTCATGGAGCATAACGAGCGGAAACGATATTGTTTTTTCTAATATAAATGAAGTAGAAACTACATTTACAATGCCAAATAGTGATGTTATAATTACTGCTGTATTTGAAGCTCATAATTATGTAAACGGGAAATGCAGTGTTTGTGGATACGAAGACCCTGATTATATTATCTCAAACGGTGATAGAAACGATAAGACAACAGCTTCTTTAGTTAATACATCAGATGAGAATAATGTTATAGCTTATGTTACTTTGCTTTTAATATCTTTAATGGCAATAGGAAGTTTATATATTTATAAAAATAAAAAAGACTGTTAAGAATTCTTAACAGTCTTTTCTTATGTTTTTATGATAAATAAAAAAAGCTCTAAGGCTTATAAATTATGGCGGAGTGGGTGGGATTCGAACCCACGGTACCCCGATAAGAGTACAATTGATTTCCAATCAATCCCGTTATGACCACTTCGATACCACTCCTAATTATTTACTTATTAATAATATCTAAAAAGGTCTATAAAATCAAGTAAATTGTTTTTTATTATCTTTAAATGGTAATTTCTTTAATTAAAAAAGACCGCATATTGCGGTCTTATATTTTTTACTATTTAACTCTTTCCATGTATTCACCAGTTCTTGTATCGATTCTGATGATATCTCCTTCTTCAACGAATAAAGGAACGTTAACTTGAGCGCCTGTTTCTACAGTTGCAGGTTTTGTTGCACCTTGAGCTGTATCACCTTTAAAACCAGGTTCTGTTTGAGTTATTTCTAATTCAACAAATAATGGAGGTGCCACGCTGAAAGCTTCTCCCGCATGGAATCTGATTGTAGCATTATCATTTTCTTTTAAGTAGATAATAGCATCTGCTACTTGGTCGTAGTTAAGTGGAATTTGGTCAAAAGTTTCACCATCCATGAAATAGTATAATTCACCATCGTTGTATAAATATTGCATTTCTTTTGTTGTAATTTCTGCTTTTGGATATTTTTCGTTTGGTGAAAATGTTTTTTCTACAGTTGAACCTGTTTTAATGTTTTTTATTTTTGCTCTTACGAAAGCGCTTCCTTTTCCTGGTTTTACATGTTGAAATTGAACAATTGTAAATACGTCTCCGTCCATTTCAAATGTTACACCATTTCTAAAATCGCCTGCTGAAATCATAAATTATATACCTCCATATATTTTGTAACCTATTATTTTTCACATATTCAATTTATTATAGCATACATATTTTAGTTTGGAAATAGTATTGTATCTTTTTTTTCCAACTTTACTTTGTTTGCTTTTTCAATTTCTTCAAAGTTTTCTCTTAAAAGTTTTAATAAATCATTTGGTGATAAAATTTCATTTATTCTTAAAGAAAGAGTAGTGTTTATGATTAATACATTATTTTCTTGTTCACATGTAAAATCAAATATATTTGGTTTTATGTCTCTTGTTACTTCTCTTCCTTTTTTATTTATTTTTGTTATATTTAATTCAATGGAATTTTTTATAAAGTCATTTATTTTATCATCAAGATTATTATTTTCTTCACTTATATATATTTTTATTTGATATATGGCACTGTCAAGAACTTTCCCGAGTGTTTTTGAACCTTCTTCAAGTTTTTCTGCCTTTATTATTTGAAGATTATCAGGAAGAGCATTGTTTAATCTTTCCATTAGTTCATTAGTTTCATAATCTTCTTTAGTTTCAACATCCATATATTCTCCCTTAGAAGATGTAAATAAAGGCAGCGGTGGGGCAAAGTGTACTTTTGGATGAGGGTTAAAACCTTTTGAATGTTCAAGATCCATTCCTGCTCTTCTAAATGATCTTTGTACTACATTTAGTATATCAAGATGAGATATAAAAACGAGATTATCTACTTTTATATATTTAAGTCTATACTTCAAATTTACACCTCCCATATGCTTTGCTTATCCCACAAGCCGAGCATTGTTTATGACAAGGCGGGGTTGTGGTTTCTTTTTTTGCTTTTTCATTTTCCCTTATTAAGAATTCTTTATCTACATGATAATCGAATTTATCCCAAGGAAGTTCATCTTCATAACTAAGCTTTCTTGATGCATATTCCTGTGCATCTATTCCCATCTCTTTTAAGGCTTTTATCCAGCCTTCATAGTTGAAATGATCAAACCATGAGTCAAATACACATCCGTTATTATATGCGTTTATTATCGCCTGTGACAAGCTCCTGTCTCCCTTTGCAAGCACTGCTTCAAGCATTGAAAGCTTACTGTCATGATAATTATATGTTACTTGCTTTGGCATTACAGATTTTAGATATTGTTGTTTTCTGTGAAATTCTTCCATTGTGTTTTGAGGGAACCACTGAAATGCCGTAAAAGGTTTTGGAACAAAACACGATGTGCTTACAGTAAGTTTAAATGGTTTTGCTCTTTTCTTTTTATCTATGCTGTAATATACATCAATTATTTTTTGTGCAAGGTCTGCAATACCTTTTATATCTTCATCTGTTTCGTATGGTAGGCCTATCATAAAATAAAGTTTTATTTTTGAGTATCCTGTTTCAAATACTTGTTTTATTGTTGATAAGATTTCTTCTTCGGTTAAGTTTTTATTTATTATATTTCTCATTCTTTGGCTTCCTGCTTCAGGGGCAAAAGTAAGAGAACCTTTCTTTTGATTTCCAAGTTCTTCAGATAATTCAAGAGAGAATTGATCCATTCTAAGAGATGGAAGAGAAATATTTACTTTCTTATCTTTATAAGTTGAAACAAGATGTTTTATTAAATCCATACAATGAAAATGGTCTGTTGTGCTAAGGCTTGAAAGAGACATTTCTTCATACCCTGTATTTTCTATTAAAGCTTTTGCTTCCTTTTGTAAGTTTTCTAGAGATTTTTGTCTTACGGGACGATATATCATTCCTGCTTGGCAAAATCTACATCCTCTGAAACATCCACGCATCACTTCAAGTGTTATTCTGTCATGTACTGCCGGAGTGTATGGAACAACCGGTTTTTTTATTGTGTATACGTTGTTCATACTTTCAATAATAGATTTTTCTACTTTTTCTTGTTTTATTTCTTTAAGGTTTGGAATATATACTCCCGTAACTTCACTGGCTTTTATAAGGAAATCTTTTTTTGAAGAAGAATTCTTATATAATTCCATTAAGTGAGGTAATACTTCTTCTCCTTCTCCAAGCATCATCAAATCAAAAAAGTCTGCAAATGGTTCTGGATTACATGTGCAAGGACCTCCGCAAACAACAAGAGGATCATCTTCAGTTCTGTCTTTTGCAAGGAATGGAATCCCTGCAAGATCAAGCATTAACAGAACTGTTGTAAGGCACATTTCAAATTGTATTGTAAAACCTACAAAATCACTGTCTGATACTTTTGAGAAACTTTCCAAAGTATATAATGGGAAGTTGTGTTCTCTCATAAGGTTAACCATGTCCATGTTTGGAGCAAATACTCTTTCACACATTACATCATCCATATTATTTAATACTTCATAAAGTATTTTCATTCCAAGGTGTGACATTCCTATTTCATATATATCAGGGAAACAAAAAGCAAATCTAACCGCAGGATTTTCCTTTGGCTTTTCGCTGTTAAATTCATCTCCGATATATCTTGATGGTTTTTCTACGTAAGGTAAAATATTTTCAAATAAATAATTTTTTAAATCTTTCATATTCTTTCCTCATATATGTTTTGATGGTTTATTATAGCATGTTTAAACGATTTTTAAAAGATGTTGATATCTTACAGTAAATAAAAAAACTCCATAAGGAGTTTTTTATTCGTTTTTGTTTTCTTCATCATCGATTAACAAATCTTCAATTTTGCAGTCAAATACTTTTAACAGTCTTTCAAGCATATCGAAAGTAATTTTTGTAGTCTCGTTTTCAACGAGTTTGTTTACAGTTGTGTAGTTACTGTTTAACTGCTTCATTAACCAATATCTTGTTTTGTTTTCTTTTTGTAGTAAATACTTTAAATTTAGCCTAATCATGACAAACTTCCTTTTTTTAATTATTCATTATATTTTAAACAAATCTTATTTAAAATATAAGTAGTTTAAAAATAAGATATTTTTAAGAAACTTATTTATAAATAATATATATACTTGTTTTATTTTATAAATTTATAATTACATATATTAATTTTTATACATATGGTATCTTATATAAAAATAAATTCTCATTTAAAAATCCCTATTATATATAATTATTATTTTATTATTTTTGCATAAATATACGTTTTCATGTTTATATATTTCTATTATTTATTGAAAATTCCAAATTTTTTTGATAATATAGATTAAATGAAATTTTAAGGAGATAAATTTATGAAAAAGACTCTTACATATAAAATACTTGAAAGTCATCTTGTAAGTGGGAACATGGTAGCCGGAGAAGGTATTTCAATAAGAATAGATAATACACTTACTCAAGACTCAACTGGAACAATGGCTTATTTACAATATGAAGCAATAAGTGATGATAAAGTAAAGACAAAACGTTCTGTTGCTTATATTGACCATAATATGCTTCAAACAGGTCCTGAAAATATGGATGACCATATATATATTCAAACAGTAACAGATAAAATCGGGGTTATTTATTCTCGTCCCGGAAATGGAATATGTCATAGACTTAACCTTGAAAGATTTTCTATGCCAGGTGAAACACTTCTTGGTTCAGACTCTCATACTCCTACTTGCGGTGGTGTAGGTATGATTGCTATTGGCGCCGGTGGTCTTGATATTGCAGCAGCTATGGCAGGAAGTGAATATTATCTAACAATGCCTAAAGTTGTAGGGGTAAAACTTACAGGAAAACTTGATAAAGGCGTTAGTGCAAAAGACGTAATTCTTGAAGTTTTAAGAAGACTTTCTGTAAAAGGTGGAGTTGGTAAAGTTATAGAATACTATGGTGAAGGAGTTAAATCTCTAACAGTATCACAAAGAGGCTCTATTACAAATATGGGTGCGGAACTTGGTGCTACAACATCAATTTTCCCTTCAGACGAAGTAACTCTTAAATTTTTTAAAGCACAACACAGAGAAGAAGATTATAAACCTTTATGTGCTGATGAAGGCTGTGAATATGATGAAAATCTTGAAATTAATTTAAGCGAACTAAAACCTCTTGCTGCTTGTCCTCATTCACCAGATAATGTAAAAAGCGTAAAAGAGCTTGAAGGAACAAAAATAACTCAAGTATCAATCGGAAGTTGTACAAACTCTTCTTATGAAGATTTAATGACAGCAGCTAAAATACTTAAGGGAAAAACAATTGCAGATAACGTATCTCTTACAATAGCTCCTGGTTCAAGACAAGTTCTTGATATGCTTTCAAGAGACGGCGGACTTTCTGATTTAATAAATGCAGGTGCAAGAATACTTGAATGTGGTTGTGGTCCTTGTATTGGTATGGGACAAAGCCCTAACTCTGGCGGGGTATCTCTAAGAACATTTAACAGAAACTTTAAAGGTAGAAGTGGGACTGTAGATGCAAATGTATACCTTGTATCTCCTGAAGTTGCTGCTTATTCTGCAATAAAAGGTGAAATTGCCGATCCTTACGGAAAAATTGACTTTGTTGTTGAAGAACCAAGTGAATATATTATCAACGATAATATGTTTATTATGCCAAAACCTGATAAAAACAAAGTCAGTGTAAAAGGTCCAAATATTAAACCTTTCCCTAAAGCAAGCGTTATATATAATGATTTTGAATTAAAAGCAGTAACAAAACTTGGTGATAATATTACAACTGATGATATTATGCCTTCAAATGCTAAACTTCTTCCATTTAGATCAAATATTGAATATTTAAGTGAATTCTGCTTAAGACCTGTTGATGAAAACTTTGCTACAAAAGCAAAAGCAGAAGAAAAAGGTTCAATTATCGTTGCAGGAGATAACTACGGACAAGGTTCAAGTAGAGAACATGCTGCTCTAGCGCCTTTATACCTTGGTGTAAAAGTTGTTATAGCAAAATCATTTGCAAGAATTCATAAAAATAATTTAATCAACAACGGTATCGTTCCTTTAACATTTATAGATGAGGCTGATTATGATACTATAGACATTGATGACGTTTTAAGTGCAAAAGATGTATTAAAGCAACTTGATACAGATGAAGTCATAATTAAAAATGAAACTAAAAATAAAGAATATAAATTAAGACTTATTGTATCAGACAGAGAAAGAATGTTACTTAAAAACGGCGGACTTATAAATTATTTAAAAACCAAATAGTTTTTCATAAAAATTTTCTGGGATGTTAGTGTTTTTAAAAATTTAATTTTATATTTTATAACATAAAAGGGGAAAATGACATGGATATTTCAAGAAAAGAAAAAAAAATATTGAAAGAGCAAAGACGTCAAGAAGAAGAGGAAAAGAGAAGAGAGGAAGAATTATTCGGTATTGAGTCAAAAAAATCATTTAACAAAAAACCTTTGATTATTATAACAGTGTGTGCTTTTATTATTGCGCTTTTAATATCTATGGTTATGTTATGGGGTATGTTTTTTAAAAACGACAATACATTAGGTAAAGAGCTGAAAGTAACTGACAGTGCATATATGCAAATACCTAAAGAATGGGAAGATTATGAGATGGATTATAATTCTGGCGGAACTTCTTTTTCAAACAGTCAGGATATAAACAAAAATTATTATTTTTATTTTGATACAAACGAATATAAAGATAATATAGAAAATAATATTGATAATTGGATATCTTTTCAAAAAGAAAGTGTTGAAATAAAAAATAAGATAGATTTAAATATTGATGATAGAGAAGCTATAATGATTGAGTATGAAGATGATATGGGAGAAGGTTATTCTACTTATTCAAGATATTATGCGATACAAAACGGAGATAATGTTGTTTATATACTTTTTACTACAGACAAAAACGATTTTAGTGAGTTGGAAAAAGCATTGGAAACTTTTCATTTTTAAGAATGAATTGCTCTATATGCTATGTTAATTAAATAGAAATAATGTTGGTAATATAAAACATATCGGTTTGTTGTTTATTTAAAACCGATATGTTTTTATTGTAGATTTGATTATTTGTTTTATACAAATATTTTAATAAAATTCTTTTTTTACGCTTCTGAGAAACATATCTTTTAACATTTTATGAGGATTTACTTCTTCTTTGAGAACGGCATTTACTCCGGAGGTTATTGGCATATCTATATTATATTTTTTGCTTAATTTAACAAGTGCCTCTGCTGTTGTCACTCCTTCTGCAAGATAGTTGTCACTATTTGTGCCTTTTACGAAGTTTTCTCCGTATTTTCTGTTGTTTGAGAATTCGCTGAACAGTGTTGCTTCATAGTCTCCCAGGTGACAAAGTCCATAAGCAGTGATTTCTCGTCCTCCCATAGCCTTTATCAGTCTTGAAACTTCTCTTGCTCCTCTTGCCATTAATGCACCTTTTAGTGAAGCGTATCCCACAGCATCAAGCATGCCCGCTGCGATACCAATTACATTTTTTGCAGCAGCTCCTATTTCATCTCCGATTAAATCGTCTCCTATATAAAGTCTTATTAGGTCGCTTGAAAATTCTTTAACTACTTTATTTGTTATTTCTTCGCATTTGCTGTCTATAACCATACAATTAGGAATTCTTTTTACAAAACTTTGAACATGTCCAGGTCCAACCCATACTGCAACGTTTGTATTTTCGCCAAGAACTTCTTCCACAACTTGCGTAAGTCTGTCACCTGTAGCTATTTCGATGCCTTTCATACAAAGAATAAAAATTTTATCTTTATAATCAAATTCTTTTATATTCTTTAATAGATTTCTTAGTTGTTGTGAGGAAATTGAAATTATAATTATCTCATTACTTTCAACAGCTTCTTTTAAATTGGTTGTTAGCTTTGTGTTTTCACTTAAATATAAATATTTGTTTTTTCTTGTATTTATTAATTCTTTTAAATTATTGGAATTTTCTCTTCCCCATATTGTTACATCATGACCTATTTTGTCACTATACCAACCTAAAAAAGTTCCCCATCTACCACATCCAAGTACAGATACCTTCATAATTTACCTCTTTAAATTTATTTTGATATAATTATTTTACATTTTAAATATTTATTATTCAATATTAAAATACATTTAAAATTTTATTCAAAATATGGGTATTTATAAAAAATTTATTATTTATTGTCAAAAATATTTTTAAACTATTGAATTGTGTTATTATAAAATATATTTGTAAAAATTTTACAATAGGTTATAATAAAACCGAGGTATTTAGTATGAAAATAAAAGAAAATTATAATATGAAGTTTTTAATGGAAGTAAATAACGATGTTGAAGCCTGTGTTGTAGAAGGGCTTCTTGATTCTTGCAATATAAAAGTAAAGTTAAAATATGACACAGATATTGGCGGAGCAAAGGTTATAATTGGAAAAAGTGCAATGCCTGTTAATATATATGTAAATAAAGAAGATTATGAGCTTGCAAAAGAAATAATAAACAGTGAATTTGAAGAGAGTAAAGAAGATTAAGAAGGTAACACTATGAATTATTATGACATAAATTTAAAGAAGTTTGTGGACTATTTTAAAAATGGAATAAAACAAAAAGAAGATAAAACTCTAGGTGTTGAACTTGAGCATTTTATTGTTAAAGAGAATATGGAAAGTGTAGATTATTATGAAGAACATGGTGTAAGATATATTCTCGAAAAATTAAGTCCATTTTTTGATGAGAAGGTATATAAAGACGGTAATCTTATTGGACTTTCGAAGAATAAATCAAATATTTCCTTAGAGCCTGCAAGTCAGCTTGAAATAAGCATTGGCCCTTTTATAAAAGTAGCCGATATATTGGAAGAATACAGTTATTTTCTTTTAAACATAACTCCGATTTTAAAAGAACTAAATTATAAACTTGTATACTCAGGATATCAACCTAAGTCGAAAGTTGATAATCTTAATTTAATACCTAAAAAACGTTATGAATATATGCTTGATTATTTTTCATCGGTAGGTAACCATGGTAAGAACATGATGAAAGGTTCTGCTTCAACTCAAGTAAGTGTTGATTATTTTAGTGAAGAGGATTTTAAAAATAAGTTCCGTCTTGCAAATATTTTTTCACCTTTAATTTCTTTAATGACAGATAATACATTTATATTTGAGGGAGAAGAATATAAGAAAAATTGTATTAGGGTAGAAATATGGAATGATGTAGACAAAGATAGAAGCATGGTTGTAAAAGATGCTTTAAATAATGATTTTGGATTTGAAGATTATGCAAAATATATTTTAGATGCTCCTGCAATTTTAATTGAAGACGAACAAGGTAACAGTATTTATACAAAAGATAAAAAAATAAAGGATATATATAAAAATAGAGAAATAACTAAAAAGGATATAGAACATTTAATATCGATGTTTTTCCCTGATGTAAGGCTTAAGAATTATGTGGAAATAAGAATGGCAGATTGTATGCCAATGTATTATGCTCTTTCTTATGCGGCAATAATAAAGGGAATATTTTATAATGAAGAAACAATAAAATATTTTTTAGATAAATTTAGTTTTGTAAGAAACGAAGATGTTATAAAAGCAAAAGAAGAAATTATACAAAATGGATATGAAGCTAAAGTTTATGGAATGTATGCTTCTGACATAATAATGGAAATGATAGAAGTTGCAAAAGAAAAACTTCATGAAGAAGAAAAAGAAAGTGTTGATTTATTTTATCAGCTTGCAAAAAACAAACTTACTTTAAAAATGAAAAAAGAAAGAGGAGAGTAAGATGAAAGTAAGAGAACTTACGGAGGAATATTTAGATTTAATAAATGAAGATTTGGAATATTCAAAGGAAAATTATAATAAGGCTTTTGATTATATAAATTCTTCTACTGCGATTTATCATGGAAGCCCAATAAGATTTCCATATGTTCCAAAACTTTATACAAATGAAGTAATAGAGTATTTTGAATATGTAGCAAAAACTACACATACTATTCTTTGCAAAATAATTAATAAATACATGGAAGATGAGAATTACAGAAAACTATTCCCTTTTTCAAAAGAACTTGAAGAACTTATTCTTTGTGACAATGGATATTCTCAGCCTCTTCCAATAGCGAGAATAGATTTATTTTTTAATGAAGATGATTTTTCTTTTAAGTTTTGTGAGTTTAATGCCGACGGTGCAAGTGCCATGAATGAAGATAGAGAACTTAACAATGCTTATAAAGATGACAAATTATTTTTAAAATTTTGTGAAAGATACAATGTAAGACATTTTGAACTTTTCGATACATGGGTTGATGAATTTATGAATATTTACTCAGATTTTGAATATAAGGTAGATAACCCAACTGTTGCTATTGTTGATTTTATGGAAAGTGCAACGAATGAAGAGTTTAAAATATTTAAACAAAGATTTGAGAAAAAAGGTTATAAGACTTTAATAGAAGATATAACAACGTTAAAATATGATAACGGATTATATTCAAAAGACGGAGTAAAGATTGATGCTGTATACAGAAGAGCCGTAACAAGCGAACTTATGGAAAAGATCGATAAAGCTCCTGCTTTTATTGAAGCTATAAAAGACAAAAAGACTTGTATAATCGGTTCAATAAGAACACAGGTTATACATAATAAGATAATATATAAAATTATGCATCAAAAAGAAACTTTTGAATTTTTAACAGAGGAAGAAATTCAATTTATTAAAGAACACATTCCTGCAACAAGCTGGTTGAAAGACGGAGAATTTAACAGAGATGAAGTTGTAAACAATAAGGATAAATGGATAATAAAACCTGATGATTTATATGGAGCAAGGGGAGTATATGCCGGAGTTGATTATTCAAAGGAAGAATTTGAAAAACTTGTTGATGAAAATACAAATAAAGGATATCTCCTTCAAGAATACGCACCTATGTATAAAACAAAGAATTTCTTAAAAGAAAAAAGTGGGGAATTTGTGTTTGATGAATTTAACAATATGCCCGGACTTTTCCTTTATAATGGAAAATTTGCAGGAGTGTATTCAAGAGCGGGAAGACAAGGAATAATATGCGAAGATGCAGGCGGAGTTGCAATTTGTTCTATGAATGTGGATATTTAGTTTTACATGAATTTAAAGGAGGCTTGCCTCCTTTTGTTTTTTTATATTTTTGTAGTATCATAATATAAAGTAAACATAAAAGAGGTAATATTACATATATGAAAATAGACAGACTTGTTAGTATTGTTATAACATTAATTGAAGAAGATAAAGTTACGGTTTCATCTTTAGCAAAAAAATTAAATGTTTCAATCAGAACAATAAATAGAGATATACTGGAGTTATCTAATGCAGGAATTCCTATTACTACCGTTAAAGGAAAAAACGGTGGAGTAATGATAGATAAAGAATATAAAACTCAAAATAATATTTTAAATACAGATAATGCCGATACGATATACTCAGGACTTAGGAGTCTTGATAACATGACAAACAATGTCAGATATAAAATTTTACTTGATAAGTTTAAAGAACATCCAGATAGTGAAAATAATATAAATTTATCAAATTATTTTAATAATTCTTTATCTGATAAAATAGATAAAATAAATGATTCAATTTCAAAAAATAAAGT
>NZ_SPHL01000039.1 GCF_005844425.1 Anaerofustis stercorihominis | reverse complement strand
ATTCAATTTCAAGTTTCTTTTCTTCTAAAATCAACAGTAAACCATACCACTTATTATTTATCTTATTTCTCCAAATTGCATTTGTGGGAAATTTCTTCCATAAAAATTCTAAATCATCATCATATTTATCTTTTATGTATTTAATGACTTCTTTTGTTTGCTTATTTTTAAATATATTTGAAACACTACATTTTTCAATAATATCATTTAAAATATCTTCATATTCTTCTTTTATTCTACCTATGAATTTACCGCTGGAATTTTTAATATCTACCATGACATATTCATCATTAGTCATTAAATCCAATACTTTGGAAGTCTTTTTTGACTTTGAAATGTTAATTATAACTTGAAAGTTATTGTCATTAATATTTTTTTTAAATGTATATGTGTTTTCTTTACAAATAAATCCGTATTTTATAAGTTTATCATATTGTATTTTTCTATTTTTAAAAAGCTCTTCTATATTTCTCATATTTATTTCTCTTAATATTTAATTATTATAAAAGGACTGCCAAGCAGTCCTTCCTTTTTTTATTCACTTCTAAGAGCAAGTACGGGGTCTTCTTTTGCCGCTTTTTTAGATGGAATTATTCCGCCTATTAATGTTAAAACAATACTTAAAATTATAAGAATTATTGCTGCGCTAATAGGTAGGGAAGCTTTTACATTTGCTCCATCGGAAAGAATATATATAAGTTTATTTATAGGTATAAGCGCAAGTAATGAGATTCCAACACCCAAAACTCCCGCAAGAGCACCTATTATAATGGTTTCTGCATTGAATACCTGCGAAATATTTCTCTTTGAGGCTCCCATTGCTCTTAATATACCAATCTCTTTTTTCCTTTCAAGTACACTTATATAAGTTATTACACCAATCATAATGGAAGAAACAACAAGGGAAATAGATACAAAGGCTATAAGAACATAACTTACGGTGTCAACTATGTTTGTAACTGAACTCATCAGCGTTCCTACCATATCCGTAAATGAAATTACTTTATCTTCATTGCCTTCTTTTTCCATTCTTTCGTTATATTCGTTTAGTAAATTTGTTATTGATTTATTTCCTTCAAAATCTTTTGGATATATATCAATACCACTTGGTTCATTAGGATTTGCATAGTTTAATTTCTTCAAGTTATTTTCATAAGTAACGCTTTCTTTTGAAAGAAGGGAAGTAAACAGTTCCGAAAGTTCCTCTTCGCTCATGTTCATTTTGAAAGCTCCCGCAAAAGTTGAAGGGTCGATACTTATGGCATTTGAAATTGATTCGCTTAAACTTTGCATGCTTTTTTGCATTTGTGCTTGAATGGAATAACTTATTTGACCAGTTACTTCACTCATGTATTTATCCATAATGTCATTAACTTGTTCTTCCACGTTTTGTGATTTTATAATCTCTGATAAATTCTTTATTATGATTTGTCTTGCTTCGTCGGTTTTAAGGTAATCATTTATTGATTGGGCTAAGTCTTCAGAATTGCTTAAATCATTATCTTTTGCATATTCGCCATATCCGTCTAATACTTCAGAGAATATATTCTGCATTTCTTCATTTGAAATGGAACCGCCATTTTTGATTGTTTCATTCAGCCTTTTGTTTATAATGTCATTAGCTTCACTTGAACTTAAATATTCTGAAAGTCCTTTACTTACTTTGTTTACGTCACTGTCAGGATTGTTTTTTACGTATTCTTCATATCCCTCTAAAAGTTCTTTAATTATCTTTTGAGTGTCTTTATCGGTTATTGTAAAATCAATTTCGTTTAAAATATCATTTAAGTCAAGTTCAGGCAGAGAGTTTTCATCAATAAGCCCGCTTAAATCACCAAAATCTACTTTAATCTTACTTTGGTCAAATTTAAAAGCAGACTGTAATGCATTTGTATCAACTTGCATTAGTGAGTTCATATCAAAAGCATTATCATTTCCTTCATCATCAAAACTTTTACCTGTAAATACGTTTATATCAGGATTTTCAAGTTGTTGTTTTACTATCTCGCTGTTTTTTGCATTATCCATAACATGAGTTGTAAGGCTTTGTGGGTAACATATTCCCATTGATAACATCATGCTTGATGCATCTTCTTTAGGTTGTACTACTCCAACGATTTTTAAGTCATCACCGTTTTTTACGACCTTTTTCATGTATTCTGTATTATCGGTTTTATCACGCCATAGGTTATAATTTGAATCATATTCATAACAGTTGCTGTTATCAACAAGTTTAAATGTTTTTCCGATTATATCGTCATATGAGTATTCACCGAGATTTTCAGGAACAGTTACGTTTTTATCATTTGAAAAATCTTTTACCCATTCATCAAGTTCGTTATAATCCCTAAGCCCCAAAGTATAAAGTAAAAAGTCGCTCATTCCGCCATTTGATGATAAAACAAGTACACATTCATTGTAATTTTCTGGCCATTTTCCCGCTTTTACATCGTATTGATTAATATATAAATTTTCATCACTTGGCATTTGGAAAAATACGTTTGTACTCATCATGCTTGACATAAAAGAGTTGTTTGAAGTTCCGGAGCCTATACCAAGACTTGTAAATGTTATATCAGGATTAACCTGTCTTATTTCATCATCTTTTTGTAAATATATCTTAGGAGAAACATCGTATTTGTATTCTATATTTTTTGCATAGTTATCAATAGGACATTCATCGCTTTCTAAATATGTTTTTAGTGATTTTAAATCGTTTGAGCCAATAGTTGAAAACATATTTGTAAGCTGTTTGTTTATTTTTATTTCTGAATCTTTTTGTTCGTTATTTGTATTTTGTATATTAATCATTGAAGTTAAATCAAAACCCGAACTTTGTATTTGTAAAGGGTATTCGGATAATGTTTCTTCTTCTATTGATTTAATATAGGAGTTTACACCGTTTGACAATGAAAGTATCAATGCAATCCCAATTATACCAATTGAACCTGCAAATGAAGTAAGAATAGTTCTTCCTTTCTTTGTTTTTAAGTTGTTAAAACTTAGAGAAAGAGAAGTCAAGAAAGACATTGCTGTTTTACCAAATTTTTTATAAACAGATTCAACCTGGTTTTCTTCATTAATTTCAAAAGGGTCAGAATCTGAACGTATTTTACCGTCTCTTAAATTTACAATACGTGTCGCATATCTTTCGGCAAGTTCCGGGTTATGGGTTACCATTACAACCAAACGGTCTTTTGCAACTTCTTTTAAAAGATCCATAACTTGTATGCTTGTTTCACTGTCAAGAGCTCCCGTAGGTTCGTCTGCAAGAACAATGTCAGGGTTATTTACAAGCGCCCTTGCAATGGCAACTCTTTGCATTTGCCCTCCTGAAAGCTGATTTGGTTTTTTGTGCATTTGTTCTTTTAAACCTACTTGTTCAAGGGCTTTTATTGCTCTTTCTCTTCTTTCTGATTTATCTATACCTGAAATTGTAAGAGCAAGTTCAACATTTGAAAGTATCGTTTGATGTGGTATTAGATTATAACTTTGAAATACAAATCCTATTGTATGGTTACGATAAGAATCCCAGTCTCTGTCTTTGTATTCTTTTGTTGATACTTCATTTATTATCAAATCTCCGCTGTCATATCTATCAAGCCCTCCGATAATATTCAAAAGTGTCGTCTTACCGGAACCGCTTGGTCCTAAAATTGCAACGAATTCATTGTCTCTTAAATTCAAACTTACGTCATCTAATGCTTTTTGAACTAAACTTCCGGTTTTATATTGTTTGCTTATATTTTTTATTTGAAGCACAACTAAACCTCCAAAATTTTATAATATGCCGTAATTTCTTAATCTGTTTTAGCATTTGATATATGATGTAATTTTAACATATTTGTATTTAACTTTATATAGTTTTAATGTAATATTTTTTATCTTAAATTATTCATAAAAATAAAAAAAAAAGACCGATTAATCGGTCTTTTAATACCAGTCATGTTTTTCATTTCTGTCTAAATTGTTTATTCTTTCCATATCTTCATTGGTAAGTTCAAAATGATAAATTTGCGTATTTTCTTTTATATGCTCTGGATTACTGGAGCCTGGAATAACAACAACACCTTTTTGTAAATTCCATCTTAATATAACTTGTGCAGCTGAAACATTATGATTGTTTGCAATTTCTACAATTGTTTTATCATTTAAAAGCTCACTTGTATGTCCTCTTCCTCCAAATGGATACCATCCCTGAACTACAATTCCTTTATCTTGAATATATGGAATAACATCATTTTCTTGATAATAAGGATGTATTTCATTTTGAACTAAAGCAGGTGTTATATCTACTTGAGGTAAAAATTCTTCAAGTTCTTCAACATACCAGTTTGATAAGCCGATTGAATGTATTTTACCTTCTTTAACGTATTTTTCCATTTCTTTATAAGCATTTACGTCATTTTCTCCGGGATGATGCAAAAGCATCATATCTATATATCCAATATCAAGTTTTTCCAAAGCCATATCTATTGCTTCTTTAGGAGAAGAAAACTGGGTAGGGTATATCTTTGTAATAACAAATATTTCTTCTCTTGGGATTTTTGAATCTCTTATTGCTCTTCCTATTTCTTCTTCATTATGATACATATAAGCTGTATCAATAAGCCTTACTCCGCTTTTAAGTGCGCTACTTACTGAATTATAAGCCGTATCCCCGGTTAGGGAATAGGTTCCTATTCCATTTAGTGGCATTTCGTATCCGCTGTTTAACATAACCGTTTTTGTTGAAAAATTAAAATTAGAGTTATTAAAATTATTCATACTTACATCATCCTTATTTTTGTTTGTAAAATAAAATATAAATCCTATTAAAAATATAATTATTAATACAAAAGAAGTAATATATTTTATTTTTTTATTCTTTTTCATTTTATTGCCCTTACTTATTTAATTTTTTTAATATATAAGAAAAATTTTCTCCTAAATTAATCATATTTTCAAGGGCCTCTTTATCACTATTTACATCTTTAGGCATTTCCCCAAAACCAATATTCCAGTAAGTTGACCCGACAACAATCATCTCATGATTTAAGAAAAAATGATTTAATGTATCTATTGTATTTAAAAGCCCACCCCTTCTTCCTACACTTAGACCTGCAGATAGTTTATGTTTAAACAAACCGGGATTCATATCTAAAACGACACTTGCTCTTTCAAATAGCCTACACTATTGAAGAAATATTTGCGCTGTAAACAGGAGAGCCTAAAATAATTCCGTCTGCTTTTTTCATAAGTTCAAATACTTCATTAAATTTATCACCATTAAAAGAACACTTTTCTTTTCCATCACATGTAAAACAAGCTTTGCAGGGGTTAATTATTTCTCCTGACAGTTCAATAAGATTTGTTTCTATACCTTTTTTATTTATCTGATTTAACACCGTTTCAAGCATTATTTTAGTATTTCCATCTTTTCTTGCACTTGCACTTATAGCTAAAACATTCATAAATTACTTCCTTTATTTTAAATACATATTAAAAAATTCTTCAATTTTATCAAATGGAATAATATCTGTTCTGTCATATAAATCTGTGTGTACTGCACCAGGTATAATCATTAACTCTTTATTATCTATGTATTTATTATCCTTTATCATGTCTTTATATGCGTCTTTGCTGAAATAACATGAATGTGCTTTTTCTCCGTGTATTACTAATACGGCACTTCTTATTTCATTTGTATATTTTAAAAGAGGTTGATTCATTAAAGACATAGTTCCAATTACATTCCATCCGCCATTTGAATTTAAGCTTCTTTCATGATACCCTCTTTGTGTTTTATAATAATCATAATAATCTTTAACAAAGAAAGGAGCATCTGCCGGTAGGGGATCTACAACTCCACCACCTAGTTTATAACTTCCATTTTTATAATCTTGTGTTCTTTGTGTGTTAAGTGCTACACGCATTTTATATCTTTCTTCTTCGCTGTCAGCTCCATCAAAATATCCCTTTGCCGCAACTCTAGACATATCATACATAGTAGATGAAACAGTTGCTTTTATTCTTGTGTCAATTGCTGCAGTATTAAGAGCCATTCCACCCCAGCCACAAATTCCGATAATACCTATTTTTTCGCTGTCAACATCATCTCTTGTAGATAAATAATCTATGCTTGCTTGAAAATCTTCAGTGTTTATATCTCCCGATGCCATATATCTTACGTTTCCACCACTTTCACCTGTAAATGATGGGTCAAAAGCTATTGTTAAAAATCCTCTTTCAGCCATTATTTGAGCATAAAGTCCGCTTGATTGTTCCTTTACTGCCCCAAAAGGTCCACAAACGGAAATTGCAGGAAGTTTACCTTCTTTATCTTTAGGCTTATATAAATCTGCTGCCAATGTTATTCCAAAACGGTTGTGAAAAGTTACCTTAGAATGTTCAACCTTGTCGCTTTTTTCAAAAACTTTATCCCATTTATCTGTTAAATTTAATTTTTCTTCTACCATTTTATATATCTCCTTTTATATTATTTTTCTTTATGTTATAATTGTAGTACCTTGAGTGAACTCTATGTCAAGGAAAAAAATAAAAAAATAGGAGTTTTATTATGTATACAATAGGAGAGGTTTCAAAATTATTTAATATTTCTATCCATACTTTAAGATTTTATGATAAAGAAGGTTTGTTTATAAATTTAAAAAGGGATAAATCAGGGAAAAGAAACTTTGATGATGTTGACTTAGAAGCTATAAGACTTATAGAGTGTTTAAAAAAATCCGGAATGAAAATAAAAGATATTAAAGAGTTTATGTATTGGTGTTCTCTTGGAAATGAAACATTAGAAAAAAGAAAAGAGATGTTTTATAAACAAAGAGAGAATATAATAAAAGAAATGAATGAATTAAAAAAGGTTCTTTCAATGATTGAATATAAATGTTGGTATTATGAACAGGCTTTAAAAGATGGAAATGAAGATAGGTTAAAAAACATATCTATGGATAATATACCTAAAAATATTCCAGAGAGGATAAAAAATTTTTTCATACAAGCCCATTTATAAAATATTAAATTAACATTAATAATCAATTAATGTTCTATGTAATATTGTCGATTTATGATACAATATTAAAATGTAAGGAGAATAATATATGGAAAAGATATGTCCAAAGTGTAAAAGCAAACATATTGAAGAAATGATATACGGTCTTATGTATTTTGAAGCTTGTGAAGCAATGGGGAAAGATGAAGGATTTTATGGCGGATGTTTTGAAGATGAAAAAACAAGACCTGATTACATATGCCTTGACTGCGGACATAAATGGAAATAAATATCATATATTAAAAGATTACAATGAACATGGAAAAAGACCTGAACAGGACGTTTATAAGCACTGTTAACGTTCCTGCAGATACAAAAAAATATTTTATAGAACAAACTAAAGAATTTAAAGAAGCAATTATGATGTATGGCTGTGCAATAAGAGAAGTTAAAACTAAACTTGAAGTTTTAAATGATGAACTTGCACTTAAAAGAGCTAACAGTCCAATAGAGTTTATCAAGTCAAGAATCAAAAAACCTGAAAGTATAGCCGCAAAATTAAAAAAAGAAGGATATGAAGTATCCGTAGAATCGGCTATGGAACACCTAAATGATATTGCGGGAATAAGAATAGTTTGTTCTTTTATTGATGATATATATGCACTTGCAAAAATGATTGCAAAACAAGATGATATTACTGTCATAGCCGTAAAGGATTATATTAACAACCCTAAGGAAAACGGATATAGATCTTATCATATGATTGTGGAAATACCAGTGTTCTTTTCTGATAAAAAACAAAATTTAAGAGTTGAAATTCAAATTAGAACAATAGCAATGGACTTTTGGGCAAGTTTGGAACATCAGCTTAAATACAAAAAAAATATAGAAGAAGAAGAAAAAATTATAAATGAATTAAAAGAATGTGCAACCCTTATTTCTTATACAGATATAAAAATGCAAGAAATAAGAGATAAAATTCATTTGGAAAGCGAAGCATAATGCTTTTGTTGACATATATTTTATCTTGTGGTAGCATAGTTTTATAAATAAAATATACAGGGGAGCTTTTTGCTGAGAGGAATTTATTCGACCCTTAAACCTGATTTGGATAATGCCAACGTAGGAAGAAATAATAAGTAAATTTTAACGAGAATCCTAATTGGTTTCTCGTTTTTTTATATTAGGAGGAATGAAATGTTAAAAGAAATTTTGGAAAACGTAAAAAACAATACACCACTTGTACATAACATTACAAACTACGTAACTGTAAATGACTGTGCAAATATACTGCTTGCTTGTGGAGGTTCTCCGATAATGGCGGATGATGAAGGAGAAGTAGAAGAAATAACAAGTATTTGCAGCGGTTTAAATATAAACATAGGAACTTTAAATAAAAATACAATTCCTTCAATGTTACTTGCAGGAAAAAAAGCAAATGAACTTTCTCATCCTGTTATTCTTGACCCTGTAGGAGCAGGTGCTTCAACTCTTAGAACAAATACAGCAAATGAACTTTTGAATAACGTTAAATTTTCTGTAATAAAAGGTAATATTTCCGAAATTAAAACTCTTATGGCAGGAAGCGGTACAACAAAAGGGGTTGATGCCGATATAGCTGATAAAGTAACTGAAGAAAATATAGACGATGTAATAAAATCTTTAAAAGAATTTTCAAAACAAACAGGTGCTGTAATAATAGTTACGGGAGAAATTGATATTGTAACTAATGATAAAGATGCTTATATAATAAAAAACGGACATGCTGTAATGTCTTCAATAACAGGAACAGGCTGTATGCTTTCAGCTATGACTTGTGCTTATATATGTGCAAATACAGACAATATGTTAAAAGCCTGCCTTGCAAGCGTATGTTTAATGGGATATGCAGGGGAAAAAGCATATGAAAAAATGGTTGAAACAAAAGCCGGTAACTCATCATTTAGAAATTATTTAATTGATGCTATTTACAATATGTCAGGTGAAGAACTTGATAAGGGGGCAAAATATGAACACAGATAAAAAAGATATGCTTTTATATGCCGTAACGGACAGAATGTGGAGTGAAGAAAAAGGATTAAAGGGGCAAATCAAAGAAGCTTTAGAGGGAGGAATAACTTTTTTACAGCTTAGAGAAAAAGAATTAAGTGATGAAGAATTCTTAAAAGAAGCATTAGAAATAAAAGATATGGTAAAAGAGTATAATATTCCTTTTGTAATCAATGATAACGTAGAGGTTGCAATAAAATGTGATGCAGACGGAGTACATGTAGGTCAAAGCGACATGAAAGCTACGGACGTTAGAAGTAAAATAGGAAAAGATAAAATCCTAGGCGTTTCTGCTCATACTCTCGAAGAGGCTATAGAAGCAGAAAAAATGGGAGCTGACTATCTTGGAGTCGGAGCAGTATTTTCAACTTCAACAAAGTTAGATGCCGATGATGTATCTTTTGAAACACTAAAAGAAATATGCGACAGTGTAAATATTCCCGTTGTTGCAATAGGGGGAATAAGTAAAGATAATATTTTAAAATTAAAAGGAAGTCATGTTGACGGAGTTGCAGTTGTATCTGCAATCTTTGCAAGCAAAAATATAACTGAAGATACAAAAGAACTTTTAAGTTTATCTAAAGAAATGGTAAAAGGAGAATAATATGAAAAAGGTTTTAACAATAGCTGGTTCTGATTCAAGCGGAGGAGCCGGAATACAAGCCGATATAAAAACAATAACAGCTCATAAACTTTATGCGATGAGTGCAATAACGGCTCTAACAGCACAAAACACAACAGGAGTTTACGGTGTTTTAGATGCAGATGCAGACTTTGTAAAAAATCAAATTGATTGCATTTTTACTGATATAAGACCTGATGCGGTAAAAATTGGTATGGTTTCAAACAGCGATATAATCAATGCCATAGCAGATAAACTAATTGAGTATAAAGCAGAAAATATTGTTGTTGATCCTGTAATGGTTGCAACAAGCGGAAGTAAGCTTATAAGTGATGAAGCAAAAGATACTTTAATAAATAGACTTCTTCCACTTGGAACAATAATCACTCCTAATATTCCCGAAGCTGAAGTTTTATCGGGTATGAGTATAAAAAGTGATGAAGATATGATTAAAGCAGCAAAAGAAATATCTAAAAACATTGACAGTGCAATTCTTATAAAAGGCGGTCATTATGATAAAAACGCAAATGATCTTTTATATGATAATGGAGAAATTTTCTGGTTTAAGGGAGATAGAGTAGATACTAATAATACTCACGGAACAGGCTGTACTCTTTCTTCTGCAATTGCTTGTAATCTTGCAATGGGCTATTCTAAAGAAGAAAGCATTAAAAATGCAAAGGATTATATAACAGGAGCCCTAAAGGCAGGGTTAGATCTTGGAAGGGGAAGTGGACCTTTAAATCATATGTATAATTTATAAAATAGAAACCTGTAAATATTTATATTTGCAGGTTTTTTATTATTTTAAGCATATAATTTATGTAGAGGAAATAATGTAAATTAAAATAATTCTAAAAAAGTTTTTTGTTATGGTTAACAAAATACAAATTATATGATAAACTATATAAACTAAATGAAAGGAGATGGAATATGAATAAAAAAGTCTTAAGAGTAATAGTCCCGATTTTAATTGTTTTAATAATCGGTGGAATATATATATTTAAAAATATTGAAGAAAGCAAAAAGGTAGATGATAACATAAATATAACAAGTCTTAATATGGATGAACTTAAAAAACAAAATCTTCCAATCATTCTAAATTTTTCAAGTTCAACATGTCCTCCATGCAGAGAAATGGAACCTACAATACATAATCTTGCAAAAGAGTATCAAGGAAAAATTATCATTAAAACAATTAATATAGATGCTAATGTCAGCGGTATAGAAGATTTTCCAATAAGAGTTACACCGACTATTTTCTTCTTTGATAAAAACGGCAAACCTTATTCTCCAACCCAGGCTCCGGGAGTAGATTTAATAAAATATACTTCAAAAGATACAAATGAACATTTATTTACCGCAAGAGAGGGAATATTAAGCGAAGAAGAATTCAGAGCAATATTTAAAGATTTGGGAGTAGAATAATATGAATCAACTAATAGAAAGTTTATCAAACATAATAGCTTCAAGCTCTGCTTTTGCTCCATTATTTGCTTTTTTGGCAGGAATATTGGTTTCATTTACTCCATGTTCCTTATCCTCAATACCTTTGATAGTAGGTTATGTAGGGTTAAACAGCAAAAAAGAAACGAAAAATCTATTTTTATTAAGCGTTATATTTGCTCTTGGAACAGCACTTACATTTACGCTTTTTGGCGTAGTTTCAGCACTAATAGGAAACATACTTTCTCTTTCAGGTAAATGGTTTTATATATTTCTTGGAATAATAATGGTTTTAATGGCTCTCCAAACATTGGAACTTTATAATTTTATACCCTCAACAAACTTGGTTGCAAAAAACGGTAAAACGGGATATATAGGAGCATTTATATGCGGTATACTTGCAGGTATTTTTTCTTCTCCCTGCTCAACTCCCGCTTTGGTTGTTATTTTAAGTTTTGTTGCATCAAAGGGAAGTTTATTAATGGGAATAATAATGTTATTTTGTTATTCTGTGGGACACGGTATATTAACAGTTCTTGTAGGTACCGGTATTGGATTTACAAAAAATTTGAACAAAAGGGAAAAATATGCAAAAGTACAGTTTATAGTAAAAGTAATGCTTTCAATTTTAATGCTTATTATAGCTTTCTATATGTTCTATTTAGGTTTTTAAAGACACGTTATGTGTCTTTTTTATTTAAAATATTTGTAAAATTAAAGTAAATACTTTATGCTTTTTAACAATAATTAAGTTAAATTTTATATAATAGAAAGGCAAATTATATAAGATTAAAGACAGCAAAAAAATATTAAAAGTTTTGTTTTGGAATGTAAAAAACTTTAAAAATTTTCATATTTAATATATAATTAATTTTCAAAATACATTTTAGAAAGGCATAATATGAAATATTTTTATCAATTTTTAATCATTTGTTTAATAACTTTTGTAAGTGAGCTGTTAAATTATATAATACCGCTTCCGATTCCAAGCAGTATATACGGTCTTGTAATAATGCTGATACTTCTAAAATCAAATATACTTAAATTAAGTTATATAAAAGACGTTGGCGGTTTTTTACTGGATACAATGCCTATAATGTTCGTTCCTATAGGAGTAGAAATAGTTACGTTATTTGCGGTTTTAAAGGAATTTTTGTTTCCTATGACAATAATCGTTTTTGTAACTACAATTATTGTTATGGTTGTAACGGGGCATGTTTCACAATTTGTAATAAATAAAGATAAAGAGAATGTGAATAATGGAAATAATTAAAAATTCTCTTTATTTTGCAGTTTTGATAACAATACTTGGGTATTTTATAGGGGATATAATAAGAAAAAAAACAAAGTTAAATGTTTTTAATCCTATACTTATTGGCATTATTTTTGTAAGTATTATATTAAGTGTTTTTAAAATTGACTATGATGTTTATTATGAGGGCGCAAAATATATAAGCTACTTCCTAACCCCTGCGACAATATGTCTTGCAATACCTTTATACGAAGAATTTGAAACACTTAAACACAATTTTGAAGCAATTATAATAGGGATAACTGCAGGAGTACTCTCAAGTCTTGGAAGTATTTTATTGTTTTCATACTTATTTGCTTTGACTCATGAGCAATATGTTACTCTTCTTCCAAAGTCAATTACTACGGCAATAGGAATGACTGTAAGTGAACAATTCGGAGGAATTGCTTCAATAACGGTTGCCGTAATAATAATAACCGGAATACTTGGGAATTTAATGGGAGAATATATCCTAAAAATATTTAAGATTAAGCACCCTATATCTAAAGGGCTTGCAATAGGAACAGCTGCTCATGCGGTAGGAACAGCCAAGGCTCTTGAAATGGGAGAAGTCGAAGGTGCTATGAGCGGACTTTCCGTAGCCGTATCGGGACTTATAACTGTGGTTCTTGCGGGAGCATTCGTAAATTTTTTATAAAAGAGGTTTAACATTGAAAGTAATAATTTCACCTGCAAAGAAAATGAAAATTGCATATGATGAAAAAAAGGAAATTACAACTCCTGTATTTTTTAATAAGGCAAAACAGCTTGCAAAAATAATAAAGAAGTTTTCGCCTATGGAAATAGAAAGTATTATGAAAGTAAATCCAAAAATAGCAATGGAAACTTTTGTTTACTATAATGATTTCTTTGATTTTAAGCATGAAATACCTGCAATATTATCTTATAACGGTCTTCAATATACACATATAAAAGCAGAAGAATTTAAGGAAGAAGATTATGAGTTTGTAAACTCTACCATTAGGGTAATAAGCGGTTTATACGGCATATTAAAACCTTATGACGGTATTTGTCCCTATAGACTTGAAATGCAGTGTAAACTTGATATAGACGGTAAAAATTTATATAAATTCTGGGCAGACAGTATTTATAAGGAATTATATAAGGATAATGAAGAAGTAATCAATCTTGCCTCAAAGGAATATTCAAAAGTTATTACGCCATATTTAAAAGATGAAGATAAATTTATCACAGTTGATTTTAAGAGTTTTCATAAAGGGAAAATTAGGACTATTGCAACTGAAGCTAAAATGCTAAGAGGGGAAATGGTAAGGTATATAGTTGATAAAAAGATAAATAATAGTGATAAATTAAAAGAATTTTGTTATAATGGATATAGTTTCAGTGAAGAATATTCAAATGAAAATAATTTTGTTTTCTTCAAAATTTAAGGAGGGAATATTATGTTAGAACAAGGTATAAAAGCACCTGATTTTACACTTAACGATAAAGACGGAAAAGAAGTAAGTTTATCTGATTTTTTAGGAAAGAAAGTTGTTCTTTATTTCTATCCAAGGGATAATACTCCTGGATGTACAAAACAAGCCTGTGGATTTAGAGACAACTATGATAAATACAAAGATAACGACATTGTTGTAATCGGAATAAGCAAAGACAGTGAAAAGTCTCATTCTAATTTTATAAATAAACATGATTTACCTTTTATTCTTCTTTCAGACCCTGAACTTAAAGCAATTCAGTCTTATGATGTGTGGAAAGAAAAGAATATGTACGGTAAAAAAAGCATGGGTGTAGTAAGAACTACTTATATTATTGATGAACAAGGAAATATAGAAAAAGTTTATGGTAAAGTTAAAGCTGCAACAAATGCCGAAGATGTTCTTATGGATCTTGGTATAATGTAAAAAAGGACTGTTAGGTCCTTTTTTTATTTTATTTCCATATATGTTTCATAGTAATCGTACTTTTTACCCTCGAAATCCGTCATTAAATATTTTGCTATCATTTTACCTGTTTTATAGCCCATGTCAGTCAAGTTTTTAATATGAAAATCTAAATTTGTATTTAGGTTATAATAATCTTGTTTTAAAATGAATTTTACATATTTCTTGTTTTTATCTTCTTTTTTCTGCCAAAGAATTTTATCTTCTTTGTTTGTATTATTTAATATAAAACCATATTTCATTTCTTCGTTCTTTTCTTTATAAAATACAAAGTTTTCGGGAGAGCTTATATATTTTGAAAGAATATTTTTGTTATTTATATCAAAGTTCACGATATATTTTATATTTTCTATTTTATATGCTTTTTGATAAGGGTTATTTATAAGTTCATAATAAATTTGTATTTGATTAATTCTTTTTTCGATTAATGTTTTTGTATATTTTAGTTCGTTAATATTTTTATCTATGTTTTCTTTGTTTTTGATTAAAACTTTTTCTATTTCATTAACATTTTGATTTTCCATTTTTTTTATTTCTTTTAT
>NZ_SPHL01000038.1:5103-15817 GCF_005844425.1 Anaerofustis stercorihominis | reverse complement strand
TATCTTTTTTGTTTTTTGATGAAGATGTAAATTTATATAAATATAATAAAGTTTCTTTTATAATTCTGTTTTCAATACAATTAGTATTATAGTCATTATAACGAACAAAAAATCTTTCTTTATGTATTAAATTATATTTAATTTGTTTTGAGAAATCTATTTTACCCTTTAAAAACGGTTTATTTTCAGATACTCTTTGGTAATCACTTTTTATTCCTCTTTTTACAATGTAAAAAACTTCATCAATAAACATTCTTATAAAAATTTCAAATATGCTCATTTTTGAAATATCCATATTAGACATTTGAAAGTTTTTATATGGAAATTCTTTAAATGATTTAAGCATATCTATAAAAAGCTTTTTTGTCTTTTGTTCATTCTCTTCTTCTTTTGAATAAATTTTAGGAAGTATCTCTATAACAGTTCCGTCGTTCATTGTAATCATGCCTACATAGTTTTGTGCTGTAATAATTTTTCCTACACCTCTTTGAACCGAAAGTTTCATAATATCAAGGGTTTGAGTATATTTAAAAGAATTTGATAGTATAAAATTTTCTAAATCATCAAAAGTATCATCAGGTAGAGAAATATATCCTTTAACCTCTCTACCTTTTGAGAACGAACCATATTCTTTAATTTGATATATCTTTTTCATATAAATTTTACTTCTTTCAACTTATATCATCTTATAAGCATTAATATTTTCAAATGCTTCTTCATTAATTTCATATATATAAGGTATATCTATATCAATATCTACATTATTTCCAAACAACATATTATAATCATAATATTTCTTAACAATAAATTTTTCTTCATCGTTTTTATTGTTATCCCCAAGAATTAAACCAATCTTTTCATAATCTTCATAAAAATACTCTTGTAATAACGGAATAATATTCTTTTTAAATATCATTGATAAAGTATTCAAATCAGGATTATTTATAAGAGAAATAAAGTACGAATGACCAATCATATGTTCTCTGTCATATAATGCTGCTATTCTCATATTTATTTTTTTAAGCATATCTTTAATAGAAACACCTTCTACATATACATCATTTAAAATTTCTTCATTTGGTAAAACTTCAACAAAATCAAAACGACGTCTAAGGGCTGTATCAATAAGAGCAATAGAACGGTCGGCAGTATTCATTGTTCCAAGTATGTAAATATTATCTAAAACTCCAAAAAGTTTTTTTGAATAAGGTAGTCTTAATTTTAATTCTTCTTTTGCACCTATTCTTTTACTTTCTTCTATAAGAGTAATAAGTTCCCCAAATATGCTTGAAATATTTCCTCTATTTATTTCATCAATTATAAAAACAAAGTTACTTTTTCTTTTTTTAGAATGTAATAACACACCTGAATATTTTGAAATAATATTTATTACATCTGACAATGAAATGTTTAACCTATATACAGAAGATAATGTCAATGAACAGCCATTATTTATATCAACAATATTTTCTTTTATTCCTTTTACTATCCATTTTACTTTTCTTAAACGCTTATACTTTTCATATTCATCATGCCATTCATATTCACCACTTACAATACCAATAGCATCAATTGTAGTAGAGCTATAGCAAGATAAAACAATATCTCCTACTTTCATTTTGGAAATAAACGCATTTAAAACATTTTTACCCCCAAATTCAAATTTTGTTTCATCTTCTATATTTTCTCCATAAAAATCATATCCAATTCTTATGTGACCATTTTCCATACATTCACTTCTTGTCCTGTTTTCACCTGTACCCTCTAAGGAAACTTTCCATATCTCAGGTGAATTATTTAATTCCAAATTATAATTTGAATTACTTAAAGAAGCTGTTTCTGCTTTATCACAAAAAGCCTTAAAAACACCCGGTTCAATTTTATAATTTACATCACTGTTTTCATCTTCATTATTATCAATAATCGGTTTTATCCCCTCTATAAATTCTTCATATCCATAAGATTGATGAAATGTTGTAAATTCAATTAATCCATCTGATTTATACTGATTATATCTTTTTAATACCTCTTCATATTTTTCACTTTTTATATCAGCTAATTTTTTATTTTCTATTATTGCAACTGCATATAATACTGTATTATATGTTTTCCCTGTACCAGGAGGTCCATATAAAATAGTATTTTTTCTAATATCTGTTACCTGCATATTTTTTTCTTCTTTCGTTGTCCCATTAAGTAAATTTTCATTTTCATAAAATGGTGAAATATCTGATAAATCTATTTCATTTAACGCTTCTCTTAATTCTTTCCTTATGGAGTAAACAAAATTATCAGCATTATTTTCATTTGTTTTTTTACCTACAAAAGGAATTACATATATTCTTTCTTTACCATGCTCTATGTAATTTCCTAAGTTAAAATATTTTTTTGCTCTCTTCCCAAGCCCCAGGGTAGATCTTACATAATAATCCAAATTCCCTCCATATTTTTCTATTAATTCATTACAATAAGCCTCACCACCTAATTCCATTATTGCTTTTAACATTTTTATTGATGTTGAATTTAGTGGTTTTTCAACGTTTATAATAAATTTTTTCCATTGTTCTTTTGTAATGTTTGGATTATATTCTTCAATATTTTGTGTAGAATTAATTTCTTTATCTATATTATTTTTTTTGTTATTGTAATCAGTCCATGCAAAAGAAGATAATTCAACAAAGTTTTTAAATTGATATTTTCCACTTTTTAAATTAGCAGAAATATTATCAATCAAATATAGATAATCTTGTCCCATTGGCATCTTTCTTAATCCATCTGTTATGTAATGTACTTTTTTATCAATAATATCACATGATAAAATGTATTCTCTATTCACTAAATCTAAACTTATATATGTATTGGGACGAATCCAAAATAATCCCATTGTAATATTCCAATATACACCATATTGCTTTATTACATTATTATAAGCAATAATAAAATCATTTCTCGTTTTATCATTTTTATTATCTGCGTAATTAATTCCCGCTTCAAACATATTCCAAAGCCCGTCTATATCTCCTGCTCCTCTCTTTTCAATAAAAGAGAAGAAAGATGCTTTACGATTATTCATATATGGAACTCCATCAAAGTCTAAAGGAATATTACTTTTAACTCCAAATTCTTTTGATATACCTTCTAAAATTAGTTTCCTGTTACTATCTTTTATTCCCTTATTAAAAAGACCAAAAACTGAAAAAGGATCGATATCTATAATGTCTTTATTTTTTTCAAATGTAGGAAATTTAATATATTGTTCATTCTCTCTATATATTTTTTTCAACTTATCTATAAGAACATTTCTATTATTTTTATAATTTAATAAAACTGAAGCAAATTCCATATAAAAATTTATCCATGTTAAACCGATTTTATTATCCATATTATTTCTCCTTATGATAACTTATCACCTGTTATAAAAAATTTTATCACAACAAAATATCAAACTCAATTATATATACTTACAAATAAAAACAAAAAATAAAAAACTTCCTAAAATATTAAATTTTAAGAAGTTTTTTTATTATACTTCGACTATTACCTTGCTCCCACCCGTTTTTTCTTTTTTTACTATAATCTGCTTATCAATTTTTTCTCTTAGTTCGCTTACATGAGAAATTATCCCTACAAGCCTGTTACCTTCACATAATGATGAAAGTGTTCTTATAGCCTGAGATAAAGATTCTTCATCAAGAGAACCGAAACCCTCATCAACAAACATTGTATCAAGTTTTATTCCTCCTGCAGAGGACTGTATTTCATCACATAATCCAAGTGCCAAACATAACGACGCCTTAAAAGATTCCCCTCCTGATAATGATTTTACATCTCTTTTTGAGCCGTTATAATGGTCTATTACATCAAGTTCCAATCCGCTTTGCTTTCTTTTATTATCAGCAGAAGTTTTTCTTATTAATTCATACTGTCCCGAAGTCATACTGATTAATCTAATATTTGCCCTGTTAATTATTCTGTCAAAATATGCCATTTGTATATATGTTTCAAGCATTATCTTTTCTTTACCTGTTAAAGTTCCGTTTGCAGTACTGCTTAATGCGTTTAACCATTTATATTTTTCTTCAACCTTTTCTTGTTCTTTAAGCTTTGATTGTATTTTTTCTAAATATGAAGAATTAATTTCTTTTGTTAGGTTAATATTTTTTTGCTTATTTTGTAAATTTTGTTTTTCTGTTTTTAAATATGTTTGTTTTTCTTCTTCTTTTGTTATATCAACATCTTCACTATTTTTTATAATTTCTTTATTAGTATCTATTTTTATTTTTATCTCATCAATACTTCTTTTACAATCTTCAAATGCTTCATTTGTTTCTTTATAATTTTCTTCAATAGATTTTTTAGTTTGTTCTAAACTTTTTTTTGTTTTTAAAGCATGATTTTTATTCTCATATTTAAGATTACCTTTTAAGTTATCTATTCTTTGAGAAATATTTTTTAGCATAGTTTCATCGGTAAGTTTTGAATTTATAATGTTTTGAATTTCATCTTTTAACTTCGTTAAGTTATCTTTGTTTTTTTGAAGTGACTGATTAAGTTCTTCTTTTGTTGTTTCTTTATCTTCTATATCACTTATTTTATCTAATACTTCATTTAATAGATTTACTGTATCTTCTTTCTTTTCTTCTAAAGACTTACCATTTAAAATGTCATTTGAAAGCTTATTTAATCTTTCTTCAATTTCCCTTAAAGAACCTTTTACCTCTCCTGCTTTTTCGCTGGCTTTTCTTTCTTCTTCTTGTGCTTTTTCAAATTCACTTTTTAGTTTTTCAAGTTCTTCTTTTGTAGGAGCATTAAACTCTTGTTTTGCAGGATTTGGATGAGAAGTTGAACCACATACAGGACAAGGCTCATTTTCTATTAAGTTCTTAGCTAAAATACCTGCTTGCTCATCGAGGTATGCTCTGTTTCCCTTATCGTACTTTTCCTTTAAAGCTTGTGCTTTTTCGGATTTTATTTTGTAATCATTAATCAAGTTTTCATATGCTTCTTTAGTTTTATCAAAGTTTTCTTTATAACTTATGATAGTATCAATATCTTCTTTTTCTTTTTCTAACTTGGACTTCTTCTCAATATAATTACTTTTATTTTTTATTATTTCCTCTATATTTTTTATTTCTTCTTCTATATTCTTTATTTCTTCTTCCAACTTTTCTTTATTTAAAGATTTTTCATTAAATAAATTTTGATTTATCTTTATTTCATTTTTTATATTTTCTTCTTCATTTATATTTTTTTCAAGTTCATCATAATCATCAAGCTTGATTTCAATTTGAGTAATTTCGTTTAGAATATCATCTCTCTTATCGTATTCTTTCTTTGCTTCTTCAACTTTTAAACTTAAATTATATTTTTCTTCTTCTTTTTTAATAAGTTCTTGTTCTGATTTTTTAATGCTTTCCTTAGCATTTATAAGTGTTTTTGCTTTTGTAAGAATTTTTGTAATTTCTTCTATTTCATCATCTAACTTATTTATTTCAATTTGACATTGTTTTTCTTCTTTAGTACTGTCATTTATGCTATATTCTATTAATGGAATAACATCTATAAAAGGAGTTTCCTCATTTTTTATCTTTTCTATTGTTAAATAAAGATTCTCATCCTCTTCACATTTTATTCCATCAATATACTGTATAAGAGTACTTTTCAAGCTGTTATATTTTTTATTTATTTCTAAAAAATCCTCTTTTATTTTTTCTTGAAGTAAATTATATTTTTGTGTCTTAAATAATTTTTGAAAAATCTGTTTTCTTTCATCGGTAGAAGAATTTAATAATTTTAAGAAGTCACCTTGTGCTATCATAACAATTTGAGTAAATTGATGATAGTCAACACCTAAAATATCTATAACAGCATCATTTACTTCTTTGGGTTTATCTATTGTTTTACCGTTTGGCAAATATAGTTCTACACTTGCCTTTTGAGTTGTAAACCCATCTCCTCTGCTTTTAGGTCTAACATATTCGGGATTTCTTTTTATATAATATTCTTTACCGGAGTATGTAAAATTTAGTTCAACACTTGTTGGAGTGCTTTCAAGTGCATATTTTGAACGAAACATGCTTGCATCTCTGTTTTCTCCGCTGGCTCTTCCATATAATGCATATGTTATTGCATCAAAAATAGTTGTTTTGCCTGCACCGGTATCACCAGTTATTAAATATAGTCCGTTTTCCCCAAGTTTATCAAAATCAATTTCAACTTTATTTGAATATGGACCAAAAGCTGACATTATAAGTTTAGTTGGTCTCATTAATCATTCCCCCATATTTCTTCAATCGTATTTTTAATATAATTATTTTGTTCTTCATTCATGCTTTTGTTATTCTGCTGCTTATAAAAATCTGAAAATAATTCAAAAGGAGAAAAACTTTCTATATTTTCAATTTCTTTAATTTGATTTGAAGATCTCGTTCTAATGTTATCATAGTCAACTTTCATTATATTATGATAAACTGCTCTAAGTTTTGTTATAACATCAGGTATATCCTCTTCATCTGTAAGAATAATATGCATATAATCTTCCCTGTAAGATGTATCTTTATAAAAATCAAGTCGCATAATATCATTATATTTTCCCTTTATTTCTACCATATCCCTTAAAGGTTTAAAAGGAACGGTTTTAATGCTTATATTATTCTTTTCCTTAATATCTATAATCGTTGCACTTTTTTTATCCTTAGCTTCCGAAAATGAATATTTAAGTGGTGTTCCAGAATATCTAACTCTTTCTGATTTACAATTTTGAGGACGGTGTATATGCCCTAAAGCTGTATAATCAAACTTATCAAAATTCGATACATCTATATTATCGCTTCCACCTACGGATATCTCTTCTGAATCTGTTCTTTCTGCTCCCGTTACAAATTGATGTGTAATCATTATATTTCTTTCGTTTGTATCTATTTTAAGATTATCTATTACTGTTTTTACAGCATCATTATATGTATTTATTACCTTATCTTCATAAACCTTACGAACATTTAACGGTTTTATAAAAGGTAACATCCATATATTTATTTTCCCGTATTCATCATTTAATTCTATTTCATTAATTTCTCCGTTATATACAGGGGAAAAAAATATTTTACTTTTACGCATAAATGAATTACCAAAGGCAATACGCTCCGGTGAATCGTGATTCCCGCTTATTACAAATACATAAAGATTTCTATTTTCAAGTTCTTCAAGAAAATCATTAAATAACTCAACCGCATCTACAGGAGGTACACTTTTATCATATACATCTCCTGCAATTATTACACTTTCAATATTTTCATTATCCATAATTTCTAATATGTTATTTATAATATATTTTTGATCTTCAATCATTGAATAACCGTTTACTCTTTTCCCTAAATGAAGATCCGACAAATGCATAAATTTCATTTCTTACTCCCAAATAAAATTATTTTAAACCTTAATCATTTTCATTCTATAAATTTTATAATAACATAAAAATAAGTTGTTACTAAATAAAAATATCAAGTAACAACTTAAAATTATTTTAGGTTTTTTTAGAAATATTAAGTAACACATAACCTATTATTTTATTATCAAGTAATATTTATAAATAAGGTTAATCAATATAGTTTATAATGCATATGTCTTTATATCTTAAAACTATACTCCTATTTTATGGTTAAATAAATAAGAAAATAATATTAACGCACCAATAAACATTAATTTATATTATTACTTTTGTACTTAACTTATTTGATAAGATATATTATAATTAGTTTTAGTAAAATATATAATGCTCTTATTATAAAAATAACAATACCTATATTAAAGGATTTTAAAGATAGATTATGAAAGAGTTAGATGTAGTAAAACTTATTAAAGAATTTAATGGTCTTCCCGTTGGAACTAAAGGTGCAATTGTTTTAGAATATGATGGCACTTATTATGAGGTTGAATTCTTCGATTCAAATGGTGATACCATTGGTGTCTTTACTACCCCATGTAATGCATTAGAACTTGTGATTTCAAACTAATATAAAACATTATAAAAACATGGCAGCAACAAATTCTATGCGCCGTGTTTTTTCATCTATTTACAAAAACAAATCGACTTCAAAGTCTAACATTATTTTTTAATTTTCACAAAAATTGTACTTTAATTAGAATTTTTCTTTTTATATTTAATGTTCGCAAGCTATATAGAGTGTAAATATTGTATGATTAATAATCTTTAGCATAACATTTCAAATCTAACATAAATATATATTGAAAGTCCTTAGTTTGCCATTATTTAATTTTCATACTTTTAATTGAATACCTATTTTTATTATCATTTCTTACAATTTATCTATGTATTTGAATATTTAAAATATGAATTTTATTTATTCTTTTAACAAGTTCTTCTACATTTGCCTAACTTTTTTATCAAGAGTAATTTCTATATTTTGCGGCTTATTATTTGATATCATGCTTATATATTGGGTTGTTTTGGTATATAACTTTTTTATTTAAACTCATCTATACTTTTATACATTATTTTAATTTTATCAACTATTTTTTCACAGTGATAATGTCCTAAATACCATCTTTTATATTTTAGTTTATTTTCTATTTCATTAAGCCATTTTTCAGTAGATTTATCAACACTTTTTTGATTAATAAATGGAAGAAAATACTCTACAGGCTCATATTTTAAAGAGGATGTATGAGATAAAACATAATCAACTTCCCAATTTGCTTTATTTAGATTATTTTCCACATGTTCTTTTATTTTTTCACTTGGTTGTTCTGATTTAAACCAGTTTAAACCGTTCTTTAGTCTATAATCTTTATCAACACTATATGCACCGCCAATAACAATCACTTTCTTACCATCAAAATCATAGATTTCTCCATCTTTTGCAAATAATAAATTAGGGTAATCTTCTTCATAATATACAATACCATTTTTCCATATCTTCTCTTTGTAACTATTAATATTACTTGCTCTTTCTTCATGGTTACCGTGAATACAGAAAAATGTTATATTTGCCTGTAATAACATATTTTTTATCATATAACTTCTTTCATCTTGATAATAATTAATACCGCTATCCCCTAATATTATCATTACATCATCTATATTCGTCATATGTTCAAAAGTAAAATAAATTAAGTCTTCTAAATTTCCGTGTCTATCTCCTGTTATATAGTACATTTTTTGTTCCTTTTTATTTTTACATTCTTTTGTGTTGAAATATAAATCAATTTATTATATACGATTATATTTTAATCATAATCAAATTTCTTTGTGTTAAATACAAATACATCCTTTCCATCATATTTTTCATAAATTTTATATATAGTTTTAAATTCTGAAATAGTAATAGCATGATTTCCTAAAACACTTGTAATAGCAATGCCTGGCATACCAGGTGCATATAATCTATTGTTTAAATTAATATATACCCAAGAACATCCACTATAATACCCATGTTTATCCCATTTAGAAAATCCATTATCATTAAGCCATTTAGTAAAAGTATCATTACCATCAATTGCTTTATCATAAACAAGAAAAGCAGCACTTCCATCACTTATTCTATTTTCGCTCATAAAAACCTCTTTTTATATAATATGTTTAGAACTTCCTTTTGCTTTTATATATTTTAAAAACTAAAATTTTCATTTCACGTTTTTATCGTTAGAAAGTTAAAACACTAAAAACCTAAAAGAATAGGTATAAAAATAAAAAAATAATTTCAAATTTAATTATTTTCTATAATATATTTAATATATCCTCTCAATTCGGATAAAGGATGTTCAGGAAACATTAAATCATATTCTGGTTTCTCTGATATATTCATTAGATAACCTTGAATATAGTTTTTATCATATGGATCATACATCCATTCATCAAACGGATTGTTCAAGTTAATATTCTCCATTACAGTTGTATAAATTATATTATCCCTATATCCGGTAATTCCTTCTTCACAAAAAGACCCATTAATTAACCACACTTCATCATTCACTTTAATATTTAAATTTAATGTATATTCAACTCCAAACTGAAGATCATTATAAACTTGTTTTTTATGCTTTATAATAGTGTAAATAATTTTTTTTCTTAACTTAGTTGTGGCTGTTGATACCTCTATTATACCAGTGTTATCATCCATTGAGTCATGTAAAGAATCAATTACAGATTGAACATCATCGAAAGGCATAGAGATTTCATCATTCACTTTAAAACAAAGAAGTAAAGCATTGGTACAATTTGTATTCAAACAAAATAGAATTGTACCTTTAGGTAATCCCATTTTTTTTATAACATTTTTTTTCAACGTAATATAATTTTCAGGTATAAATTTAAAATAATTTAATTCATTTACCTCTTTTCTATTTCTATATATTTTAAGATTTTTATTAAAAATATTTATTCCCATATTTCACCTGATTCATGTTAATTTACAAAATAATCTACAACTTCATCACAACTATATAAAATTCCATCTAGTGGAACATCTATATCTTTTACAAACTTTACTAAGTTTTGAAAAGTTTCTTCAAATTTGAAACTATGTAATTAAATTTTTCTTCTTTTTAATAAAGCTTTTTATATATTTTAATTTAATATATCATTTATAATGCAATTTTTTTAACCAACTCAACCACAGTCTCAACATGTGTCATCTAACTATAACTGCAATGTATAGTTAATGTCGTATGCCTTTTTATAATATATTAACTATGC
>NZ_SPHL01000038.1:0-5088 GCF_005844425.1 Anaerofustis stercorihominis | reverse complement strand
ACAACAAACTATGTTCTCTGTATGTTAGTGACAAGTCTTTTCAGTGTAATTATATCACATTACCTTTCTAATTCCAATCTAACTCGAATATTTTCTATTGTTTTTCTTACTCTACTTCCATTTTTATCTTTTTCAAAAATATTAAATCTTTGATTACTTATAACATCTAGTATTGTAATATAATTATCTGTATTGTTCAAATTATTATTTTTCTTAATCATTTCTTTTGTAATATCTTTTTTAGGTGTAAAATTGAATGATTTTTTGCATATAAATCTTATTAAATAAGAATCTTTTTCATCTTTCTCATTATATCCACCAATAATTACATAATCTATTAGTGCATCAAATATTTGTTCATCAAACTTCTCTATATTAAAAATTTTATCACTATTTAACATTTCTTTAAGTTTAATAATTCCTCTCTCAATTTCATCATCATCTTCTTTTACTAATTGTAGTTGTTCTATTTCTTTATCCATTTTCTCTATTTTATTCAATAATGTTGCTTTTTTGCTTTTAAACATTTCAGAATCAATAGTACCATCTACCATTAAATCTACCAATTTTGAAATTTTGTTTTCATATTCTATTTTATCTTCTTTTAATTTATCTAATTTTTCTTTAGTTGTTCCATTTCTCATTGAATTTTTAACAATGTTAGAAATACTATCAATTATGTTATTTCTATTATTTGCCAATAACTGATAAATATCAATAAAAGCATTTTCTATTATTTCTTCTTTTACAATTTTTCCATCAGGACAATTATACTTTCCATTTTTTGAAGACTCAATACATTGCCAAGCAGCAACTTTTTTAGATTGATTTACAAACATTGTCCTTCTGCCCAATGTTTCGCCACAAAATCCACAGCGAAGTCTCGAACTCATTGTATATTTCCCTCCAACATTTCCCAATCTTCTTCCTGTTGCTCTTGCTCCACACTTTGCTTTTAAAATTTCTTGAACTTTATCAAAATCTTCAACTGAAATAATTGCTTCGTGATGATTTGATATATAATATTTATCTTCTTCTCCATAATTAACTAATCTCCTGTGAGATATTGGATCTTGAGTAAAGGTTTTTCCTTGAAGTACATCTCCTTTGTATTTTTCATTTGTTAATATTCCTCTTACCGTTGTTGCTCCCCATACATCTTTTCCTTTTGGACTTTTTATTCCCATTTTAGTTAATTGTTTTGCAATATAATCAGCACCCCTACCATCTAAATACATTCTAAACATCATTTTAACAATATCTGCTTCATTTTCTTTAATTATCATTTTATTATTATCTGAATCATATACATAGCCGTAACAATTATTAAATCCTATTAATTCTCCACGTTCTTTTTTCATTTTCAACCCTAGTTTAACGTGAGATGAAATAGTTTCGCTTTCTTGTTGGGCTACAGAACTTAATATTGTTAATAATAATTCTCCTGACATTTCCAATGTATTAATATTTTCTTCTTCAAAAAAAACTGCAACATTATTTTCTTTTAGTTTTCTCACATATTTCAAAGTATCTACAGTATTTCTCGCAAATCTGGATATAGATTTAGTAATAATCATATCAAATTTACCATTTATTCCATCGTGAATCATTTTCATAAAATCGTTTCTTTTATAATCCAAAGTTCCTGAAATTGCTTCATCTGCATACATATCGATATATTGCCATTCATCATTTGAAGATATTTTTTCTTTATAATATTTTTTTTGAGACTCATAACTATTTAGTTGTTCTTCATTTCCAGTACTAACTCTTGCATAAGCAGTAACCCTTAATCTTTCAGTTATTAATAAACCAGTATTTCTATCTACTCTACCATCTTTCTTTTTAATTATTTTTATATCCATAAACATTTCCTTTCTTGTTCGAACAATGCCATTTTATAAGAATAATCAATTAATTACAATTGTGCGATTTATTTAATTGCACAATTGACTTTTTATAAGTTATCTCATCAATTATTTTCTTATTTTTTACAAGATTTAGAATTCGTAACTGTTCAAGATAATCAACAAAATCTTTATTAAATGAAGAAGTTTTATTAACAATTATTTTTTTTATCATTTTATATCAAAAGTATCCTTTAATGATTTATTGACTAAGTTGATTTCTTCTTCATTCAAACTACATAAAAATGATATTAATCTTGTTTTATCTAAAACTCTTACTTGTTCCAATAGAATAAGTGAATCGTGTGTTATTTTTTCATTTGATTTTATTTCTATATGTGTAGGTAGATAATTTTTCTTTTTTGATTTACTTGTTAAAGGAGCAATTAATACAGTTGGGCTATATTTATTACCTAAGTTATTTTGAACAACCACCACTGGTCTTGTACCGTTTTGTTCACTTCCTATAATAGGATCTAAATTAGCATAATAAATATCTCCTTTTTTTATTACCCTATCTTCGTTCATTTTTATTAATCTCAACTTTATAAATAGTATGTGGTGTTTCATTATTAATCAGATTTCTAATATCTAAATTGTTATTTTTTCTTAAATAGTTATCTACTAGCCCTTTAACATCTGCTTTGGCTCTTTCCATACTAGTTTGCGTATGATCCATTGTTATAATATATTCTAATTTTACAGTTACTCTGTAACTTTTACTTTTCTTCATATTAAAAATTCTTCCTCCTTATATGTAAAAGCACGAGATAGTAAAATCTCGTGCTAAATTTATTTTTATTGTTTAAGTAACTGATATTTTTCCTCGAACCCCTCAGTCTTTGGGAAATCATCAAACGATTAAATTGCTAATTTAATCTCACAGGAATTCCACCTCCCCGAGGATCTCTCCGGGCTGTCCCCATTGCTTTAGGCTGTGGCTAGACAGGAGTATCTTTAATACTACTATTAATCTTCGCATATTAGTTGCTAACTAATTTTATAACCAAACAATTATCGTCAAGCGTATTTGTTAAAGTGCTTATAATAGTAGGAACGTATTTGATGAATGTATATACAATTGTCAAAGAACTCCTGTTTCCAACAAAAAAGGAAACAGTGAAAGGATGATTTATTACCCTCTCACCTGTTTCCTAACTAAAACGCAAAATTGCAGACACTTAATCTAATTTTTTTAATATTTTTTTCAAATTTTTTAATGCTCATTCTAAAATTATATGAACTGATTGATGAGTAGCATTTTCTTCATCTGCTATTTCTTGTTCTGTTTTTTCATCAAAATAATATTTTTTTATTCTTCGCTTTTGAATCTCTGGTAGTTCATTTATTGCTTTTTTTAATTTTTCAAATGTTACTTTTTGAATAATCATATCCTCTAATAATATTTGCTTGTCCTTTGCTCTTGATTCAAGATTGTTTTCAAATATTTCTGAATGTTCAATATGATTATCATATTCGTTCATTTCAGATAAATCATCTAATTCAAACCTATCAAGTGCTTTATATATTTCCTTATTAATTTCTACTTCCTGTAATTTTCCCTTTACATCTTTAAAACTAACTGTATAAATATTTTTACTTTCTATGTAATTTAAAGTATAAGGATTATCCTTATATTTTCTTCTTTTTGGGCGTTCTGCCATATTATTTTCCTCCTATCAATTTCAATTTTTTAATAATCAAAATTGATAGATGGTGGGCTTCTACACCTAACAATTATCTTTTTTATAATTAACAAAAAAACGCCGAATGCATTACTCAATAAACGAGTCATACATTCGGCGTTAAATCCATATTGAAAATCATTAACATCAAAATAATCTACTTTTGGAGCGTCAAATTCCCCTTGATAAATTACTATTTGTTTTAAAATTAATGTTAAATAATACAACAATTCTTTTTCATTCATAAGGGATACCAACTCCTACAACAAAGTAACAATGCCATATTTTTTATATGAGCAATCAACTTTCTTATAATTGGTTTCCTCTTATGAAAAAAATTAACCAGTAATATAATCTAATTATTTTATTTAAGAAATACTACTGCTTAATCATTTCTTTTTTTATTCAATTTAATTTCTAAATACCTCTTTTCCATATATTACATAGTTCAGCATTGTTATTGGTGCCATTATACAACAATTTTTTCGCAAAATTTGTCGAATTGTGTAATAGTCTGGTTTTATGTCATTAAATGTTGCTTTTTATCACAGAATTAATATTTTTATGCACAAAAAAAATAACAGCAATAAGTTTGCTGTTATAAAAGGTTATTTATATCTTTAAATAATGTTTCAAATCTTGCAAGTGTACTTTCTGAAAAATAATCTTTATCTACACAAAGGGAAGTTAAGTATCTTGAAGGTCTATAATGATTAAATCTATTCTTTTGAATAATTTGATTTATTTGAAGAATCAAGGTTAGTTTATAATAATAAACAAATAAGAGATGATAGAAAAATAGATAATTACTTTAATAAAATATCTAATGATGATAAACACGATTTAGCTTGTGAGATTATAATTGAACTTGGTGATATGTCTTATTGGGAAAATAAAAATTTAGAAGAAAAATATAAAATGATTAATGTATTTGAAAAACAACTTGATGATTTAAAAGAAATAGTACCAAGCTTTTATGTAGCTAATGCGACTTGTCATTTTGATGAACATTCTCCACATCTTCATATTGTTGGTGTTCCAGTTAAAGAAAATTGTAAAACAGGTTTATCAAAACAAGTTGGTAAAACATCAATATTTACTAAAGAATCATTAGTTATTATTCAAGACAAAATGAGAGAAAAATGTATTGAAGAATTTAATAATATTTATGAATTAGATTCTAAACTTAAAGAAAAGCAAAAAGGTAAAAATAAAGATTATACACCTTACGAAAGATTAATGTTTAATGAAAAAGCAAATGAACTAAAACAAGAATTAAATAATCTTCGTAATGAAGTTTCTGATTTAGAAGATAATAAAAAATCGATTAGTAAAGAAATCATTAATCTCAATAAAGATAAAGAAGATATAACTGATGAAATTGATAAAAAGAAAAAACTTAACAATAAAATTATTATTAAGTCTAAAAATCAATTATTAGATGATAACAAAAAATTACAAGAAGAAAATGAACATTTAAAATCTATGAATTATCA
>NZ_SPHL01000037.1 GCF_005844425.1 Anaerofustis stercorihominis | reverse complement strand
GATGCATCTTTTAAATCAGATTCTTTATTTTCTATTTGTTTTTAAATTCTTCTTTTTTAATAATTTCAAATATTTTTTCTTTATTTACTGTTTCAATATCTTCTATAAAATCCTTATTTGGTTTTCTGATTTTCATATAAGATAAATAATCAAAGCTTATTAAATTTTTAGCAAGATTTTCATCATAAGGTTTTAAGAAATAATATAAATGTTCATATAAATCTTCCTTTGAAAGACTTCTTTTATATAGCCCGTTTTTTGAAAAGTACACTGATAATTTTTCAAAAAAATCATACGGAGTTTTAGCGGTTTTATCTACAAAATATTCAAGAGTATTATAAAAGTTATTTGAATTATAGTATTTGTCAACTAAAAACTCTATATCTTTCAATTTTGAAAGATCACTATAATCCATCCATTTATTTGATAATATTTCGTAAGGTGTAAAGTTATTATATTTTAAATCATATTTATCTTTTGATTTTTCCATCATTGTTCCGTGAAGAACCTTTAAAAATCCAAGCTGCAACATATGAGGTTTTAGATTATACGCATAATCAAAACTTTTTTTGAATGATTCAATATCTTCATAAGGAAGTCCTGAAATTAAGTCAAGGTGAATATGGACATTGTCGTTTTTTAAAAGTTTTGTTACGTTTTGACCTATTTTTTCTGTGTTTGTTGTTCTGTTGATTTCTTTTATTGTATTTTCATTTATGGATTGTAGTCCTACCTCTAACTGAAACATATCGTTTGGCGCACTTTGGAAAAGTTCTATTATTTCATCATCAAGTAAATTTGCACATACTTCAAAATGGAATTTAGTGTGTTTACTATTGTCTAAAATAAATCTAATTATTTCCTTAGCTCTTTTATTGTCAGCATTAAAAGTTCTGTCGATAAACTTAACAAGGGGAATGTCGTTTTTTATAAAAAACATTATTTCCTCTTTTACTTTTTTTAAGTCGCGAAATCTCAATCTTTTGTCAAGCTCTGAGAGGCAATAACTGCAATTATAAGGACATCCTCTTTGACTTTCGTAATAAATAATCTTATTTTCAAATTCTTTCATATCCACATTTTTATATGGGAATATTACATCATTAAAATTTATATGTTGTTTTATATATGTATAATCTTTTGAACTTTTATCAAATACGTTTTGAATGTTTACTTCTTCGTTTTTTTGTAATTTGCTTAACAGCTTTAAAGTTATTTCTTCTCCTTCTCCGGCGACAATATAGTCTATGAAATCATATTTGTCAAAATAATCTTTTGCATTAAAACTTACTTCACTTCCACCGAATATGATTATTGCATCTGTAATTTTTTTTAGGGAAGAGGCAATGTGTAAAATATATTCTATATTCCATATATAGCAGGAGAAAATATAAATATCGCTTTTTTGAGAGAATAAGTCATCCAAAACATTTTCTTTTGGCATGTTTATGTTGTACTGTTTTATTTCTGCATCAATACCTTTTGGTATAGAGTTATTGAATAAATAATATATTGCAAGATTTGTATGCGTATATGCGCTGTTAATTCCAACCAAAGTTGTTTTCATATTTTTTCTCCTTTTTATGTAGATATATATAGTATATTATTTTGTTTTATTATTTCAAATATAAATATAAAAAAAGAACCGATAAGGTTCTTTTTAATTCTTTTTAAACGTTGAATCTAAAGAATATTACATCACCATCTTCAACAACATAATCTTTTCCTTCGATTCTTGTATAAGCAAGTTCTTTTGCTTTAACATCGCTTCCTGCTTCCATAAGTTTATCATATTTTGTTACTTCAGCTCTAATGAATCCTCTTTCAAAATCTGAGTGGATTTTTCCTGCTGCGCCCGGTGCTTTTGTACCTTTTTTAATTTGCCATCCTTTTACTTCTTGTTTACCTGCAGTTAAGAATGTTATTAAATCAAGAAGTTTATATCCTTCTTTTATGATTTGGTCAAGTCCTGATTCTTTAATTCCAAGTTCTTCAAGGAACATGTTTTTTTCATCATCTTCAAGCTCGCTAAGTTCTGCTTCGATTTTTGCACAAACTTTTATTACTTCGATATTTGGATTTACTTCTTTTACATATTCTTTTAATGCTTTTACATAATCATTATCTTCAAGTAAATCATCTTCACTTACGTTTGCCACATACATAATAGGTTTTGTTGTAAGTAAATCTTGGCTTTTTAAATATTCGCTTTCATTTTCGTCAAAATCATCTAAATTAATAAATTTTCCTTCTTCTAAAAGCTTCTTTGCTTTATCAAGAGTTGCAAGCATGAATTTTTCTTCTTTTCTTCCGCTTTTTGCTGCTTTTTGTACTGTCGCAATTCTTTTATCAATTAGCTCAAGGTCAGAAAAGATTAGCTCATAGTTTATTGTTTCTGCATCTCTTACAGGATCGATGCTTCCGTCTACATGAGTAATGTTGCCGTCATCAAAACATCTTACTACTTGAAGTATTGCATGTACGTTTCTAATGTTTGATAAAAATTGGTTTCCAAGTCCTTCGCCTTTTCCGGCATTTTTTACAAGTCCGGCAATATCCACGAATTCAACTGTTGCATATACAGTTTTTAATGTGTCATAAAGTTTACTTAAATTATCTATTCTTTCATCAGGAACATTAACAACTCCTACATTTGGTTCTATTGTGCAAAAAGGATAGTTTTCTGCTCCTGCATTTGCTTTTGTAAGTGCATTGAATAATGTACTTTTACCTACATTTGGTAGTCCTACTAATCCTATTTTCATTTTTTTCTCCTTAATAATAATCTTTATAAAGTATATAATATATTTTTTCTTTAGTAAAGGGTAAGTTATTTAATTATATTGTTTCTTGTATTCATTTCCCCAAACAATCATTGAATCAATTACTGGTTTTAAACTTTTTCCCGTTTGTGTAAGAGAATATTCAACTTTTGGGGGAACCTGAGCATATACCGTTCTGTTTACCAGTCCGTCATTTTCCATTTCTCTTAAGTTTGAAGTCAAAACTTTTTGCGATATTGCTCCTATTGATTTTTTCAATTCTCCGAATCGTTTTGTTTCGTTCATCAAATCCCTTAAAATCAAGACCTTCCATTTGTTACTTATTAATAAAAGTGTTGTTTCGACCGGGCATTCCGGTAAATTTTTTCGCATTTCTTTCCTCCTTGTAATCTTTTTATAATCATTATAGTTACTTTTATATACTTAAGTTACATAATTGTGCCTACTTTACAAAATATATCTTTGATAATATTATAAACTAAAACCTGAGGTTGTCAATAATTTAATAAAAAAGGAGTATAGAAATAAAATGGATGTTAGAGAAATATTATCAAAATTAAGAAATATTAAAGATGTTGTTTTTTCAAGCGTTGACTTTAACGGTGTTCCCAAAAGCAGAGTGATTGACATTATGCTTGTGGAAAATGAAAAAGTATATTTTGTTACAGCAAGAGGGAAAGATTTTTACAGAGAAATTATGAATAACAATAATGTTTCGGTTACGGCACTTACTAAAGATTATATGTCCATAACGTTGGAAGGGAAGGCATTTAAAACGGAAAATCAAAAATATTGGATAGACAAGGTATTCGAAAATAATCCGACTATGAATGATGTTTATCCTGGACAAAGCAGATATATATTGGAAGCTTTCTGTATTGAAAAAGGAATAGTTCACACTTTTGATTTATCCAAACATCCGATTGTAAGAAAAACATATTCTCTTGGAGGAGAAAAGACAAAACCCGAGGGATATATTATAACCGACAAATGCATACAATGTGGTAAATGTTTCAGATTGTGTCCTCAGTCGTCAATTAAAAAAAACGAAGATTTTGAAATAATAAGTAAAAATTGTTTAAGGTGCGGGTATTGCTATGAAAACTGTCCCGTTAAAGCAATAGAAAGGTTGTAAAAATGTTAAGTTTGTTTTTTGAAAGAAAAGAATTTTTTATGGGGCTGCTGCTTGATCATATAAAAATTTCTTTAACGGCTATCATAATCGCTTTGGTTGTCGGATTAATACTCGGAATTTTTATAAGCGAATATCAAAAAAGCTCTAAATTTGTTTTGAGTTTAGTGAATTTTATATATACCATTCCTTCCATATCATTGTTGGGATTTTTGATTCCCCTGTCCGGAATAGGAAACGTTACCGCGGTTATTGCTTTAAGCATATATGCTCTTTTGCCTATGGTTAGAAATACATACACTGGAATAACAAATATAGACGAAAAGTTTATAGAAACCGCAAAAGGAATGGGAAGTACGAATTTTCAGATATTATATAAAATAAAACTGCCGATTGCAATGCCCGTAATCATTTCTGGATTGAGAAATATGGCTACGATGACAATAGCTCTTGCCGGTATTGCTTCCTTTATAGGTGCAGGAGGTCTCGGTGTCAGCATTTACAGAGGAATAACCACAAATAATACTGCCATGACTCTAATCGGTAGTCTTCTTATAGCTGTTTTGGCAATTATGGTAGATTTTGTTTTGGGAATAATCGAAAAGGGTATTTTGAAGAGGAAAAGACAAAACAAAAAGAAAAATAAGATTGTAATTGCCGGATGTATTGTCGTATTGATTATTTTTGTATTTTCTTTTGTGCTGGATTCATTTGGAAATAAAACGATAAACATAGCATCCAAGCCGATGACTGAACAATATATAATAAGCGAAATGTTGAAAGAAGTTATAGAAAACGATACTGACTTGAATGTAAATCTTACTCAGGGAGTGGGAGGAGGTACTTCAAATATAATGCCGGGAATGGAAAGTGGAGAATTTGATATGTATCCTGAGTATACTTCCACCGGATGGAATATGGTACTGGGGCATGATGGCTTTTACAATGAAGATATGTTTGAAAAATTAAATGATGAATATAATGAAAAATATGATTTTTCATGGACTTGTTCGTTTGGGTTTAACGATACTTTTGCCATTGCGGTAAGAAAAGACATAGCCGAAAAATATAATTTAAAAACTTATTCCGATTTGGCAAGTGTATCAAATGAATTGACGTTTGCCGCAGAATATGATTTTTTTGAAAGAGTAGACGGTTATGATGCACTTTGTGCAGAGTATGGTTTTAAGTTTAAAGATACGATGGATTTGGATATAGGACTTAAATATAAAGCAATAGACGAGAAAAAAGTAGATGTAATGGATGTTTTTACTACCGACGGACAATTGAGCAACAGTAATTTGGTAGTTCTTCAGGACGATAAAGAGTTCTTTTCTTCCGCAATGTGTCAGATGGTGGTAAGAAACGACGTTTTGGATAGATACCCACAGCTTAACGACGTATTTAAAAAACTTGAAAATATTTTGAGTGATAAACAAATGGCAAAAATGAATTATGAAGTTGAAGAGAACGGAAAAGACCCAAAAACCGTAGCGCATGAATTTTTAGTCGAAAAAGGGTTGTTGGAGGATTAGCACATGGAAAAAATAATAGAATTTAAAGGTGTAAAGAAAAGTTATAACGAAAATGTCGTTTTAGACGATTTTAATTTGGATATATACAAAGGGGAGTTTTTAACCGTAATCGGTACTTCCGGGAGCGGAAAAAGTACTATGCTCAAAATGATTAATGGTCTTATCGATCCCGATTTGGGAGACGTTATGGTAAACGGTAAAAATAATAAAGATGTCGACAAAATAAGTTTAAGAAGAAATATCGGTTATGCGGTTCAGGGTAGTGTATTGTTTCCCAACATGAACGTTTTAAAAAATATATCTTACGTACCGAGATTATTAAATCGAAAAGATAAAACGAAGACGGAAAAAGCGGTTAATAAATGGATGAAAATAGTCGGTCTTGATAAAGAATTGATGTACAGATATCCCGATGAACTTTCAGGAGGGGAAGCACAAAGAGTAAGCATTGCAAGAGCTTTGGCAGCAAGTCCGGATATTCTTTTAATGGATGAACCTTTCAGTGCCGTCGATGAAATAACAAGAAGCAGGCTTCAGGATGAGATAAGAAGAATATACGAGCAAACGGGAATTACGATAGTATTTATAACTCATGACGTAAGAGAAGCCTTTAAACTTGCAAGCAGAATTTTGGTTATGAATAAAGGCAGAATAGAGCAAATAGGAACAAAAGAAGAAATTATAAATTCTCCTTCAAGTGATTTTGTAAAAAGGTTGGTAAACGGTAATGAAAAATAATTTGGCAAAGTTTTGTTTTGATAAAGATAAGTGTATTGCATGCGGGAAATGCATAAAAGTATGTCCGGGGCAGCTTCTTAAATTTAACGAGAATAAAGACGTTATTATTAAAGATATCGATTGTTTCGGGTGGGACGGTTGTTGGAAATGTCAGCATTGTATGGCTGTTTGTCCGAAATCTGCGATAAGTGTTCTCGGAAAATCTCCAGAAGAATGTGTGACTCCTCCTGAGAGTGAAAACCTTCCTCAAATTTTGGATGCTTTGATAAAAAACAGAAGGTCACACAGACAATATTTGAATAAAGACGTTGATAAAAGGGTTTTAGATGATATATTAAAAACGGTACAAAACGCACCTAACGGAGGGAATAAGGGACTTGTCGAATATACGGTTATTGACGATAAAGAACAAGTTAAATATTTTCACGATATTGTTTATTCCAAAATGGAAAAGCTTGCAAATAAGGGAATATATGCAAATGGATATGATAAAAAATCTTATGAACAGTTGAAAGAGTGGGAGAAAATCGTACGCCCTGATATGTTGTTTTGTTCGGCTCCGAATTTATGTATTCCTCATGCGCCTGTGGGAGAAGGTTGCTACATTCAGGATGTGAATATTGCGTGTGTGTATTTTGATTTATTGTGTTCTTCAAGGGGATTGGGCAGTATTATGATGACTTATCCTTTGGATGTTCTTGATTTAATGCCAAAAGAAAAATCGATGTTAGGAATTCCCGATAATCATTATATTGCCATGATTATCGGATTTGGATATCCAAAAATAAAATATAAAAGAGGCGTCGATAAATTTAATGAAAATAAAATAAAAAAAATAAAATTTAAAATTTAAATAAATAAAAAGAAGGACTACTTTGTCCTTCTTAATTATATATATTGGTTAAATTTTTGTATATTAGTTCTTTATATTCGTCATAAGCACCACTTAATCTTAAAGGATATAATCTTTCAAGAACCTCTTCGTGATACCATTTATGTTTATTTTTGTCAGGCTCGTTGAAATAACTCCATACCTTATCTTTATATGTTTCAAAATCTTTATCTATTTCACGAAGTTTTGAAAGTTCGTTTGATAAAACAAGTATTTTTATTTCTATATTTGCACTGTCGAGTTTATATAAAATATTTTTCTTTCCTTCGCTCCAGTCTTTTTCGTTGTTGAAATTTTCTTCCATATTCGTCATGAAAAGTATTTTTTCCGCTATGTTCATTCCAAAATATTTTTTTATTTCTATTATGTTTGAGTCGGAATTTTTTACCACTCCGTGAAGAAGTGCTGATATCAATATATTTTCATCGCTTGTTAAAGACGATGCAATGAGCATTGTTTCCAAGGCGTGGGAAAGATAAGGTTTGTTTAGTATTTTTCTTTTCTTCCCGGTAAAATAAAAAATTGCATAATCAAGTGCTTTTTTTATGTTTTGTGAATAAATTAAATTTATGTCTTTCATGAAGAAGTCTTCCAATACTTCTGCTTCTGCTTTGGAGATTTCAATATAATAATCGTCATTTTCTTTTAATTCGTATTCTTTTATTTCTACTCCGATTTCTTTTTTCCATGTAGTATCGTGTATGTTTATTGAAGATGTTCCAAGAATTGAATCTGCATAAATTTTATTTTCTTTTGTATAAAAGTAGAAGTTTACAAATAAATCAAAAAATTTATTATTGCATTTGTTAAATAAATCTTTTGTATTTATATTTTCATTTAATTCTTTAAGTTCTTCTAGAATTTTAGAATAAAACCATATTTGTTCAAATTTTTCTGTTTCATATTCTTTATATATATTTTCACCATAAACTTCATAATCTCTTTCAAATTGGCTTAATTGCTCAAGAAGTTGTTTTAAAATTAGTTCTTTATTAGAAAAATCACATTCTTTTATTTTATTAAGTCGTTGTCTATAACTTGCTTCTAAGTTATTTAAGTATTTTATGGCTTGTTGCTTTGAAAGAGGATTTGTTTTCTTTTTTGTAAAATGTTCAATAAGAAGTTCTTTATCAAAAAATTCCAATTCGTCTGTATATAAGTTCATTTTTCTCCTCCTATGTTAAATTGTATCGGCGATTTTTAGTATCTTTTTGAACCAATTATTAATTGTTGAACGGCTTATCGGAGGGTCAAACATATTAGATAGTTCATTTAAAGATGCTTGAGGGTTGTTAAGTCTCATTTTTGCCAATGATATAAGTGGTTCATCGAGATAGTCCATGCCATATTTTTCTTTAATTTTGTTTATTGCATTAATTTGTTTAAGTGCTGTATTTATTGTTTTATCCATATTTGCCGTTTCGCAGTTTAATCTTCTGTTTACGTTGTTTCTCATTTCTTTTATTACTTTTGTGCTTTCTATTTCCAAAACGGCGTTATGTGCTCCTATATTTCCAAGTAATTCTGTGATTGTATTTGAGTCTTTTGTATATACTACATATGCTTCTTTTCTTTTTATAAATTTTAAATTGATATTTATGGTTTTTAGTAACTCTATAAAGTTTTTTGCATACTCAAATTTATTAAATACAAATTCGATTTGATATCCCTTTTTCTTTGGGTCACTGACATAACCGCATGATAGAAAAACTGCACGCAGATAATGTCTTATTTCGCTTAAAGTTGGAAGTATATCTTGTTTTATTGTATTATTTACTTCAAATCCCGAGCTGAAATCAATAATATTAAAATAATCCAATATATTCATTGAGTCTTTGCTGTTTATTACAATCAAGTTATATAAATAATGTCCTTTTCTTAGATTATTTTTTTTTGCCGCTATTTCAAGATTTATGGAAAAGACATCTTTAATCAGAGTAAAAATCCTTCTTGTGACAGAAGGGTTTTCGGTTTCAAATATCAAATTGAATTGTCCTCTTCCTTTTAGGGAAAGGAAACTTATACAGTGTAAATATCCATATATTTCACATTCTTTTTCGTAAAGATTGTTTAAATTAATATGGCTTAAATTATTTTTTATATCGCTGCAAAAGCTCATTTTTTCTCCTTAGTTTATTTCTACAAATGAATTTTCGTTATCAATTACTACATTTACATTTTCTGATGTTGATGTAGGAATGTTCTTACCTACGAAGTCGGCTCTTATCGGTAGTTGTCTATGTCCTCTGTCTACTAAAATTGCAAGCTGTATTTTTTTAGGTCTTCCAAAATGAAACACATATTCAAGGGCAGCTCTTATAGAGCGACCTGTATATAAAACATCATCAACTAATATAACCAATTTATCATTTATGTTTATACCTATATCTTCAATTTTACTATCTTCTTTTTTTACATCGTCTCTAAATGGAGTTATATCCGCAAAAGTAACCGGAACAATAGTATCCTCCATACTGCTTAAGTGATTAGCAATCATTTTCGCAAGAGAAACGCCTCCTTGTTTTACCCCTACTATTACAGTATCTTCAACACCGTGATTTCTTTCAATTATTTCGTAAGATATTCTTTTTATGCTTCTGTTTATATCGTTATTGGTCATTAAAATTTTCATGTTTTTCTCCAATAAAATATTTTGTTTTAAGTCTACATTATGTTATAATTGTAGCATATTTATAAAAAATTGTCCAAATATAGAGGTAATTTAATGAAGAGAATAAAATCATTTTTTATATATTTAGTAGCATTTTTGTTTTTTATATTATTGACGGCATCGTTTTTCAGTGATAACTATTTAAAAGATTCTTTTTCTGTTGATATAAATACAAAAACAATATATTATGCTTTTGCCGGAAATTTAGACGATTATCTTACTGGAAACATAACTGATGACAGCGATTTGATTAGTTCTCAAAAAGATTATTCAACCACATATAAAGAAGGGGATAGTGGAGAAGAAGTTTTAAGTTATAAATTAATTTTATATTACTTGGATTTTCTTTCTGATTCTCCAACTAATACTTTCGATGGAACAACGAAAAATGCCGTTATAGAATATCAAAACAGCAGAGGTCTAAAAGAAACTGGAGCGTTAGATAAAAATACCATGAAATCTCTTGATAGTGAAGTTGTTGAATACAAATCAGGAAAATCCAGTTCTGATATAGAAAAATATAATTATATTTTATATTATTTAGGATATTTGGAAAACCAGCCTAATGCTAACTTTACTGCCGAAACAAAAGTTGCTTGTGAAGAATATCAAAAAGCAAAAGGACTTTCTCAAACGGGAACAATGGATGCTCAAACGAGAAAGAGTTTGGATAGTGAGTCTTTAACTTATAAACAAGGACATAAAGGAACGATAATAAAATCTTATCAAGAAATTTTAATAAGACTTGGCTATTTGGATGGAACTGCAAGCGGTACTTATGATAAAAATACAACAGCTGCTGTAAAACAATACCAAACTGACAAAGGTCTTACAGTAAGCGGCAATATAGATGAAGATACAGCTAAGTCTTTAGATACTGAAAATTAAAAAAAACAGACAGTTTAAACTGTCTGTTTTTTTTATTTAAAAATTTACGTCATCAGGATTTGCGCATTGTCCTCCGCAACAAGGTATATTATCTATTGTTTTCATATCATCTTCACTTATTTCAAAATCAAAAACTTGACTATTTTCAAGTATTCTGCTTGGTGTAACAGATTTTGGAAGAGGAAGAATATCATGTTGAAGAACCCATCTTATACAAATTTGAGCTGTTGATTTATTGTATTTTTTTGCAAGTTCTACAAGTGTTTCGTTTTCTAAAACTTCTTTTCTTCCAAGTGGTGACCAAGCTTCTACTACTATATCATTTTCTAGGCAGTATTTTGCTGTTTCAATTTGAGCAAAACCAGGATGGAATTCTATTTGGTTTACCATTGGTTTGATTTTTGCAGTTTTCATAAGTTCATCTATATGATGAGGTAGGAAGTTGCTAAGCCCTATAGCTTTAACTCTTCCTGTTTCATATATTTCTTCAAATGCTTTCCATGTTTCAGCATTTATTTCTTCAGCATTATCAAATTGTTTTTTTATTGCAGGCCAGTGGATTAAAAATAAATCAAGATATTCAAGTCCTAAATTATCCATAGTCTTTTCAAATGCGGCTTTTGCACTTTCGTATCCTCTGTCGCTGTTCCATAATTTGCTGGTTACGAAAATGTCTTCTCTTTTTATTCCGCTTTCTCTTATTGCCTTTCCAACACCTTTTTCATTTTGATAAAAATAAGCCGTATCAATATGTCTGTATCCGATTTTTAAGGCTTCTTTTACTCCATCTTCCACGCTTTTTCCATCAGGAGTTTGGAATGTACCGTATCCTATACATGGAATGTCTATTCCATTGTTTAATTTGAATGTGTCGGTTAATTTGTTCATTTTAACACCTCTTTCTTTATATTTATTTAAAATTTTTATTTGCCTATAAGAACTTTTACTCCTTTTTCTTCAATATTTTTTACATGTTTTTCATCTATTTTGTCATCTGTTATTAATATGTCTATTTTTTCAATTCCGGGCACACAAAATTCGTTACTCATGCATATTTTTGAAGAATCCAGTAATAGTATTTTTTCTCCGTTCATTTCAAGAAGTTTTCTTAAAATATAGTTATCATAATCAACTCTTCCAATTAAATTGTAATTTGCATTAAGCCCCATACATGAAAATACTATTTTATTTGGGTCAATTCTGTTTAGATTTTCTAAAAGAGGGAATCCTCTTATTATAAGGTAAGGTCTTACGGCTTCTCCTTCAAGGCAATATAAATGTGCTACATTTTCATTTTCCGTTGTTAAAATTTGTATAGATGGAGTAAATATTGTTGTGTTTTTTCTTGTTAAATGTTGATATGCCATATAGCAAGAAGACCCTACATCAAAAAAGATAGAATCATTGTCATCTATTACTTCGTTAATCATTTTGGCTATTTTTATTTTTTTATTGGTATTTATGTTTGCATAAGAAACAATTGATGTTGGAGTATCCAATTCATTTCTTGTGATTGTTACTCCTCCGGATACTCTTTTTAATTTTCCTTCTTTATCTAAAATTTCCAAATCTCTTTTTATTGTTGAAATTGAAACTTGGAACATATCAGTAAGTTCATTTACCGATGCATAGCCTGCGTTTTTAACAAAAGAATATATTGAATTTAATCGTTCGATATTTTTTTTTGCCAAAATTTTTACCTCTTCCTGTTCAATAATTTATTACAATATAACATATTTTTGAGCTAAAAGATACCATTTTTTTTTGATTTATAGATAAGAAAACGATATTTATTTGAAAAATATGAGCTAAATAGCTAATAAATATTGACAAAATGAACTTTTTAATATAAAATGCATTATATGGTTCACGTATATTGTCTAAATAGTTCAAAAAAAACAAAGAAGGCCTTCCTTTTTAGACAATATATAATTTTAATTTGGAATAATTAAAGGAGAGATTAAAATGCAAATTATACAAAATATTTTTACCTATATCATAGATATGGGTGCATCTGTAATGATGCCTATTATTTTTACTTTACTTGGCTTAATCATGGGTGCGAAATTTGGTGAAGCTTTAAGAGCAGGTATGACCTTTGGCGTAGGTTTTTTAGGTTTAAATACAATCATCGGATTAATGTCTGCGACAATTTCACCTGTTGCTACTGCTTTAGTTGAAAATTTAAACTTTAAATTAACTGCTATTGATATTGGCTGGGCGACGGGTTCTGCCATTGCGTGGTCAACAGAAGCTGTTCCTTTTGTGTTTATAGCAGTTATTATAACAAATATTTTAATGATTTTACTTGGTTGGACAAAAACAATGGATGTTGATATTTGGAATTACTGGCATGTTTTGTTTTCTGCATCAGCGATATTACTTGCTTGTGGTGTCAATAATGTTTTAGCATGGGTATTTGCAATAGGACAAGCAATGGTATTAATGGGTATTACATTTATAATGGCTGATTATTCGCAAGCAGATTATGCGGAGGTCTTTGGTTTAGAAGGTATTTCAATTCCACATTGTCAAACAGTATCTATTCTTTTATATACATATCCTATTGACTGGTTACTTAATAAAATACCTGGTGTAAAAGATATTCACTGGACAAGCGAAGGTATTGCAGAAAAACTTGGTTTGCTAGGTGAACCTATAATGATGGGATTTATTATTGGTGGTTTTTTAGCTGCTTTAGCACAATTTACAACACATGGTGTAAGTATTGCTGCAGCAATTCAACAAATATTTATCGTTGGTATGAATGTTGCCGCTGTTCTTGTTCTAATTCCTAGAATGGTGTCACTTTTAATGGAAGGTTTGATGCCTATTTCTGAAATGACACAGGCATTTCTAGAAAAAAGATTTCCTGGAAGAGAACTTTATATCGGTCTTGATTCGGCAGTTGCAACAGGTCATACATTTGTAATTTCTCTTGGTTTGATTGCTATTCCTATTGTATTGATATTAGCTGTTGTGTTACCTTGGAATGTTGTTCTTCCTCTTGGTGACTTGGCAACACTTCCATTTTTTGCTGTACCATGTGTTGTTGCAAGCAAAGGTAATTTATTTAGAGGCATTATAGAGATGATAGTTATTTGTGTTGTAGTGTTAACTATAGCTTCTCTTGGTTCTGATATATTTACAGAATTAGTAAAAACTGCTAATATTACTGTTCCAGAAGGTTCGGCTCAAATCACTTGTATGGTAATAGGTACACAATGGATTACATGGATACCATTCTTATTGGCAAAATGGATTTGTCTATAATTAATAAGGAAAGGAAATATAACTATGCCATTATTATCTTCAATTGATAAATATAAAGACTATATGGGAGAAAGTCCAAGACCTGAAGATTTTGATCAGTTTTGGCAGGATTCTTTAAAAGACTTAAGGGAACATACCAAGCCGGGATATGCCTTGAAAAAAAGAGAATTTTTGGAAAAGGGGATAGAGCAGTTTGATTTGTTTTTTGAAGGAACATTTGGCGCCAATATTCATTGTCTTTATATTAGACCTAAAGAAATAAAAAATAAAATACCGGGGATTGTATTTTTTCACGGATATGGTTCAAGTACAAAAGGACCTTTTGAATATTTACCTTATGTATATAATGATATTGCTGTTTTGGCAATGGATGTAAGAGGCCAGGGAGGATATTCCACGGATCCTTGGTATGGAAACGGGCCTAGTTATTACGGACAGTACATACGTGGACTTGAAGATGACGATATAACTAAACTTTTTGCGAGGAATATATATCTTGACGGTGTTAAAGCTGTGGAAACTTTAATGAGTATGGAAGAAGTAGATGAGACAAGAATAGGTATTAACGGTAAATCTCAAGGTGGTGCTTTAACAATTGCTTCTTCTGCTTTAGTAAAAGGTGTAAAAGTAATTACTCCTACATATCCTTTCATGAGCGATATAAAACATACAATAAAAGAAGATTTGCTTGATATTTCTCAATTTAATGAATTTAACGAGTTCTTTAGAAGACATGATCCAAAACACGAAAAAGAAGATGAAGTGTTTAGAAAACTAAGCTATGTTGATATACAAAACTTTGCAGATAAAATAACAGCAAAAGTTCACTGGACATTGGCTTTTAAAGATGAAAATTGTCATCCAAGCACCCAATTTGCCACTTACAATAAGATTAAATCAGAAAAAGAAATGATTATTTATCCTGATTATGGGCATGAGCCTCAGCTTTTATTCCAGGATAACGATTTATTTCAGTTCTATTTAAAGAATTTATAATTTAGCCTTTAAAATTAAAATTAATAATTAATATATATAAAGACAGCTTTTGTTTAAAGTTGTCTTTTTTTATTTTATTGACATAAAATTTTTATTCGGTTATTCTGTTTTAAAGGCGCCTTTTAATAAAATATTAGGAGGTAAATATGTACCATTCAAGATTTGGTTCATCACATTATAATGCCGGATTAAAATATGGCTTAAAACTTAAAAATAACAGAAAATATATAGATGAAAAGTTAAAACTTATAAATGCTGAAATGATGGATTTTGGTATAAAATCTTCATTGATTTGTAAAAAAGAATACCCTGAATTTTTAGACGAGTTAAAGGGTATAAGTGATGGGTTAAAGGTAGATTTAAGTTATTTTTCTTCCTTTATATTTTGTATGTATAATTTTATGTTTAATAATTATTGTAGTTGCTTTGCTTTTAAAGATTGTGAAAATATTATTTATGGAAGAAACAGTGATTATCTTGTTGAATTTAAAAATGTATGTGATAGTTGTTACTATCATTTGGATAATTCTTATTCTTTTGTTGGTAATACAACTGCAATGTCTGAAATTGAAGATGGAGTTAATGAGTTCGGTTTTGCTGCAGGTTTAACTTTTGTTTATCCTTCTTTAATAAAACCCGGTTTGAACGGTGGGGTAATAGTTAGAAATTTACTTGAAAAGTGTAGAGATGTTAATGAAGGAATAGAAAAAATAAAAAATCTAACTATTTCATCTTCTCAAAACATTTTAATGGCTGATAGATATGGAGATATGGCTTTGGTTGAATGTAATTGTGAAGATATAAACATAATAAGACAAAAAAATAATTTTTTATGTTGTTCAAATGATTTTAATTCTATTAAGATGAAAAAATATAATTGTAGCATTGAAGATGAAATACATTCAAGGGAAAGATATAAAACGATGTATAATTTTCTTTTAAAACAGAAGAAATGTTCATTCGAATATGCAAGTTCTCTTTTAAAAGGAAAATATGGTTTTATGTGCGACTATGATAAACATTCAAAAATGGATACTTTATGGTCAAGTGTATATGTTTTAAATAAAAATGAAGTATATATTTGTGATGGAAATCCAAAAAGAAAAATATATAAAATGGATAAAAGGTTAAAATATAAAGAGCTTT
>NZ_SPHL01000036.1 GCF_005844425.1 Anaerofustis stercorihominis | reverse complement strand
AAATATAAATAATATATCCGTATGGTATATAAAAACATCAGACAAAACAACCGTAACATTTAAAATAATGTTATCTGAAATAAAGAGCGCAGAAAAAATAGCGAAAAAAGCTCATTATATAATTGAAATAAAAAAAGAATACGGAAAAAATACATTGCTAAAGACACTACAAAAAAGAAAAATATTTATTTTTAGTGTCTTTTTAATTTTTATTGTAATGTTTTCTTTTTCTTTCTTCATATGGGATATAGAAATAGAAGGCAGTAAAAATATTGATACAAACAGTATTATTGCTACTCTCACAGATATAGGATTTAAAGAAGGATGCTATAAATATGGTATAGATAAAAAACAAATATCAAAAAAACTTCTAAACACATATAATACACTTTCAGATGTAACAATAGAATATAAAGGAACAAAAGCTATAATAAAACTAACCGAAAAAAATTCTCCAATAAAACAATTTGATAAATCAAAAGCAGTAGATATAGTGGCTGCAAAAAGCGGAAAAATAGAAAGTATTATTGCTTATAATGGTATAACAAAAGTTAAAAAGGGTGATAAAGTAAAAAAGGGAGACTTACTTATAAGTGGAGAAATAAGCTACGAGGGAAAAGACGGTGATATTATTTCTTATTATATACATGCTATGGGCGATGTGTTTATAACAAGCAAATACACTTATAACAACATCAAAATCAACCCATATTTAATACAAGAAGATGACGAGTATGAAAAAGAAGTCACTTATTCTTTTAAAAATAGAAACTTTAATTATAAAAAAACTATCAAAGACAAATCATATATCCAAATAAAAGAAGAAAAGAAAAAAACTAAGTTACTTTTTATCCCTCTACCTATAGAGCAAACAACAACAAAGTGGTATAATATAAAGAATTTAAAGAAGAAAAATAAAGAACAAATTGAAAATGATGTCATCGAATATTTAAATAAAACCCAAAATATTGACAAAGATAACATAATTGATATATATTTAAATATTGATGTATCAAAAGATAACTACTACAGTATTACTGCAAAAATAAAATTAAAAGAAAATATTGTAGAAGAAAAAGAAATAAAAAAACAATAAGGAGAATAATTTGGAAAAATTCACTGCAAAAATCGACATTCCAAGCGACGAATTTGACAACCTTACTCTGTTTGGAAGCAACGACAAATATTTAATGGAGATTGAAGAAAAATTCTCTGTTAAAATTACATTAAGAGATAATAAAATAAACATAAACAGTGATAATGAAAAAAATCTGTCAAAAGCAAAAGAACTCTTAAGCTGTATGATAAAGAGAATACAAGATAACTCAGCAATAAATGATCATACTTTTAATTATCTTCTAAATTTAATTGATGAAAAAAAAAAAGACATTGGAAATTTTGACCAAGTAATATGTTATACATTTAAAGGTAAGCCAATTAAGACAAAAACAATAGGTCAAAGTGCATTTATAAATGCAACCAAAAGAAATGATATTGTATTTTCCATAGGTCCTGCAGGAACAGGAAAAACTTATCTTGCAGTCGCTCTTGCTGTAAAAGCATTAAAAAACGGTGATGTTTCAAGAATAATATTGACAAGACCCGCTGTTGAAGCAGGAGAAAGTCTTGGTTTTCTTCCGGGAGATTTAAAAGAAAAAATTGATCCTTATTTAAAACCTTTATATGATGCATTATTTGATATAATGGGCAGCGAATCATATGAAAGAAACGTAAGCAGAGGTAATATAGAAATAGCGCCTCTTGCATATATGAGAGGAAGAACTTTAAACGACTCTTTCATTATTCTTGACGAAGCTCAAAATACAACAAGAGAACAAATGAAGATGTTCCTTACAAGACTTGGAGAAGGATCAAAAGCAGTCGTAACCGGAGATGTAACACAAGTTGATTTACCAAGTGGAAAAAAATCAGGTCTTTTATACGCAGAAAGAATTTTAAACAAAGTCGAAGGAGTAGATTTTGTACATTTAACAAAGAGAGATGTCGTAAGAAATCCTTTGGTACAAAGAATTATTGAAGCCTATGAAGAATATGAAACAAAAAAACAAAGAGACTAAGATATCAGCTTTTTTTGAAAATGTAAAAACAAATAAAAAAGTAAAATTATCCATAGCAATAATTTTCTTTATTTTAACTTTTTTCCTATCTTTTATTAGTGCTATACCGCATAGATACGATGTAGAAGTTGGACAAGTTGCTACGGAGGATATTATTGCGCCAAGAAAAATTATTAACACAAAACTTACAAACAGCTTAAAAGAACAAGCCGTTGAACAAACTCCAAACGTATATGACTATATACCGGGAACTAAAGATTCGGTAACAAAAAACATAAACACATTATTTAAAGAACTTGAAGATATAAAATCAGATGATTTAACTAAAAGCTCAATAGATGTATACAACAGCAAAACTGGAATTGATTTAACAAAAGAAACTTATCAAACATTAATAAATCAAGATAAAAATACAAGAGATAATATAAAAAATGAAATAATATCTTTAATAGAAAACATTTATAACGATGAAGTAGTATCCGATGAAATGAATACTTATTATAAAAAAATAAACAATTATTTTAAAAATTCATCTTTCAATGCTGATGTAAGCACAGCATGCATTAATGTATGTAAAAATGCATTAAAAGCAAATATGGTTCTTAATGAAGAGGCAACCGAGCAAGCTAAGCTTAATGCAAAAAATACAGTTGAAGATATTACCTATGAACCCGGTGAAGTAATCATTAAAAAAGGTGATACTATAACCCAAAATCAAATAGACGTTTTACAAGAAGGCTCAATGATAAGAATCAGTTTATTTGATGACTATAAAACCACAATAGGTCTTGCCTCCATGATTTTACTTTTAATGGTTATATATACTCTTTATTTAAAGATATTTCATAATCATATATATAACAACAATAAACTTTTAGCTTTAATAGCAAGTCAGTTCTTATTAATGATAGTATTATCACAAATTGCAAGTTTATTTAATATATATTTAATACCCATCTCAATAATGAGTATGACTTTATGCATATTAATAGGTCCAAGAATAGCAATAAATACAAATGTATTTATAACCCTTCTATTAGCAGTAACTTTAGATATTAATACAGAAGCTTTAATATTCCTTCTATTATCAGGTTTTGTAGGAATACTATATATGCAAAGAGTTCAAGAAAGAAGCAAAATATATAAAGCTGCTTTAATTGTCTCTATATCAAATATGATTATAGTTTTAATAAACAGCGTACTTGAAAATACACTTGGAATAAGTATGTTTTATAACATATTATATGCAGGCATAAACGGACTATTATCAGGAATGGTCTCTCTTGGAATGATGCTTTTCTGGGAATATATATTTGATATTTTAACACCATTTAAACTTCTTGAACTGTCAAGTCCTACAAACGAACTTATAAGAAAGCTTATAACAGGCGCACCAGGAACCTATCACCACTCGCTTCTTGTAGGTAACCTCGCTCAAGAAGCTTGCAACGATATAGGAGCAAACGGACTTTTAGCCAGGGTCGGTGCTTACTATCACGATATAGGAAAAAGTGAAAAACCGCTTTTCTTCAGCGAAAATCAACAAAACGGTAACAATCCTCACGACCATTTAGACCCAAATGTTTCCGTAAGGATTATAAAAAACCATGTAAGAGACGGTGTATATTTGGCAAATAAATATAAGTTGCCTGATGAAATTATTGAATTCATAAAAACTCATCATGGTGATACTTTAATACAGTATTTCTATGTAAAAGAAAAAGATAGAGGATATGAACCTGATTTAAAATCTTATTCTTATGAAGGTCCAAGACCAACAACAATAGAAACTTCCGTTGTTTTACTTGCAGATGGAGTTGAAGCTGCGGTAAAAAGTATGGATACAGGGAATAAAGAAAAAATAAAAGAAATGATTGATAAAATAATTGATAAAAAAATAACAGACCATCAATTAGATGATTCTCCACTAAAAATGAAGGATATTGATACAATAAAAAAAGCATTTTTAAGAGTCCTTACAGGTGTTTATCATGAAAGAGTTCAATACCCAGGACAAGAAAAAATAAATCAAGAAAATGAGGTAAAGTAATGATAGAAACAGAAGTACTTTTTGATAATAGAAGTAAAGAAGAAATTTCTAAGGAAACTTACGAAAAAATAGAAAATGCAATAAACGAAACACTTAAAAACGAAAATTTTACAAAACCATCTCAAGTAAGTGTATCAATAGTTGACGGTGAAGAAATAAAAGAGCTTAACAAATATTACAGAAATATTGATAAAGAAACAGATGTACTTTCTTTTCCTATGGATGAAGAAGGTTTTGAAGATGAAGTTGTAATCTTAGGCGATGTTGTTTTATGCATAGATAAAGCTAAACAACAAGCCGTAGAATTTGGACACAGTACTGACAGAGAAATTTGCTACTTGACAGTTCATTCAATTTTACATCTTTTGGGATATGACCACATGAATGACGAAGAAAAAAAAGAAATGAGATTTCATGAAGAAGAAGTAATGAAAAATCTAAATCTTACAAGAGACTAAGGAGAAGAAATGAAAAACATAAAAAGATTAATAAAAAGTTTTAAGTATGCATTTCATGGAATTGAATATAATTTCAAAACACAACAAAACTTTAAGATACATTGTACATGTGCCCTTCTTGCAATCATAGGAGCAATTATATTAAAATTTTCATACTATGAATGGTTACTACTTGGATTTATAATATTCCTTGTAATAATACTTGAAGCCATAAATACGGCAATAGAAGAAGCTGTTAACTGTGCAACAAAAGAAATGAATGAAAACGCAAAAAGATCAAAAGATTCAGCAGCATGTGCCGTATTAATCGGAGCATTTATGGCTGTAATAATGGGTATAGCTCTATATATACCTAAAATAATACATTTAATATGGGGATAAGAAAGAATGAACAATAATTATAAAAGCGGATTTATATCAATTATAGGAAGAACAAACGTAGGAAAATCAACACTTCTTAATACACTTATAGGCCAAAAGATATCAATAATATCAAATAGACCTCAAACAACAAGAAATAATATTAGATGTATAAGAACTACCGATACATCTCAAATGGTTTTTATAGATACACCGGGCTTTCATAAACCTAAAAGCAAACTATCAGATTATATGGTAGAAGTTGCAGGTGAATCTTTTAAAGAAGTAGATTTAATTCTTTTCCTTGTTGAAGAAGACTTAAATATAGGAAAAGGTGATGAATTCTTACTTGAAAAATTAAAAAATGAAAAAACACCGGTAGTTTTGGTAATAAATAAAATCGATAAAATAAAAAAAGAAGATATTCTTGTAAAAATAAAACTATATGAAAAATATGACTTTATAAAAGATATTGTTCCCATAAGTGCTTTTAAAGGAGAAAATATCGATACTTTAGTTACAATAATAGAAAAATATCTACCTTATGGACCTATGTACTTCCCTGAAGACATGGTAACAGACAGAAGTGAAAGATTTGTTGTAAGTGAACTTATTAGAGAAAAAATATTAAGATCTCTTAAAGAAGAAATACCTCATGGAACTGCCGTTGAAGTAATGCAGATGAAAAAAAGAGACGATAAGGAAATTTATGATATTGAAGCAAACATATATACTGAAAGAGAAAATCATAAAAGAATTATCATTGGCAAAGGCGGTAATATGCTAAAGAAAATTGGCAGTGAATCAAGAAAAGAAATTGAACAAATGCTTGATTGTAAAGTCAATTTAAAATTATGGGTTAAAGTAAAAGACGAATGGAGAGATAAACCAAACATTTTAAATTCTCTCGGATATAACAAGAAGGATGAACTATAAAATATGAGCGCAATTAAATATGAACTAATAAAAGAAGATAAAAGAAGCGGTGCAAGAGTTGGTAAAGTAATAACTCCTCACGGAGAAATACCTACTCCTATTTTCATGCCTGTAGGAACAAGGGCTACAGTTAAAGCGATGCTTCCGGAAAGTCTAAAAGAAATAGATGCAAAAATAATTTTAGGAAACACATATCATCTATATTTACGACCGGGAGATGAAATAGTAAAAAAAGCCGGTGGTCTTCATAAGTTTATGAACTGGGATAGACCAATCCTTACAGACAGCGGTGGATTTCAAGTTTTTTCTTTAAGTAAAACAAATGATATAACAGAAGAAGGTGTAACATTCAGAAGTCATATTGATGGAAGCAGACATTTTATTACACCTGAAAAATCCATGGCAATTCAAAATAATTTAGGCTCTGATATAATGATGGCTTTTGATGAATGCGTACATTATGGAGCAGATAAAACTTATACAAAAAACTCTCTTGAAATGACTACGAGATGGGCAAAAAGATGTAAAGAGGCTCATAAGAACACAGAAAAACAAGGACTTTTTGGAATTATACAAGGTGGAATGTTTAAAGATTTAAGAAAAGAATCTGCAACACAGCTTATTGATCTTGATTTTCCTGGATATGCAATCGGAGGTCTTAGCGTAGGGGAACCTATGGATATGATGTTTGACTTACTTGATTATACAACTCCGCTGCTTCCAAAGGATAAACCAAGATATTTAATGGGTGTAGGAAGTCCTGACGCTCTATTAGAAGGTGTTAAAAGCGGTATAGATATGTTCGACTGTGTTTTACAAACAAGAATGGCAAGAAACGGTACAGCCCTTACAAGCAGCGGTAGAGTAACTTTAAAAAATGCAAAATACAAAGAAGACTTTACACCTCTTGACCACAAATGTGACTGCTATGTTTGCAGAAACTATACAAGAGCTTATTTAAGACATTTAGTTGTATGCAAAGAAATTCTTGCAAGTATGTTAGTAAGCTATCACAATTTATACTTTACTTTGAAATTAATGGAAAACATGAGAAACGCCATTATGGAAGATAGATTTTTGGAGTTCAAACACCAATTTGAAAGTGATTATGGAATAATTTAAAAATCAATTCAAGGAGAAAAAAAAATGGGAATGAATAATGTTTTTGCAATGCTAGTTATTATTATTGTTATGTTTGTAGTAGTATATTTTTCATCAATAAAACCACAACAAAAAAGATTTAAAGAACATCAACAACTACTTGATAGCATTAAAAAAGGTAATAAAATAATGACAGTTAGCGGCCTTTATGGAACTATTTTAGAAGTTTATGATGAAGATATATTAATTGCACTTGATCCTGAAGGAGTAAAAGTAAAATTAAACAGAAATGCTGTTGTTTCTATAATAGAAGATAAAGAAAATAATGAAGAATAAAAAGCGTCTTTAAAGACGCTTTTTTTATACAAATAAATCTCCTTTTACCATTCTGTCTGTCCACCTTATAAATGTTTGATATGACACATTTAAATGTTTTGCTGCTTTCCTTGATGATATTTTACCATTTTGCCATAAATCATAAAACTCAAAAAATTCATCGGGAATATGTATTCTAGGTCTGCCAAACTTTACTCCTCTTGCTTTTGCTGCCATAATCCCTTCTTTTTGTCTTTGTTTTATATTTTCTCTTTCGGACTGAGCAACATAACTTAAAAGCTGAAGTACAATATCGGCAATAAGTGTACCTGTTAAATCTCGTCCTTCTCTTGTATCAAGTAAAGGCATATCAATAACAACAATATCTATATGTCTTTCTTTTGTTAAAAGTCTCCACTGTTCTAAAATTTCATCATAATTTCTTCCAAGCCTATCAATGCTTTTAACAACAAGTACATCTCCTTTTTCCATCTTCTTTAAGAGTTTTTTGTAATTAGGACGATTAAAATCTTTTCCGCTGAATTTATCAACAACAATATTTTTATCTTCCACCGGAAACTTCCTCATAGCCTCAAACTGTCTTGCAACATTTTGTTCTTTGGTTGATACTCTCACATAACCATAAATTTTCATAAAAAATACCTCCGTTTGTTTTTTTCCAAAAATAAGGAAATATATTTACGGAGAAAGAATAAATATTTATTTTTTTTATAAAATTATAATGAAAAGCATAAATCAAACAAAAATAAATGAAACTACATATAACTATATTTCGTCCTAATCCCAAGATGATATCCTTTTTATTTTATTCTAATACTATATTTATACTACTTTATACGACCTGTAGGGTTAAATAAAAAAAGTCCATAAAGGACTTCTTTTATTCAAACATATCTTTTAATAAATATTTTTCTACTATCATTGCGCTATCTTTAACACATCCTGAACAGCTTCTTATAGGCGGAGCATCATTACCGATATTTTTTAATTCTTTGCATTTTACGGTAGTATTCATTTCTTTAAATTTTTCCATTAGTTCATTGCCAATTTTTAAAGTTTGAATTTTTGTTTTAGGTTTTTGTAGATTTTTATCACTGTTTAAAAGTCCTGCCAGCATTACCATTCCACAAACACTTCCGCAAGTTTCCTGTGTTCTTGCAATACCGCTTCCAAACCCCTCTGCCAAAGCAAATGCAGTTGCTTCATCAACTCCAAGCAGATCACAATATGTACAAACAACCGCTTGTGAACAATTATATCCATTCTTAAATTTTTCAACTGCTATTTCTACTCTTGATTTTTCCATATTTTATCTCCTTATATTACTTAAAATAATTTTATTCTTTTTTTAATAATTTATCAAATATATCATTATAATAATTTCTATATTGGCTGTTTTTTCTCCAAATAAAGCTAAATTCATGATCTATTTTCATATCTTTTATATTGAGTTTACAAAACTCTTCACTTTTTAATTCTTTTTCTACTGCAAGTTCATATAAAAAAGTTATTCCCATATTTTTTTTTATGAAATTTTTTATTATATCAATGCTGTTTATTTCCATTTTATTTTTAAAATCAGAAACTAAAACACTTTTACTCTCTAAGTATCTTTCAATAAGTTCTCTGCTTCCGGAACCTTTTTCTCTTATTATAAGTCTATAATCAAGCAAATCTTCAAGAAAAAGTTCTTTATCTTTTAAATCACTTAAACAGCTGCATACACCTACATAATTTTCATTCGATATCGTAATATATTCATATTCACTTTTAGGAAAATACCCTTCAATAATTGCAAAATCTATTTTACCGTCATTTAAGTATTTAAGTAGTTTATCAGTATTTCCAACAATCATCTTGATATTTGTGTTCGGATATAACTTTAAATATTTATCCAATTTATCCGGCATTAAATATTCACCTACAGTTAACGTAGCACCAAAAATAATAAATTTACTCTTATTATCTATATGAGATATTTCATTTCTAAGTTTTAAATCATCATGTTTGAGAGTTGTAATGTAGTTTAAAAATACCTCTCCCTCTCTTGTAAGATATAGTTTTTTTGATTTATATCCAAATAACTTTACTCCATAACTTTTTTCAAGGTATTTTATATGTTGAGTTACGGCAGGTTGAGTAATATTAAGATTTTTTGAAGCCTTTGTTATATTCATGCATTTACAAACTTCTAAAAAAGTATCTACCCTAAAATCTAACATTACAGTTCTCCTTTTAAATCTATTTTACACATTATAACATATTTTTATATATAAATAAATATTTATAATTTTAAATTATTTATAAAAGATGATAGAATACATAAGTATTAAATTTAATAAAGGAGAAATTATGGAATTTATAAAACAAAACATCAAAGGTTTAATTTTATGTCTTATAATATCAATCCCTGCTTGGTATCTTGGTAAACTTGTTCCTGTTGTTGGTGGACCTGTATTTGCAATTATTGCGGGAATGGTTATAACATTATTTATTAAAGATAAATCAACTCTTCAACCCGGTATTACATTTACATCAAAAAAAATACTTCAATATGCCGTTATTTTACTTGGCTTTGGTATGAATTTAACTGATATTTTAATGAAAGGTAAACAATCTTTACCTATCATCATAGCTACAATTTCAACATCACTTATTATTTCATACGTATTATGTAAATTATTAAAAATACCATCAAAAATATCTACACTTGTAGGTGTTGGCTCGTCAATATGCGGTGGTTCTGCAATAGCAGCAACTGCACCTGTAATAGATGCTGATGATGAAGAAATAGCACAAGCAATTTCCGTTATATTCTTATTTAATGTAATTGCAGCTTTAATATTCCCTGCACTTGGTTCAATGCTCGGACTTTCAAACGAAGGTTTTGGTTTATTTGCCGGTACAGCTATAAATGATACATCTTCAGTTACGGCTGCAGCATCTGCTTGGGATGGAATTCATGGAAGCAATACTCTTGCTGAAGCAACAATAGTTAAATTAACAAGAACTCTTGCTATTATACCCATAACCTTGGTACTTGCTTTTGTAAGAACAAAAAGAGAAAAAAATGAAGGTGGAAATAAAGTAAACATAAAGAAAATTTTCCCTTTCTTTATTCTTTACTTTGTACTTGCTGCAGTAATAACAACTGTATTTAACTTATCTCCTACAATAACAGACCCAATAAAAGAGTTAAGTAAATTCTTTATAGTAATGGCTATGTCAGCAATTGGACTAAATACACATATCGTTAAACTTATCAAATCAGGAGCAAAACCTATATTTATGGGAGCCTGCTGTTGGGTAGGAATAGCATTTGTAAGTTTATTAATACAACATTTACTTCATATTTGGTAAAACAAAAGCACTGCTTTGCAGTGCTTTTTTAAATATATTCTTTTATAAATTCTTCAAAAAGTTTCCCGGCTTCTTCTTGCACCTTTAGACAACCTCTTACAGGATCTTTATGTCTTGGTCTTATATATTCACAGTCTATTGAGCCAAATCTTTTGGTATATATTTCAACCCATTTTTTCACAATTTCTTTCATTTTATCGTTAGTGGATGGTTTATCCTCCGTAAACATTAATCCAATGGCAGCAACTCCGCCTGCAAAAGCTCCACAGGTTTTGCCGCTATTAAGACCAAACCCGTAAGGAGCAAGCATTTTAAAAGCTTTAGTATCTATATCTATTTCATACTTCAATGAGAGAGCTTCAATAAGCGTCTCACCGCAGTTTTTGTGATATAAAGGTTTTTCTTTATCAATCTTTGAATTCTCTTCTTTTTTGATGTCAGCGATTATATCAACAACACTTTTTTCTATCATTTTCTCTCTCCTACATTTTTTCAGGAGCACTTACACCTAAGATACTTAAAGTATTACTTAATACTTCTCTTGTTGCAACAACTAAAGCAAGTCTCGCATTAAGCAGTTTTTCATCATCTACAATTACTCTATGAGCATTATAGAATGAATGGAAAGCAGAAGCTAAATCCATAGCATATTTTGTTATTTTACTTGGATCTAAATCTTTGCTTGCTTTTATGATTTCATCACTAAAGTTTGCAATAACTTTAAGTAAGTTTAATTCTTCTTTTTTATCAAGTAAATCAAAGTTTTCTATTTTTACTTCTTTATCAATATTTCTTATAATACTGCAAATTCTTGCATGTGCATATTGAACGTAAAATACAGGATTGTCACTTGATTTTTTAATAGCAAGATCAAGGTCGAAATCCATATGTGTATTTGGTTTATTGTAGTTAAAAATAAATCTTGCAGCATCTTTTCCTACTTCATCAACCAGGTCAGATAATGTAAAAATATTACCTTTTCTCTTAGACATTCTAACTTGTTCATCACCTTTAACAAGATGAACAAGCTGCATTAAAATTACTCCTAATCTATCTTCACTTACTCCAAGAGCAACCATAGCTTTTTTAAGTCTTGCAACATGTCCATGATGGTCTGCGCCCCATACGTTTATTGCATAATCAATATTTCTTTTTACCAATTTATCATAGTGATATGCAATATCAGCAGCATAATAAGTAGGTACCCCATTTTGTCTTATTAAAACTTCATCTTTTTCAAGTCCGTAATCAGTACCTTTGAACCATACTGCATCATCTTTTTCATATACACTTCCCATTTCTTTCATTTTATCAATAACATCAGTTATTGCACCTGAATTATGAAGTGTTTTTTCACTGAAAAATACATCATAATTTATACCATAATTTTTAAGGTCATTAACCATATTGGTAACATTCTTGTCAAGAGCAAATTCAACAAGTTTATGTTGTCTTTCTTCTTCATCAACGTTTTCAAGTTTATTTCCATATAATTCAATATGCATTTTGGCAAGTTCAATTATATCGTCACCCTTATAACCATCTTCAGGAAACTCAACATCATGTCCTAAAGCCTGTAAATATCTTGCTTGTAAAGATTGACCAAATTTTATAATTTGATTTCCGGCATCATTCAAATAAAATTCTTTTGTTACTTTATATCCTGCCCAAGTAAAAATATTACTTATAACATCACCTATTGCGCCACCTCTTGCATTTCCTATATGAAGAGGACCAGTTGGATTTGCACTTACATATTCAACATCAACAGTTTTCGGATTTTCTTCAACGATTTTACCGTATTTTTCTTTTAATGAAATTACTTTTTCCATTTCATCATATAACCATTTATTGTCTAATGTAAAGTTAATAAATCCAGCACCTGCGATTGAAATATCTTTTACATATGAATCTTTTGTATCAATATTTTTTACAATATTTTCGGCAATAAGTCTAGGATTACATCTTGCCTTTTTTGCAAGTTGCATTGCAGTATTAACACTAAAATCACCAAATTTTTCTTCTCTTGGCACTTCAACTTTTATAAATGGAATATCTTCTTTACTTATTTCTATCAATTTTTCATCTATACATTTATTTATTGAATCTTTTACTAATGATATAATTTCTTTTTCTCTTGTTTTCTTTCCGAACATTACCTTCTCCTATTATTCTTTTATTGTTAGTTTATGTTTTATTTCATATCTTTCAAAACCTAAATCGATAAGTTTATCTATTAAATCAGAATATTTAACTCCCATATAGTCCCACATTTTTGCATACATGCTTATATTTGTAAAACCGGGAAGTGTATTAACTTCATTTAAGTATAGATTTCCGTTATCTTTATCAAGGAAAAAATCTACTCTGGATAAACCGCTTCCTCCAACAGCTTTAAAAGCCCTAACGGCATAAGTTCTTATTTTTTCTATAATATCATCGCTAACCTTTGCAGGTATATCTATTCTGCTGTCATCACCTGATAAATATTTTGCTTCATAATCGTAAAATTCTTTACATGAAACAATTTCTCCTGGATAAGAAGCCTCTGGATGAGAATTTCCAAGAACAGCAACTTCTATCTCTCTTGCATTAATTGCCTTTTCAACCAATATTTTTGTATCAAACTGAACGGCTTTTTTAAGAGCATCTATTAAACCTTGTCTATCCTTTGCTTTTGAAATACCAACACTTGAGCCCATGTTTACAGGTTTTACAAACATAGGATATGGAAGATTTTTTTCACATTTTTCTATCGTTTCATTTAAAAGTTTATCACTTTCAATATCCGTATTAAATACTAATACATCGTCAACAACAGGTATATCTACGCTTTTAAATACTCTTTTGGCAATATCTTTATCCATACAAACTGCAGAAGTCATTACTTCACAGCCAACATATGGTTTATTCATCATTTCAAATAAACCTTGAATTCTTCCGTCTTCACCGTTTTGTCCATGAAGAACAGGGAAAATTATATCTATGTTTTTAATTATTTCATCATCGAAAAGTGAAAATTCAGATATTAAATTTTCGTTATCGTCAATCCATTCATTGTTTTTTATTTTTTCAACATCACCTTTGTAAATATAAAACTTACCTTCAAGTGATATTCCAATCAAAGTTAAATCATATTTTTCTTTGTCTATTCCGTTTATAACATTATATGCAGACAACAAAGAGACATCATATTCTCCGGATTTACCACCGAATATAATACCTACATTTCTTTTATTATTCATTTAATACTCCTTAAAAATTATTTTTGCACAGATGCAAGTAAGTCTTTTTTAATGTCAAATAAATTATCAGAAATATCTACGTGATATTCACTTGGATTAATAAGTCTTAAATATTCTGGCCAGAATGTACTCTTAGCAACCAAATGATTTTCTCTTATTTCAGATAATTTTGGAGACTCATAAACCTGTTTCCCATCAATAAAAATAGGTTTTAATAATTCTTTTACATGGAAATTTTCCAAAGTTCTTTTCTTCCATGTATGAACAGGATGGTATATTGTTAAAGGTTTTGTTTCATCTATAATCTCATCATTTAATGTTATTAAATCAGCAATAGCTATATTCGTACGATTATCATAAAATCTTAAAACTTTCTTATATCCCGGATTTGTTATCTTAATTGGATCATTAGATACTTTTATTTTTGGTGATAATTTTCCGTTTCTTTCTATCGCAGCAAGTTTATATACTCCACCCAAAGCACTAGTACCGTCTGCAGTAATCATTTTTGTCCCTACTCCATACATTCCAATCTTAGCACCTTGATTTCTTAAATCAGAAATAATATATTCATCTAAATCATTTGATGCACTTATAACAGCACTTTCAAATCCTGCTTCATCAAACATTTCTCTTGCTTTTACAGATAAATATGTTAAATCTCCACTGTCAAGTCTAATACCATAAGCACCTTTTAATCTTCCTGCTTCTCTTTCTTCCGTAAATACCTGTATTGCATTTTTAACACCGCTGTTAAGTGTATCATAAGTATCCGCAAGAAGTATTAAATTGTCCGGATTATATTTTGCATATGCTCTAAAAGCATCTATCTCTTTATCAAAAGCCATAATAAAAGCATGAGATATAGTTCCTTTAGAAACTGTATCCCAGCAATATTCAGCCTCTACATTACTAGTTCCTACACAACCGCCTATAATACATGCTCTTGCACCGTAAAGACCTGCTTCTGTTCCATGCGCTCTTCTAAGTCCAAAATCAAGTACAGGATCATAAGTTCCGGCAGCAGAACATATTCTTGAAGCTTTTGTTGCAATTAAACTTTGATGATTAATTATCGCTAAAATTGCAGTTTCTATTATCTGAGCTTCAATTAAATTTGTCTTTACTCTTAAAACAGGTTCTGAAGGAAAGAATATTTCTCCTTCTTCCATTGCATATATTTCACCGCTGAATTTAAAGTTTCTTAAATATTCTAAAAAACTATCAGTTAGTTCAGGATGATTTTCTTTTAACATTTTTATGTCATCATCATCAAACTTTAAATTATTAATATAATCTATTACTTGTTCTAATCCTGCAAAAACAGAATATCCCCCTTCAAAAGGATTTCTTCTTATAAAGACATCAAAAACGGCTTTTCTGTCTTTAAAACCCTTTGCTTCGTAAACGTTACTTACGCTTAATTGATAAAAATCAGTAGCTAATTCAAGCTTCCTTTGTTTTTCCATATCTAAACTCCCATTTATTACATTTAAATGTCATGTATAATTAAATATTATATCACTTTTTTTCTAAAAATCATTAAAAATAGTATAAAAAACCATATTATAGCAATACTTATAATATGTTTCAAAAAATAATACAAGAAAGAATTAAAATTTTATCCATATTTATTATTATTTTATTTACTCTGCTAACAATTTTTGTAATAAAAGCCTTCATGTTTCAAGATAAAGATAACATAAATAAACTTTCATCTCAATACGAAACAGTTATACAAACTTATTACCCTCGTGGTGCAATACTTGATAAAAACGGAATAAACTTTTCTGATAACAGCTCTTTTGAAAACTTAAAATTAAATATTCAAAACAACATAAATTTTACCATTGGAAAAACGTTTATCGGAAACATTCAAATAAACGATGACACTACAACAAACAAAGCAGTAAATGGAGTAAGTGGTCTTCAATTATATTATGATAAGCAGCTAAACGGAGGGGAGGCAATTAAAATACTTTCACAAATAGATGCAACGGGACAAACAATAAACCAAAATAATTATTTAGCAGTTAACGACCATATAAACGAAGGTTATAATATTAATACAACAATAGATTATCATGTGCAAAAATATACAGAATCTTATGTAAAAGAATATTTAACAAAAAACAACTTAAAAGGTGCCAGTGTAGTAATAACAGACATCACAACCGGTGAAATAATCACAATGTATTCAAGCGATGAAACCTTAAATAAAAACGTACTTTCATATCAGCCCGGAAGTGTATTTAAAATTTTAACATTAGCTCTTGCACTTGAAAATAATGTAGTTGATTTAGATGAAGAGTTTAATTGTAGTGGTAAAATAAATATTGACGGAGTAACAAGATATTGTAACGAGGGAGAAGGACACGGAGATTTAACAGTTTTAGAAGGTTTTGCAAAATCATGCAATGAAGTTTTTTATACTCTTGCAACAAGATTAAATATAAAAGATAAAAACGGAAACATTACTTCAAATAAAATTATTGATTATGCAAAAGAACTTGGATTTGGAAGTGTCCATGATAAAACAAATAAAAACAAAAACTTTATATTAGAATATAACGATTATTATTCATTTGTTCCAGATAATATATACAACAACCTAGATACGTTTAATATTGCCTTGGGACAAGGAAACGTTCAAGCGACACCTCTAATGATGAATACTATAATGTCAGCCATAGCAAATGGAGGAAAAACCAATTACCCATATATTGTGGAAAGTGTAACATCTCAAAATGGAGAAATAAAAGAAACAAAAGAAAATAAGATATTTGATATGAAGCTTAGTGATAACACCATGAAAACCTTGCAGAAAGCTCTAAGAATGGTATGTACAAAAGGAACTGCAAAGAATAATTCTCTTGATAATTATGGTGGACTTGCAGGAAAAACGGGAACAGCAGAAAATACAAAAGAAACTCCTCACGCTTGGTTTAGCGGATATTTCCCATATAATAATCCTAAATATTCAATGACAGTATTTATTGAAAATGGTGGGTATGGTTCAGGAGCAGCTCTTGAAATTTTTGATAATATTGCAAATACTCTTTTAAATATGGAAGATTAAAAAAAAGAAGGCTAGGCCTTCTTTTAATCTTCTTTTATTCCCGTCATAAGATACATAAGATGCTTAACTGCTTTTACCTTTTTCCTAGAACATACACTTGCATCATAGTTAGTTTCCTGTGCAATTTTAACCATACTCATTTTTTCAAAATAATTAGATTCAATAATATTTCTGTCCATCTCTTCCAAAGAATCAAGTGCACTTTCAAAAAATGATAATTCTTTTTCAATTGCTCTTTTTTCGTTCAAAATTTCTTCATCGCACATTTCAAGTTGTTCAATTAATACAAGTCTTTTTCTTTTAAAATTCATTCCCTTTAATCTTTTTTCAAAAATTTTATAATTTTCACTCTTAGCCATAATCCCCTATCTCCTAATTAAATTTAAAAGAAAATAAAAAGAATAGTAAAAGAAATTCATTTTGACAACCTGTAATGATATAACTATAATCTCTGCTAATATTCTTTTTATTTTTAATATTCAAATGTATAAATATAAAAATTTAGCTTTAATTATACATTAATCATACACATATTATATATATTTCCCATTATAAAAAACAAGTAAGCTATGGAATAAATTTATACTACTTTGTCATATTTTAAGAAACAACTTGTATATTATCACAAAGTCTTGAAAATAAATTACCAATATTGGTTAATGTTTTCTTTTCTGGACGGTGGAATGTATATTTCTGCTCTTTTCCAAGCAAACGATACATATGTTCATTTTTATTACTATATCCTTTTATTACAATTCCATACAGTTCTAATTTAGACATAAAGCCGACAATTTGTTTTAATTCGTTCATATTACAATTTACTTCATTAATAAACGTAATTGAAATAATAACTTTAGACATAAAACATACTTTCTTTAAATTTTCAATTATTATTTCATTACTTTGTCCTGTATATTTTTCATGTACTTTTTTATTTACCAAATTAAAGTGATAAATAAAATAATCAACATAAGGAATAAATTTTTCCATTATTTTATAATCTATAAAACCGCTTGTGGAAACTGCTACATTAATATCTTTTTCTTTAAGTTTTTTTATAACCTCAAGTAAAAATTCTTCTTGAAGCATAGGTTCACCGCCGGCAAAAGTAACTCCGCCTCCGCTTGCTTTATAATACTGTATTTCCGGCATTATTCTTTCAATCAATTCATCAGCAGAAACTCTTTCACCTATAAGTTTTCTGGCTCCCATTGGACAAGCATCTACACATTTACCACATTTTGTGCATTCAAAAACTCTGTTTTCTTCTTCTGCAAGCATTCTTTCATTACATGCTTCTATACATTTATAGCACATATTACATTTTTCTTTATCATAAAGCATTTCAATATTTTTACTTAAAGCTTCAGGATGTTCTCCCCATGGGATATTTAAAGATGATCCTTTCATATAAACAACCGTTCTAAAACCAGGACCGTTTTGAGTAGAATATTTATCTATTTTATATATTAACCCTTCCATAAAATCTCCTTTTTTTGTATCTTATGTTAGAAATATTTTTAAATTCAGTATATTCCATATTATTATAATATATTTTACTCAAATATCAAAATATATTATTTAACTATTTATTATAAAAAAATGGTTTAAAATATAATTTATTTGAAAGAATCTGTTTGAACATGAATATATTATCAAAGAAGATATATCTTTGTTATAAATCAAATTAATTATTTTCATAAGCTCCATTAAATTTATGTTATCAGAATTATTTAAATTAAGTCCTACTGCAATTTTATCCCTTTTAAAAACATTTATTTTTTCTATAAACTTTTTATATTCATCATAGGATAAACTCTTTTTATCGCTT
>NZ_SPHL01000035.1 GCF_005844425.1 Anaerofustis stercorihominis | reverse complement strand
TATACCTACACAAATCAAAACTAAAATAAAATAAAAAATAGTATTCATTACACCAAACATATTTTTAAAAGTATAAAAAAACATTGGAATACTAAAAACAAGAATATATGTACTTATTGCTTTTGCAAGAAAAAAATTATCATTATACTGAATTTTACAAATCATTTCTATAATCATAAAAAACATATAAGAAAAATATACAACTTTCATTTGCTCCAACATACTATTATTTCCTGCACATATAAATTTAAAGAAATCAAACTCAGTAAGAAAATATAAATTTGATAATAAAAAAACAAATAAAGTAATAAAAATAATCCCAAATCGTTCAACTTTTATAAGCTTCATAACATTACCTCCCTTTTATACAAATAATATATAAAAAGATGTATAAAAATAATGTCGTTTTAAAATAGAAATGAAACTTTATTATTGAAAATTTAATAATGTAGTATTAAAATAAAAAATAATTGTGATCTGACAGGAGGGAAAATATGACCAACAAAAAAACATTAAATATTGTTCTTACGGGAGTAATGGCAGCGTTTATATATATTGCAACATATATAAATATAAGACTCCCAATTTCATTTACAGACGGCGGACTTATACATTTAGGAGGAGCAGTTCTTGTTATTGCAACTTTTCTTCTTATGCCTGTTGAAGCAGGACTTGCGGGAGCAATAGGTATGGGGCTTTTCGATTTATTAAGTCCTTATGCTGTATGGGCACCATTTACTTTCGTAATAAGACTTGTTCAAGGAATTGTTGTTTCTAAAATATTACTAAAAGGTGGAATTTCTAAAACAGTATTTGCTATGATTGCTTTTACCATAATAGGAATGGTCGGATATTATATGGCTGAAGCTTTTATTTATGGCAACTGGATTGCACCAATGGCGTCAATGCCAGGAGAATTTATTTCTGATATGGTAGCCGTTGTAATTGGCGTTCCTGTAGCAAAAATATTAATGAAATATAAAATAAGTTACAAATAAAAAAAGCACATATAATGTGCTTTTTTTATTTACATAATTATATAATATTAACTTTTATATTTTTAGTTAAATAATCCTTTAAAGAAATTTACTATTTTATCCCAAATACCAAGATCAGCAAATTGATTTGAAATATTTTTAAGTTCATCCATTACTCCGCTAAAATCAACATTTTCTAAACTTCTAACTAAATCAAGAAGTTGATCTAATTGTTCATCTGTAAGAGAAATGTTCATTCCGTCAGCAATATTTTTTATTTCTTCTTTTACTTGCTCATCATCCATATTTTTAAAATCATCTATAGATAATTTTAATTCATTTACAAGCTGAGAAGCATCTTCACTTCCAATATCATCAGATAATTCCCCTGTAGTAACAAGTTCTTCAGTAGCAGCTTCTTTTGCTTCTTCTGAAACTGTTTCGCCACTCATTTGTTCATATGCTTTATAAACTCCTGTTAATGCTGCAGTACCTGAAACTTCAAATGGCGCTGCAATAACAATTTTTGCATCTTTAATACCAACAGTTAAAAGTGCATTTTGATATATGTCTTCTGTTAGCCAGTTTATATTATGAAGTTCAATATCTAAACCAGCACCTTCATTTTGTGTTTCAATATAAATAGAAGATATACTGTTTGAACCTATTCTTGATGGGTCAACATCCTCAAGATATTGTTTTTCATCATCATGAGTTACAGTAACTTCATCTACACTTCCTTCACTAACGCCAAAGTAATCATAAACTGTCTTTCTTTGGCTCTCATTTAAATCTCCTCCGATAGCAACCATTTGTTTACCAGATTCTATCGCAAAAACATTTGATAATGGTACCATTATCATCATAATTGATAAAACAATACTTAATATTTTTTTCATATTCTACTCCATTAAATTTTATTTCGATTTCAACATGATACCATAATTTTTATTTTATTGCCATGATTTTAATAAAATTATAATAATTACAATAATAAAGCCTTAACTTGTAAAATGTGAAATCAAGCTTTTTCCTATCATTACACCTATTAAACAAAACAGAACACTTGTTATTATGTATAGTCCTCCTAAAAAATAATTACCTTTTTCAAGTAAATTAAATGTTTCAAGTGAAAAAGTAGAAAAGGTTGTAAAACCTCCACAAATTCCTGTTTGTAAAAATAGTTTACTGTTAGGACTCATATAACTTGTATTTTCGCTCATTGCAAATATTACGCCTATAATAAACGAACCAATTATATTAATAAGAAGAGTATTTAAAGGAAAATCCCAATTTGAAGGAAAAATAATTGTAAAACAATATCTTAAACAAGCACCTATAAACCCTCCAATACCTACACATATAGCACTAAACATTATTTCCCCTCCAATTTCTTTAATGCTTTTTGATAATAATCATAAGTATTATTATCAAAACAAACTATTATTACTTCTTCAATTGAATTATCCTTATTTAGAAAATCCAATATAGTTTTTACTGCTATTTCGCTTGCTTCTTTTAATGGATAAGAATAAACACCAGTACTTATAGAAGGAAAAGCTATTGTTTTTATTTTATTTTCGACTGCAACTTTAAGGGAATTTTCATAAGCATTTTTAAGAAGTTCGCTTTCGTTGTTATTTCCTCCTCTATAAATTGGCCCAACAGTATGAATAACATATTTTGAAGGAAGATGATAACCTTTTGTAATTTTAGCTTCTCCTGTTTTACATCCGTTTAAAGTCCTGCATTCTTCCAAAAGTCCTCTTCCGGCAGCCCTATGAATTGCACCGTCAACACCTCCCCCTCCAAGAAGAGAGGTGTTGGCAGCATTTACTATTGCGTCCGTTGTTTCTTTTGTAATATCCCCTATTTTAATGTTCAACTTTGACATTTTCTTCTCCGATTTCTTTAATATATTCATTTTCATATGCTTCTTTGGATTTGGCTTCATTTTCAAAAGATTTTATTCCTTTTTCTGCTTTTGTTTGAGATATCAAAGTACCCATTCCTCCGACACAACCCCCAGGACATCCCATTCCTTCAAGTAAATATCCGTCTCTCTTACCCATTTTCGCAAGAGTTAAAATCTTTTTACAACCGTTAAGTCCGTCAGCTCTATCATTTGGCACTTCAAGTTCAGGATCGAATTTTTTAATTGCTCCTATAATAGCTTTGCTTACACCACCTGAATATCCATAACCTCTACCTGCTGCTGTTGCATCTTCCATATGTTCACCTTTTAAGTCACTTACTCTTATTCCTTTTGCTTCAAACATTCCATACACTTCTTCAAATGTTAATACATAATCTACATCGCTCTTTACACTTCTTCTGTTAGCTTCCAATTTCTTTGCACTACAAGGTCCAATAAATACAATCTTTGAATCTGGATGCTTTTCTTTTATTATTCTTGCACATGCAACCATAGGTGTAAGAGCAGGTGAAACATAAGGAGCAATATCAGGATAATCTCTTTTTGCCATAACTGCCCATGAAGGACAACATGAAGTTGCAAGGAAAGGTTCTTTACCTGTTTTAACTTTTTCAATAAAATGCTTTGCTTCCGCAACAGCCCCCATATCAGCACCAAGAGCTACTTCAACAACATCATAAAATCCTAGTTTAATTAGTGCTTCTTTTATTTTTTCAGGACTTGCATCACTTCCAAACTGTCCAACAAAAGCAGGAGCAATTTCTGCTATAACTTTTTTATTGTTTTGAATTGATTTTATTGTTTGATAAATCTCTGATTTATCACTTACTACACCAAAAGGACATGAAACAATACATTGCCCGCAAGAAACACATTTATCATAATCTATTTTTGCATGACCTTCATCATCACTTATATAAGCATTTACTCCACAAGCTGCTTTACAAGGTCTGTCATATTTTACAATGGCATTATAAGGGCAGGCAGAAACACATTTACCACATCTAATACATTTATCTTTATTAATAACACTTTTACCATTTTCAAAATATATTGCATCAACAGGACAAACTTCACTGCAAGGATGAGCATAACAGCCTCTACAGTTATTAGTTACAAAAACTGTATTTTCTTCACACTTCATACAAGCATCAGTTACAACATTTACAAGAGGAAGATTTAATACGTTCTTTTCATTTTTTATATTCTCAACATCTTTTTCTTTATTATATGGATTACTTTCGGTTGTAGCATCAAGCCCAAAAGCAAGTCTTAATCTTTCCAAGATTAATAACGTTTCTCTATTTTTATCAGTTATTTTGTTATCTTCTTCCATGACAATTTTTTTTGCTAAATTTTCTAAATCAATATCTAAATTTTCATATGCTACTTTTGCAACTTCTTTAAAAACTTTTCTTCTAATATCAACGATAGGTGTAAATATTTCTTTCATTACATTTCTCCTTTTTTTCTTATTATAATTTATTTTTAACATTTATTACAAAATTAATAGAAAAAAAATAAAAAAGAGATGAAATACATCTCTTTTAATTTTTAATAACCATAAGCGAAACCAGAACATTTTCTTCTTTTTTTTCTTTACCAAGTTTCATTTTTGTAAGATAAGTTTTACTTCTTCTTTCATCTACCATAAAATATTCATTTACAACGCAAAGAACTTCTTTTTTTACCATTTCCAATTTATCATTTGTTATATTCGTTCTTTCTTTCATTAGAATGTTTTGAAGTCTTTCTTTTGCTATATCTTTACTTTTATTTTCATCTGTTTTATCCCTAAAAAAATCAAACATATCTCCTCCTAAAATCCAAGACTATGAACAAGCCTTTTTACCAAATTTTCTTTCTTTACAATATTTCTTATTGGTATTTCTTCCCCTGTTATTCTTCTTGCTATATCCATATACGCTTGTCCTGTTATTAAATCTTCTTTTCCCGCCACCGGCTCTCCTCTATTTGAAGAAATAACAATTTCTTTTTCATCAGGAACAATTCCAATAAGTTCTATACCTAAAATATCCAAAATGTCATTTGTATCCATCATCTGACCTTTTTTCATCATATCTTCTTTTGCTCTATTAATTATTAATTTTGTATTTTCTATTCCATTTACATCAAGAAGGGATATTATTCTATCAGCATCTCTAACCGCAGAAACTTCGGGAGTGGTTACAACTATTGCATCTTTTGCACCGGCAACCGCATTTTGAAAACCTTGCTCTATTCCTGCAGGAGAATCAACTATTATGTAATCAAAAGTATTTTCAAGTTCTTTACAAATTTTTCTCATTTGAGTTGGTCTTATTGCCGTTTTATCCTTTGTTTGCGAAGCCGGAAGCAAGTATAATCCATCATAACGTTTATCTTTAATAAGCGCCTGTTTTAATCTACATCTGTTTTCAATTACATCAATAATAGTATAAACAATCCTGTTTTCAAGCCCCAATATTACATCTAAATTTCTAAGTCCTATATCAGCATCTATAACGACAGTCTTTTTCCCCAGTTTACTTAAAGATACACCAATATTTGCAGTAGATGTAGTCTTTCCGACTCCTCCTTTTCCCGATGTAATAACCAAAGTTTTTCCCATTTTTATGTTCTTCCTCTTTTCGCTTTTTTATAAATAATATCAATCTTATTTAAAATTTTTTGTCTTTATTTGTTATTAAAATAAAAAAATCAATGTAACAAAAAATAATTATGAAAATATTATGAAAAAAGCAAATAAATTATATTTAAAACATTATTCAAAAAAAGATTTAATAAATTTAATTTTCAAATATAAAACTACATCAAAACTATAATAAAAGGCTTGCAATAAAACACATTTATTACTATAATAAAAACAATAGAATTTATATATCATAGTGTTAAAATAGAGGTGCAAATTTTATCAGTAATTTATTGGATATAGGTAAATATAAGTGAAAATAAATGAAAGGAAAATTTGCCGAGGATTGGCACTTTTTACCGGGTGTCTTTTCGGGCTTAATGTTAAGAGCATTAAGACTGTCATCGACTTTGATGGAGTGCTATTCACTAATACTGATTTATTTACGTATTATGAGTCGCATTGTCGACTTTTATTTTTTATAACACTATAAAAAATATTTAGGAGGATTTTTATGGGAAAATACAATGTAGCTGTTGTTGGTGCAACAGGTGTTGTAGGACAAAAAATGATTGAAGTACTTGAAGAAAGCAAAATTGATGTTAATAACTTTTACCCTATGGCATCAATAAGATCAGCAGGAAAAAAAGTTAAATTTAACGGAAATGAATATACTGTTGAAGAATTAACAGAACATTCTTTTGACAAAGATATCGACTTTGCATTATTTTCAGCAGGCGGAGGAACAAGTTTAAAATATGCACCTATCGCAGCAAAAAACGGAGTTGTTGTAATTGATAACTCTTCAGCATGGAGAATGGATGATGAAGTACCTTTGGTTGTACCTGAAGTAAATCCAAAAGATGCTTTAAAAAACAAAGGAATAATTGCAAATCCAAACTGCTCAACTATCCAAGCAATGGTAGTTTTAAAACCTCTTCATGATGCGTATAAAATAAAAAGAGTAATTTATTCTACATACCAAGCAGTTGCAGGCTCTGGACTAAAAGGAATAAAAGATCTTGAAGAAGGAGTTAAAGGCGGTAAAAATGAATTTTACCCTGTTCAAATAGCATACAACTGTCTTCCTCATATTGATGAATTTACAGAAAACGGATATACAAAAGAAGAACTTAAAATGGTCAATGAAACACATAAAATTCTTGGTGATTACGATGTAAAAGTTACTGCAACAACAGTAAGAGTACCTGTTTTTGTAGGTCATAGTGAAAGCATCAACCTTGAATTTGAAAAACCTTTTGACCTTGAAGAAGCAAGAGAATTATTAAGAAAAGCTCCTGGCGTAATAGTAAAAGATGATATTTCAGTTCCAGAATACCCTACTGTACTTGATGCAGCAGGCGGAGATGAAGTTTACGTTGGAAGAATAAGAAGAGACTTTTCTGTTGAAAGCGGAATGAACTTATGGTGTGTAGGTGATAATATCAGAAAAGGCGCCGCATCTAATACAGTTCAAATCGCTGAATACTTAATTAAAGAAAATTTCTTTGGAAAGGAAAATGAATAATATGTCTATTTTTAAAGGTGTAAGTACGGCTTTAGTTACTCCATTTGATGAAAATAATAAAGTAAACTATAGTGTACTTGAAGAACTTATTAACTCACAAATAGAAAATGGTATTAACGGTCTTGTAATTTGTGGAACAACAGGAGAATCTCCAACTGTTACAGATGAAGAAAAAGACCAAATTTTCAAAGTTTCAAATGAGGTAATAAACGGCAGAGTTCCTTTTATTGCGGGAACGGGAACAAATAATACAGAACATGTTCTTCAATTGACAGAAATAGCCGCAAAAAGAGGTGCGGACGCTGTTTTAATCAATAATCCTTATTACAATAAATCAAGTGATGAAGGTATTTATAAAAGTTATGAATATATAAGTGACAGAGTAGATGTACCTATTATTGTTTATAACGTTCCATCAAGAACAGGTAAAAATATATCTGCATCACTTGCTATTGAACTTACTAAAATAAAAAATGTAAAAGGATTTAAAGAAGCAAGTGGAGACTTATCTCAAGTTGCAAGAATAATGAAAGATTTACCTGAAGATGTAGAATTATATTCAGGAAATGACGATCAAATTATGCCTGTTTTATCTCTTGGAGGAGATGGTGTAATTTCAACATGTTCAAACATTATTCCTAAAGAATGTGTTGCATTAACAGATGCATTCTTTAATGGCGATATCAAAACGGCAATTCAAAAACAACTTGATATCTTACCAATGTGTGATGCTCTTTTCTGTGAATGTAATCCAATCCCTGTAAAAACTGCCATGAAAATAATGGGACTTAATACAGGTGATATGAGACTTCCTTTAACAGAGCTAACAGGAAGTAAAAGAGATTTATTAGAAAAAACATTGAAAGAATATTCTTTAATCTAAGAGGCTAAATATGATAAAAGTTATGATAAGCGGCTTTAACGGAGCCATGGGACAAAATGTAAAAAACATAGTCGAAGGATATGAAGATATGCAAATCGTATGCGGATTTGATAAAAACATAAAAGGAAATGAAGAATATCCTATATATGATTCCTTTGATAAAATAAAAGAAGATATAGATGTTGTAATAGATTTCTCTCATTTTAGTCTTGTTGACAGTTTAATAGACTTTTGTGTTAAAAACAATATTGCACTTGTATGTGCTACAACAGGTCTTGATGAAGATACAAACAAACATTTAGATGAAGCAAGCAAAACTATACCTGTATTTAAAACAGGAAACTTCTCTTATGGCATAAGTGTTGTAAGTAAAATGCTTGAACTTGGTGCTAAACTTCTTTGTGAAGATTTTGATACAGAAATAATAGAAAAACATCACAACAGAAAAGTAGATGCTCCAAGTGGAACAGCTTATATGCTTGCAGATGTAATAAAAGAAAATTCAAATAAAGAACTTGAATACAAATTTTCAAGATATGGTAAAGATGTTAAAAGAGAAAAAAGCGATCTTACAATACACTCTGTAAGAGGCGGTACTATTGTAGGAGAACATGAAGTAATCTTCGCCGGAGAAGATGAAATAATAGAAGTAAAACATACAGCATTATCAAGAAAAGTATTTGCAGTGGGAGCAGTTAAAGCAGGCAGATACATATATGATAAAGGAAATGGATATTTCCAAATGAATGATATAATTTAAGGAGAAAATAATGGATAACGCTAAATTAAAAGAACAATTTGACTTAACAAACCCTTATGAAATCGCTAAATACATTAAGGCTGCACAAAAAAGTACACCTATCAAACTTTATGTTAAAGGTGATTTAGTAGAAAACATGCTTGAAGGACTTGAATATTACGGGACACAAGGTTCTTATATTGTATTTGGAGAAAAAGAAGAAGTATTTGACTTTATTGACAGCAACAAAGATAGAATAACAAGCTATAGAATGGAATATGATAGAAGAAATTCAGCTATTCCTATGATGGATACAAATGAAGTTGAAGCAAGAATTGAACCAGGTGCAAACATCAGAGAAGGTGTACAAATTGGTAAAAATGCCGTTATAATGATGGGTGCTACAATAAACATCGGAGCTGTTATCGGCGAAGAATCTATGATTGATATGAATGCAGTTCTTGGTGCAAGAGCAACAGTAGGTAAAAGAAGCCACATTGGTGCTGGAGCAGTTTTGGCAGGAGTTTTAGAACCACCATCAGCAACACCTGTTATCGTTGGAGATGATTGTATGATAGGCGGAAACGTTGTAGTTTTAGAAGGTGTAAAAATAGGAAACGGCAGTGTTGTTGCAGCAGGAAGTGTTGTAACAGAAGATGTTCCTGAAGGAGTTGTAGTCGCAGGTGCACCTGCTAAAATCGTAAAACAAAAAGACGATAAAACAGAAGAAAAAACAGAACTTCTTGATGACCTTAGAGGTTAATAACTTAAAAATATAAGACGGATTTAATTCCGTCTTTTTTTATTATCATCAATTTATAAAAAACAAAAAAGACCACATAATTGTGGTCTTTTAAAATTATAATCTAAACTATTTAAGTTCGATTTGTCCGCCAACTTCTTCGATTTTAGCTTTGATTTCTTCAGCTTCTTCTTTGCTAGCGCCTTCTTTGATAGCTTTTGGAGCGTTATCAACGATTTCTTTAGCTTCTTTAAGTCCTAAACCTGTTACTTCTCTAACAGCTTTAACAACTTTAAGTTTAGAATCACCAGCAGCTGTTAAGATTACATCAAATTCTGTTTGTTCTGCAGCACCACCAGCAGCACCAGCATCACCAGCAACTACTACTTGTGCAGCAGCAGCACTTACACCAAATTCTTCTTCTAAAGCACTAACTAATTCAGATAGTTCTAAAACTGACATAGATTTTACTTCTTCAATAATTTTATCAAATTTTTCACTCATTTTAATTTTCTCCTATTTATTTTTCTTATTTCTTTAGCTAGACAAAACTAAGCGCTTGCTTGTTCGTCTTCTTCCATTTTTTCTTTGATAGCATTGATAACACATGCAAAGTTTGAAATTGGAGCTTGTAAGCTTCCAAGCATTTTTGCAAGTAATGCTTCTCTTGATGGTAATGTTGCGATTTTTTGTAATTCTTCTAATTTAGCTACACTACCTTCGATTACACCGCCTTTAATTGTTAAGCATTCTAAAGCATTGTCTTTAGCAAATTCGCTAACAACTTTTGCTGGTGCAACAACATCTTCGTCACAAAAAGCAACTGCTGTACTTCCTTTTAATACGTCAACAAGTTCATCATATCCACATTCTTTTGCAGCAAATCTAAGGAATGTATTTTTGTAAATTTTGTAATCTACGTTTAATTCTCTTGCTTTTGCTCTGAATGCAGTATCTTGTTCAACATTAATACCTTTATAATCTACTAAAACGAAAGCTTCTGCATTTTTCATTTTTTCAACTATTTCGGCAACAATGACTTTTTTGCTTTCTAAAATAGCTTCTGATGACACGACATTTCCTCCTATTCATAAAAAATACTCTTTCCGCAAGTTAAGAAAGAGTATTTGATAACTCCACTTCTTAACCTCGGCAGGATTGTTACGGATTATATCCCCCTGCTGTCTGCGGTATATATTAAAAGGTTAAACCTTTTAATTATCGTGAATAATTAATATTCAATTTTTAGCTAATATATTATACTATATTAATTAGAATTTTGCAACAGAAAGTTTTACTCCAGGAGACATTGTGCTTGATAAAGTAACACTTCTGAAATATTGTCCTTTTGCTGCAGCAGGTTTTGCTTTCTTGATAGCATCGATTAAAACATTGAAATTTTCTTCGATTTGTTCTTCACCAAAGCTTGCTTTACCAATAGCAACGTGAATAATGTTTGATTTATCAAGTCTGTATTCAACTTTACCTGCTTTGATTTCATTTACAGCTTTATCAACATCAAATGTAACAGTTCCAGATTTTGGGTTAGGCATTAAACCTTTAGGTCCAAGAACTCTACCTAATCTACCAACAACACCCATCATATCAGGTGTAGCTACAACTGCATCAAATTCGAACCAGCCTTCTTTTTGAATTTTGTCCAAATATTCTTCTGCTCCAACATAATCAGCACCAGCAGCTTTAGCAGCTTCAGCTTTTTCACCTTTAGCAAATACTAAAACTCTAACTGTTTTTCCTGTTCCGTGAGGAAGAACAATAGCACCACGAACTTGTTGGTCAGCATGTCTTGAGTCAACACCAAGTTTAACATGAAGTTCAATTGTTTCATCAAATTTAGCTGTTGCCATTTTTTTAACTAATGCTACAGCTTCATTTACATCATATAATTTACCTTGTTCAATCATTTCTTTTTTTGCAAGATAATTTTTACCTTTTTTCATTAATATATATCCTCCTGTGTGGTTACAATTTAAATACTTATTTACCTCTCCCACATATATACGAGATAAATAACCAGTTATTATTCTTCTACAGTAATACCCATACTTCTTGCTGTACCTTCGATCATGCTCATAGCAGTATCGATATTAGCAGCATTTAAGTCAGGCATTTTCATTTCAGCAATTTCTTTAATTTGATCTTTAGTAATTTTACCTACTTTGTTTTTGTTAGGTTCTCCACTACCTTTTTGTAGGTTGATAGCTCTTTTAATTAATACTGGAGCTGGTGGAGTTTTTGTAATAAATGTATATGAACGGTCTTGATATACACTGATTACAACCGGAATTATAAGACCGGCTTGTGATTCTGTTTTTGCGTTAAATGCTTTACAAAAGTCCATGATATTTACACCATGTTGACCAAGTGCAGGACCAACTGGTGGTGCTGGTGTAGCTTTTCCAGCAGGAATTTGTAATTTTATCATTCCAACAATTTTCTTTGCCATTTTTTATTCTCCTACTTTTCTTTCAATTAAAATTTTCTTACTTGTTCAAAATCCAATTCAACAGGTGTTTCTCTGCCAAACATAGATATATTAACTTTTAATTTTGCTTTATCGATATTTACTTCTTCGATAATACCGGTATAATTTTCAAAAGGTCCGGATAAAACTTCAATTTCATCTCCAACCTTAAGGTCTGTCGTCACTGTTTCTTTTTCAATTATGCCAAGATTTCTAAGTTCTTCTTCAGTTAAAGGTACTGGTTTTGATGCTGGTCCAACAAATCCTGTCACACCTCTGGTATTTCTTACGATATACCAAGCATCATCAGTCATGTACATTTTTACCAAAACATATCCGGGAAATACTTTCTTTTCAACAACTTTTCTTTCACCGTTTTTTGTTTCTTCAACTTTATGCATAGGCACTACAACTTCTTCAATAACATCAGACATATTCCTACGAATAACTGCAGCTTCAATATTTTCTTTAACCTTGTTTTCGTATCCTGAATAAGTATGCGCTACATACCAAAGTGCTTTAGTGCTGTCACTTTCAATTTGTTTAACATTTTCACTCATAATTTTTACCTACTACAAAAGACCTCTTAATAATCCTAAAACAGTATCTAAACCCCAAATAAATATTGTAAGTATTCCGCAAATAACAATTACAACAATTGTTTGCTTTACTAATTCATCTTTAGTTGGCCATGTAACTTTTTTTAGTTCTACACTAACCCCTCTAAAAAATTCAGAGATACCTTTTATCCATCTTAAAAGAAAAAATTCTTTTTTCTTTGTGGCTTTAGCATTTTTTTTACTTTTTGCCATAACCATACTCCTTATTTTGTTTCCTTATGATTAGTATGTTTCTTGCAAAATCTACAATACTTTTTAAGTTCTAATCTTTCTTTTGGATTGTCTTTATTTTTCATTGTATTATAGTTTCTTTGTTTACACTCTTCGCATGCAAGTGTTACTTTTACTCTCATTATTTACAACCTCCGCTGTATTACTTGGTGAAGAATTATATCTACAGGACTAAATATAAAACTTCGATGCAAATCACTCTCTATAATGGAGTCCACATCATTATTAAGAACAAATTTGCAACATTAAAAAAAGGCTTTTTTGCCTTTAGCAATCATAAGTATACCATAATAAGAAGAAAAATCAAGAGAAATAAAGTTTTTTTTTACTTTTTTTATACATAAATGAACAAAAAACTTTTGTAATTAAAAAATTACAAAAGTTAAAAATTTTAATTTATAAAAATAGGATCAACATGCACCATACAATGCTTTACTCCCTCAAATTCTTTTTCAATTGCTTCATGAACGTTCATTGCTATTGCATGCCCGTCATATACTGATAACTTTCCGTCTACATAAATTATAATATCAACATATTTTTTACTTCCGAAAAGTCTCGTTTTTATATCCTTTATTGAATAAACCCCATCAATATTTTTTATAACTTCAACCATATCCTTAACAGTATCTTCATCACAAGACTTATCTACCACTTTATCTACACAATCCTTACCTATTTCATAAGCAGCTTGAAAAATCATTAAACAAATTAAAATACATGCAATAGGGTCAAGTATTGTAAACCCTAACCTTGCTCCCAAAATACCAACAAAACTACCTATTGAGGATAAAGCATCAGACCTATGATGCCAAGCATCTGCTTTAAGTGCAGTAGAGCCTGTTTTTTCTCCTGCTCGCATTGTAACTCTAAACATCATTTCTTTTACAACCACAGATAAAACTGCTATATATAAAGCTATGCTTGAAGGAACGGCTATTATACTGTGATTAATAATTTTTATTGTTCCATCATATCCTATACCAAAACCTATGACTGCTAAAAATGACGATAAATACATCCCAACCACACATTCTATTCTTTCGTGCCCATATCTATGTTCAGTGTCTGATTCTTTACTTGAGGCATTTATCCCAATCATAACAGCAACAGTACTAAACACATCAGAAAGAGAGTGTATACCGTCAGAAATAAGGGCAGATGATTTCCCAAAGAATCCAACTGCAACCTTGATTATAGATAAAAATATATTTACTATCATACTCCAAAGAGATACCTTCATTGCAAGTTGCTTATCCGTTAAATTGTTTTTCATGATGATAACCTCCAAATAAAAAATATATCCATGAAACCCACAGATATATCAAACTGTTGCATAAAGCCCGGCACTAAACCTGTTAAATTGGATATTAATTTATTAGTCGAATTTTACTACATATTTTATTATATGTCAATATTACTTTTTTTGTAATAAAAAAAGATTGTCCGAAAACAATCTTTTTTATTTTTAATTAATTTTATTCATTAAAAGGTTTCAAAACTACTTTTATTGCTTCCCCTGTTTTAATTGCTTTAATACCTTCTTTAATATCTTTTAAAGGCATAATATGAGTTACAAATTGTGTAGCATCAATTTTCTTATTAACGATTAATTCAACAGCTTTTGCAAATACTTCTGGAGCATAAGCAAATCCGCCTACTACATTAAGTTCTTTATAATGAATTAAGTTACTGTCGAAAAGAACTTTACAATTATCTTTTGGAAGACCTCCAAATAGAACTACAGTACCTCTTGGTTTAACAAGATGAGTTGCTTGTTCTTGAGCAGATCCAACAGGGCATGCAACGATAACAACATCAGCTCCGTGACCGTCTGTTTCTCTCATTACGCAATCTTCCAAAGTTTCTTTATTTGGATTATTAAATACATCCGTAGTTTTAAATCTATGAGCCATTTCAAGTCTTGATTCATTTGGTTCAGAAATAATTACTTTTCTTGCTCCTCTTGCTTTTGCAATAGCACTATGTAGATTTCCAAGAGGACCGGCACCCATAATTACAACATCGTCCCCTTCTTTTACTCTTGCAAATTCTTGTACAGAATAAACACTTGATGTTGTTTCTGCAAGAGGAATTAAATCAACATTAAAATCACTAGGTATTTTAACTATTGTATCATCGCTGCAACATTCCTTAGGTAAAGCTGTATATTGTGCATATCCTCCAGGTAAATTTGTACCAAGTGTTATTTTATTTTCACAATGATTTTTTAGTCCATGTGTACAGAAATAACAAGTACCACATAATCCAACAAGTGGATTTATAACAATTTTTTCACCAACAGGATAATTTTCATTATCACTTTCACAAATAACACCTGCTGCCTCATGTCCTAAAATATAAGGAGGTGTAACCGCAAAGTGTCCTGAACTAAAAGTTCTAACATCAGAACCACAAAGTCCTACTGCTTCAACTTTTATTAAAACTCCTCCTTTTGGACATTTCGGTGTTTCAACTTCTTCAAGTCCAAAATCTTCCGGACCTCTAAATACAACTGCTTTCATAATTAAAATCTCCTTTAAAAATTCATAATGATGTATTTACAATTATATTATAAAACATTATTATCTTTTTTTCAATAATATATTTGAATATTTTTACTAAATAAAGCATAAAAAACCTTTTAAATAAATAAAAATAATGATAAAATAAAACATAAGGAGGTTATCTTTATGAATAATATAAATACAATAAAAGAATTATTAAAAAGAGAAGTCGATGCAGTTAACAATTTAGAAAAAAGTTTAAATTTTGAAATAGTTGAAAAAGCAAGTAATAAAATTGCAAATTGCAAAGGAAATATAATATTTGCAGGATGTGGATCTTCAAGCACCGCAGCTTTTAGAGCAGCAAATATATATAATTTTCTATATATTCCCTCCATCGCAATAAATGTAATGAATGGACTTCACGGAGAATACGGAGTAATAAGAAAAAATGATATATTTGTCCCTATTTCAAAAAGCGGTAACACAAAAGAACTTATGCATTCCATTCCAATAGCTAAAAAACTTGGTGCCTACATAATAGCAATAACGGAAAACAAGGATTCTTATTTAGCTAAGAATTCAGATATTTGTATAATGTTTGATTCCTTAAAAGAACTGGATGACAAAGATATGGTTGCAACATCGTCAACTACCTGCACAAGCATAGTTCTTGATATAATTGGTGCAACCGTTATGAAAATAAATAATATAACAGATAAAGATTTTAAACTAATCCATCCTTACGGAGCCGTTGGAGAAATGCTAAAAGACAAATAAAAAAAGAGAGCAAAGCTCTCTTTTTTATAATCCTAAAATTTCATTAATTAATTGATTTACAATACCAGGATTAGCTTTTCCTTTTGTTTGTCTCATAACTTGACCAACCACAAAACCTGCAGCTTTTTTCTTTCCACCTTTCAAGTCTTCAACAACTTGAGGATTATCATTTAGAATTTTTTCTACGATAACTTTGATTTCTCCTGTATCGTTCATTTGTTTCAATCCTTTTTCTTCAACTATTACTTCAGCATCTTTACCGCTTTCAAACATTTCATTTAAAACTTTTTTAGCAGTAGATAAGTTTATATCTCCTTTATCAACAAGGTTTATAAGTTTAGCAAGATTTGCCGGAGTAAATTTAATATCAGAAAATTCTAGTTCATTGCTATTTAAGTATGCTGAAATATCTCCCATTAAGAAGTTGGCAACAGACTTGATGTTTTTAGTATCTTTTATTGCTTCTTCAAAGAAATTACTTATTTCACTTGAACCTGCTAAGAAGTTTGCATCATATTCACTTAAAGAATATTCTTCCATAAATCTTTCTTTCTTTGCTTGAGGAAGTTCAGGCATTTGAGCTTTATATTCTGCAATTTCTTCATCTGTTAAGATAATAGGAACTAAGTCAGGGTCAGGGAAATAACGATAATCATGAGCATCTTCTTTGCTTCTCATAGAGAATGATTTCCCTTTTTCATCATCCCATTTTCTTGTTTCTTGTACTATTTCTTCACCTTTTTCAACGGCTCTAACTTGTCTTTTATATTCATATTCTATAGCTCTTTTTAATGATCTAAAAGAGTTAAGATTTTTCATTTCTGTTCTTGTACCAAATTCACTTGAACCTTCCGGCATAACAGATAAGTTTACATCAAAACGAAGAGAACCTTCTTGCATTTTACAGTCAGAAACTCCTACAGTTAAAAGATTGTTTCTTACTGTTTCAGCAAATAATAACGCTTCTTCCGCCGTTCTGATATCAGGTTCTGTTACAATTTCAATTAAAGGAACCCCACATCTATTATTATCAAGCAATGTCTGATAATCTTCATGAATAAGTTTTCCGGCATCTTCTTCAATATGAATTCTTGTTATATTTATTCTTTTCTTTTCTCCGTTTTCCTTAGTTATATCAAGATATCCACCAAGACAAATCGGTTCATCATATTGAGATATTTGATATGCTTTTGGAAGGTCAGGATAAAAGTAATTTTTTCTATCTAATTTTGAAAAGTTTTGAATATTACAGTTTAAAGATAAACCTGCTTTTACAGCATATTCAACAACCTTTTTATTAAGTACGGGAAGAGTTCCAGGCATCCCCATACATCTTTCACATACATGAGCATTTTCTTCGGCACCAAATTCTGTTGGGCAAGAACAGAAAATTTTACTTTTTGTACCTAATTCACAATGAATTTCAAGCCCTATTACCATAGTATAATTTTTCATTTCTTACCTCCTATAAACTTGGTTTATTTTTATGAAAATCAGTTACTTGTTGATAATTATATCCGGCTTTTATAATATTACCTTCTCCAAATGCTCTTGATGCAATTTGAAGACCTATTGGCATACCATTTTTCGAAAATCCACATGGAATACTAGCAGCAGGTATTCCTGCAAGATTAGCAGTAACCGTAAATATATCATCAAGATACATCTTTGTTTGGTCAGTACTTTTTTCACCTATTTTAAATGCTTCGCTTGTTGTTGTAGGAGTAAGAACTATATCACATTGTTTAAACATTTCATCATATTGTTCTTTAATAATTCTTCTTACTTTTAAAGCCTTATTATAATACATATCATAATATCCGGCAGAAAGAGCATATGTTCCAAGAAGAATTCTCTTTTTAACTTCTTCGCCAAAGCCTTTTGTTCTTGAATTTATTATAATATCTTCAAGAGTCTCTCCTTCTTCTCTAACTCCGTATCTTATTCCGTCAAATCTAGAAAGATTTGACGATGCTTCAGAAGAAGAAATTAAATAATATACAGGTATTGCATAATCAAAACAGTCGAAAGAAATATCCACTATTTCTGCACCCATTTCTTTAAATGTTTCAATTGCATTTTTTATATTATCACAAACATCTTTATCAATTTTGTTTTCATCTAAAAGGCTATAATCAACGCCAACTTTCATACCTTTTATACCATCACTTAAGAAAGAAGTATAATCAGGAACATCAACTTTCATGCTTGTAGAATCATTTTCATCATATCCCGCAATTACATTAAGCACACTTGCTACATCTTTCATATCTTTACCAAAAGGTCCTATTTGATCAAGAGAAGAAGCAAAAGCAACAAGTCCATATCTTGAAACTCTACCATAAGTAGGTTTTAAACCTGTTACCCCACAAAAAGCAGCAGGCGTTCTTATTGACCCTCCTGTATCTGAACCAAGAGAAAAAGCAGCTTGTGATGCACTTACGCTAACAGCACTTGCGCCAGAAGATCCCCCCGGAACTCTTGATGTATCCCAAGGATTTTTTACTGTATGGTAAGCTGAGTTTTCATTTGATGAACCCATTGCAAATTCATCCATATCAACTTTACCAAGAAGTAATGCACCGCTGTTTTGAAGTTTTTTGTATACAGTAGCACTATAAGGAGGTACAAAATTTTCAAGCAACTTAGATGAACAAGTTGTTCTTACATCTTTTGTACACATATTATCTTTAAGGGCATAAGGTATACCATCAAGAAAACTTAAAGGTTCTCCCTTTAAAATTCTTTCTTCGCTTTTTTCTGCATCTTTTCTAGCAACTTCAAAAGTTTTTGTCAAAAAAGCATTTAATTTATCATCAGTATCTTCTATTCTTTGTATATAACTATCAAGAACTTCCTTTACACTGACTTCTTTTTTATCTAGCATATCTCTTAATTGATATACGGTTTTTTCATATAAAGCCATGTTTATTCCTCCATGTTTTATTTATACATTTTTCTTAATTTTTTAACAATTCCATTAATTGTTTTATTATACATTTTTTTCATGATTTTTGCAATGTAAATCCCTTGCAAATAGCCATATAAAATAAAAAAAGAGGCATACATATGCCTCTTTTAACCTCTGTTATTTTATTTATTCATTATCTTCTTTAGATTCTTCTTCTTTTTCTTCGGTAGCTTCTTCATCTGTAGATTCGCTGTCTTCAGTTGATTCTTCATTATTTTCTACAACATCTTCTTTTTCTTCTACAACTTCATCTACAGTTTCTTCTTCCTCTACAACATCTTCTTTTGGCTCTTCTTGTTCTTGTGTAGATTCTTCTTGTTCTTCCATATCTTCTGAAACTTCGTCATTTTCTTTTTCTTCACTTGTTTCAGTTTCTTCAACATTTTCTTCTTCAACAACTGATTCATAAACTATATTTTCTTCACTGCTTTCATTATTTTCATCTTCATCAAAAACAACTTCAACAATATTATTTTCTAAAATTCTATATATGCCCAAAAGAATAAGACCTATACCACCTATAATGCATAATGGTTCAATTACAGATGGAAGGAACAATGCACTAAATAAATATTTTAATACTTCACCCATTTCAAATCCTTGTGAAGTATATGATGATAATGTTGATATAAAAGAATATAATCCCATAATTGCATCAAAAATTGCAACTATGATAAATATAACAGAGAAAATTTTAAAAATACTATTTTTGTTTTGTCTTTCCTTCATAAATAAACTCTCTTTCTATAATAATTTCATGAACATCAATATTGTACCAATATTTCATGTAGAAAAAAAGAGTAAATATAAAAAACACAAAACTTTCATAAATTATTCACCGCATATTATTAAAATTATTAAATTTTTTATATATAAAAAACATTTTATTTTTAAATATC
>NZ_SPHL01000034.1:10502-20336 GCF_005844425.1 Anaerofustis stercorihominis | reverse complement strand
TTAAGGGGTAACACCCCTTAAATACGGGTTGTTAAGGGCAGACAGCCCTTAAGTAAGGGGTTTAAGGGGCAAAGCCCCTTTGTCCTTAGTATAAAACATCACCAATCTTTTTAACGGCATTATTTTTCATTCGGTAATATGTAGACTTTGAAATACATAAATCATCATAAATCTCATAATCCAAATACCTGTCAAAATATTTCTTTACAACTATATCCCTTTCCGCTTCCTTTAACACTTCAAGAGCCATTTCAACTCTCTTAGCTTTAAGAGAGTTTTTCTTTATTTTTTTATTTAAGTAAGCCTTGTCACTTATTAAATCAAGAGCTTCTCTTTGAGTATTATTGCTTATATCACTTTTATCTACCTTAACTCCATCATACTTAACGGCTTGAATATCTGCTTCATAATCTTCTAACATCCTTAGTGTTTCTCTGTCTATGTCAATGCTTTTTTTTATTATCGGATAAGCATATAACAGCCCTTCAACATTTTTAAAATCAAACATAATTTATCAATCTCCCATCATCATTTCTTTTATTAATTCATCACTGTAAGTTTCATATTCTCTATCGGCCTCAATCTCGATTTTAGATGATTTGTTTATGTTTTTGAATTTATCCCGCCTTGACCATGAAAGTATGGTCATATAATGGCTTTTATACTCTCTTCCAGTACTTCCTATATAATAATCAAGGTCTTTTATTTTATTTTTATAATCATTAACATTCATTCTTAATGCGTTATACTCATTATCTGTTAAAAGAACATTGCCGTAATCACCGTATTTTTTCTTTTCTTCCTTTACTTTACTTTCTTTACTTTTATTTACTTTACTTTCCTTTACTTTACTTTGTTCATTTTTGCATGCATTTTCCTCATTGTTGCATACATTTTTATCCTTTTTGTTAGCATTTTTGTCATTTTTGCATGCAATTTTTTTATCGGGCTCCATAAGTTTTTTTAGATTAAGCTCTTTTATTTCTTTTTTGTTAAGCAGGATATAATCCCATTTAACATCGCTTTCTTTGCGCCTTTTTGTAATAGTAAAAAATCTCTTTTGAATTCCTTTGGATGTAAGAATAGAAAAATTATCGTACATATCTTTTGAGAAAATATCCCTTTCGATGCACTTTTCAACTATCCTTTTAAGCCTTTTTATATCAATGTTTATTTTAGAAGAAAAAAGCATTTCCACTTCATTATCCCAAAGGGTAAAATAACCACTTCCGCCGTAAATCTTTTGATAGAGTTTTATTAAAACGGCAAAACCCGTAAGTCCAAATTCTGCTTCAATTAAATTTACTTTGTCTTCCAAATGCACATCCAACGGAAAATAATTTACACCTTCCATATCCCAACTCCTTTAAATTTTTTCTTTAACTATATTTTACAATGTTTTACGCAAAAAAAATTAACGGCTTTTTTCAAATTTTTTAAAATTAATTTAAGGGGCTTTGCCCCTAACACCCCACTCTTTTTTTGCTTGTCCAAAAAAAGAGGCAAAAAGGACACTTCTAGGCGAAGTGCCTTAAACGCTTTTCGATGTCTCGCAAAATGCTACCCGCATTTTATACGGACAGAAAAGCTACCGCCACCCCGAGCTAATTATTTGGTTTTATGTAGTGGGGTGGGATATGGTCGTTTAATGTGAGATAGTATTTTAATGATGTTTATGTAAGGTAGGGAGTCATTGTTGTGAAATGTAGGGATAGTTTTTCGTGTTTTTATGTAATGTGGTGGAAACTTAAGAGATTCTATCTTAATAACTCGACATTAAAGGAGGGAACCCCTTAAACCCTATTTTTAAGGACTGTTTGCCCTTAACAACCCGACCATATTTTTGCCAAAGCTCAAAAATATGGAAAAAACGCTTTCACTCAGTCGCCGTGAAGGCTTATAACGTGGTCGGATTTTCTAAAAATCTCTACCCGAGATTTTTGAAACGACCACTACCGCCTCCTTAAACCTATTTAGTTTGTGATTTCCTGTTAGGTGTGGAATATTCAATTTTTTTCTTAAAGAACTAATCAAGTTTTGTTAAAATATTTGGATAAAAAGACATCACTGGGCGAAGTGCCTTAACGCTTTTGACGCCTACGTAAAACTCTACCCGAGTTTTACTGGCGGAAAAGCTACCACGAGCCTGCCTAATTATTTGGTTTTGTGTAGTGGGGTGGGACATGGTTGTGAAATGTAGTAGTAGTTTTTTAATGATTTTATGTAAGATAGTGGAACATAGAAGTGAAATATGGGGGTATTGTTTTAATTATTTCATGTAAGGAATAGGAACATTGTAATTAAATATAAAATTAGTGTTTTAATGTTTTTTTGTAAGATAGATAAACATAGAAGTGAAATATGGGGTTATGTTTTTATGATATTTATGTAAGAACATAAAACATAATTACTAAGAAATACACGATTTTTAAACAATAAAAATATCTAATCAAACTTATATAATGAAGAATGTAAAATATTTAATTGAAATTATAAAAATCTTGAAAAAATAATGTGTTTTTTGATAAAATAACAATGCATTGAATTTCAAAATATTTTAATTAAATAATTTTATAAATTTAGTTGGAGGAAGAGGCGTTGGTTAAGAAGATTTTTGCGGTATTGGTTTCATGCCTTATTGTTTTGGGTGGAGTAAACTTAAATGGTTCTTTTGTTAAGGCTGATGATTTAAACTGGAGTGATGATAGTGTTCGTGCGTCTGCTTATACAAGTAAAGACGACAGTGCTAAGACAATAGAAATTTCAAGCGCCAAAGAACTTGGGCTTTTTTCGTATGAAGTAAATAATGGTAATACATATGAAGGATGGACTATAACCCTAAAAAATGATATTGATTTATCCGGACATAACTGGGATCCTATCGGACACTGGAATGGAGTTAATCTTGAATATAATAATGAGAACTTATTTAGAGGTACTTTTGACGGAGATAATCATACCATAAGCAATATGAATATAAATATAGAAAGTATTACTAACGGCAATAAAGCTGTTGGATTTTTTAGCGTAGTATTAAACGGATGTGTAAAAAATCTAAAGTTTGAAAATAGTAATGTAGAAGTAGGTAATTCTTCTAATTCCATAGCTGCCGGAACCGTAGCAGGAGCTTTTGCCGGAAGTGAAGCATCTAACATAAATATAAAAAATTCTGTTATTTCTGCAAAAGGAAGTAGTACAAATGTTGGAGGCTTATGTGGTAGTATTTACTCAAGTGATGAATATTATAATAGAACTAATATAAAAAATGTACTTGCATATGATATAACATTATCTGCAGAATCCGGAAGTCGTAAATTAAGGGGTGGTATTATTGGTTTTGTAAATGAATATTACACATCCATAAGTAACTGTTATGCAAATAACATTACTTTTATGGAAAATGCTGCTCAAAATGGAAACGATAGTTCAGGTACATTGATTGGATATTGTAACGGAGGAACTGTAAGAAGTTGTTATTATGATTCTGATGACAGTATGGGATTTGGAAGTCCAGCTAATTCTGAAAATTTAAGTAAGACAGATAATGAAAAACTTGAAACTCCTGTTACAATAAATGGGCAAAGCTATAATGATCTTGTTTCTGCAATGGATGCATGGGCTTCAAATAACGGTATGGAACCAATACAATGGGACTGTGAAATCTTAGGAAAAGAACATAATTTGAGTGTATCTTATGTAGATGAAAATTATCATAAAACATCTTGCAGTAACTGTTCTTATAGTATAAGTGAAAAACATAATGTAACTTTAGAAAACAAGAAAGAAGCAACTTGCACTGCTGAAGGATACAGCGGAGATGAAGTATGCAGCGTATGTAATGAAGTTGTTAAAAAGGGCAGTGTTATAGAAAAAACAGCTCACAACTATGTTGACGGAAAATGCAGTGTATGCGGGGCAGTTGATCCAGATTATAACCAAAATCAAAGTGGGGGAACATCTCAAGGAACATCAAACAACAATTCTTCTCAAAATACTTCAAATTTGAATACTCCTGGGACTGGAGATAGTGCGAATATGACATTGTGGATAGTAATCTTAGTTGTATGCATTGTGGTTGTTGGTGGAAGTATAATTTATATGAAAAAGAAAAAATAAGTATTTTATAAATAGAAAGCCTTAAGAATAGTCTTAGGGCTTTCTTTATATCAATCTTTCAAAGTATTTAATAGAATTTTATTGCATCTATCAAAATATTTTATATACATTTTTTGCTTTTTACTTTGGTGTATTATTGTTTCATCCTTATATATTAGTTCATTAATTTTTAGTTGATTAGATAATTCATTTATACTATCTTGAATACTTTTTTGTATATTTTTTACCATAGCGATGTTATTTTGTTTTTTTACTAGGATTAGACTGCAATAAGTTAAAAATTTTGCACATTCACTTAATACCAAATCTTTTGAGGAAATTGAGTTTAATGTAGAAAATGTAGTTATTCCTCCACTTAACGAACCTATAAATACACCGCCTCCTGTAAGTATTGTCGTTCCTCCTGCCATTCCTAAACCTCCTGCGGCAAGAGAACCACCACCGATAAATGCCAAACTTGCATTTGTTAATGCTGCTCCAGATAAATTAGCAAAAGATGATCCAGCTATTAAAACTGCAATTTGAGGTGAAAAGTAATAAATAACTCCTCCTGTTGCCATTCCTAGTACTGCTGTTATACCTGCTCCTGTGATTATTTTTTTTGTTTTATTATCTAACTTTCCTATATTTTTATTATATTCTTTTAATATTGCTTTGTAATCTTCATAAGATATAATCATTTGACATTTGCAAAATTCTTCTTCTTCAAAATTACTTTTATATTTTATTACTTTATTCCATTTTTCTTCTTTTGATTTTATTGGATAATAAGGAATAAACAAAGATAATTCCATTGTAATAAGATAAAGCCAGCCAATATCAATACTTTTTCCAACTTCATTTGATATTTGATTATAAGTTTCGTCTTTGTTTAGTAAAACTAATTCATTTTTATAATTTTCATTAATATCTTTTTCCCATAGTTGAAGCCATTTTTGTTTTATTTTTCTTTCTACATCATCTTTTGTTGTATTTATATCATATTGAACTTTTTGTTTTTTCAGAGAAAAGAGTATTTGCATTTGTTTTTCATTTAATGAAAAGTAATCATATATTTTAAAATCAAACGTTTCTTTTAAAAGTACATCTTGTCTTTGTTTATATATTTTGTATGTTTCTTTTAGATCTTTTAATATATATATTCCTTCACTAAGAAGTGCAAAAGTAAAACGTCCTACTCCAACATAATTTATATTTAAAAGGAAATGTCTTGTAAAATTGTTTTTTCCTTTATATGCTGCTTTTACTGCAGCTGTTGCAGTTGAAACCGTAAAGAAAACACCAGAGGAAATAGTAATCATATGTGTTAAGTTTCTGTTGTTTATAGGCAGAAAAGTTTTAGGGTCTAATTTTTTTAAATCTTTTAGTGATTTAATATTGTTTATTTTAATTTGTATATAAAGTCTTTTTATAAAATAAAATCCTCTTACAATACATTCATTAATAATTACCGGTATGGCTTGATTTGATATTTGAAAAGCAATTCCCATTTCGGTTCTAAGGTCAAATTTAATTATATCGTCTTTAGATTTATGTTCAAAATATGATCCGTCAAATAATTTAGATATAAAATTTGAAAATTCTATTTCATCATCTTTATAATTATTTTTTATTTCTCGTATTAAAGGCAGAGTTGATACTTCTTTTAGAAAAGATAAAATCGGTCCCGGAATTCCTGTACCTTCTCCCGGTGTATTCTTTGAGCCTGCCATATCGCTTATTAAATGGAATGTCCATTTTATAGTTGCATAGTATATTTTTTCATATATATTTTTACCAATATATTTGGTGTTTGTAATTTTGTTAAAAATTAAATTACCGTCTTTATCGGTTCCAAAGCTGTATAAAAAAAACTGCTCAATAATTGAGAAAATAAGTCCGGTAATTGTAGGGTGGTGCGCAAAATCTCTTAAGTGATGTTGTCTGCCTCCACCGTATATATTAGTATGGCTGTCAGAAGCAAAATGATAACCTTCTTCTAAATGTTTTATTGCTCCGGCGATATCATCTTTATCACCTTTAAAGCCATTGAACTTAGCTATTTTAATAACGATATCTATTGCTTTTTCTTTTCCCATAGTTTGAGCATTATCTAAAGAAAGTTCTTTACAAATAAAGGCACTTATTCCACCTGAAAAAAGACCACTTGCGGCAGATAGTATATAATCTGTTTTGGTAAGGTTATCTATATATTCTAAAAATTCACTATCAATATAATCATTTTCGGTTTTGTCTTTTAAATTAAAATTTTCATTAAAATTTGGATTTGTTTCATCTTGAATGCTATATTCATAGTTAAAATCATTTTCTTTTTCAGGAATAACAATTTCATATGAAAAAGGCATTATAAAATCGTTGTTTTGCTTTGTTATTAAAGTATTCATTTTTTTCTCCTCATTTTATCGTTAATTAAATTATAAGTTAGTATTTTAAAATAAACAACAAATTTTATTATGGTAATAAGCATTAGATTTATAATTGGGAAATATTTCCTTACCTCAAAAATAATAAAGAAAAAATCGTAGATAGGTTTTTAAAAATATGTTAAATTTAGAATATAAATTTGGGAGTATGTTGGTACGTAAATATACTTTTAATATGGTATTATAGTAAATGAATAAGTGAGGTAATGTGTGATGATAAGAAATTTAGAAACTAACATATTTAAAATTTTGGGGGTCGAAAGTAAGGAGATCGTTATGAGTCGATTTTTTGCAAACTGTATAAAAAAAGATATACGTTTTCTTGATATGATTGCAAAAGAGGCTTATGAAGATTATGAAGAAATAGCGGGTAATGAAGAATTGGATTTAGAGGGGATAGTGGTAAAAACCGAATATGATTTTAGTGATAAAATAGATGATAAAGGTAAAAAAAATAAACAAAATAGGGTAGATATATTTATAACGGTAAATAAAAAAGATGGAAGTAAATATGCTGTTTACTGCATTGAAAACAAAGTCTATTCCTTAGAGGGAAACAAGCAGACAGACAGATATGTAGATTTAATAGATAAAAATTATGGTGATTATGAGCATAAATATTATATTTATCTTACAGCAGATAAGTCATTTTATGAACTGACAAATAAAAAATTTAAAAGAGTTTATTATTGGCAGCTTAAAAAAATGGATGATTCACCTTTAGAAGAAGATTTTTTTGATTTATTTAGTAAAAAGAATACAGAAGAAATGGATAAAGAAAATAAAAAAATATTTTCTTCAGATACAATTGAAGATTATATCGAATATTTGCTAAAAATGATAAATGGATATTATCCTACTATTGCGCAAAATAATAAAAATATTTATGCCAGTTCCGGTAATTACAATGGGAAAAAATTCTGTCAGATTTCACTTCGTGATTTAAAATTTAAAAGTGATTTAATATTGGAAAAAAAGGGTGATAATGGCAGCAATGAAGATAAAGAAGAAAAAAAATTAGAATTTAACATACATTTGGAAGTAGAAGAAGGCAAAACTTTTTTACATTTTGAAACTTATCCTTATTTTTCAAAGAGAACAATGGAATCAAAATACGTTAATGGTGAAAATTTATATAAAAAATATCAAGATATAAGAAAAAAAATTAAAAATAGTAAAGTTATTGAATCTTTAATAGACATAATAAATAATTCTTTAAAGGAAGAAATAATAAAATTTTTAGTAAATGAAAAAAACAAGTTATCAGATGAGGTAATAATAAAATTACTGGATAATGATATAAAGGAATTATCAAATGTAGATTTGAAAAGGGAAATAGCAGATAAGTTAAAAGTTAGTACCTACAATTATCGCCTTACACTTGTAACTTTTAAGATAAAAGACAAAGAGATAAATTATAAATTATATTTTTACTTTTTGATTTATGTTATAAATTACATAAAGTCAAAAAAAGAAGAAATAAATAAAATAATTCAGGAAACAGAGCTTTAGGCTCTGTTTTTATATTAGGAGGAAAAAATGGAGAAGAAAAAGGAACTTACAAAAAGGCAAAAGGCTTTTGCCGATGAATATTTAATATCATTAAACGGATATAATGCAGCATTAAAGGCAGGTTACAGCAAGGAATGTGCAGGGAGTATTGCATCGAGAAACCTTAAAAACCCGCTTATAAAAGAATATATGAACTCGGTTTTAAATAAGACAAAGTCAGATGATGTGGCAGATATAAAGGAAGTAATGGAATATTTAACATCGGTTATGAGAAGGGAAGAGATGGAAGATGTTGTAGTGACTTACAAAGAGGAAAAAGTTGACTACAAAGAAGTTGAGCCCGGGGAATTTAAGCAGGTAAAAGAAAAGACAGAAACACCTAAAGTAGTTCAAATTCCAACAAAGCTTAGTTATGCCATGAAGGCTGCGGAGTTACTGGGAAAGAGATACGGAGTATTTAAAGATGAAGAGGATAAGGAAGTAAATAAGACTATTAAGGTTACGCTTACGGATTAAAATTAAATTTTAGGGTTTCGCTCTAAAGAGCGACCAGTATTTTTCCGAAGCAAAAAATACTGGATAAAATGCTTTCACTCATACGCCGTGAATACAAAGGGGCGTTGCCCCTTAAACCCCACGACTTTTTTACTCGCCTAAAAAAGTCGAATAAAAGGGCGCCACTAAGCGTGGAGCCTTTAACGTGGTCGGATTTTCTAAAAATCTCTACCCGAGATTTTTGAAACGACCACTACCTTCGCCCCAAGCTATTTATTTTATGGTTCTATGTTAGGGGTGGGATGTAAAAGATAAATAAGAGTTTGTATTTTTTTTGTTTTATTTTTCTTAGAAGTGAGGGATATTTACTTGTCCAAATATTTGGGAAAAAGGACACCACTATGCGTGGAGCCTTTTATGCACTCGGATTTCATGAAAAATCTACAAGGTTTTCCATGAACGAGTGCTACCGCTGCCCCGAGCTGTTTAGGTTATAGTTTTTTTATAGGGGTGAGATAAATGGATAAATAAAGGTGTTGTGTTTTTATTTGTCCTATAGATGTAAAAAAGACACTTCTCGGCGAAGTGCCTTATAACGCATTCCGAAGCTTACTAAAAATACTACCCGTATTTTTAGTGCTGGAATGCTACCCCAACCTGCCTTATTATCTGCTTTTATTTAGAAGGGGTAGGACATTGTTGTTAAATGGGAGTTTAGGGTTTGAATGGATTTTATGAAAATTTGCAAGTCATGGTGGTAAAATATAAAGTTAATGGTTTCATTACTTTATGTAATGCTGTGGAATATGGTATGTAAATTAAGATTATGGATTTTGATGTGGTTTATTGTTAGTTTATTTAATATTTTTTTGAAATGATACTTATTACTATAAAAGTAATTATTTTAGTTTTATTTATTGATGAAATAGCAAGTATTATAACTTAAGATTTATCATGACAGTTTTTTGTTGTTAGAATATGATTCATAATATTGGTTTTAGGCAGTAGAATATGATTTAAGTTTGTAATTAAGTTTGATAATATAATTTTATTTTAGGAGCGTTATGCTCTTTTTTTATTGCTAGGTTTTATAAAAAAATTAAGTATTTAAGGAGGTAAAAATTTTGAAAGATACATAAAAATGAAGTTTATTTTAGAAATATAGAAATCAAATTTATTTAAAAATGATAAAAAAGGAGGGAAAAATGAGAAATAAATTTATTGATGAAATATTAAAAAAATCGGCCGGAACAATTAGTAATTCTATAAAAACAATAAATAAAGAAAG
>NZ_SPHL01000034.1:0-10370 GCF_005844425.1 Anaerofustis stercorihominis | reverse complement strand
AAAATTATTATAATATGCAAAAACAAAAAGAACAAAAGGAACAAATACAAAAAGAAGCGATAAATAAAAGTGTAGCAGATATTTATAAACAAAGTTATAATTATATAAATAAAGGATTACAAAATAGTGCTAAAATATTAAAACAAAAGAGTGCTCCTATATATTCAAAAAGCGGTTTAAATGGTAATATGTATAATTCGACAAATAATGACAAAAAAGTCAATACTGACAGCATAGTATATAAAGGGGATAACAATTTAAAATCCAAAGTCTATACTCAAAATTCAAATGTAAATAAGGATTTTATGACTTATCACAATACATATACTCAAAATAAAAAATTGGGAATGGATTTTATAAATCAAAATAATAATAAAACTTATATAAAATCTTATGACCCAAAAACCATAAGAGAGCCGGAAGAAAAGAAAAATAATAATGTAAGACCTTATGGGAATTATACTTCTGATATAACAACGGATATTTATAGAAATAAATTTGGTCCGGGTAGTGAATATTATACAAAAAGAATTGAAGATAGAAATAAAAGACATGAACAGTTTGCTCCTGTTTTGAATAATGCAAAACCTATGAACAGCACCAAAACTTATTCCGAGATTAATAGTGTTCCAAGAAGACCGGGGGATTTTACAAAAGAAAATTCTACAAATATGTATTATGAACATGTTATAAAGCCGAAGATACAATCGGAAGCAAATATGCAAAAAAGTGCATTTCAAGAAAATCTTCATAATTCTATTGAATATACAAAAGATGCACCAAGATATGGAGATTTTAGTAAGAGAAAATATTATGCTGAGGATGGTAGTGCAATAGATCCTTTTATTGACCCTAAGGAAGGAGAAGAAACTAAGGATTTATTAATTGAAGATTATGGAGAGCCCGGTGCTGTAGAATATATGCTTGAAAAAAAGGGAGCTGAAAATTTAGATTTTAGTAATACAGAAGCGTTAAAGGAAAATCCATATTTAAAAGATGTTGATATTTCTCTTATGCAGAGCATGACAGAAGAAGAAAGAAAAATGCTTTATGTTGCAATGAGTGATTATATGGGAAATAGTGATTATGATAGAGAAATGAGAGATAAGATACCTTATGCAATGTCTTTGGTTGTATCAGACAGAGTAAAAGAAGAGACTCTTGCTAATATTGAAAAATATGGAAATGATTATCTTATTAAAATTGCATATGAAGAAACTTTATATAGAGATTTTGAAGGATTATTTCAGACAGGCAGTGTTATGGGGACAAATTTTAATCCATCCTATAGAAGAGGTCAAAGTGTTGCTTTAGAATATTTAAAGGATAATGGGACAGGTTTACAAAAAGCAATAATATATGTAATGGAAGGGTTTGCTGATGTTACGGTAGATACTTGTATCGATAGTTTGACAATAAGATTTCCATGGCTTGGTAAAATGTTATCTTATTCTATTGCTTGGGGAAAAACTTATAATGATGCAATGAATTATGAAGGTGTATATGATGTGAATAAAGCACAAAGCATGGCATTTGAAGATGCTAATGATGGTTTACTTTTTAGTATAAATCCGGATGTTGAAGAAGTTTTAAGACAAAATAATATTTCAATAAATATAGATGATTTAATAAATGGTATTGAAGATCCACGAATAAAACAATTTATAAAAAAACACGGAAAAGATATATTTAATTCTGCAAAATATAATATTTTTAATAAATCTTTGGAATATAGAGAAAATGAGGATGAAAATTAAATTTATAAAAAATGATTATTAATATGATATAATTATAATAAATTTGTATCGAGGGAAAATTATGAAAAATTTTATTTATAGAATGTTGTTTACCTTTGTTTTTATTGCTTTAATGTATTTTATATTATCTACAATATTGTTAAATTTTGGAGAAGAAATAGGAGAATTATTTTTTTCAGATATAGACGAAGAATATTGCAGTGATATAAAAGTTAATTCAAAGAAATTTTACTGGGATTTTGAAAATGAAGTAGAGTATCCTGAGCTTAACGAATCAAGGGAAATTTTAAAAAGATTGTTTGGTGAAGATTGGATTGAAATATGTTATAAAAACATAACAATAGAACCTACTTTGAATGATAATGATACTGATACTGGTAAATATGAAGATGGAGAAGATTTTGAAAGTGGTGATGTGACTTTAAAGGTTTACGCATGCAATTATGGAAAAGTATATAAAAATGCAAAAGAGAAAACCGATAAACAGATAAAAGAGAAAAACATAAAAAACAAAAAAGAAAAGAATGATTTGTTAAATAAAAATTTAAAAGAAGAATACAGAAATGTAATGGAAAATGATAAAATTACAGAAAATATAGTATATAAAAATATGGTAAATAAGTCTGTTGGAAGATATAGTGGAATAGATATGTCTATAGCACCTCTTAGGAAACAAAACGGTAATATGGATTTATATAGTGCACTAACAGGCGGGTTAGTATATGAGATAGAAAAAAATCCATGTGATTATCTTATAGTAAGTGATGAATTTAAATATTATGAAGAATTAAAGGGGCTTATTGAAGATGTAAAAACCGATATAGTAAAAGGGGATTTGCCGAGTGATTACGAAGAAGCAAGGGAGGTTATGTCTACTTTTGCAGACCCTACGGGGGATAAAGAGAAAGATATTGAAGTTGCTTTTAGGAGTGTAGGCTTTAGTATAGAGAAAATAGATAGGGATAAGAAAAAAATAAAACTTATATTTGACAGTCCTGATTATGAAAAAATTTATAATAGAGCCCTTGAAGAAACCATAAACGATATTGAAAGTGAAGAAAAATATCTTACGGAAGGAGAAAAGGGAGAAATATTTACTGAAAATCTATATAGAAACTATGTAGATATGTCTACAAAAACCAGAGTAGACCCAAAGAAAAAAACGACAATAACTTATGAAACATATTATGATGAAAACGGAGAATGTCATTATAAACTTAATATAGATGATGATTTTTATAGTTATTTCTTTGGAAATTTGGAAAAGGCTGTTGGAAGTGAAGCTGATTATATGATTTTTGAAAGAGAAAAGCCACCAGAGAAAAAGAAGGGACCTGATATTGTAAAAGAAATGATGGAAGAAGAGGAGAATAATAAATAAGGGGCATCCTCATATTTAAGGGGTGTTACCCCTTAAGATCTCCACTCTTTTTTTGCTTGTCCAAAAAAAGAGGAAAAAAGGACACTTCTGGGCGAAGTGCCTTATAACGCATTCCGAAGCTTACTAAAAATACTACCCGTATTTTTAGTGCTGGAATGCTACCCCGAGCCCATATAATTTAGCGTTGTATGTAAGTGGGTGGGACATTTTTTATCCAAATATTTGGATAAAAGGAAACCACTGGGCGTGGAGCCTTTGACGCACTCGGATTTCATGAAAAATCTACCCGATTTTTCTATGAACGAGTGCTGCCGCTGCCCCGAGCTAAACATTTAGTTAGTGGTGTTTATTTTAGGGTGTGGGACATGGTAGAAAAATGTAGGTTGTGGTTTATGATGTTTTATGTGAGATGTGGGACATAGAAGTGAAATGGAATTGTAGGGTTTGAATGGATTTTATGTTAGTTAGTTAGTAATGGTGGTTAAATGTTAGGTTAGGGGTTTTTTAGTGTTTTATTGTTACTATATTTAAGAATTTTGTAAAATGATACTAATAGCTGTTAAAGTATTTCTGTGAGTTTTGTTTATTAGTGAAATAGCACATATTTTATAATTTAACATATTAGTTTTAAAGCTAAAATATGATTTGAGTTTGTATTTTAGTTTAATAATACATTTTAATTTTAGGAGCGTTATGCTCCTTTTTTATTACTCATTTTAAATTTTGTTTACAAAGAGCTTTTTGCTCTTTTTTTATTTTATTTTAAGGAGGTGTGGTATGTAGAAAAAATTTTGAAACAGATTTTAAACATAACAAAAAAGGAGGAAGAAAATGAATTTAATTATTATATGTTTAATTATTTACGGATTTATTAGCATGGCTATGGTGCTTTTTGCTTATAATCTCGGTTTAAAAAGTGTTAGTGAAAAGAAAGAAGAAAAGAGAAACAGTATTAAACCTTTTTTAAAAACAAGCAAGGTAAAGATGACAAAGGAAGAAAAAGAAGCTTTAAACAAAATGAATATTGCACTTAGCAATATTGAAAATTATGACGGTACAAGCAGGGGGCAGAAGAAAGTTTAATATAAGGGGCTTTGCCCCTTAAGAACCCCACGACTTTTTTACTCGCCTAAAAAAGTCGAATAAAAGGGCGCCACTAGGCGTGGCGTTTTAGGGTTTCGCTCTAAAGAGCGACCAGTATTTTTCCAAAGAAAAAAATACTGGACAAAATTCTTTCACTCAAACGCCGTGAAGGCTTATAACGCATTCCGAAGCTTACTAAAAATACTGCCCGTATTTTTAGTGCTGGAATGCTACCCCGACCTAAGCTGTTTAGGTTGTAGGTTTTTTATATAGGTGGGATATATTTAAGGGATACTCCCTTAACAACCTTTATTTAAGGGGTTTTACCCCTTAAGAACCCCACGACTTTTTTACTCGCCTAAAAAAGTCGAATAAAAGGGCGCCACTAGGCGTGGAGTTTTAGGGTTTCGCTCTAAAGAGCGACCAGTATTTTTCCAAAGAAAAAAATACTGGACAAAATTCTTTCACTCAAACGCCGTGAATACAAAGGGGCTTTGCCCCTTAAACCCCATATTTAAGGGGTGTTACCCCTTAAGAACCCCACTCTTTTTTTGCTTGTCCATTCGCAATTTTTTTTAAAAATCGCTCATGTTGTTTAAAGCTTTCAGCTTCCTGAGTTTTTATAAAAACTCAGCTGTTTCTTTGAAACAGTAAACAGTCACAATAAGAGGTAAAAAGGACACTTCTAGGCGAAGTGCCTTATAACGCTTTTCGATGACTACGTAAAACTCTGCCCGAGTTTTACTGTCAGAAAAGCTACCGTTACCCCAATATGTTTGAGGTGTTTGTATAAAAGATAAATAAAGGCGTTGTATTTTTTATGTAAGATATTTGAACATTAATTTGAAATGTTGGTTATGGCTTTTGATGTATTAGATGTAAGGGGGATATGGATGGAGATTAGAAATATTATAACAGGTAAAAAAAGAGTGTGTAGATTAAAAATATAACAGAAGTTTAGCAGTTTATTGAAATTACAAAAAATAAGAGATTAATACTAAGAATAAAAAATAAAGGAGAATGAATTATGTATGAAAATGAAAATTACAGAAAGACAGGCGAATGGGCCTTATATGAAAAAGGAAAGGATTTCTTAAGCAAGAAAAACGTATATGAAGAAACAGACAAGGTTTATCGTTTTTACAACGGAGATCAGTGGAAAGGTGTTGAAAGCGGAGTTATATCTCCTATAACTTACAACATAATTAAACCGATTGTTAAATACAAAACGGGGGTAATAAACGGTAACGGATACGGCGTTGTATTTTCTCCCAACAACTTTGAAGATGCGAGATTTCAAGTGAAGATGTCTGATCTTTGCTCTAAATTAAACGAATATACTTCGATTCTTTGGGAGAACAAGAAAATTAACGCAATTTCAAGGGATATATTAAAAGATGCCTGCATTAACTCAGAGGGTATACTTTATTTAAACTATGATGTAGAGGAAAATGAGATTGTTCCGGAAGTTGTAAACAAGACAAATATTTATTATGAAAATGAAAACAACTCTGATATTAACGATCAAGAGTACATATTAATCACAACAAGACAGAGTGTTGCCAGTGTAAAAAGACTTGCAAGGAAAAACAAAGAGCTTGGACTTAACAAATTAACGGAAGATGACATTCAAAAGATAATGAGTGACAACAAAACAAAAGAACAAGCCGGGGATTATGCAAAAGAAGAATTACACAACATGGTTCTTGTAATAAGCAAGTTCTTCAAAAAAGACGGTCACATTTGGTTTAAGAAATCCACCGAAAATGCAGTTATTGAAGAAGAGAGAGATTTAGGACTTAAGAAGTATCCTATTGCTCATTTTGTTTGGGAGGAATTAAAAGGAAGTGCCAGAGGAATGGGTGAAGTAATAAACCTTATACCAAACCAAATTGAGATCAACAAGACAGCTACAAGAAGGTCTCTTGCGGTAATGATGGGGGCTTATCCAAAACTTGTTGTTGACAGCAAGAAAATCAGTAACCCTGACAGTATTACAAAAGTAGGCAGCGCAATATTTACAGACAATCAAACGGTTGACGACGTAAGAAAAGTTGCGGGATACTTAAACCCTGCAACCATGAGTCCCGACAGTAAGTCACTTCAAGATGAGCTTATACAAAACACAAAAGACCTTGCAGGTGCCGGAGATTCTGTTACCGGGGATGTAAACCCGGAAAGAGCCAGTGGTCAAGCTATTTTGGCGGTTCAACAAAACAGTGAACAAAACTTAACGGAACAACTAATCAGATTTAAAGATTTTCTTGAAGATGTTGCAGGGATAATTTTCGAGATGTGGCAGGTGTACACTCCAAAAGAGGGAAAAAGAATAATAATAAAGAAACCTTTAAGTGAAGTTAAAAACGAAGAAAAGAGAAATAATTTCATTGTTGGAAGAGATGACGACATAGAGAACATGGAAGAAAACGAAAAAGACCAAAAGGGAGAAGACAAGGAAATCTATGTAAGCAGAATTATTGACAAAGAGACAATAGAAAAATTAAAAGTAAGCATTAAAATAGATATTTCTCCAAACACTCCTTTTGATAAATATGCAAGAGAAACAGCTCTTGGAAATATGCTTAACAGCGGTCATATAACCTTTGAAGAGTATGCGAAAAATCTTCCTGTTGACAGTGTTATACCAAAAGAAGCATTAATGAACATAGTAAAAGAAAGGAAGAAAGAAGAAGACAAGATAATGAAAATTCAACAAAAGGGAGAACAAGAAAAAGCCATGATGGATACTTCTGTTATGGATAAAGATGAAACTATGCCTTCTTCACTTCAAGGTTCATCTTCTTCATCATCTTCGGCCCTAAATTCTGCACTATTAAAGGCTGCAAGTTTAAAGGGAATGGGTAGTAATGGCATGAATAACATGAACAAACTTGGCAGTATGGGGAACATAAATTCAAATACAGTAAGTAAACAGCCAAGAAGAAGTTTAAATTTGTCGCCTGATAAAATACACTTAAATTCTTAAGGGGCTTTGCCCCTTAAGAACCCCACGACTTTTTTACTCGCCTAAAAAAGTCGAATAAAAGGGCGCCACTGGGCGTGGGGCCTTTAACGCTTTTCGATGACTGCGTAAAACTCTACCCGAGTTTTACTGTCAGAAAAGCTACCCCGAGCCTAACCAATTTGGCATTTTATGTAGGGTAATAGAACATGGTGGTTAAATAAACGGTTATGCGTTTTATGGTTTTGATTTTAAAGAGTGGGACATGGTGGTTAAAATCAGGTTAAGGTTTTTAATGTTTTGTAGGTTATGCGTTAAGGTGGTTAAATGTAAGTGGAGTTTATTTTGAAAGAGTGGTGGATTGTTTCATTTGAATTTTACAATTATTTATTTGGAGCATAAATTTTAAAATATTACAAAAAATAAAAAATTAATTAAATTTTCGACACATTTCGTGTCTTTTTTTATTTAAGGAGGAGTAAAATGAGTAATAAAAAAGATAAATATAAAATAAATTATAGCACATATGTATCAGGAGGGAGAGCTGTAGGTAAAAGCGGTTCTTATAAAAAAGGAAGTACAGGAATAAAAGGAGCAATAAGCTCAGCCGGGTCATCAATAAGCAGGTTTGCAAATGGTGACGGTTCAAGAAATTCCTCTGAAAGCAACATAAACCTTGATTATAATGTAAAGAAATATATGGGACAGAGAGGTGGAACTTTTGGGGATAAATCATATACGAAAATAGGAGATGATTTTTACTTAAAGGCAAATCCATATTCCGGTATTGATATGAAGAAGAACAATAAGCCAACACTTTTAAAGGAAAATCAATATAACGTATCGGAAGAAAACAGAGAAAAGATAAACAAGGGGAAAATAGAAAGTTACATAAAAGGCATAAATCCTTATAGCGCACCGCCGAAAAACATAAGAGACGCAAAAGCAAAGGAAAGCGTGGAAAGTCTTATGAACAGCATACAGAAGAAAAAGAATACGGTTTTTAAAAATCAAAGTGAAGATAATGAAAGGGGTATTACAGATCAAGGAATATCTCAGGTAACAAGTAATATTAAACCTTATGGAATGGACCAAAGAAGTGCTGTAAATACAAAGAATAATAGTTTATATCAAGCTTATCCAAGCTATGGAAGCAGGGTGACAAGTTCGGATATACAAAGGATAAATGATAATTCAAATAATTTTGTAAAACAAAGAAATGAAAAAGAATTATTAAGACAGCAGATACAAAATGAGAAAAAGGCAAATGCAAAGCCAATTGAAAATGTAAGTGATGTTTCAAAATATGTAATGGATAATTATTACAGACAGTATGGAGTAGATCAAAGAAGTGGAATGAATAGTAAAAATGATGTTTTATTTTCAGATTATCCAACTTATGGAAGCAGGGTAACAAATGAAGATATACAAAGGATAAATGATAATGCAAACAATTTTGTAAAACAAAGAGATGAAAAAGCTGTATTAAGAAAACAGATGCAGGCAAATAAAGAAAAGATGAGTAAGCTTACAAATGGTGTTACAAAATATTATTATGTTCCAAATGGCAAGTTTAATAAAGATGAATTTGATCAAAAAATGGCAGATTATAAAAAATATTCATCATCAGATGTAGGTAATTTTAGACAAAATGTTGATAGTAGTGATAAACATGTAAAAGATGTTGAAAATGTATATCCTATTTACGGAAGTAAGATGTCTATAAATGATGTAAATGCATTAAATAAAAAATATGATGGAGTAATAACATCATCAGAAGAAGATGCTAAATATTATAAAGAATTATTGAGAGATGCTTTATGGGTGACAAGATTATCTGATTATTATAAAAGAAAACATTATTTAAAGGAAAATACTAAAACAGCTATTCCTGATGAAACAATAAATGAAATTATGAATAATAGAGTTGATTACGGTGATTATGCTAAAGCAATTCCAGACGATATTGTTGGGAAGAATAAAATTGGAATTAATTTGAATCCTCCATATATTAGTGATAAAATAAAAGATAAAGAAGTTGAAAAGTTAGAAAACGATTTTGGTAAGGATAAGCTTGAAGATAATTTAAATAAATTTGGAGGACAGGATTTACCGTTTGAAACACCTCTTGCATTAAGCATTTATCCTGAATTTAGTAATCAAAGTTTAAATGATATAGAAAATATGAGTGTTGATCAAAGGAAAATGGTATATATTTTGGCAAAAGCTAAAGGGCAAAAAGTTGCAGATAAATATGCAAGGTATTTAATCCCTGAACAAGTTAAAAATAAAAGTGATGAAGCTTATAATTTTCTAAATAATAATGGAGGAATTTCTTTATTGGGATTAGGCGGTATTAATGAAATAAATAGATCTTTGGATGGCTTAAAACAAACATTAAACCTAATAATTGGGAATAATAAAACACCTGTTGATGATACTGTGTTAAATAGTGTTATTAATAAAATTCGAGAAAAAGGTTCAAAAAGGAAAAAAATATTATTAGATTTATTAGATACTGGTCATTCAAGTATTGAAGATGCAATAATGACTTTTTTTACAGGAGGTGCAGGAGCAAAAGCTTATGGTGGAGCAAGATCTTTAGGTGAATCATATAGTGACCGAATGCATTCAGCAGAAAATGATGGTTCTTTGAAATATGCTGAAAAAGCACAAAATGAAGCAGTTTTTGATGCAATTAAGGATGTGGTTTTAGGACATTTTATGGATAAATATTCTGATGAAATAATTAAAAATTTAAAAGGTTATAATATAAATATACCTGATTGATTAGAAAGAATTATTGATAATACATTTATATAAAAATATTATAAAAAATCTTTTGGAAAATATAGATAGTAAAGATGAAAAAATAAATTAATAACAAAATTAAAGGGGAAAGAAAATGGGGAAAAGAAAATTAAAGTTATTAGGGATAATTGCTGTTGTGATTATAATATTATTGGAGGGGATAATATTTTTATCTAAATTTGATATTTTTAGTCCAATAGAAGCAACATCATCAGATTTAAAGGCTTATGGGGAATTTTTTTACGATAATATTGTTAATTATGAAGAATATCCGCAGTTTAATTATGAAAGAGAGATACTTGATAGAATTTTTGACAGTGAAAAAGGAAGTAAAAAGGCTTTAAAAGAATGCAGTACAGAGATAAAAGAATTAAGT
>NZ_SPHL01000033.1 GCF_005844425.1 Anaerofustis stercorihominis | reverse complement strand
ACAACAAATTATATAAACGAAAGTATATTTAAAAATAAATTTAACGATACAACAATAGATTTGCTTGAAGATGTAACTTTTGATGATAGTAAAGGTTATTTCGAACTCGTAATTGATGACAAAAATGATTTAAAAATAATTATTTATCCTTCTTCAAATTATAAAGAAATAGAAAAAATTGAAATTTCATACAATTGGATTAATACAGAATCTGATAACGAATATGAAACTTTAATTAAAAAATATTCAGGATATACAAATATGATACAAACTGCTATATGGAGACAAAATAATAATCCAAAAACAGTAAGTACCAATTTGTGGGATAAATTAAATTCAATTGAATATAAATATACTAAAGAGGGTATTCCATATGGAGAAGTATCTTATGAAGATGATAAAATAATTTATAAAATGAAAGATACAAAAGATGGTACTGAAATTTTGACAATGACTCCAAACAATAAATAAAAAAAGACTGCATAAGCAGTCTTTTTTAGTCTCTAATAATTTCAAGCATATCGCCATTTTTACATCCTGCAGCATTACCTTCTTCAATATCAATATGCATTTCAAGTCCACATCTTTCATTAGATCTAATTAATACATTTTCAAAAATTAAACCTCTTTCTCCAGGGACTCTAACTTTAACGATATCTCCGTCTTTAACGCCGTATTCTCTAGCTTGAGGTATAGTCATATGAATATGTCTGCTTGCAACTATAACCCCTTTATCAATTTCAACTTCACCTTTAGGACCTCTTAAAATACATCCTGGTGTTCCGTCTAAATCCCAAGAATCTCTGATTACTTTAGGTACGCCAAGTTTAAAAGTATCGCTTGCTAAAATTTCGATTTGTGCATGAGGTCTTGCAGGACCAAGAACTCTCATTTTTATCGTACCTTTTGGACCTACAACATCAACAAATTCTTCTGCAGCGAATTGTCCGGGTTGAGAAATAGGTTTTTTTATAGTTAATTCATAGCCTTCACCAAATAAAGCATCTATATCTTTTCTACTAAGATGAACGTGTTTATTTGAAAGACCTACAGGTACTTTAGTTTTCATCTATCTATAATTCTCCTTCAATAAATAATTTATATGTTTACCACGAATATTCTATCACAAATCACAAAATTTGTACATATTTTTTAAAAACTTATAATCTTTTTCTTATAAGTTCAAATTCTTTTAATATAACTCCGTCGGTTTTAATAAACAATCTTTCTTTTGGATGAGGAGTGCTTTCTACGGCTTCCCCTTTCTCGTTATACATTTCTGAAATTTTAAATGTTACGCTTTTTTCTCTTGGTCTTACAAGTTCAAGTTCATCACCAATAAAGAATTTATTTCTTTGTTCAATTTCGTACATACCCTTTTCTTCGTTATACCCAATTACTTGAGCAACAAAATCATAATTTCTTGTATATGAACTTGTTCCATAATTTTGAGAAGTAGAATCAGCATTTCCATAGAAGAAACCTTCAGTATATTGTCTGTGACTTACTTTTGTAAGTTCTTCATATAAACTAGGATCAACCTTATAATTTTCTCTATCTCTTTCGTAAGAATCTATAGCATTTCTATAAGCATTTACAACGGTTGAAACATAGAAAATGCTCTTCATTCTTCCTTCAATTTTAAAACTATCTACACCGGCTTCAATAAGTTCATGTATATGATTAATTAAACATAAATCTTTTGAATTAAAAATAAAACTTCCTTCTTTATGTTCTTCAATAGGAAATTCTTCTCCCGGTCTTGTACTTTCAACAAGAGAATATTTCCATCTGCAAGGTTGTGCGCAGTCTCCTCTATTTGCATCTCTGCCAGTTAAATAATTACTTAATAAGCATCTTCCGGAATAAGAAATACACATTGCACCATGAACAAACATTTCTACTTCCATTCCATCAGGTTTATTAGCACAAACTTCTTTAACATCATTAAAAGAAAGCTCTCTTGCTAAAACTACTCTATTAACTTTATTTCTTTTCCAAAACTCCATACTTTTATAATTTGTAGTACTTTGTTGTGTAGATATTGAAATCTTCATATCAGGAAGAGTATCTCTTATTGTCATAATAACTCCGGGGTCAGCGGCAATAATACCATCAACCCCGGCCTTGTCAAGTTCTTTTATATATTTTGAAAGGTCAATAAAATCATAATTTCTAGCTAAAATATTTATTGTAACATATACTTTTTTATTTCTTTCATGGGCAAACTGTGCTCCTTCACGAATTTCATCAATTGTAAAATTCCCTGCATTAGCACGCATCGAAAAACTTTTCCCACCTAAATATACCGCATCGGCACCATAGGTAAAAGCATATTTTAATTTTTCTAAATCTCCAGCAGGAGCAAGTAATTCACTCATATTTTTATTTCCTTTTCTATATTAAATTATAAATTAATTTTTCTTGTCCAATTATATTTATCTTCTAATTTACCCCATTGTATACCTGTTAGAGTATCATATAATTTTTGTGTTAAATCCCCTGTTTTGAATCCATTAATTTCGATTTTTTCGCCTTTATAACATAATTCACCGATTGGAGAGATTACGGCAGCAGTACCTGTACCAAAAGCTTCTGTTAATTTTCCATTTCTTCCTGCTTCCATTAATTCGTCAATGCTTAAATCTCTTTCTTCAACATCATAACCCCAGTCTTTTAAAATATGAATTATAGAATCACGTGTAACACCTGGAAGAACAGAACCTTCAAGAGCTGCTGTAACAACTTTACCGTCAATTACAAACATTGCATTCATTGTTCCAACTTCTTCAACGTATTTTCTGTGTACACCATCTAACCAAAGTACTTGTGTATAACCATTTTCTTCTGCTTTAACTTGTGCGGCTATACTTGCAGCATAGTTACCACCGCATTTTGTAAAACCAGTACCACCTTTTACGGCTCTTACATATTCATCTTCTACCCAAATTTTTACAGGGTTAACACCTTCCGGATAATAAGCTCCAACAGGTGATAAAATAATAATGAATTTGTATGTTTTTGCAGGGTGCACACCAACACTTGCTTCACTGGCATACATAAAAGGTCTTATGTATAAAGAAGTTTCTTCTTTTGTAGGAACCCAATCTTTTTCACATTTTACCAATGCTTCAACTGCTTCAATAAACATATCTTCAGGCACACCTGGCATACAAATTCTTTTATTTGAATTAATCATTCTTCTTGCATTCATTTCAGGTCTAAATAATAATATTTCACCTTTTTCATTTCTGTATGCTTTTAAACCTTCAAAAGTTTCTTGTGCATAATGTAAAACCATTGTTGCAGGATCAACAGCTAAAGGACCATATGGTACGATTCTAGCATCATGCCAGCCTTTTCCTTCTGTATAGTCCATAACAAACATATGGTCTGTAAAATAATTACCAAAACCTAAATTGTTTTGATCCGGTTTTACTTTTCTTTGTTCTACCAATTCATATTTTATATCCATTTTAATCTCTCCTTAATCGTTAATGTTATATTTAAAAGCCTTAAAAGACTTTTCGTCCGTTGGAATAACTAAATTCTTTGTTGCCATATCTTTTTTTACTTTTTCTATAGTAGTATATTCATTTGAACTTTGATCAAAAAAAGTCTGATTTAACTTTAAATCTATTACAGAGTCTAGTACACTTAAATCACTACAACTTTTTGAATATGATTCAAAGATTACGGCATCACAAATTGAAATTACTGCACTTTTATAATCCTTGTTTATTTGTGCAAGTTTTATTTCATTATCAGATTTATTATATAAATCTGAATCAATAACTTTAAAGCCTTTTTCTTTAGCAACATTATTTACACCTATTGCTCCGGCTCCGCATACGGTAAATACTACATCAGCTTTTTCATTATATAATTTTTCAGCTACCTTTTCTGCTTCTTCAGCACTCATATAAGAATTAATATACTCTTTTTTAACTTTAATTTTAGAATTAACTGCTTTTACACCGCTTAAGAAACCATATTCATAATCAAGATCTCTATCATTATAAGCTCCTACATATCCCAAAACATTGCTTTTTGTTTCCAATGCTGCTAGAACTCCGGCTAAAAAAGCTGCTTCTTCATTTTTAAAAGTAATACTCATTGCATTATTTGTTTCATCATTATAACCAATAAAACCTAAATTACTACCTGAGTATTCGCTTTGAGCGGCAAGAAGAGCAGAACATACAGCCGATGAATTAGACACAACTAGGTCATATTGAGAAGCAGAAAGAACTGATGTTGCCATTGATTCATATTCAGTATTTGTCTTTGGAGTATAAATATCCAAACTATATTCATAATTTCCAAAAGATTCATTAATACCTTCAATAACTTGTTTGTTAAAACTTTCTTCTGCTCCGTATGTATCAGTCATATATGCTATTTTATATTCTTTACCATTTTTACTGTTTACTGCGCTTTCTTTTTTACTTCCTCCACATCCAAACAATGTCAGGGCAAAAAATAAAGCCATTATTATGCTAATAAATTTTTTCATTTTTAACCTCTTAATTATTTATACTTATATCTGTATAATATATTTATTTTATGCTTTTTTCATATTTTTTTCAAGTTTTTTATAATATTAATTTTTATATTTATAAATCATTTTAATAAAAAATATAAATAAAAAAAAGTGTTATTAAAATAACACTTTTTTAATTTAATTCATCAATAAACTCTTCTGCCCCTGTTGCACAAATTGCTCCGTCTGAAGCCGCTGTAACAACTTGTCTTAAAGATTTTTTCCTTACATCTCCAGCAACAAACAATCCTTTTATTGAAGTTTGAAGAGAGTCATCTGTTATTATATAGCCATTTTCATCAACTTCAACCATGTTTTTAACTAAATCGCTGTTAGGATTATGACCTACAAACATGAACACTCCGTCTGTTTTATAATCATAAATCTCCCCTGTTTTTTTGTTTTTAAGTTTTATTGCTGTTACCATTCCATTTTCACCAATTATTTCTACAGGTTCATGACTCAAAAGGAAATGGATTTTTTCATTTTCTCTTGCTTTCTTTTCCCAGCTTTTTCCTCCTCTAAATTCATCTCTTCTATGAATTATGGTAACTTTTTTTGCAAATTTTGTTAAATATATTGCTTCTTTTAACGCAGTATCTCCTCCACCTACAACACAAACTTCAAATCCTGTAAAAAACATTGCATCACATGTTGCACAATAGGAAACACCCATTCCTCTATATTCTCTTTCACCTTTAATTCCAAGTTCTCTTGGAGAAGAACCGGAAGCAATAATACAGCTTTTTGCAATATATTCATCTTTGTTTGCCTTAACATAAAACAATCCATCATCTTTTTTCTCAACGCTTAAAACTTCATCATTTATTATCTTTGCACCAAAGTTTAAACATTGTTCTTTCATTTTGTCAACAAGCTCAGGCCCTGTTACTTCGCTTGCTCCAGGGTAATTTTCAATTTCAGTAGTTGTTGTAATTTGTCCGCCAACCACAGCTTTTTCTATAATTAAAGTATTTAAAGTTGCCCTTGAAGCATAAAGACCTGCACTTAGTCCGGCAGGACCGGCACCAATAATTATTACATCATATTTCATTTTAACCTCCTATGGAAGCATATCAAATTGTCTTTTAGATAAAAGTTCAACATATTCTTTAACAAAGCTTCCTATATGGGCAGTATAATCACCTATTCTTTCTAAGTCTGCCACTATGTCAAAGTATACTACACCTGCTTCCGGTGTGCAAGCTTTTCTATTTAATCTGTCTATATGTGCCATCCTTAATTCATCTTCTTTTTTATCAATTTGTTCTTCAACCAAATCCGTTTTAACGGCTTTTGCAATATCTTTTTCCTTGAATGCATCTATAGCACATCTTAAATTATTTTTTACCATTTCATACATTTCCATAAGTTCATTTGTTGCATTTTCACTAAATACTGTATTTTCTTCTTTTTTTAGATGAGAAATTCTAATCATACTCATACAGTAATCACCGATTCTTTCTATATCATGTATTACTTGATGCAAATGAACCGTAAAATCTGCACTTTGTATGCTCGCATCCAATGCGGAAATCTTAATAACAAAATCTGCGATACCTGTTTCATATTTGTTAATTAAATTTTCAAGCATTTTAACTTCTTCTTCATTGTCATATTTATCATTTATACAAGCATCAGAAGCAAGATTTACTGATTTATACGCAAGCTCTGCCATTGTTTCTACTTCATTTAATACTTCTGAAACGGCAAAAGCAGGGTTTTCTAACAAAATATCATTTAATTTTAATTCAAAACCTTCTTCTTCGTTAGTTTCTTTCTTAACAGGAAGAATTTTTTCAATAAATGATATTATAGGCTTACTTAAGAATAATAATAAGCATGCATTACATACATTAAATATTGTATGGAAGTTTGCAATTTGTTTTGTAGGATCACTTCCAGAAATATCAAGAATAAAGTTAAATACAAAACTGTCACCATTTGCAGAGAATGAACCTGTAAGGAATAATAATGTCATCATCCAAATTACCCCTATTGTTTTTGTTATCAAATGGAAAACAGCAGCTTGTTTAGCTTGTCTGTCTACACCTATCATTGCAATCATAGCAGTTGCACATGTTCCTATATTCATACCAAGAACAATCGGAATTAAAACGCCTAAAGCTTCATAACCTTCTACACCTGCAAACGCACCACCAAGAGCAAGTGCTTGAAGTAAACCGATTGATGCTGAAGAAGATTGAATAACAGCAGTAACAAACACACCTGCGAACATCCCTAAAATAGGATATTTGCCTAAACTTATAAGCATATTTGTAAATACAGGATTATTTGCAAGAGGCTTTAAAACATCAGACATAACACTTATTCCAAAAAATAAAATACCAAAACCAAGTATACATTCACTTATATGAATTGTTTTATCCTTCTTTGAAAACATTCTTATTGCTGCACCAAGACCGATAAATAAAGGAGCATATTCTGACAAATTTAAAGCTATAATTTGACCTGTTATTGTAGTACCGATATCAGCCCCAAGAATTACACCTGCAGCTTGAACAAGGCTCATTAAGTTTGCATTAACAAGACCTACAACCAAAACTGTTGTGGCAGATGAACTTTGTATAATCATTGTAACAATAGTACCAAGTGCAAGAGCTTTTATAGGGTTGCTGGTAACTTTATTTAGAATATCTCTTAATTTATTACCTGCGGCTTTTTTTAATCCTTCCCCCATCAAATCCATTCCATACAAAAAAAGCCCAAGACCTCCGAAAAGCTGGATTAACATCATAACACTCATAACAATTTCCTCCCAATAACATAAATGTTTGATTTAATTTTTAGTTTGTTTTATTTCATATGTTTAAATTCTGTCTGTCTTAAGGCTTCATATAAAATTACACAAACACTGTTGGATAAATTTAAACATCTCGCATTCTCTTTTGGTATCATAGGTATCCTTAGTCTTGTATCCTTATATTTTTCGTGTATAAAATCCGGAAGCCCCTTTGTTTCAGACCCGAACATAAAATAGTCATTATCACAAAAACTAAAAGAAGAATAATTTTTATCTCCCTTTGTTGTAAGTAAATATAAATTTTTTATATCATTCTTTTCCAAAAAATCATCAAAATTTTCATAAACTTGTATGTCTGCTTCATTCCAATAATCAAGACCGGCTCTTTTTAAATGCTTGTCTCTTATACTAAAACCCAAAGGTTTAATTAAGTGAAGTCTTGAATTTGTTACAGCACAGGTTCTTACTATATTACCTGTATTTTGTGGAATTTCAGGATTAAATAAAACTATATTAAACATAAATTATCTCCGTTTTTCTTATATAAAATTAAAAAAATCTTAAATAATATATCATATTTTAAATTTATTTTACTATGTATTTATATTTATTTTACTTAAATTTTACATAAAATGCAAAATTTTTTTATTTTTTTCTTTAAATATATTATATTATTTCTTAAAAAATAAAAAAAAACACAGAATATTTCTGTGTTTTTTACGGTTTGGTTAATTCTCCATTTTGAATTTGTTTTATGACTGGTAAATCGTTATATCCAAAGTCAATAGCTTTTTGTAAATAATAATTTGTCTTTTCTTTATTTCCTTCAAAATAATATGCCATAGCCATTCCTGCATAAGCCATTGCATATTCAGGATATAAATTGGTTGCTTTTTCAAAGTAATTTTTTGCATTTTTTGTATCCATAGGACTTTCTTTTAAGGATATCAGTCCAAGATTATAATATGCTTTTTCATTTTTACTGTTTATTTTTAAAACACCTTCATAACATTGTCTTGATTTCTCAAACTCATCAACAATATAATAAAGTCTTCCCATAACTTGTTTATATTCTTCATTGTTATTATCAAGTTCATTTGCTTTTTCCATATATGCAGTTGCAGTATCAAATCTTTTTAACTGCCAATATGAATAGCCTATCATATAATACATATTTGCTTCATCACTTTTATGTTTATTTAAAGATAAATTATTGTCAGTTATAACTTTTAATGTTTCAATAGTATTATAAAAATCCTGTTTTTTAAAGTACGATAATCCAAGTTCATAATTTGAATCAGCATCTATATCTTTTTTGAAAGAACAAAAGGAAACAAGGATACAAAAGCATATTATAAAAACAAATATCTTTTTTAATGTTTTCATTTTACTTACTATTTTATTTCAATAAGTTCATATCCTGCATCAGTGATAACTTTTTTAAATACTTCATCATTAATATCTTTACTTAATGTAACATAAGCACTTTTTTTGTCTAAATCAACACTACATTCCTCTACACCATCAATTTCTTTAAGTTTCTTTTCAACTGTCATACTACAGTGAGGACACATCATTCCTTCGATTACAAGTTGTTTTTCATTTTTGCTCATTTTTGTTTCTTCTCCTTTTTCATCTTTATTATCTTCATTATCAAACTTTATAAATTTAAGTCTTAATGCATTTGTTACAACACATACGCTGCTAAGACTCATCGCAGCTGCACCAAACATAGGATTTAATTTCCATCCTAAAGCTGTATAAAATAATCCACTTGCTAAAGGTATACCTATACTATTATAGAAAAATGCCCAAAACAAATTTTCTTTTATATTTTTTATAACTGCTTTACTTAATTTTATAGCATTTACAACGTCAAGTAAACTGTTTTTCATAAGAACTATGTCTGCACTTTCTATTGCAACATCAGTTCCAGCACCTATGGCAATACCAACATCAGCTCTGGCAAGAGCAGGAGCATCATTTATCCCATCTCCAACCATTGCAACTTTTTTACCTTCTTTTTGAATACTTACTACTTTTGCTTCTTTTTCATCAGGTAAAACCTGGGCTATTACTTTTGGAATAGAAAGCCTTTTTTGCACTGCTTTTGCTGTTCTTTCATTATCTCCAGTAAGCATTACAACATCTATTCCCATATTTTTAAACTTCTCAATTGCTTCTTTACTGCTTTCTTTTTCAATATCAGCTACCGCAATAATTCCAATTACCTCTTCCTCATTTGCAAAAATTAAAGGTGTTTTTCCCTCATCCGCAAGAGCATTTATTGTTTTTTCATATATAGATATATCTACATTTATGTCATTCATTAAAGATGCATTTCCTGCAAAATACATTTTTGAATTTATTTTTGCTTTAACACCTTTTCCAAATATAGCCTCAAAATCTTCATTTTGAATAGTGTTTATATTATTATCTTTAGCATATTTAACTATTGATTCTGCAAGAGGATGCTCACTGCTTACTTCAAGAGAATATGCAATGCTTAAAAGTTCTTCTTTTGGGATATCAAAATTTAAAACATCTGTAACAATAGGTTCTCCTTTTGTTATTGTTCCTGTTTTATCAAGAACTACGGTATCTATACTATGTGCAATTTCTAAAGCTTCCCCTGACTTTATAAGTATTCCGTTTTGAGCTCCTTTACCGGTTCCAACCATTATTGCAACAGGAGTCGCAAGCCCAAGAGCACAAGGACAAGAAATAACCAAAACAGAAATGGCTATTGACAAAGCAAATTCAAAGCTTTGACCAATAAGTAACCATACTATCATGGATATTAAAGAAATAGTTATAACAACAGGAACAAACACTCCAGCTATTTTATCAGCCATTTTTGCAATAGGGGCTTTTGAAGAACTTGCTTCTTCTACAAGCTTTATAATTTTATTAATTGTAGTATCTTCGCTTACATTAGTCGCTTCAAATTTTACAAACCCTGATTTGTTTATTGTTGCACCAATTACTTTATCTCCCACTGATTTTTCAACAGGTATGCTTTCTCCTGTTATCATTGATTCATCAACACTTGTATTTCCATTTACGATTATTCCGTCAACAGGAAAACTGCTTCCGGGTTTTACAATTACAATATCACCTTTTATAACATCATCGGCAGATATTTCCATTTCTTCTCCATTTCGTTCTACAACTGCCATTTTTGGAGCTAAATTCATAAGTTTTGAAATAGCTTCACTTGTTTTCCCCTTTGACTTTGTTTCCAAAAATTTTCCCAAAGTTATAAGCGTTAATATCATTCCTCCTGATTCAAAATATAAATTTGTACTATATTTATTAACAAGTTCCAAATCTCCATAACCAAGACCATGACCAATCATAAATATTGCAAAAACACCATACACAACAGCAGCCATAGAACCAATAGCAATAAGACTATCCATATTTGGACTACCTTTGAAAAATGTTTTAAATCCAACAGTATAATACTTTCTGTTCATATACATTATAGGTAAAACCAGTAAAAATTGAATAAAAGCAAAATTTATGGCATTTTTACTTCCATGAAATAAATTCATTATAAAATCAGGTGTCTTTAAACCTAAGAAACCGTCAAACATATGATACATTGCAATATACATAAGTGGAATTAAAAAACAAAATGAAATTATAAGCCTTTTTTTCATATACTTTATTTCATCATCATTATTTATACTAATATCTTTTTTAACTTTTGAAGCACCTGATTTTTCCCCATGTACGTTAGCACCATAACCTATTTCTTTTACTTCAGCTACTATATCATCAGTATTTAATATATTTTCATCATAAGAAATATTCATGCTGTTTGTAAGAAGATTAACACTTACTTCTTCTACTCCGTCTTTTTTACTTAATGTCTTTTCTATTCTTGACGAACAAGCAGAACAACTCATGCCGGTAATATCATATTTTTCCTTTTTCATAACATGCTCCTTCTATTTAGAGTTTTTAACATATGCTAATTATTCTAAAAAAAGTATAACACTTAATCCTATAATGTCAATAGGAAATATCTTTTTTTATATAAATATTATACACCATGTTAGCAATAACAAACAAGTAAATATAAAAAAAAGATAACCCATATTGAGGTTATCTTTAATGATGGAATAATCTTGTACCGATAAAAGACATTACCATGTTATATTTGTTACAAGTATCTATTACATTATCGTCTCTTATTGAGCCGCCTGCTTCAGCAATATATTTAACTCCGCTTTTATATGCTCTTTCTATATTATCACCAAATGGGAAGAAAGCATCTGAACCAAGACATACATCTGTCATTTTAGCTAAATACTCTTTTTTTTCTTCCATTGTTAATACTTCTGGTTTTTTAGTAAATACATTTTCCCAGCTTCCGTCTCTTAATATGTCATCATGTTCCTCTGAAATATATACGTCAATAGCATTATCTCTGTCTGCCCTTCTTAAGCCTTCTTTAAAAGGTAAGTTTAAAACTTTATCGTGGCTTCTTAAAAACCATGTATCAGCCTTATTCCCTGCAAGTCTTGTACAATGTATTCTTGATTGTTGACCTGCTCCTATACCTATTGCTTGTCCATCTTTTACATAACATACTGAATTTGACTGCGTATATTTTAAAGTTATTAAAGAAATTATTAAATCTCTTTTTGCACTTTCAGTCATATCTTTGTTTTCAGTAACAATATTTTCAAGCATATCTTCATTTATTTTTATATTGTTTCTGCCTTGTTCAAAAGTTATACCAAAAACTTCTTTTCTTTCTATTTCTTTTGGAACATAATTTTTATCATTTTTTATAACAAGATAGTTTCCTTTTTTCTTTTTCTTTAATATTTCTAAAGCTTCTTTTGAATATGAAGGAGCAATAATGCCATCAGAAACTTCTTTTGATAAATAAAGTGCAGTTGCTTCATCACATTCATCAGACAATGCGGCAAAATCACCATAAGAAGACATTCTATCAGCTCCTCTTGCTCTTATATAAGCATTTGCTATACCTGTAAGTTTTATGTTTTCATCAACAAAATACATTTTTTTCAATGTTTCATCAAGTTCCAAACCAACCGCAGCACCGGCAGGTGAAACGTGTTTAAAAGATGCCGCAGAAGGAAGCCCTGTTGCTTCTTTTAATTCCTTAACTAATTGATAGCTGTTAAAAGCATCAAGAAGATTAATGTATCCAGGATTACCATTTAAAACCGTAATCGGTAAATCTCCGTCTTCCATATAAACTCTTGCAGGTTTTTGATTTGGGTTACATCCATACTTTAATTGTATTTCTTTCATTTGTTACACTCCTAAAACAATAAATAGCCCACCAATCCGGACTCTTGCCCAGACGGTCGGCTCATAATAATCATTATACTTCATGTGGTTAATTCCACTATTCCGTCAGTCGTATAACATAAAATAGAATAACATTTTTTTATTTTTAAGTCAATAATTTACATAAAACATTTTATTTAGTCATTTAATTACTGCTTACATTTCCTATTTTATAAACATTAATTGAAGCATCACTTAAAGTAAAACCACTGCTGTCAGGAACAACAGTTAAAACACAAGGTGTTGAAGTAACTGAAATTGGTGTAGAAAAAGACATATTTGCATAGTTACCGGAACCTGACAATGATTGTCTTGTTACTGCACTATTTACTGCGTTTCCATCTTTATATAAAGCAATACTTATTGCAGAAGAAGAACCTGAAGTTCCTGCAGAAGCATTAAAGTTTACTTGATAAATACCATTTTGCGAAATTGTTATATTGGTTGAATTTGTATTATGAGTTATTGCACTACCACTACTTAAATAATTACTGTTAAATTGAATAGGTTGATTTGCGGTTGTTGGTTGTGGTGCAGAATCAATTGCACATAATATTTGAGGATTATCCAAACTGCTTGCGCCTGTGGCACCTGTTGCGCCAGTTGCTCCTGTTATACCGGTTGCGCCCCTTGGAATTGCAAAATTAAAAACCGCATTTTGAGGTGTTCCTGAATTTGTAACAGTAGCAGAAGTACCAGGCGCAGAAGTTGTAACTGTTCCAACACTTAATGTAGCAGCTTGACCGTTATTTCCGCTTGGACCTGTTGGGCCTGTTGGGCCTGTCGGACCCGTAACACCAGTTGCTCCACTTGGGCCTGTTGGTCCTATTGGGCCTGTCGAACCTGTAACTCCAGTTACTCCGCTTGGACCTGTTGGTCCTGTTGGGCCTGTAGGACCCGTAACACCAGTCGCTCCACTTGGACCTGTAACACCTGTTGCTCCTGTAGGACCCGTAACACCAGTCTCTCCACTTGGACCTGTAACACCTGTTGCTCCTGTAGGACCTTGAACACCTTGGGGACCTTGGGGACCTTGAGCTCCTGTTGGTCCCGTTGCTCCTGTTACACCTGCACCTGTAGGACCTTGTATCCCTTGAGGTCCTTGTGGTCCCTGTGGGCCGGTTGGACCTGTCGCCCCTGAACCTGTTGCTCCTGTAGCTCCCGTTGGGCCGGTTGGGCCTGTTGGACCTGTAACACCAGTTGCTCCTGTAGGACCTATTATACTATTACCATTTGGTCCTTGTGGTCCGGTTGCACCAGTTGCCCCTGTTGGTCCTGGACACCCTCTTGGACCTCTCGGACCTGTAGCTCCTGTTGCCCCCGTTGGGCCGGTTACTACGCAGCAATTATGACTTTTGGGAGTATAACAGCAAGAAGATTGATTATTATTTGTATAGGGATAATATTCATTTGATTTCATACTGCATGAATTATTTTTTTTAGAATGTTTACAACAATTTGAATTATCGTTACCTTCTAAAAAACTGTTATAATCAAAATCATACATTATATTTTCACTCCTTATTTTACTTTTAAGAAAATATATTTTTAAAGTATTCTCTGTTTATCATATATTCTCTACCAGCAGGCTTTATAATGCCTGCTAATTCATTATATTCATTTGCTAAATTTGTGTTACCGATTTTGTCATAACATACACAAAGTTGAATTAAAGGAATATATCCATAACAATCTTCTAAAATAAATCCCCCTAAAGTATCCTTTCTACTACAATTAAGTGCCGATTTATACCAATAAATTGCATCATTGTATCTATTTATATTAACAAAATAATTTCCTATATCACAACAAACTTCCGCTCTTGGAGTATCATACTTAAATGTCCTAAACAATACTTCAATTTCTTTATCTGTTTGTCCTATATTTTTATAACAATAAGACATCATCCTTAAAGCATCAATTTTATTTTCCAAAAATCCGTTATCCATATTTAAAAACTTTTCAAATCCATCAATTGCATTATTAAATTTATTGTGATAAAGAAGTTCCCTGCTATAATAAAATAGTTCTCTTGGAGAAAAAACAACCCCGTTATTTAATAATTTTTCAAATATTTTTATATTTCTGTCACTGTAGCTTTTCTTTATTTTTTTATGAGTAACGGCAATATTAGAATATTCTATTTTTCCAAAAGGAACTATTGCCTCATGAACATAACCGTTCCACATATCCTTATGAATATTTTTTATTAATCTTTCCCTGTAATATGAAAAAATGACATTGCCATTTTCATCAAACGACGTATTATATTTCATCATTACAACATCTATATCATTACTCATGTTTTCTTTCATTTTTATGAATTTCTTTTTATCTTCATCAAGTATTACATCATCTGCATCAAGCCATAAAATATATTCTTTTGTAGCTTTTGAAAAAGAAAAATTTCTTGCATTTGAAAAATTATCTACCCATTCATAATCATATATTTTATTTGTGAATTCTTTTGCAATTTCTTTTGTTCTATCCTTCGAACCTGTATCCACTATGATAATTTCATCAACAATATCTTTAATGCTTTTTAAACATCTTTTTAAAACACTTTCTTCATCTTTTACTATCATACATAAACTTATTCTTACCAAAACAAAACCTCCTTTTTGAGAGTTTATATATAATATGAAATATGATGAAAAAACGTTAAAAAAAATAAAGGGTAAATACCCTTTATTTTATAAATTCTTAATTTCTTTTTGGTATATTCTCGATAAGAAGAAGACACAAAGGAATACGGCGATAATCTCTGCAAAAGGAAAAGACCACCATATTAAATTAAGTCCTCCTATTTTTGAAAGCACATAAGCGACAGGAAGAAGAACAACAAGCTGTCTTATTCCTGATATAAGTAAACTTTCCAACCCATGCCCTAAAGCCTGACACATAGAAAGAGTACAAATACTAAAACCTGCAAATACAAAACTTATTCCTATTATTCTAAGTGCAGGAACACCTATACTCATCATTGTATTTGAAGCATTAAATATAGAGAGAAGTTCTTTTGGGAAGAACAAGAATAGTAAAAAACCTACAAACATAATCCCAACGGCATAAAAAATGCTAAGTTTGAAAGTTTTCATTATTCTTTCTTTCTTTCTAGCTCCGTAATTGTACGATATAATAGGTACCATACCGTTATTTAATCCAAACACAGGCATAAATACGAAACTTTGAAGTTTGAAATATACTCCAAAAACCGCTGTTGCCGTAGATGAAAATGTAATTAAAATCTTATTCATTCCAAAGGTCATAACTGAAGATAAAGATGATAAGATAATCGAAGGAATACCAACAGAATAAATCCTTTTTATAATGGATAAATTAGGTCTATATCCCTTTAAATTTATATCTATCTCGTGATTCTTATAATGATTAAACAAAAACCCAACAATAGCAGCTATAATTTGTCCCGTTACTGTAGCAAGAGCAGCTCCCGCAACTCCCATTTTTGGAAATCCAAATAAACCAAATATCATTATAGGGTCTAATATTATATTTATTATTGCGCCAAGACCTTGCATATACATATTATAAACTGTTTTTCCCGTAGATTGTAACAGTCTTTCAAATGCTATTTGAAAGAATACTCCAAAAGATAAAACGGTACATATGGTTAAATAAATTGTTCCGTCATTTACAATATCTGTTATATTTGTCTGAGAAAGGAAAAAGGCTCTTGAACCAAAAATTCCAAATATTAAAAATATAATATAATTAATTGCTGCAAGAAATATTGCTGTTTTTGCAGCTTGATTTGCCTTATCAAACTCCTTCTCTCCAAGACATTTTGATAAATAAGCATTAACACCTACTCCCGTACCTACTGCAACTGCAATCATAAAGTTTTGTATCGGGAAAGCCAAAGATACCGCAGTTAATGCATTTTCGCTTAACATCGCAACAAACATACTGTCAACAATGTTATATAAAGCCTGTATAAGCATTGATGCCATCATAGGAAGTGACATAGTAACAAGTAACTTGTTTACAGGCATTACCCCCATTTTATTCTCTTTTCTTTTGTCTATAACAAGCTCTTTTTCATCCATTAAGCTTTATTCTCCTTTATTTCAACTAACGCTTTTATCAGCTGTGCACATTCATCCAAACCTATTGTGCTGTTTAAAACCATATCATAATTTTTTGCTACATTCCATTTTTCATCTGTAATATAATTATAATATTTAGCTCTAGATTTATCTATTTTTGTTACATAATTTTCAATATTTTTTTGTTCTACGTGATAATCTTCCTTAACACGTTTCACTCTTTCTTCAAATGGTGCACTTACGAATATTCTTGCACAATTTTCTTTGTGTCTTAGAATATAGTCAGCGCAAAGACCAACAATAATACAAGGTCCTTTATCTGCCACTTTTTTTATAATATCTGCTTCTGAAACAAGAAGCTGTCCCTCAACAGGTAAATTATCATAACTAAAACTCAAATTTGAAAAACATCCTATTGGATTTCTTGTATCAGCATTTCTTATAAAATCAGCTGCAAGACCTGTTTCTTGAACAATTAAATTTATAAGTTCCTCATCATAAAAAGGAATATCTAAAAGTTTAGAAACTTTTTTTGCTATAAGACGTCCTCCTGAACCGTATTCTCTTCCTATTGTAATAACTGTATTCATATTTACACCTCCCATTCCATAAACACGAACACATTTTTATATAATTTTTTATTATTTTTAATTCTATGATAAAAAAATTTTTTTGTCAACAAAGCAACTTAAGCAAAAAAAAAGAAAGAGTTTTCACTCTTTCTTTTAAAATTACTAAGCCTCAACTTTAGATTCTTTTTCTTTTTTCATTTTATCAAAATATTTCTTTGTTTCACTAACGACTACACCGCTTAATGCAAATAGTGCAATCATATTTGGAACTGCCATTAAACCATTAAATATATCAGCAATTGTCCAAACAGCTTTTACTGTCATATATGGACCAATAAATATTGCTAAAATATAAATCCATCTAAATGTAAGTAATGCTTTTTTGTTTCCGCCGTTTAAATATTCAAGACATCTTTCAGAATAATAATCCCAACCTAAAATAGTTGTAAAAGCAAAGAATACAAGACAAATCATTAATATAAATGATGATATTTGTGGAGAAAAAGGAAGTCCGTTATTAAATGCATATGTAGTTACTTCAACTCCTTCAAGCCCACTCACTTGCCACGCTCCTGTCAAGATTATAGATAATCCTGTCATAGTACATATTATTATTGTATCTATAAATGTTCCTGTCATTGAAACCAAACCTTGTCTTGCAGGTTCTTTTGTTTTAGCGGCAGCTGCGGCTATAGGAGCAGATCCAAGACCTGATTCATTTGAAAAAATACCTCTTGCGACCCCTTTTTGTACCGCAATAATCATACTACCAACTATACCCCCAGTTACGGCAGAAGGATTAAATGCTCCCTTTATTATAACCATAATTGCATTTGGAATTTCAGTTATATTGCATATCATTAAAATAAGACAAACAACAAAATACAAAACAGCCATAAACGGCACGACAACTTGAGATACACTTGCAATTCTTTTAATTCCTCCTATTAAAACAAGTGCAACACAAACTGTAAGAATCAAAGATGAAATAACAACTGTCCAAGAATATGTTCCTATACCGGGTATTGTAACAGTCCATGCCATATTAGGGTCAAAAAAATTATTCACTGCAGATGCAATACCATTAACCTGAGTAAAAGTCCCTATACTAAACAAACCAACACAAATCCCAAAAAAAGCAAATATCTTGGCAAGCCATTTCCATTTTTCACCCATTCCTCTTTCAATATAATAAAAAGGTCCCCCTAGAGCATGATTATCTTTATCCAAAACTCTGTATTTTACGGCCAAAAGACCTTCAGAATATTTTGTTGCCATACCGAAAAATGCAGCAAGCTCCATCCAAAACAATGCACCAGGTCCTCCCGCACATATTGCGGTTGCAACACCTACGATGTTACCTGTACCTATTGTTGCTGAAAGGGCTGTACACAAAGCACCAAAAGAGGTAACTTCTCCGTCTCCGCCTTCTTCATTTTTTACCATATACTTTAAAGCCAAAGGTAGTTTACGAATTTGAGTAAATCCCAATCTTAAAGTTAAAAATATTCCCCCTGCCATTATCAAAACAATCAAAGGAGTTCCCCATACAAAGTCATTGATTTTAACAAGAAGTTCAGTAAAATTGTCCAACATATTAAAACACCTTTCCAATAAAGAACAAAAGATAAAAAAAGAGCCAAATAAACATATTTGACTCTAATACTCTAAATAAAATAACATTACATAATAAAAAATATTAAAATAATTTTATTATACTCTGTCCTTTTGCCTGAGAGATTAATGTAAAACATCTTGCACCTTCGGCACTCCATAGAGATTCTCCAGAGCCACATCCGTTTATAGTCCTCATTCAAATTTGAATACCTGAGAGTTTTACTCCTTCGGTAAGGCAAAGCCTATTTTCCTACAAACTTCTTTTGTCCTAAATTATTATTAAATTTTCATACGCATATTATTATATATGAACTTTCTGAAAATTTCAAACATTTATTACATTTTTTTCATAATTTTTTAATTTTCTTTTGTTAAGATGTCAAAATTTATTTTTTTATAAAAAAGTTCTCTTATTTTATTAAAATCACTTGTTAAAGATAAAATCCACATAAGTTTAATACATACAGCTTCAACGGTCATATCAAAAGATTCTAAAACATTATATTCCTTCATTATATTTTTTCCTACTTCATAAAGCTTTGCATCGCTTCCTTCAAACATAACCTGTGTTGTAATAACAATAATTTTGCCTTGTTTTGTATATTTCTTTAATTTATCAAGAAAATTTCTTTTATTATGAAAAGGAACTCCCCCGACTCCGTAACTTTCAATAACTACAGCATCATAATTATCCATAATATAATCAAGTATATCGGGTTCAATACCTGGTATAAGTTTTAATACAAAAACGGAAGGTTTTAAACAATCATAAAATTTTATACTGCTTTCTTTTTCATTTTTTTCAACATATTTTACAATTCTTTCCCCATCAATAAATGCAGAAATAGGATAATTGATACTTTCAAAAGCACTGTAGCTTTTACTTCTTACTTTTCTTGCTCTCGTACCTATAATTACTTTACCGTCAAAAACTACATAAACTCCATAATTTTGTTCATCTAAACAAAAGCTTATACTATCTGTTAAATTTTTCTTTGCATCGCTTATTGTTTCGTTAATAGGCTTTTGAGAGCCTGTTATTACTATTGGCTTTTTTGAATTTTGAATCAAATAAGATAATGCACATGCAGTATATGACATTGTATCTGTTCCATGTGTAATTATAAATCCGTCATAATTATCATATTCTTCCTTTATTACATTTGCAATCTGACACCAATGCTCAGGCTGAATGTTTGTACTATCTAAATTAAATAACTGTTTAAAAGTTAGATTACATATTTTTTTTATTTCTGGTATATATTTCACAATATCTTCTGCCCTAACATATGGCATTAATCCATTTTCTGTGTTTATACATGCAATAGTTCCGCCTGCTGCTATAAGTAAAATATTTTTCATTTTATCTCCTTATTTTAGAAAAGTCTCAATTGACTATTTTTAAATGATCTTATTTCACGTCTTTTTATTATATCATTTTCATTTATTTTATCGCATAATATAGGTGAATTAACATTATATAAATTTGATATTTTATTTACTAATTTACTGTTTTGATTTGCATAACAATAAATACATCCGTTTTGACAAGTATCATAACAGCCTACATCTATGCTTTCAACGCATCCACATTCTTTTCTTTGATTTTTATCCTTTTTTATATCCAAATCACACCCTATAATTTTTTCAATAAGTTTTTTATCAATACAACTTCCATGCTCAATTCCGTAATTTGATAAATCAATTATTTCTGAACATGTTTTTACCCTCATATTATTCTTTTTAGCTATTTTTGATATGTTTTCGCAAATATACATTATTTCATTTTCATTTAAAGTTCTTATATCATATTTTTCTATTCTTTTTATTATTTTCTTATATATATCTAAAAAACTTATAACAACAGTATTTGTATAACCCTTTAAAGTTTTACATAAATAATCAAAAAATAATATATGAAAATTTGCATCATATTTTTTATTTATAAAAATTGGATCATATCTTAATATCATTTTTTCCTTTCCTATTTTTAAAGAAAGTTTTTTAAATATATCAATAATATCATCTTTATTATT
>NZ_SPHL01000032.1 GCF_005844425.1 Anaerofustis stercorihominis | reverse complement strand
TTCCATATCATCATTTTCATCATAAGTCGTGTTATATCCAATAAAAGAATTTACATAGGAATTTTCCAAATCAGCCTCTATAAAACAATTACTCCCCATTGTTAAATCTATCAAAGAATACACTTTTATATTTTTTTTCTTTTGCTTTAATTTTAACCTTATTCCTCCGTCTTTAAAGCATAAGGGACTTTTATTTAAAGAATATAATTCTTCTTTTGCTATATCAAATTTACTAAGTATACTTTCTATACTCTCTTCATACTTTTTAAAATAATAAAAATCATCACATGGGATAATTACTTGCTTATCTCTTAGCTTATCCCCTCTAAATTTATTTGCTTCCATTATTTTATTTTTTTCTACCGAATATAATATACTTAAATCATCAATATTTTCATTTTCTCTTAAAAAATGAATTTGCATATTTTCCCTCCAAATAAAAAAAGATTATTCATATATATGAATAATCTTTTTATTTTATTATTTAAACTACTTAACGTCTACTGGTCTTCCTCCACCGTTAACACATCCGCCTTCACAAGGAATAACACATACAAAATCGTATTCGCTTTCTTTGTTTATAATCTTTTCAACTTCTTCTTTAGACTGTTTTAATCCATTTACAACAGCACATTTTATTTCTTTACCATCTGATAATTCAAATGAAAATTCCTTTATATTACCTTTATCATTTTTAATTGAAGACTTATCTCCAAGTCTTATAATAGCATATGCTGTATTTACGCTTAAGAAATAAGGATTAAATATTCCTGTATAATCAAGAGTATCAAGAGGCTTATTGTTAGCTTTATTTAAATCAATACCGCTTGTTTTAATTAAGTTTACAAGTTGATTTGTAGTAATTGATATATCAACACCACTTGTTTCTTCATTTTCATTTAAGAAAGCAGTACAATTTTCAACTCTTGTTAAATGAACATCTTTATCTATGTTTCTATCTAAGTAATCTTCTTTAAATTTCATGTTGATATCTTTTCTTATTTTTGGAAGATTTACAAAGTAATTATCAGCTTCAGGATAAGCGTCTTCTATTTCTTTTCTTATTCCAGGTGAACAAGCATATATTAAAGATTTTCCTTCAGCCATATTTTCTTTTAAAATATATGCAATAGCATTCATTTCTTTTATTAAATATTCTTCATAATCAATTACTTCGCTAAAACCAAGTTTATTTAAAACATCAACAACTTTTGCTTTAATAAGTGCATCATCCACACCTAAACCTTTTGATAAAGATTCATATGTGCCATATGACAATAAGCAAATATTGTAATAAGTATCTTCACCTAACAAATAATATAATTCTTCAGTTGTTCCTTTTTCTACCAATGCACCTGTCGGACAAACTGAAATACATTGACCACATCCTATACAATCGCTGTTTATTACAGGAATATCAAAAGGAGTGGATACAGTTGTACTGTCACTTCTGTTTACAAAAGAAATAGCTTTTGCACCAACTTTATCTTTACAAATACTTACACATCTTCCGCATTTAATACATTTGCTATAATCTCTTGTTACACAGTTTGAAGAATCATCAAAACCTTTTTCAAAACAAGTTTCAAAATCACTTGGACCTGTCAAATATGTATTTGCCAAAGTTTGTAATTTGCAATTACCGCTTTTATCGCATATTGTACAATCGCAATTATGATTTGCAAGAGTTAATTCAAGTATAGTTTTTCTTATATTTCTCAATTTTTTTGTCTGAGTCTTTACATCCATACCTTCCCATACAGGTGTTACACATGAAGGAGAAAGTCTGCCTGATACATCAACCATACACATCCTGCATGAAGCAGGTTTATTTACGTCTTTCAAATAACAAAGTGTAGGAATTTCAATACCGGCTTGTTTTGCTGCATCTAAAATTGTTGTACCTTCTTTTACACTTACTGGTTTATTATCAATAGTTAAATTTATCACTTCTATTCCTCCCCTTTAAGTGCACCCTTAAATTCATCGGAAAAATAAGTATATGCACTGATAAACGGTGTAATTTGAGTTCTACCGCTTCCGCATAATGACGCATCCAAAGCATTAACTATTCTTACATAGTTTTTTAAATCTTTTAAAGTACCTTCTTTTTTCTTGAATCTATCCATAATCATCTTAAGTTGTCTGTTACCTTCTCTGCATGGAACACATTTACCACAACTTTCATGATAGAAAAAATCTTCAACAACAGATAAATAATCAATTACGCTATCATCTTCATCTCCGACTACAATAGCCCCTGAACCAATACTTCCTTTTACTTTCTTCATTCCCGAATATGTATAAGGAATATTAAGTTTTTCATAAGGTACTATAGTTCCGCTGGCACCACCAAGTTGTACGAATTTAGGTTGTTTATCGTTTCTTATTCCACCTGCAATTTTTATAATATTTTGAACGGTTGTACCAAACTCAACTTCATAAACACCAGGATTTTTAACCTTTCCGCTTACACTTATCATCTTTGTTCCAGGGCAGTCTTCAACACCGTATTTTAATACTGTTTCATATCCGTTTTGCATTAATGTAGCTATTACACTGACTGTCTCTACATTTATTACAAGAGTAGGTTTACTATGTAGACCACATTGTTTTACATAAGGTGGTTTACTTCTAGGTCTTCCACTCTTTCCTTCAATACTTTCACACATTGCAAACCCTTCACCACAAACATAAGAACCACCGCCTGAGAAAAGAGATAATTCAAAATTAAAACCGCTTGATAAAATATCTTTACCTAAAAATCCTTTATCATAAACTTGTTTTATTGCATATTCAATATCTTTATGCATAAAAGTATATTCTTCTCTTACATAAATATGTCCGGTATTTGCTCCTGCACAATAAGCTGCAATTATAATACCTTCGATTACTTTATATATACCGTTTTTAAGTAAATACTTATCTTTAAATGTTCCTGGTTCTCCTTCATCTGCATTACAAAGAACATATCTTTCTTCATCTCCAACAGCTTCTCTTGCCTGAGCAAGTTTTTTCCCTGTAGGATAGTTTGCACCACCTCTTCCTTGAAGTCCGCTTTTAGCTACATCATCTGTAGTCTTTTCATATCCTTGTTCAATAGCTTTTTTAAGTCCGCTAAAACCGCCTCTTTTTATATATTCATCAATATTGAAGGCATCATATGTTCCATAATCTTTAGAAATATATTTTACTTGTCCCATTATTTAGCCTCCTTTAATTTAGCAATTAAAGCTTTAACTTTCTTTTCATTTAATTTTCCAACAACATTGTCATTTACCCTAACCGCAGGAGCAATGTCGCAAGCACCAAAGCAAGGAACCAATTCCAATGTAAACAAACCATCTTCAGTAGTTTGACCTGCTTTAATACCAAGTTCTCTTTCAAAAATTTCTCTTATTTCATCTTTACCGTTTAAACTGCAAGCAGTTGCATTACATAAACCAAGTATGTATTTACCTCTTTTTTCAGTACTTAACGCATCAAAATATGTTACAACTTCTGATACGTTGCTAAGAGGAATATTCATCTTGCTTGCTATATACTCAGCTGTATCCAAGTTTATAAATCTTCCCGGAATTTGTCTTTGAATTTTTAATAAAATTTGAAGCAAATTAGATGGGTTATTATCATAATATTCTATTATGTTATTACAAACCTTTTTTTGTTCTTCTGATAACTTCAAAACAGCGTACCTCCCAATTAAATATACTTATAGTATTATATCAAAAAAATACAGAATATTCAAATAATTTACATTCCTATAAGTACTTATTTAAAATAAAACCACATTAATTTTATAATAATTGTTTGATTTTTATTATAAATTTCTTATACTTAATTATAATAAAATTTTTAGGAGAATAAAATGTTAAATATAGGACCACACATATCAATAGCAAAAGGATATAAAAAAGCAGGAGAAGAAGCTTTAAAAATAAATGCAAATACATTTCAGTTTTTTACAAGAAACCCAAGAGGAGGAAAATCAAAAGAATTAAACGAAAAAGATGTTGAAGCTTTAAAAAAAATAATAGAAGATAATAATTTTGCCCCAATACTTGCTCATGCTCCATACACTCTAAACATGGCATCAGCAAAAGAAGATGTGAGAGAAGCTGCAAAAGAAATATTTAGAATGGATTTAGATATAATGAATCAAATCCCTTCAAAATTATATAACTTTCATCCTGGAAGCTACACAACAGATAACGTTGAAATAGGAATAACAAGAATTACCGATATTTTAAATGAATGTATAAAGGAAGATGACGATACATTTATTTTACTTGAAACAATGTCAGGAAAAGGCAGCGAAATTGGGAGAAGTTTTGAGGAACTAAGAGAAATCATTGACAGAGTAAACTTGAAAGATAAAATGGGAGTATGTTTGGATACTTGTCATGTTTACTGCGCAGGTTATGATATTGTAAATAATTTAGATAAAGTTTTAACCGATTTTGATAAAATCATTGGACTTGATAGATTAAAAGCAATTCACTTAAATGATACATTAAATGACTTCAATACAAATAAAGACAGACATGCCAAAATCGGAGAAGGCTTTTTAAAATTAGAACCAATAATAAGATTTGTTAATCATCCCGCATTAAAGCATTTACCATTCTTTTTGGAAACCCCAAACGATATGGATGGGTATAAAAAAGAAATAGAATTATTAAGAGGAAATTACAAGGAGTAAAAATGAATAAAAAAGATTTAAGAGAAAAAATTCAACTTAAATTGAAAGACCTACATAGTAGAGAAGAAAAAAACAAATTAATATTTGAAGAATTAATAAATAATAAAGATATTAAAAATTCTAAAAATATTATGTGTTTCGTGAGTTTTAAAAATGAAGTTGATACACATAAATTTATTAAATATATGTTAAAAAATAATAAAAACATATATATACCAATAATAGATAGCAAAAATAAAATAATGAATATTTCTAAACTTAAATCCTTTGATGAGCTTGAAAAAGGATTTTATGGAATCCTCGAACCAAAGAAAGAATTTATAAGAATTACAAATCCAAATATTTTAGACATTGTAATAACTCCAGGAATAGTATTCGCAAAAGATAATTACAGAATAGGATACGGCGGAGGATATTACGATAAATTTTTTGCAAACAAAGAATTAAATGCATTAAAAATAGGAGTATGCTTTAATGAGCAAATAATTGAAAAGGTACCTTATAATGAATATGACATTCCAGTTGATTATATAATTCATAAATAAAAAATACCCATAAGGGTATTTTTTATATTCCTATTTTTACAAGCTCTACAAATTGTTTTGCAGTTCTTGCACTCCTTCCACCGTGTCTTATTGCAAAAGCCTCAGCCTTTGTAAATAACTCATCAAAATCCATCTCTACGCCGTATTGTTTAGCAAGATTTTCAACTATATTCAAATATGCTTTTTTATCAGGTTTTTGGAAAGTTATGGTAAGTCCAAATCTCGCAGAAAGACTCATTGTTTCTTGAAGTGTATCATTTCTATGAATTTCATCGCCTTGTCTTTCTGACATTGTTTCTTTAACCAAATGACGTCTGTTGCTTGTTGCATAAATAGCAACATTATTGCCAAGAGCAGATACCCCGCCTTCCAATATAGCTTTAAGAGCCGAAAAATTGTCGTCATTACCGGTAAAACTTAAATCATCAATAAATATAACAAATTTTAATGGATTTGCCGCAAGCTCATCTACTATATTAGGTATTTTATATAACTGATTTTTCTTTATTTCAAGAAGTCTCAAACCGTCATTTTTAAAATGATTGCAGACTGCTTTTACACTTGAACTTTTTCCTGTTCCGGCATCACCATATAAAAGCATATTACTTGCACCTGTACCGTCAAGAAGAGCTTTAGTATTTTTAATTATCAAATCTCTTTCTCTTTCATAACCAAATAAATCTTCAAGTCTTTGAGAATCAGGATATTTTACAGGAACTATTTTATCGTCATCAAGAACAAAAGCCGTATATTTTGCATATATTCCATAACCCGTAACAGTTAAAGAATTTACTTTTTCCTTATATTTTTCTTTTAAATCAAGCATAGTATTTTCCCATGCTGGTAGGAAACCATCATAAGAAATAAACTCTTTTATTTCAATAGGTGTTAACTTACTTAAATCATCAAGAATATTTAATTCTTCATCAACACAGTTTTCTATAAAATCAGGAACATTCTTACCTGCAGCCTTAGCTTTTATATAAAAATTTTCATCATTTAATATAAAATTAAATATGTATTTTGAAAAATCAAAATCATAATTATAAAGACATGAAACAAATTCACTATATGCGAATACCATTGATTCATCATCTTCATATTCAAGAATAGTATCTAATAATATTCTTAAATTTTTTATAACATCTGTATTTAAAATATTTCTAAAAACTGCCAATGAATCCAGTTTTTCATTTAAACCTTTTAATGTGTGTTGCATTTTTCTTCTCCTATAAAAAAATATAATAAGAGTATATCACTAAATTTTTCTTTTTTAAATATTTAATTAAAAATATTTGAAATTTTCAGAAAATAATATATAATGTAATTTAATAGATTTTTATTTATAAGGAGGGTTAAAATGTTAACATTAGATAAAGTTTATCATGCAGCATTTACACTAAAAGATGTAATAAGGAAAACAGACTTAATTATTGCACCCGCTCTTAGTGACAAAAATAATATATATTTAAAAACAGAAAATTTACAAACAACAGGTAGCTTCAAAATTAGAGGTGCCTATTATAAAATAAGCCAATTAAAAGATGAAGAAAAGGAAAAAGGCATTATAGCTTGCTCTGCGGGAAACCACGCACAAGGCGTTGCGTTAGCCAGCGAAAAAAGCAATATACCTTGCATTATATGTATGCCTGATGGCGCACCAATAAGCAAAGTAGAAGCAACAAAAAGCTATGGTGCAAAAGTTTGTCTTGTAAGTGATACTTATGATGATGCTTACAATAAGGCATTAGAACTACAAAAAGAAGAAGGCTATACTTTCATTCATCCTTTTAATGATGAAGATGTAATAGCAGGTCAAGGAACAATCGGACTTGAAATTTTAGACCAACTTGCAAATGTAGACGCAGTTGTAATTCCTATCGGAGGTGGCGGACTTATAAGTGGTGTTGCTTATGCCATAAAACACCTAAAACCTGAATGCAAAATATATGGCGTACAAGCTGCAGGTGCTCCAAGTATGTATAAATCTGTAAAAGAACATCAAAGACAAGCAACAGAAACAGTAAATACATTTGCAGATGGTATTGCAGTTAAGGAACCTGGAGATTTAACATACGAATTAGTAAGCGAATATGTAGATGAAATTATAACTGTAACAGAAGATGAAATAGCAGCAGCAATACTAACATTAATGGAAAAACAAAAACTTGTTGCAGAGGGCGCAGGAGCCGTATCTGTTGCCGCAGCAATGTTTAATAAAATTCCACTTAAAAACAAGAATGTTGTTTGTATCGTAAGCGGTGGTAATATCGATGTTAACATTTTAAACAGAGTAATTGACAGAGGTCTTGTAATGAGCGGAAGAAAAAGTGCTCTTACAATTGCTCTTACTGATAAACCTGGACAACTTGTTGGAGTAAGTAACATAATAAGCAAATGTGGAGCAAACGTTGTAGGAGTTCAATACGACAATGGAGATCCTGAAATGCCTATAAACAGTTGTTTCATTAAGATTACAATGGAAACAAAAGACAGCGAACAAGCAAAAGAAATTGAAAAAGAACTTACAGAAAACGGATTTAGAATAGTAAGTGAAAGAGTATAAAAAAAGAAACCTAAATGGTTTCTTTTTTTGCTCTTAATTTTAAAAAATTTAAAAGTATAATAAAAAAAAGAGATATATCAAATATATCTCTTTTTAATTTAATTTCTTATTTCATTACAGCACCTTTGCTTGCTGAAGACACATTTCTTTGATATCTTGCAAGCCATCCGCTTTTAACAGGTTCTTTCGGACAAACGTAAGCTTCTCTTCTTTTATCAAATTCTTCATCACTTACTTTAGCATTAATCTTAGATGCTGGTATATCAATTTCAATAATATCCCCTTCTTCAATTAAACCTATGTTTCCACCCGCAAAAGCTTCAGGACAAACATGACCTATTGAAGCACCTCTTGATGCTCCAGAGAATCTTCCATCAGTTATTAATGCAACTGTTTTATCAAGTCCCATTCCTGCAAGTGCACTTGTAGGATTTAACATCTCTCTCATACCTGGTCCACCCTTAGGTCCTTCGTATCTGATAACAACAACATCACCATCAACGATTTTTCCATTATATATTGCATCAATAGCTTCTTCTTCACTATTAAATACTCTTGCCGGACCGCTATGTTTAAGCATGCTTTCATCAACAGCACTTCTCTTTACAACGCAACCTTCTTGAGCGATATTACCCCACATAACTGCGATACCGCCTGTTTCGCTATATGGACAAGCCACTGTTTTAATTAAGTTAATATCTTTAATTTCATGACCTTCAATATTTTCACCAACTGTTTTACCGTTTGCTGTGATTAATGATTTATCAACTAATCCTTTTTTATCAAGTTCATGTAAAACAGCCATTAATCCACCGGCTCTGTTTAAATCATGCATATGAGTTCCGCCTGCTGGTGCAAGATGACATAAGTTTGGAACTTTTGCACTAAATTCATTGAATATTTCAAGGTTTAATTCAACACCTGCCTCATTTGCTATTGCCAACAAATGAAGTACACTGTTTGAAGAACAACCAAGTGCCATATCACAAGCAAGTGCATTTCTTATTGATTTTTCATTGATAATATCTCTTGCTTTAATATCTTTTTCAACTAAATTCATGATTGCCATACCTGCTTTTTTAGCAAGTCTTATTCTTCCGCTTTCAACAGCAGGAATTGTTCCGTTTCCAGGTAAAGCAATCCCAATAGCTTCAGCAAGACAGTTCATACTGTTTGCTGTATACATACCAGAACATGAACCACATCCAGGACAAGTATTTTCTTCATATTCTAAAAGTTCATCATCATTTATTAAATCTGCTTTTCTTGCTCCTACTGCTTCAAACATCTTAGATAAAGAAGTTTCTTCTCCTTTTACAAGTCCTGACATCATAGGACCACCTGAACATACAACTGTTGGTATATTTAATCTTACAGCTGCCATAATCATTCCAGGAACGATTTTATCACAGTTAGGAACCAATACAAGACCATCAAAGCAATGAGCAATTGCCATTGTTTCAACACTGTCTGCAATTAACTCTCTACTTGGAAGAGAATATCTCATTCCTGCATGTCCCATTGCTATACCGTCACAAACACCAATTGAAGGAACTTCTATAGGTGTTCCCCCTGCCATTCTTATTCCGGCTTTTACAGCTTCCGTAACTTTATCTAAATGAATGTGACCCGGAACAATTTCACTTTTTGCGTTTACTACCCCTATAAGAGGTCTATTTAACTCTTCTTTTGTATATCCCATTGCATAGAAAAGACTTCTAGCAGGCGCCTTTTCTAAGCCTTTTGTTACATTTTCGCTTCTTAACTTCATTGTCTTCTCCCTTTGTCGTTTATTTATTAATGTATTTCTCTTAAATCTCTTGAAATTCCTGTTATACCTGTTCTACAAACTTCTACAACATCATAACAATCTATCATTTTCATAAATCCATCTAATTTTTCAGGAGCACCTGTTAATTCAATAATCATACTTTCTTTAGATAAATCTATTATTTTACCTCTGTAAATATCAACGATTTCTTTAAGTGATGTTCTTTCTGTTTTATCTGTTTTAATTTTTACAAGTAAAAGTTCTCTATAAAGAGAATTACTTGCATCTAAAACAAATATATCTCTTACAACTTCAAGTTTTTGAGTTTGAGTTATAATTTGATATAAAGATTGATCGCTACCATTAAAAACAATTGTTATTCTTGAAATATCAGGATGATTTGTCGCTGAAACAGTTAACGAATCAATATTAAAACCTCTTCTTCCATACAAACTTACAATTCTAGTTAAAACATTAGATTGATTGTCAACTAAAATACTTACAACTTCTTTTCTATCAGCCATCTTACATTCTCCTTATTTTAATTTATTATCATATCATCAATGGTTCCGCCATTAGGTATCATAGGTAAAACTCTTTCAAGTTCTTCAATTCTACAATCAATCCATACCGGACCATTTTGTTTTAAAGCATCTTCAAATACATCTTCAAATTCTTCCAATGTTTCTGCTTTATACCCTTTTAAACCAAAAGCTTCAGCTAATTTAACAAAATCTGTTTTTCTGTTTAATATAGTTTGAGAATATCTTTTATCATAAAATACTGTTTGCCATTGATAAACCATTCCAAGAACACCATTATTCATAATAATTGTTATAATAGGTAAATTTTGACTAACAGCCGTACATGCTTCATTTAAGCACATATGGAAAGAACCATCTCCTACAAATTGAACTATTCTTTTATCAGGACATCCTACTTGGGCACCAATGGCAGCACCATAACTATATCCCATAGTTCCAAGTCCGCCACTTGTTAAAAATTTAACCGGTTTTACATTTTTTAAATATTGTGCAGCCCACATTTGATGTTGACCTACATCAGTAACAAAAATAGGTTTCTTATCCATCATACCGCAACTTGTCATTACAATATCACCAGGATGTAAGTTACCTTTGTAATATGTATCTTCTACAGGAGTTTTACTCCATTTTAATGTTGTATCCAACCATTCTTTTCTTGATTTCTTTTCAATTAAAGGAATTAATCTTTGTAAGAAATTTTTTACATCACTTATTATGCTCTTATGTACAAAAACATTTTTGTTAATTTCGCTTTTATCAATGTCAACTTGTATTTTTTTTGCATTGCTTGCAAATTTGTTTGGATTAAGTGCAACTCTGTCACTAAACCTAGTTCCAAGAGCTAAAACCAAATCCGCATTATATATAGCTTTATTTGCAGCAACAGTTCCGTGCATACCAATCATTCCAAGTCTTCTTTTATTGTTGTATCCAAGAACACCTGTTGCCATTAAAGTATTAGTTGCAGGTATGTCACCTTTTTCAAGTAACTCGTTTAATTCTGCTATTGAATCAGATGCAACTATACCTCCACCAAAATATATAACCGGTTTTTCTGAATTATTAATCATTTTTGCAACTTCTTCAACTTCTTTATCTGTTGCAATAGGATTTTCATATAAAGGAAGTGGTCCTTCTTTTTTATACTCAACCAAATTTGCTGTTACATCCTTTGTAATATCAACTAGTACAGGTCCCTTTCTTCCGCTATTGGCAATTCTAAAAGCTTCTCTTAAAGCATCTTCTAAATCTTCTACTCTATTAACAAAAAAGTTATGTTTTGTTATAGGTAAAGTAACTCCTGTTATGCAAATTTCTTGGAAAGAATCTCTGCCAATTAAATTATCCGGAACATTAGCTGTAATGGCAACCATAGGAATACTATCCATAAATGCTGTAGCAATACCTGTTACAAGATTTGTTGCCCCAGGACCGCTTGTTGCAATAACAACGCCTGTTTTACCTGTTGCTCTGTAATATCCATCTGCTGCATGTGCTGCACCTTGTTCATGTGCCGTAAGGACGTGCTTAATTTTATCACTATATTTATATAATACATCGTAAATATTTAAAGCTGCACCTCCCGGGTAACCAAACACCGTATCTACCCCATGCTCTAATAATACTTCTGCTACAATTTCAGAACCTGTTAATTTCATACCGCATCATCCTCTTCTATCTAATTATTTATTATTATTTATTATTATTTTTTTTATTGATTTTTTAATTATATAAATTTTATCAAAAAAGTACAAGTATTTAAACTAAATTATTAAGAATTTTCAGAATTTTTATATAATTTAACAAAATAAATACATCTTATATTTGCAAAAACTTCCCATTAAAAAACTTAATGGGAAGTTAATTTCACTTTTATATTTTAGCCACCTAAATATGCTTTTCTTACATCATCTGATTGAAGTAATTCTTTTGCGTCTCCGCTCATAACAACTTCACCTGTTTCAAGTATATATGCTCTATTTGATATTGAAAGTGCCATATTTGCATTTTGTTCTACCAAGAATATTGTGGTACCTTCTTTATTTATTTGTTTAATTAATTTAAAAATATCTTGAACGATAACAGGTGCAAGCCCCATTGAAGGTTCATCTAAAAGTAAAAACTTAGGTCTGGACATTAATGCTCTTGAAATAGCAAGCATTTGTTGTTCTCCGCCGCTAAGTGTTCCGGCAAGCTGATTTTTTCTTTCCTTTAGTCTTGGGAACTTATTGTATATTTCTAGAATATCTTTTTTTATACTATCTTTGTCTCTTCTTAAATAAGCACCCATTTCAAGATTTTCATAAACAGTCATATCAGCAAAGATTCTTCTTCCCTCAGGAACATGAGAAATACCTCTTTTTACGATATCCGTAGCTTTTACATTATCAAGACTTTCTCCCATAAATTCAATATTTCCGCTTGTTTTTGGAACAAGACCTGATATTGTTCTCAAAGTAGATGTCTTTCCGGCACCATTTGAACCGATTAAAGTTACAATTTCTCCTTCGTTAACTTCCAAAGAAACATCTTTTAGGGCATGAATAGCACCATAATGTACATTTAAATTTTCAATTTTAAAAAACATTCTATACTTCCTCCCCTAAATATGCTTTAATTACTTTTTCGTTATTTTTTATTTCTTCCGGTTTCCCTTCAGCAATAATCGTACCAAAGTCTAAAACATATATTCTTTCGCATATTTCCATAACGAATTTCATATCATGTTCAATTAAGATAACTGTTAATTCATATTTCTTTCTCAAATTTTCTATTAAAATTCTAAGTTCATCTGTTTCACTTGGATTCATTCCCGCTGCAGGTTCATCAAGGAATATTACACTTGCCCCTGTAGCAACAGCTCTTGCAATTTCAAGTTTTCTTTGTTCTCCATAAGGAAGATTTTGAGCAAGTTCATCTCTTTTATCTGCAAGACCAACAAATTCAAGAATATTCATTGCATTTTCATAAAAAATAGTTTCACATTCTCTGTATGCTTTAGTTCTAAAAATAGCAGAGAAAATATTATATTTTACTCTTTTATGCATTGCAATTCTTAAATTATCAAGTACGCTAAGTTCATTAAATAATCTGATATTTTGAAAAGTTCTGCTTATACCAAAGCTACTTGTTATATAAGGCTTTAAACCGTTAATTAAAATTGTATCTCCAGTTTTATCATTTTTTAATTCAATTTTACCTGATGTTGGAGTATACACACCTGTAAGCAAGTTAAATATTGTAGTTTTTCCTGCCCCATTAGGTCCTATTAGACCTATTAATTCACCTTTTTCAACATTTATATTTACATGAGAAACAGCTTTTAAGCCGCCAAAACTTTTACTTAAGTCTTCAATTTTTAATATTGCCATAAACTATTCCCCCACTACATCTTTATTCTTTCTTATTTTATTTTTAAACTTTTCAACAGAAAACATTTCTCTTAATTTAACAAAGAAAGGAGTTTCACCTGATTTAATAAGCATTATGGCAATTAACATAATCGCATATAAAATCATTCTGATTTCTGAGAAGTCTTGAAGAGCAAAAGAAATAATATTTAAAACAAATGCTGCAATAATTGTTCCATTAATATTTCCTAGTCCGCCAAGTACAACAATCATTAAAATATCAATTGACTTCATGAAACCAAAGTTCTTTGGTTGAATAACGCCTACATAACCCGAATATAATGCTCCCGCAACACCTGCAAAGAATGTTCCTATAATAAAAGCAAGAATTTTTGCTTTAGTTACATTTACACCCATTGATTCAGCCGCTATTTCATCTTCTCTTACAGATACGCATGCTCTACCATATGATGATTTTAAAACATTTGTTATTACAAAATAACAAATAAACATACATATAAAACATACTTCAAGTGAAGAATATAAAGGGATTGAAGACAATCCGGCAGCTCCACCAAGGATAGTTTGGTCTACGTTTTGAATAACAATTCTGATAATTTCACCAAGACCTAATGTAGCAATTGCAAGGTAGTCACCTCTTAAACGAAGAGTTGGAATACCAATTAAAAATCCTAAAAATCCTGATAAAATTCCGCCTAAAATTAACGCAAGGATAACCATAACAATGCTATCTGACATTCTAAGAGTCATAAGAGCACTTGTATATGCACCTATTGCCATAAATCCCGCATGCCCTAATGAGAACTGTCCTGTAATACCTGTAATTAAGTTTAGACCAAGAGCTAAAATAATATCTATACAAAGTTTTAATACAATAGTTTCATAGAATGGAGAAATAATTCCAACAAAAATTAATAACTTTATTATTATATATGCAGCAACAAAAGCTATTACAGTAGGAATATTTCCTTTTAATCCAAGTATCTTACTTGGATCTTGCTTTTTAAACATATCTAAAATCTTTTTCATATTAAACGTTACCTCCTATACTTTTTCCTTTCTATTCTTTCCAAGTAAACCTGACGGTTTAACAATAAGAATAATTATAAGGATTGCGAAGGCAACCGCATCTTTATATGCACTTGAAAGATAACCACTAACCAAAGTTTCAATTAGTCCAAGTGATACACCACCAACGATAGCTCCCGGTATACTTCCTATACCACCAAATACGGCAGCGATAAAAGCTTTTAAACCAGGTGTCATACCTGATAATGGATTTACAGTAAACATAGCACCATACATTACACCGGCAACAGCTGCTAAAGCAGAACCAATAAGGAATGTGAATGAAATTGCTTTATCTACACTTACACCCATCAATTGAGCAGCATCTGGATCAGATGAAACAGCTCTCATTGATTTACCCATTTTTGTCTTACTAATTAATAACTGTAATAAAACCATTAATACTAGTGTAATCAATGTAACCATTAATTTGTCACTTGGAATTGAAATCCCGCCTAAATTAATGTAACCAAGTCCAAAAAATCCTGAAGGATATGTTCTAACATCCGGACCTACAAAATACATCATTGCATATTCAAGCAAGAAACTTACACCAATAGCTGTAATAAGAAGTGTAATTCTTGGTGCATGTCTTAGTGGTCTATATGCAACTCTTTCAATTACAACTCCAAGTATAGAACAAATTATAACTGCAATAATAGTTGCAGGTATAAAGCCTATTCCTAGCGTATATGAACAGAAAAATCCTACATATCCTCCTATCATTAAAATATCTCCATGCGCAAAGTTAATAAGGTTTATAATTCCGTAAACCATAGTATATCCAAGCGCAATCAAGGCATAAATACTACCAATGGAAATCCCATTGATAATTTGCTGAATAAATTGTTCCAAATTATGTACCCCCAGTATCTTTATTATTTTAAAAATATTGTTAAAACCATATTATATTCATATATTGTTTTAATCATATCCTTAAAACTGCAGTAAAGTGGTGAGTTTTTCTCACCACTTTACCAAAATTTATTTTATTTGTTAATAAATTTCAAATATTTTATTCAATTAAAGTTTTGTATTGAATACAGCATTTCCATCTTTAAATTCAAGTACTACTGTTTCTTTTACAGGATTATGTTTTTCATCAATACTTAAAGTACCTGTTACAGCTTGGAAATCTTTTGTTGCAGCTAAAGCTTCAGAAACTTTTTGAGGGTCAGCACTTCCCGCTCTAGCGATTGCATCGCAAGCAAGTTTACCTGCATCATAACCTAATGTTTCAAAAGCACCAGGATTTTCATCGTTATTTGCAGCTTTATAAGCTTTTACGAAATTTTGAACAACTTCTGATTCATCATCTACTGCATAATGATTTGTATAATATACATTTTCAAGTGCTTCGGCACCTGCTGTTTCAAGCATTGTTGGAGAATCATATCCATCAGCACCTAAGATTGGTAAATCAATACCTAATTCTCTTGCTTGTTTGATAATTAAAGAACATTCTGTGTAATAACCTGGTAAGTAAATTACATCAGCTTTTTTATCTTTGATTTTTGTAAGTACAGGAGAGAAATCTTTATCTTGAGCTGTAAATGTTTCTGTTGATACGATTGTTCCTCCGTTTGCTTTAAATTCTGATTCAAATGCTTTTGCAAGTCCGTTTGAATAATCATTTGATGTATCAGCTAAAACGATTGCTGATTTTGCATTTAATTTTTTAGTTGCAAATTCAGCCATTTTACTACCTTGTAATGAGTCTGTATAACATAATCTAAATATGTACTCTTGTACATTTCCGTTTGAATCTACTGTAATATCATCTGATGTACCTGAACATGTAATTGCAGGAACTTTATATTGATTTGCAGCTGCGATTGTTGCTTTGAAAGCACCTGAAGTAGCAGGTCCAATCATAACACTTACGCCTTCTTTACTTGCAAGTTTTGTTGCAGCACTCATAGCTTCATTGTTATCTGATTTGTTATCAATTTTAACAATTTCAACTTTTTTACCATTAATTCCGCCAGCTTCGTTTACTTCATTAACGGCCATTTCAATGCCTTTTGTACAAGATTGTCCGTATGTTGCAACGTCACCTGACAATTCATAGTTAACCCCTATTTTAATTGTGTCTGAATTTTCTGCGCTGCTTCCTCCACATGCACTAAATCCTACAAGCATTGTTGCAGACAAAAGTAAAGCAGCAGCTTTTTTCATTGTCTTTTTCATTGTCTATACCCCTAACTAATTTTTTTAATTAATATAAAAATATATTAATAATTGTTATTATCTTACCCTTACTATTTTCTTTTGTCAAGTAAAATGATACAATTTTCTGAATATTTCAAAATATTATATATTACTCCCGATTTTTTTCAAAAATATGATATAATTTTAATCAAGTTTTTATATTAAGGAGATACAAATTGAACTACGAACAAGCAATAAATTTTATACATTCTACAAATAAATTCGGATCTGTACTTGGACTTGATAATATCAATGAATTACTTAGACTTATAGGAACCCCTCAAGATGATTTAAAGGTAATTCACATAGCAGGAACAAACGGAAAAGGCTCTATTTCAACAATGTTAAATGCAGTTTTATCAAAGTCTGGATACAAAACAGGTCTATACACTTCACCTTTTTTGGAAAAGTTTAATGAAAGAATAAAAATAAACGGTATAGACATTTCAAATGTGGATATAGCATATTACGTATCAGTAGTTAAAGATAAAATAGATAAAATGATAAAAAATAATTTCCCTCATCCTACAGAATTTGAAATAATAACTGCAGCCGCACTACTTTACTTCAAAGAAAAAGATGTTGATATAGTTATACTTGAAGTAGGGCTTGGAGGTAGATTAGATGCTACAAACGTTATAAACAATCCTCTAATAAGTGTTATAGCATCAATAAGTTTTGACCATGTTGAGCAACTTGGAAATACCTTAAAAAAGATAGCATATGAAAAAGGCGGAATCATAAAAGAAAATTCAAATGTCGTAATATATCCTTCCGATAGAGAAGCTGTAGATGAGCTTATAAAAATATCTAAAGAAAAAAATACTTCTTTTTATTTACCCAAAAAAGAAGATATTGAATTAATAGAAAGCAGTTTTGACGGAAGCAAAATTAAATATAAAAAAACAAACCCTTTTAATATGAATGAATTCAAACTTTCTTTACTTGGTAAAAATCAAGTGTATAATGCATTAACAGTTTTACAAACTTTGGAAGTACTTTATTCACTTGGATATAAAATAAAAAAAGAAGATATACTAACTGCATTAGAAAATATACATTTTAATGGAAGATTTGAAATTTTCTCCAAAAATCCAATAATAATATTAGATGGAGGGCATAATAAAGAAGGAATTGAAAGTTTTGTAAATAACTTAAATATTTATTTTAAAAATAAGAAAATAATACTGTTTTTTGGAATGTTAGCAGATAAAGATATAGATAGTTCATTAAAAAAACTTTTGCCAAAAGCAGAAAAAATTTATACTCTGACGCCAAATAATAACCGTGCTTTTTCAAGCAAAGATATGTATGAAAAAATTAAACAAATAGATAAAAATGCCCATGTATCATATATCACTGATACGGCAAAATCAATTGAATTAATAGAAAAAAATAGTGAAAATATATATGCATTTGTAGGATCCTTATACCTTATAGGCGAAATAAGAACTTTACTTAGACATGCAAATTATTAAAATTTCATTATAAAAATTATTTTATATTGACATATCAAAATTTCAGTAATATAATTAAGCAACAAAATAATTAAGCAACTTAACTATTTGTTGCTTTTTTTGTTTTAGAGAGGATAAAGAAATGCATGATAAAATTGAAAAAAAAGAAATCAAAGAATTTATTTATTATCTGCACTCTATCGGTAAAATCTTAGGTTCAAAAGCGGAATGTGACATTAAACTCCCGAAATCTGAATTTTTCCTTCTCGCTTTTTTAATTAAACAAAAGAAAGAAAAAAATATCGACAGTGTTTTACCTTCAACAATAAGCGAAAAGACTAAATTATCAAGACCGGCGGTCACACAAACGTTAAACAGCCTTGAAAAAAAAGGTTATGTAGTAAGGATAATGGATAAAAAAGACAGAAGAAAATTCAAAGTAGAAATAACCCAAGAAGGAATAAAAATTTTTAATGAAACCTTTGAATCCAGATTCAGTGAACTTATGAATATTATCGAAAAATTGGGGAAAGAAAAAGTAAATCAACTTACGGATATTTTTAAAGAAATAGTAGAAATAGCCAAAAATAACCAGAAAGGAAATGACCTATAATGATTAAATTAAGAAAATATTTAAAACCTTTCATCTTCTCTATTATTTTTTCAATTGTATTTCTATTAATACAGGCAAATTGCGAACTATCTCTACCTGATTATATGTCTAAGATAGTAGACTACGGAATACAAAATGGCGGCATTGAAAACAATCTTCCAGAAGTAATAAGAGAAAGTGAATATGAAAAAGTTAAATTTTTCTTAGAAGAAAATGAACAAAAACAGCTTGACAGCATTTATTCAAAAATCACAAAAGAAAACAGTGATTATGATAAATACAAAAAAGAATATTCTATTCTTGAAAAAGAAAACGTATATGTTCTTAAGAACAATGTAAACAAAGATATTATTAATTCATTAGACTTAGCAGTTGGGAAAAGCGAAATTATCGTAAGTTTTATTGATAATCCTGAAAAAATGCAAAAACAAAATTTATTTGATATTGATACAACAGAAAATAACAATAAAACAGCTGATATGAGTTTAATGATGTCAAGTAATACAGATATGTTTTCTTTAATAAAAAATATGCCAAAAGAAAACAGATATGAATTTTTAAATAAAATAAACTCTCAACTTGACAACATTCCCGAAACAAGTATATCTCAAATTGCTTGTACTTATATAAAAGGTGAATATCAACAAGTAGGACTAAATCTTGAAAATGTCCAATCATCCTACATTTTAAATATTGGAATAAAAATGCTTTTAATTGCATTTATTTCTGCCGTTTGTGCGATTGCTGTAGGTTTTCTTGCATCAAGAACCGCAGCAGGAGTTGCAAGAGCTCTAAGAAAAGATGTATTTGCAAAAGTTGAAAGTTTTTCTAATGTTGAATTTAATAAATTTGCAGTATCTTCTCTTATAACAAGAACAACAAATGATATCACACAAATTCAAATGCTTATTGTAATGGGACTTAGAATATTATGTTATGCACCTATAATGGGAGTTATTGCAATAATGAAAGCCCTTAGCTCCAGCACATCAATGAGTTGGATAATTCTTCTTGCAGTAATAGTAATATTAGGATTTATGATGATATCCTTTAGCATCGTACTTCCAAGATTTAAAAAAATACAAAAATTAACAGATAAATTAAACCTTGTTGCAAGAGAAAATTTATCAGGACTTATGGTTATAAGAGCATTTGGAACAGAGGATTTTGAAGAAAAAAGATTTGATGACACAAATAAAACACTAACAAAAAACAACTTGTTTGTTAATAGGTTCATGATGTTCTTAATGCCTTTTATGATGTTAGTTATGAACCTTGTACAGCTTCTTATTGTTTGGGTTGGCGCAAACCAAATAGAAGCAAGCACCCTTCAAGTCGGAGATATGATGGCATTTATCCAATATGCTATGCAAATAATTATGGCATTCTTAATGATTTCAATGATGTTTATTATGGTTCCAAGAGCAAGTGTTTCTGCTAATAGAATAAATGAAGTCTTACAAACACCTTTAGAACTAAAAGACCCTAAGGAAGAAAAACCTTTTGATGATAACAAAAAAGGAGTTGTTGAATTTAAAAACGTTTCTTTCGCTTATCCGGGTGCTAGTGAATATGTGCTTCACAATATAGACTTTACCGCTAATAAAGGTGAAACTACCGCAATTGTAGGTTCTACGGGAAGCGGTAAATCAACACTTGTACAATTAATACCGAGACTTTTTGAAGCAAGTAAAGGTGAAATATTAATTGATGGAGTAAACATAAAAGATATTAATCAAGCACATTTAAGAGATAAAATAGGATACATTCCTCAAAAAGGAGTCTTATTCAAAGGAACAATACGATCTAATCTTGAATATGGAAAAGAAAATGCAACAGATGAGGAATTATGGAAAGCTTGTGATATTGCACAAGCAAGTGAATTTATAAAAGGAAAACCGGATGGTTTTGAAACTGAAATTGCGTCTGGAGGAACTAACGTTTCCGGAGGTCAAAGACAAAGATTATCAATAGCAAGAGCAATCGTAAAAAATGCAGAAATATATATTTTTGATGATAGTTTTTCTGCCCTTGATTTTAAAACAGATAAAAATCTTCGTAGTGCAATAAATAAAGAATTATCAGATGCTACAATAATTATAGTTGCTCAAAGAATCAGCACAATTATGCATGCAAAACAGATAATAGTACTTGACGATGGAGAAATCGTAGGAAAGGGCACACATAAAGAATTAATGCAAAATTGTGAAGTATATAAAGAAATAGCCTTATCTCAATTATCAGAAGAGGAGGTAAGAAACAATGAGTAATCATAAAAGAGGACCGATGAGAGGAATGCCTGCAATGAGAGGCGGAGAAAAAGCAAGAGATTTTAAAGGAACAATGAAAAAACTTCTTCATTATCTCGGAACAAAAAAAATACAAATATTTATTGTTTTTATATTTGCAGTAATCTCAACGGTATTTAATATAGTAGGACCTAAAATACTTGGTAAAGCGACAACGAAAGTATTTGAAGGCGTAATGGGAAAAATTGCAGGAACAACAGCCGGAATCGACTTTGTATATGTTGGTAAAATACTTATTATATTAGTATGTTTATATGTAGTATCTGCCATATTTTCTTATTTACAATCACATATCATGACCGGTGTTACAACTGAATTAACTTACAACTTAAGAAAAGATATCTCTCATAAAATAAATACACTGCCTTTAAAATACTATGACAAACAACAAACAGGTGAAGTTTTATCAAGAATAACAAATGATGTAGATACAATAAACCAAAACTTAAACCAAGGACTTACACAAATAATAACAAGTATTACAACGGTAATAGGTGTTTTAATAATGATGGCAAGCATAGATATCACAATGACTATTATTGCTTTGCTTATCATTCCTATTTCTTCAATATTTATTATGACTGTAATACACTTCTCACAAAAGTATTTTAGAAGTCAACAAGAATACCTTGGACACGTTAATGGTCATATTGAAGAAATGTATTCAGGACACTCTATTGTTAAAGCATTTAATAGAGAAAAACAATCAATCAATGATTTCAATGAATATAACGATACTCTATACCATTCAGCTTGGAAATCACAATTTTTATCAGGGATGATGCAGCCTATCATGAGCTTTATCAGTAACCTTGGATATGTAGCAATTTGTATCCTTGGAGGATATAGAGCAACAAAAGGATTTATAACAGTTGGTGATATACAAGCATTTATACAATATGTAAGAAACTTTACTCAGCCAATAACACAACTTGCAAATGTTTCTAACATACTTCAGCAAACAGCAGCTGCTGCTGAAAGAGTTTTTGAATTCTTAGATGAAGAAGACGAAAAAGAAACTACAACCGCACCTAAAGAAGTTAATCTAAATAATGTTAAAGGCAGCGTTGAATTTGAACATGTATATTTTGGATATGATGAGAATAAACCTATCATTAAAGATTTTTCTTCTAAAGTAAAACCAGGTCAAAAAATTGCAATAGTAGGACCTACAGGAGCTGGCAAAACTACAATAGTAAAACTATTAATGAGATTTTATGATATAAACAGCGGTTCAATAAAAGTTGACGGTGTAAATATAAATGATTACAAACGTAGAGATTTGAGAAAAATGTTTGGTATGGTTTTACAAGATACATGGTTATACAATGATACCGTAATGAATAATATTAGATATGGTAATTTAAACGCAACTGATGAAGACGTAGAACAAGCTGCAATTGCTACTCACGTTGATCATTTTATAAAAACAAATGTTGATGGATATCAGATGATATTAAACGAAGAAGCAAGCAATATTTCAAGCGGACAAAAACAACTTCTAACAATAGCAAGAGCATTGCTGGCAGACCCTAAAATTTTAATTTTAGATGAAGCAACAAGCTCCGTCGACACAAGAACAGAAAAATTAATTGTAAAAGCCATGGATACCTTAGTAAAAGGAAGAACAAGTTTTATAATTGCACATAGATTATCCACAATAAAAGACGCAGATTTAATACTTGTAATGAATGAAGGAAATATTATTGAACAAGGTACACATGATGAATTAATGAAAGAAAACGGATTTTACTCAAACCTTTATAATTCTCAATTTGAAGAATAAAAAGAGCCTTAAGGCTCTTTTTTTAATATTTTATTTAATATTTGGGAAAATAAATATTAAGGAGGTTATTATGAAAATAAACAAAAAAGATTTAAATCCACCCGATACTGATTTTTTAAACAATTCAAAAACCATATCATCAACTGAATGTACAGGATTAATACAAAATATACCTAAAAATAATGACGAAGAAGAATCTTATGAAGATTTATATCAGACACAAACAAATATTGACAAATAAAAAAACGCAATAATATCTATTTATTAGATATTATTGTGTTTTTTCATAATCAGCATAATAAAAAATTTCAATATCAAAATTGTCAGGTTCTAAAAC
>NZ_SPHL01000031.1 GCF_005844425.1 Anaerofustis stercorihominis | reverse complement strand
GATATTATACTAAATATACTAGGAGGATTACTTGGTGTAGTATTTTATAATATATTTACAAAAATATTAAAAAAAGAAACAGCAGATAAAATAATAATAGTCCTTGCTACCATTTTAATGGTTTTTGTAAGTTCCATTTTATTATTACTTAAATTATATAATTAAAAGCCAAACTAAATAGTTTGGCTTTTAATTATTCAAAACAATTTCTTTCTTTATTATATTCATACCCTACACTTGAAAGTTTATTTATTATTTCTTCTTCATCTACTGATAAATCCATACAAAGCTCATGCAAATTTGGATAAAAATCTCTTAATTTTGTATTTATAAAACTTAAAAGTATTATTGGGTCTTTTGGTAAATCCATTTTATTTCTCCTTTAACATTATTTTATTATTGTTATATAAAAACATTATTATTGATGCAATACATATTATTACATATCCAACTACGCTTAACATATCCGGAATTTGTCCTAAAAAAACAAAGGACAAGAACGTAGCAAAAATAATTTGTGAGTAGTCATATATTGAGATTTCTCCCGCAGGTGCATAAGTATATGCTGCCGTTATAAAAAACTGCCCTCCTGAGGCTGCAAGCCCTGTCAATAGTAAAATAAATATTTGATATACACTCATTGGAGTAAATTCAAATATTAAATAAGGAAGAGATACAAGACATGAAAAAGCAGAAAAGAAGAAAACTATAAAAGGTCCTTTAACACCTTGAGTTCCAAGCTTTCTTACATATGTATAAGCAATACCTGCACACATCCCTCCCATTGTACCTATTAAAGCAGGGAAAACAGGCATTCCCGTAAATCCAGGTTTAATTACAAAAAGAGCTCCTACAAATGCAATTAATACACATAATGCTTGAAATGGCTTAATTCTTTCGTTTAAAATAAAATAAGAAAATATTATTACAAAGAAAGGTGAAAGTTTATTAAGCATTGATGCATCACTTACAAGCATATGGTCTATTGCATAGTAATTGCAAAAAATTCCTATGGTTCCAAATGTAGCTCTTAGAACTAAATCTAACCTAGACCCTTTTGGCATTTCAAATTTTATCCCGCTTTTGCGAAGTAAAAATAAAGCTATAAAAAATGCTATAAAATTTCTAAAAAAACTCTTTTGAATGAAAGGCAGATCTCCTGCCATTCTTACAAAAACGTTCATTGCAGCAAAGCAAAAGGAAGATAAAATAATAAACATAACTCCTTTGTTTTTATTAGATAATTTTGATAATATATTCATTAAATATGTCCTTTCCATTAAATACATTTATATCCAATTTGTTATTATAGCATTTATAACAAAAGATAACCATAAATAATTGAAAGGATTTATATATTTACGATTAAATGAGGTATAAATATGATATACGTTACAGGAGACACCCATATTCCCCTTGATATAAAAAAACTGGAAGAAAAGTATTTCCCAGAACAAAGAGATATGACAAAAAATGATTATTTAATAATATGCGGAGACTTTGGGGGAATTTGGGGAAATGGAAGAGGAGATAATTTTTATCTTAACAAACTTGAAAATAAAAATTTTACTACACTATGGGTAGACGGAAATCATGAAAATTTTGATTTACTGAAAAGATATAAAGTTACAAAATGGATGGGAGGCAACGTTCAATTTATAAAACCAAGTATAATCCATTTAATGAGAGGACAAGTTTATACAATAGAAGATAAAAAATTCTTTACTTTTGGAGGCGGAAACTCCATAGATAAATCAATGCGAGAAAATGGCAGAACTTGGTGGGCTGAAGAAATGCCAAATAAAAAAGAATATGAAGAAGGTTTAAAGAATTTAAAGTTACATAATTATAAAATAGACTACATAATAAGCCACACCGCACCTTACTCAATAAATAAAAACATCTTTAAGAAAGGTTTAAAAGACGAATACAAATTAAATAAATATCTTGAAAAAATTGAAAAAACTTGTGAATATAAAAAACATTATTTTGGTCATTTTCATGAAGATATGGATATTGATGATAAACGCATTGCTTTATATAAAAGAATTTTACCGATTTTATAATTAACTTTATTATAATAAAAAAGCTCGGCATATACCGAGCTTTTTTATATTTAGGTTTTATTTATCATGAACAGGTTTTTTTAGTATAGCAAGTAAAGCCATTCCCACAAAAGACCCTATTGCTAACGCAAGTATATAATATAAAGGATTTCCAATTATGGCAATTACCCAGAATCCACCGTGAGGAGCACGAAGTGTACAGTTAAATAACATTGATAAACCGCCTGCAACACCAGCACCAATAGCACATGATGGAATTACTCTAAGTGGATCCGCAGCTGCAAATGGTATAGCACCTTCAGTAATAAATGAAAGTCCCATTACATAGTTTGTAAGAGCAGAACTTCTCTGTTCTTTAGGGAATCTATTTTTAAAGAAAGTTGCACAAAGAGCTATTGCAAGAGGAGGTACCATACCACCAATCATAACTGCCGCCATAATATCATAACTTCCTGTTGTAAGAGATGCTGTACCGAATACATATGCAGCCTTATTGAAAGGACCACCCATATCGATTGACATCATTGCACCAAGAATTACACCTAAAATTACTTTTGAAGATTCACCCATTGCATTTAATCCGTTTGTCATTGCTGTATTTAGTAAAGATACAGGAGGATTTACTACAAAAGTAATGATAGCACCGATTAATAATACACCAAGTAGTGGATAAATAAGTACAGGTTTCATTCCTTCTAAACTATGAGGAAGTTTTGAGAATACTTTTTTAAGGAATATCATCAAATATCCTGCAATAAATCCGGCAAGTAAAGCTCCAAGGAAGCCTGAACCACCAGCATTTGCAAGAGCACCACCAACGAAACCTGTAACAAGTCCAGGTCTATCTGCAATACTCATAGCGATGAAACCTGCTAATATAGGAAGCATAAATCCAAATGCTGTATCACCTATTGTTTTTAAGAATGCTGCAAATGGAGTGTTTGTTCCGAATGTATCAGCACCAAGACTTGCATCATCAAATAAGAATGCAAGAGCAATTAGAATACCACCACCAATAACGAAAGGAAGCATATGAGATACACCATTCATAAGGTGTTTATAAATTTGTCTACCGATACTTTCTTTTTCTTCACTTTCAACTTTTACTTCTCCGCTATGTTCATAAACAGGAGCATTTCCGTTCATAGCATTTGTTAAAAGTTCTTCTGCTTTATTAATTCCGTTTGCAACTTTTGTTTGAATAACTTTTTTACCGTTAAATCTTGCCATTTCAACTTGTTTGTCGGCAGCAACGATAATACATTTTGCATGTTCTATTTCTTCACTTGTAAGTTTATGTTTAACTCCGCCTGAGCCGTTAGTTTCAACTTTTACTTTAATGCCCATTTTTTCGGCTTGTTTTTCAAGTGCTTCAGCAGCCATGTAAGTATGAGCAATACCTGTTGGACAAGCTGTTACGGCAAGTACATCATAGTAACCATCGTTACTTTGAGCTTCTTCTTCAGCTTCTTCTTTGAATTTTTCTTTTTCAGCTTTATCAATCATTGCTAAGAATTCATCTTTATCTTTTGCATTAATTAAACTTTGTCTGAAATTTTCATCCATTAATAATGTAGAAAGTCTGCTTAATACTTCCAAATGAACGTTAGCATCTGTATCAGGTGCTGCAATCATAAAGAATAAATAAGCATCTTGTCCGTCTAAAGACTCAAAGTTTAAGCCGTCTTTTATTACCATTGCACTTAAGCCTGCTTGTTTTACGGCTTTATTTTTTGAGTGAGGAATTGCTACCCCTTCCCCGATTCCTGTTGTTCCTTGCGCTTCTCTTGCAAGAACACCTTTTTTGTATTCTTCTTTGTCTGATATATTGCCTGTTTTATCCATTAAATCAACAAGAAAATCTATTGCTTCTTGTTTATCTTTAACTTCAGGGTTAAGGGCAATACCTTCTTTTTTTAATAAATCAATAATCTTCATTTTCCCTCTAAAGCTCCTTTAATAATTCTTCTACTTTTTCTTTTGTAGCTATTGATTCTGAAAATGCACTTGCACTTCCTGCTGCACTTCCGAATCTTAAAGCTTCCTTATAATCTTTATTTTTTAAATACCCATAAATAAATCCTGCAACCATGGAATCTCCAGCCCCTACGGAATTTACTACCTTTCCTTTTGGAGTATTTGTTTTGATAACTTCATTTTCCTTGGTAACAAGGATTGCGCCGTCTGCAGCCATTGATACAAGCACGTTTTCAGCACCCATTTCTTGAAGTTTCTTTGCATATTCCACAATTTCTTCATCAGAATTTATCTTAACATCAAAGAATTCTGCCAATTCATGATGATTAGGTTTAATTAGAAACGGTTTATATTTTAGTACATTTTTAAGTAAATCCTTTGTTGCATCTACAACTACATGAACATTCTTTTCACTTAGTCTTTTCATAATTTGTTCATATATATCATCATCTATAGATGAAGGAATACTTCCTGCCAAAACCAAGATATCGTTATCTTTTAACGTATCTATTTGATTTAAAAGTTTTTGCAAATCTTCTTTGTCAATATTAGGACCTTTTGCGTTTATTTCGCTTTCAATATTTCCTTTTATTTTTACGTTTATTCTTGTTAAACCTTCTTTTAACTCTATGAAGTTTGTTTTAATATTTCTTTCATTTAATTTATTTACAAGTTCCCTGCCTGTAAATCCTGCAATAAAACCAAGGGCAACATTTTCTTCACCAAGTTCGCTTAACATGGTAGAAACATTTATTCCTTTTCCCCCTGGATTTAAAAATTCATTTTCACATCTGTTTACATTACCGCTTTTGAATTCGTCTATAATCATTACATAATCAAGCGCAGGATTAAATGTAACTGTATATATCATTATTTTGCCTCCATTATTTTTGTTTTTTCCATAAATAATTCATCAACGGAATTAGAAGTAATAATTGTTGCTTTATCTAAACTTGAAAAAGTAATTGGGGCAATTTTATTAAATTTTGAGCTGTCTGTTAAAATAAATGCATCTTTACATTTTTTTATAGCAGCTTCTTTTATAAGCCCTTCACTTTCTTTATATGTTGTATATCCGGCATTTAAATCAATACCGTTTGTTCCAAAAAAGCCTTTTGTAAAGTTGTATTTTTGTATGCTTTTTACAGATTCACTCCCAACTACAGATCCTGTCATTTCTCTTGTTTCACCTGCTAATATAAAAACTTTGTAACCAAGCTTTGATAAATTTAAAGCATGATAAAGACCGTTTGTAACAAACGTAACGTTTTTTGCACTTATGTGCTTAATCATTTCTCCTGTTGAAGTTCCTGCATCAATATATACAAAATCATTTTCTTCAATTAAAGATGCGGCAAATTTACCAACAGTGTCTTTTTCTTCCTTGTTTATGTTTTCCTTTTGACTTATAGGCTCTTCTTCAATAACAAATCTGCTACTTGTTATTTTTGTTGCACCACCATGAACTTTTTTAAGTTTCCCCATTTTATCTAAAGCATTAAAATCTCTTCTTGTTGTTGCATCAGAAGAATTTAATCTTTCAGTAATTTCTTTTACTGTAACAATGCCTTTTTCTTCTAAAATTTCTAAAATTTTTTCATATCTTTTTTCTGTCAGCATATTATCACTTCCTTTTTATAAGCGTATAATATCACCACTTTTGTTTATTGTCAATCATTTTTAATCATTTTTAATCAAAAATAATCAGTAAAATTTTACTTATATTGATAAATATGGTTTTATTTTTTATTTTTTGTTTAGCTACAATATTTATTCATTCAAATATAATTAAATTTTTATAAATAAAAAAATATTTATTTATAAAACCACAAATATATATACCACATAATATAGTGGTGGTAGAATTTACAATCCCCTAAAATGCTTTAAAATTTGACAAAAGCCTACAATTAATGTATATTTGATATACAAAAAATCTTTAGAAGGATTGATTAAATATGAGTAAATTTAAAGATAATTTTTTGGATAAGATTGATAAAATCAAACAACCGAAAAACAAAGTTAAATTGAAAAAAAATAAAATTAAAAATGAATCTTCCTTAGATGACAAATTGACATTAACTTTAGATGATTTAAATTCTGAAAATAACTACAAAGAAAATATTGACCTTGATAAAGATGTTAATTTAGCTTTAGAAGATTTTAACGAAGAAGAATTTATTAATGAAGTTTCAAACACATCTTCAAACTTGGAAAATACAAAAGAAGATATTTTTAATGAAGAAACCTCTATTTTAGAAGACAATCTTCAAACAAAAGAAGAAAACTTTGAAACGGAAGAATTTAATCTTCAAGATTTAAAAAGTACAATTACATCAAATGATAATATTGTTAGTAAAGTTACAAAGGAAGATAAAACTGAAGAAGTATTAAATGAAGATAAAGAAGAACTTAATTTAATACAAGAAAACAGCAAAAATCATAAAGAAGAAATTAACGTAGTACAGGAAAGTAATAATAAAGCCAATGAAAATAATACTACAATAAATTCTGAAGAAACTAATTTAATAAAAGACTCCCTTGAGGAAATAGACGACGATACTTTAAAGGCAAAGAAATTAATTGAAGAAGAGAATATGGATGTCATCGAGGCTTTAGATCATTTAGACAAGCTTGATGAGCAAAAAGATTTTGTTAATGAAAGTAAACACAAAAGAAAAATAAAAGCCTACTTAAACAAAAAACTTATTCCTTTATGCATATGTTTCTTTATTACCGCAATGATAGGTGTAAGCGCAATTCTTATTAGTATGTCGACAATGACTGTTAGTATAATAGTTGATGATGACGATCCGGTTACGGTTAAACAAATCGGTTCTCTTACAACGGCAGATGCTTTAAGCATTGCAAAAATTACCCCTTCAAGCACCGATACAATTTCTAAATCTCTTGATGCAAATTTAAAGGACAATGATGTAATAAAAATCACAACAGCATCAAAAGTTCTTGTAACAGACGGAAGCGAAATTGTTAAAGTAGATACAGGGCTTATAAATGAAAATGCCATTATAGAACAAGCCGGATTTGAAGTATCAGATGGTAAAAAAGTTTCAAGTATTGTGCATGATAACACTTCCGTTTATGCAGTTTTAGATGAAAACCAAAAACTTGTAAACAAAACAGAAAAAGTTAAATATAAAACAATATATAAAGAAGTAGACACTTTGGACGGCGAAGATGAAAAAGTTGTTCAAAAAGGTAAAAATGGTAAAATTAATTACATAAGTGTTGTTACAACAAATTCTAAAGGTGAAGTTGTAAAGACAAAAAATTTAACAAAAACAGTTGAAACAAAAGTTCAAAACAAAATCGTAGAAGTTGCAAAAGATTCCGATGATACCATACTTATAGCTGAAAATGGCGGAAGCGCACCGGTAAAATATAATCAAAAAATTACGGTTGAAGTTACAGCTTACTGTGCATGTGCAAAGTGCTGCGATGTATCTACGGGAATTACAGCAAGTGGAACACGTGCAACAGCAGGAAGAACAATCGCCGCATGGAGCGGATTACCATTTGGAACAAAAGTATACTTCCCTGCTCTTTCAGGTAACTCTAACGGAGGAGTATACGTAGTAGAAGACAGAGGCGGAGCTATAAGTTCAGGTAGAATTGATATTTATTTCGACTCTCACTCAGCCGCTTTGGCATTTGGAAGAAGAACAATGGAAGCATATATACTTCAATAAAAAAAGACCTTTAAGGTCTTTTTTTATTCAACTTCAAATTCTTTATAAATTTGTTTTAAAGCTTCTTTTGCTTTATCTTTTTCTATTACACAAGAAATTTTTACTTCGCTTGTAGAAATCATTTGAATATTTACGCCTTTTTCATATAACGCTTTAAAAACTCTGCTGGCTACTTGAGTACTTGCAACCATACCGGAACCTATAACTGATAATTTTGCAACTCCTTTATCATATAATACTTTTGTAGCACCAACTTCAATTGCGAAATCACTTGTTATTTTAAAGGCTTTTTCAAATTCATCTGTTGGAACCGTAAAAGTAATATCATTTACTTGGCTTCTGTTTACATTTTGAGTAATACTTTCGATTTTAATTCCTTCATTGGCAATATTACTAAATAAATTAAATGCAATACCCGGTTTATCAGGAACTTCCATTACAGATATTTTTGCGATGTCTTCATCAACTGTAATTGCTTTTATAATGCTATCATCTTTTCTCATATTTAATTCTCCTCCTATAATATATCATCGATTATTCTAGCATAAAATACATCTTCAGTAACATGGGATAATCTATCACACAACGTACTCATAAATTCTCCTGTTATTTCTTCCGTAACCAAGAATATTTTTCCGTCTTCATAAGATAGATTAATGTTGTTTATATTTCTATACACTATATCAATAGCTCTTGAAAATTCTGTTTCATTTTCCACGGAAACTCTTAAATAGAATTTATTTTTATATCTTTCTATACCGCAACTGTTATATTTATTTTCAAATTTTAAATGTGTATAATCATGTACAGATTTTGTTAGAACCTTTATTACATCAGCAACAACGGCATTAGCAGTTGCTTCTTTACCGGCACCCCTTCCAAGGAAAGAAAGCTGTCCGATTATATTACCGTTTATATTTATAACGTTATATTCATCATTTACATTACTTGTAACAGAATTCTTACCGATTAATACAGGAGTTACTGTTGCTCCAAATGTATTATCATCATATAATTCGCTTTCAGCCATATATTTAAAAACATATCCCAGTTCATCGGCAGTTTTTATATCAGATAAACTTATGTTTCTTACACTTCTTGTGCATACATCATCGTTGTCTATATATGCACCGTAACATAAAGATGAAAGAATAGTAAGTTTTCTCGAAATATCAAAACCGTCAACATCAGCTGTCGGATCTGCTTCGGCAAACCCCATATCTTGAGCTATTTTTAATACTTCATCAAAGTCCATTTCATCTTTTGTCATTTTAGATAAAATAAAATTTGTTGTTCCGTTTAATATACCTTGAACTTTGTTTATTTTATTTATTTTTATTGTATCTATTATAGATTCAATAATAGGGATTCCTCCGCCTACACTTGCTTCAAAAAGCAATGTAACTCCGTTTTCTTTTGAAAGATTTAGAAGTTCTTCCATGTGTTTTGATATAATTTCTTTATTTGCGGTAACAACATCTTTTTTCTTCATTAAAGCTTTTTTAATTGCAGGATATTCTTGTTCATAACTACCCATAACCGCAACTATTAAAGATATTTCATCATCTTCTAAAATATCATCCGGATTACTTGTCAAAAGCTCGCTTGGAATACCTTCTCTTTCTTTAGATGTATCTCTGACTAAAATCTTTTTAATTGTATAGTCGTCTTGTTCGAAGAAGTTCCCTTTTTTTTCATTGATTATTTCATATACCCCGGTTCCAACGGTTCCGCATCCTAACAATCCTATTTTAGACATTACTTTTACTCCTCTTCTTAACTGCTTTTATATATGTACTAAAATCTACGGCTTATTAAAAGCCGTAGATTTTAATTATTTTTTATATTGTATCATTGTTATCTAAATCAAAATCTGAAGTAACATTAGCATCAAAATCATCATCTTCATCAATGCTGTGAATTGTTAAATCTTCACCGCCTGTAGTTAAGTCATTATCAGAATCTTCATTTAATTCATTTAATATATCTTTTAACAAATCATCATCATCATCTTTATTTTTAACAAGCTCAAGTTCATATTTTTTAATACCTGTACCTGCAGGAATTAATTTACCAAGGATAATATTTTCTTTAAGTCCAAGTAACGGATCCACTTTTCCTTGAATAGCTGCATCTGTAAGAACTTTTGTTGTTTCTTGGAATGACGCTGCAGATAAGAATGATGAAGTAGAAAGTGATGCTTTTGTAATACCAAGAAGTTTTCTTCTTCCTGTTGCTTCTCGTTTTCCTTCTTCTCTTGCTTTTTCATTTGCAGAGTCAAATTCAAATAAGTCAACGCTTGTACCAGGAAGTAATTCTGTTTCTCCTGCATCTTCAACTTCATATTTTCTAAGCATTTGTCTTATTATGATTTCAACGTGCTTATCTGAAATATGAACCCCTTGATATCTATATACTTTTTGTACTTCTGTTAAAATATATTTTTGTACTCCGTCAATTCCTTTGATTCTTAATAAGTCTTCAGGGTAAATACTACCTTCTGTAATTTCATCACCGGCTTCTATTTTATCCCCTTGTCTTACTTTAACTCTTGCACCATATGGAATATCATATTCGAATACTTCTCCGTTATCGTTATTCATAACGATAACTTTGCTGTGTCCGTCTTCTTCGGTAATTTCGATAACACCGTCAATATCAGAAATGATAGCTTGACCTTTTGGTCTTCTTGCTTCAAATAATTCTTCGATTCTTGGAAGACCTTGAGTAATATCTTCAGCTGAAGCAACCCCACCTGTATGGAATGTACGCATTGTAAGCTGTGTACCAGGCTCCCCGATAGATTGCGCTGCGATTGTACCAACAGCTTCACCTATACTTACAGGTTTCATGCTTGTTAAATCAACCCCGTAACATTTAGCACAAACACCTATTTTACTTCTACAGTTAAATACCGCTCTGATATTTACTTTTTCAATACCACAATCAACGATTTCTTTTGCTTTTGTTGCTGTAATAAGTTCATTTTTAGCAACAATAACTTCTCCCGTATTTGGATTTACAACATCGTCGAAAGCATATCTTCCTGTTATTCTTTCTTCTAATTCTTCGATTATATCATTACCTACTTTAATAGCAGTAACTTCATAACCATGTTTTGTTCCACAGTCTTCTTCTTTAATTATTTGATCTTGACTTACATCAACAAGTCTTCTTGTCAAATAACCAGAGTCGGCTGTTCTAAGAGCCGTATCCGCAAGACCTTTTCTCGCACCATGAGAAGAGATAAAGAATTCAAGTACGTCAAGACCTTCACGGAAGTTTGAACGTATAGGAAGTTCGATGATATCCCCGTTAGGAGATGCCATAAGACCTCTCATTCCGGCAAGCTGTCTGATTTGGTTTCTACTACCTCTGGCACCTGAGTCAGCCATCATGTTGATTGGGTTGAATGGGTCAAGGTTATCAAGTAACGCATTTGTTACAAGGTTTGTAGTTTCATTCCAAATATCAATAACTTCTCTTTTTCTTTCGGCTTCGGTAATCATACCTCTCTTATACTGTTTAAGAACTTTTTCTACTTTTTCGTCAGCTTGTTCAAGAAGTTCATGTTTAACTTCAGGAACTTCCATATCAGAAATACTTACTGTTACGGCAGCTTTTGTAGAATAAGTGAAACCTATTTTCTTAATGTCATCAAGAACCATTGATGTTTTTGCAGCACCATGTCTTGTGAAACATTTATATACTATTTCAGATAAAACTTTTTTATCTACTACTTTATCAATTTCAAGTTTAAACATATCTGCCGGAGTTTGTCTTGTAACAAATCCTAAATCTTGAGGAATAATTTGGTTAAACAAGAATCTACCAACAGTTGATTCAACTACTTTAACATGTTCTTTTCCATCAATTACTTTTTTCATTCTTACTTTAACAGGAGCGTGAATTTCAACTTCCTTATTATAGTAAGCCATTTCAAGTTCTGCAATTGAAGCAAAAGCTTTTCCTGCACCTTTTTGATTATCTTGAGGAATTGTTAAGTAATATGAACCAAGAATCATATCCTGTGTAGGTGAAACAACAGGAGAACCATCTTGAGGTTTTAAGATATTGTAAGCAGCAAGCATTAAGAATCTTGCTTCAGCTTGAGCTTCAACACTTAAAGGAACGTGAACAGCCATTTGGTCCCCATCGAAGTCAGCATTGAAAGCTGTACAAACAAGAGGATGAAGTTTTATGGCTCTACCTTCAACCAAAATTGGTTCAAATGCTTGAATACCAAGTCTATGAAGTGTAGGGGCACGGTTTAGTAAAACCGGATGATCCTTAATTACATCATCAAGAACATCCCAAACTTCAGGGCTTTGTCTTTCAACCATTCTCTTAGCTGATTTAATATTTAAAGAATGTTTTCTCTTTACAAGTTCTCTCATTATAAATGGTTTGAATAATTCAATTGCCATTTCTTTTGGAAGACCACATTGATACATCTTAAGTTCAGGTCCTACTACGATAACAGAACGTCCAGAGTAGTCAACCCTCTTACCAAGTAAGTTTTGTCTAAATCTACCTTGTTTACCCTTAAGCATATCAGAAAGAGAACGAAGTGGTCTGTTTCCAGGTCCTGTTACAGGTCTGCCTCTTCTGCCGTTATCAATTAATGCATCAACAGCTTCTTGAAGCATTCTCTTTTCATTTTGAACGATAATGTCAGGAGCATTAAGTTCAAGAAGTCTTTTAAGTCTGTTATTTCTGTTTATAACTCTTCTGTATAAGTCGTTTAAGTCACTTGTAGCATATCTTCCGCCGTCAAGCATAACCATAGGTCTAAGTTCAGGAGGAATAACAGGAATAACTTCAAGTACCATATCTCTAGGGTCGTTGTCTGAGTTTTTAAAGTCTTCAACGATTTTTAATTTCTTAATTGCTTTGCTTCTTTTTTGTCTTGTTGTTTCTGTTGCGATTATTTGTTTTAATTCTTTGCTTTCTTTTTCAAGATCCACTTGTCCCAGTAAATCTTGAATTGCTTCTGCACCAATTTTTGCAGTAAATTCGTTTCCGTATATTTCTCTGTATTCTTTATATTCAGTTTCAGTTAAAACTGTTTTTTCATCTAAAGGAGTATTACCCGGATCTGTTACTACATAAGCAGCAAAATAAATAATTCTTTCAAGTTCTTTTGGTGACATTTCAAGAAGTAAACCAATTCTACTTGGAATACCTTTGAAATACCAAATGTGAGTTACAGGGGCAGCTAATGCTATATGCCCCATTCTTTCTCTTCTTACTTTTGATTTTGTAAGTTCAACACCACATCTGTCACAAATAACGCCTTTATATCTTATTTGTTTATATTTACCACAATAACATTCATAATCTTTTGTAGGTCCGAAAATCTTTTCGCAGAAAAGTCCGTCTTTTTCAGGTTTTGATGTTCTGTAGTTGATAGTTTCAGGTTTTTTTACTTCACCATATGACCATTCAAGAATTTTTTCTTTTGATGCTAAACCAATTTGAATTGATTTAAAATCAATTTCGCCCATATTTGTATTTTCTTTTTTATCTATATTTACATCATTAAATTCTTTCAAGGAATGTACCTCCATTTATATTTTCCTAAAGTAACCTTAAATTTTATAGAAATTCTTCATCTTCGGCATCATCACCGTCAGAACTTAAAATATTACTTTCAAGGAAATCCAAATCTTCACTTCTTATTTCAGAATTATCTGAAATAAGATCTTCACCTTCGTCATCATCAAATACAATTTCATCATCTAAAACTTCCATATCATCAAGTTCGCTTACAGGTTTATCTGCATTTTCTTCTACTTGATCTAAATCTTCAACAACATCACCGTTTGCATCATCTCTGATGTCAATGATTTCGTTTCTTTCTCCAAGAACATTTACATCTAAGCACAAGCTTTGGAACTCTTTAATAAGAACTTTGAATGATTCAGGAACACCTGCTCTTGGGATGTTTTCACCCTTGATAATAGCTTCATATGTTTTAACCCTACCTGAAACGTCATCACTCTTAACAGTTAAAATTTCTTGTAATGTATGAGCAGCACCGTAAGCTTCAAGAGCCCAAACTTCCATTTCACCAAATCTTTGTCCACCCATTTGAGCTTTACCGCCAAGTGGTTGTTGTGTTACAAGTGAGTAAGGACCTGTTGCTCTGGCGTGCATCTTTTCATCAACGATATGATGTAATCTTAACATATACATGTAACCAACGGTTACTTTGTTATCAAAAGGTTCCCCTGTTCTTCCGTCATAAAGTTGAACTTTTCCGTCTGGAGAACATCCAACTTGTTCAAGAAGTTCCATAATATCTTCTTCTTTTGCACCGTCAAATACAGGAGTTGCAATATCCCATCCAAGCTCTTTACAAGCTCTTCCAAGATGAACTTCAAGTACCTGCCCAATGTTCATACGAGAAGGTACCCCCATTGGAGATAGAAGTATTTCAAGTGGTGTACCGTCTGGTAAGAATGGCATATCTTCTTCAGGAACAACCCTACTGATTACCCCTTTGTTACCATGACGTCCCGCCATTTTATCCCCTACTTGGATTTTTCTCTTAATTGCAATGTAAACTCTTACAAGTTTATTTACGTTAGGTTTTAGTTCATCACCGTTTTCTTTTGTATAAACTTTAACGTCGATTACTACACCTTTTTCCCCGTGAGGAACTTTTAGTGAAGTATCTCTTACTTCTCTGGCTTTTTCACCAAAAATTGCACGAAGAAGTTTTTCTTCTGCTGTTGGGTCGCTTTCTCCTTTTGGAGTAACTTTACCAACTAAAATATCATCTGATTTAACTTCGGCACCGATTCTTATAACCCCTCTTTCATCAAGGTTTTTAAGAGCTTCTTCGCCTACATTTGGAATATCTCTTGTTATTTCTTCACTTCCAAGTTTTGTTTCTTTTGCTTCACAGTCAAATTCTTCAATATGGATTGAAGTAAGAGCATCTTCCTTAACAAGTTTTTCATTTATTATGATAGCATCTTCGTAGTTATAACCTTCCCATGTCATAAATCCGATAAGAATGTTTCTACCAAGAGCTAAATCTCCATTTTCAGTTGATGGACCATCGGCAATAACTTCACCTTTTTCAACTCTGTCCCCAAGTTTAACAATAGGGATTTGATTTATACATGTATTTTGGTTAGTTCTTTTATATTTAAGTAATTTATATTTTACGTTTTGTTTTGTTTCGTCATCAGTAATGATGATTTCGGTAGCAGTAACTCTTTTTACAACACCGCTAACTTCACTTACTACACATACCCCGCTGTCTTTTGCGGCTCTGTGTTCCATACCTGTTCCAACCATTGGCGCTTGAGGTTTTAATAAAGGTACTGCCTGACGTTGCATGTTGGCACCCATTAAGGCTCTGTTGGCATCGTCATTTTCAAGGAAAGGAATCATACTTGTAGCAACAGAAACGATTTGTTTTGGAGAAATATCCATATAATCAACTTTTTCTTTTTCTACTGTTACGAAATCCCTTTCAACGCCTGCTCTACCTGTTACTTTCTTATGTTCAAAAGTACCATCTTCAAGTAAAGGTTCGTTAGCTTGAGCTATTGTGTATTTACCTTCTTCATCAGCAGGAATATATTCAATATCACCAACAACTCTACCATTTATAACTTTTCTGTATGGAGTTTCGATAAATCCATATTTATTAACTCTTGAATATGTTGCAAGAGAACCGATAAGACCGATGTTTGGACCTTCAGGAGTTTCAATAGGACAAACTCTTCCGTAGTGAGAATGATGAACGTCCCTAACTTCGAATCCGGCTCTATCTCTTGATAAACCGCCAGGACCAAGTGCAGAATATCTTCTCTTATGAGTAAGTTCTCCAAGAGGGTTTGTTTGGTCCATAAATTGTGAAAGCTGAGAAGAACCAAAGAATTCTTTTAACGCAGCATTTACTGGTTTTACGTTAACAAGGCTTGATGGGGTTACTTCTTCAGGGTCAAAAGAAATCATTCTTTCTTTAACTGTTCTTTCAAGTCTTGATAAACCAATTCTAAATTGATTTTGTAATAATTCACCTACTGAACGAATTCTTCTGTTACCTAAGTGGTCAATATCGTCTAATGTTCCAATACCATGGTCAAGACCTAAGTTATAACTGATTGAAGCATAAATATCTTCAACAGTGATATGTTTTGGTAAAAGTTCATTCTTTCTAAGTTTAATTTGTTCTTTCTTTTCTTCGTTTGAAATATCTTGTTCAAGTATTTCATTTAAGACTTTTAAGTTTACTCTTTCGTCAATACCCAAATCGCTTACATCAAAAGGTAAACCATATTTATTTATGTCAACAGTACCGTTACCGATAATTTTAAATCCTTTATCATCGCTAACTTTTACTTCAACTGTGTTAATACCGCAGTTTTGGATATCCCATGCAGTTTGTTCGTCTATAATTTCATCTTTGTTTACAAGTATTTCACCTGTCATAGGATTAACTATGTCTTTGAATGCATATTGTCCAGTAATTCTTGTGGCAAGAGCTAATTTTTTATTTAGCTTAAATCTACCAACCATCATTAAGTCGTATCTTCTTTGATCAAAGAACATCGGAATGAACAGACCTTTTGCTGAGTCTACACTTTCAGGTTCGCCAGGTCTTAATTTTTTGTATATTTCAATAAGACCTTCTTCCACATTTGTAGAAGTATCCTTTTCAAATGTAGTCATAAGTCTTTTTTCTTCACCGAAATAATTTATTATTTCTTCATTGCTTCCAAGACCAAGAGCTCTAATAAGAACAGTGATAGGAACTTTCTTTGTTCTGTCTACTCTTGCATATAAGCAATCACTTGCATCTGTTTCATACTCTAACCAAGCACCTCTGTTAGGTATGATTTGACCATTATATAATTCTTTACCATACTTATCTCTTTCAATTGAGAAATATGCTCCAGGGGAACGGATAAGTTGGCTTACGATAACTCTTTCGGCACCATTTATAATAAATGTACCTGTTTTTGTCATAAGAGGGAAATCTGCCATGAATACATGCTGTTCTCTTACGTCTTTAATTTCACCGTCTTCTTTAACAACTAATCTTACTTTAACTTTCAAAGAAGCAGAGTAATTTGTTTTTCTTTCTTTACATTCTTCAACATCATATTTTGGATCGTCATCTAAAATATAATCTACAAACTCAAGTATTAAATTTTCACTTGGATCTGTAATTGGAAAGACATCTAAAAATGCTTCTCTTAAACCTTCTTCTATAAACCATTTATAAGAATCGGTTTGAATAGAAATAAGGTTTGGCATTTCCATTACATCTTTGATTTTAGAAAAACTCATTCTTTCTCTTCTACCAATTTTCTCTGGATGAATCACTGTACCACTCTCCTTATTTTTAAACATGAAAAACACAGCAAAATTATCTTATTTTCAAATAAAAGATTTAATCAATTTGCTGTTATTTCCTCCGTCCTAAACTGCATAAAATCAACACAAATTTTAGGCTTGTTTTGTATTTTCAGTAATTTAATATTTTAGCAAAAGAGTATATATAAGTCAAGGGCAAGCACAAAAAATTATTAAATATTTTCCAATTTTTACCCTTTTTTACAGCTCTTTTCTGCCAAATTATCTTTTTTTCATTTTATCACAAATAATACTTCTTTGTTACTATTAATTTTATTTTTTAAATATAATATTTTAGTAACCAAATATTTATGAAAACTTAGAGGCATTATGTTATAATTTTATACAAATATTTAAGTAAAGAGGATAGAAATTTGGCTAAAGATAAAAAAATTTTTGTATGCAGCGAATGTGGATATGAAAGTGCTAAATACTGGGGAAAGTGTCCTGACTGCGGAGCATGGAACACATTCAGCGAATTTTCAAAAAAAGAACTTGAAATAGTAAACCATAAACAAAATATATTCACACCCAAAATTACAAACTTAAATGATATTGACACAAATGAAGAAATACGTTTTTCTACAAAAATATCAGAACTGGATAGAGTACTTGGAGGAGGGATAGTTCCTTCAAGCATAGTTCTTGTAGGAGGGCAACCGGGAATAGGGAAATCTACCCTTCTTATGCAGAGTGCATATAATGTATCCCTTGAAGACAAAAAAGTTCTTTATGCTTCAAGCGAAGAAAGCTTAACCCAGTTAAAATTAAGACTTGACAGACTGGGGCTTAAAGGAGGGAACATTCTTGTTCTTTCCAATACGAATATAGAGCAGATAATTGAAAGCGCAAAAGAAAACAAAATAGACTTACTTATAATAGATTCCATACAGACAGTAAAAAGCGAAAACATACCAAGTGCACCGGGAACAATAACACAAGTTAGAGAATGTACAAACACATTAATGAATTTTGCAAAAGCTACAAATACAAGCATATTTCTTGTAGGACATATTACAAAACAAGGAACAATAGCAGGGCCTAAGACAATAGAACATATGGTAGATACTGTAATGTATTTTGAAAATGAAGCAAACAGCGACCTTAGAATATTAAGACTTAGCAAAAACAGATTTGGTTCAAGCGAGGAAATAGGCGTATTTGAGATGACAAGTAAAGGTCTTGAGTGTGTGAATAACCCTTCAAAATTATTATTAAGTCAGATGGAAAGCAGAAGTTACGGAAGTGTGATTTGCGCATTAATGGAAGGAAACAGGAGCATGTTAGTAGAAATACAAGCACTTGCAATGCAGTCCTCTTTTCAAGTTCCAAGAAGAGTTTCAACCGGCTTTGATTACAGTAGGTTTGTACTTATTTTGGCTGTAATAGAAAAAATGACAAACGTAAAACTTTTTCAAACAGATGTTTACTTAAATATTGTAGGAGGCATAAAAGTAAAAGAAACCGCAAGTGACTTGGCAGTTGCCTGTGCGGTAATATCATCAATATTAAAAAAAGAAATCCCAAAAGACACAATAATAATCGGAGAAGTTGGGCTTTGCGGAGAAATAAGGAACGTAAATAATATTTATAAAAGAATAAAGGATGCAAGATCCATGGGATTTACGAAGGCGATTATTCCCAAATACACTTCGGAAAATGAGCAGATAGAAACTCTTGGAATGGAAATAATAAAAGTAAGCAGTTTAAAACAAACTATTTTCCATTTATTCAATAAATAGAAGAAAGTGTCAACCTATATATAAATATTAGTTGACACTTTCTTTTTTTGTATATTATTATAAATTTGCCTTCATAAATAAGGCATAAATAATATTAGCAAAAGGAGAATATACTATTATGAAGACAAAAGATTTGGTTTTGGCAGCACTGTGTTCTGTATTTATTGCAATTTCAGCTTGGATATCAATACCAACGTCCATACCTTTTACCATGCAGACATTTGCCATATATTTTATACTTTTTATTCTTGGAGCAAAAATGTGCATAGTCGCAGTCGGAGTATACATAATGCTTGGAATTATAGGCATTCCTGTGTTTTCAGGATTCACTGCCGGAATAGGAATACTGATGGGAAATACAGGTGGGTATATAATAGGATTTCTTATTATTCCAATTTTCATGATGCTAACCGAGAAACTATACAATAAAAATACAATACTATTAATATTATTTTCATTTATCTCTTTAATAATATGTTATGCTCTTGGAACATTATGGTTTTATTTCTTATATACATCTAATACAGGAGCAATAACCATACCGGCTATACTTGCAATGTGCGTTGTCCCCTTTGTTATTCCTGATATTATTAAAATTGCTCTTGCTTACGGTGTAAGTAAAATTATAAAACCGAGGATAAAAAATGATTAATTTACGTCCCCACCATTTACTTTGTATCCTTTTCTTTGAAGGAAAAGGATACAATAAAGAGTTTACTCTAAACATGCAAAATATAATTAATAATTTATCTCATAATACTAAAATCAAACTAACACTCTGCACTGATAAAATTTGCAAAAAATGTCCAAACAACAAAAATAATATTTGCTTAGATAACAAAAAAGTTTCAATTTTCGACAAAAAAGTACTATCCTTATGTGAGATAAATAATATAGAATATGAATTTGATTATAAAGATTTAAAAGAGAAAGTGCTAAACAAAATAATATTTCCCGGGAAAAGGAAAGATATATGTGGTTTATGCGTATGGAATGAAATCTGTGAAAACAAACATTACATAAAAAACACATAAATATTACTCTTTTATTTGTTTTTTTATATATAAACTTTCTTTTACTTACAAAATCACATTCTTTTTTTATATTTTTAAGATAACTTTAAGAAAATTCATATTTACTTTTACATATATTTCTTATACAATTATATTAAGGTATTGTACCTTGTGATATTTTAAAATTTAATAAGGAGGTGACAACAAATGAAAAAAGCATTATATGCCATTATTTTTGTTCTTGGTGCAATTGTAGGTTCACAACTTGCTAATTGGATTATTAACGGCGGACATTTGTATCAAAAACTTGGAATTAACATAACCTCTGCATTTGGGAAAGGTATGATTTATGTTTTTGCAGCTATTTTATTCGGTTTTATATTTATTATTTTTATTCCTTTTTTCGCAAAACTATTTAAACGTATCTTTGACCAAGTAAGTATAGAACTTAACAATACTACACTTACACAAATAGGTATGTTAATCGGTTCATTGATTTTGGCCCTTATACTTGCTGCGCTTTTATCTCTTCCATTTCAAAACATGGGGCTTCCGGGATGGATTGCAAGTCTTATAACTATAATTATATATGCGATATGTATATATGTATTTATTTCAATAGCTACATACAAAGCTCCGGATGTAGAGAAGTTCTTTAAAGGACTTAATCCTTTCTTGAATGAAAATGCCAGAACAAAACAAAGCAAAAAACATCCAAAAGTTCCAATAGGAGTAGCCAAAATTTTAGATACAAGCGTAATAATTGACGGAAGAATTTTGGATATTCTAAAAACAGGCTTTATAGACGGTCCGATAATACTTCCAAACTTTGTATTGTATGAACTACAACAAATTGCCGATTCAGCAGATAGCGTAAAAAGAAGCAGAGGAAGAAGAGGTCTTGATATTCTTAATCAGATACAAAAAGAACTTCCAATAGAAGTCGTAAATCTTGATAAAGATTACCCTGATATAAGCGAAGTTGATACAAAGTTATTAAAACTTGCCATTGATATAGATGCAAAAGTAGTAACAAATGATTACAACTTAAATAAAATCGCAGAATTCCAAGGTGTTGAAGTTTTAAACACCAATGAACTTTCAAATGCAGTAAAAACTGTCGTTTTACCTGGAGAAGAACTTTATGTAAGAGTAATCAAAGAAGGAAAAGAAAATTCTCAAGGCATTGCTTATTTGGAAGACGGAACAATGATAGTGGTAGAAGAAGGAAGAAACAGAATAGGTGAAGAAATTCATACTGTTGTAACAAGTGTACTTCAAACAGCCGCAGGAAGAATGATTTTCGTAAAACCCATATAGGGAGGCATAATGAACAAGACACCTAAAGATTTATACCTTTTAATAAAAGAAATATTAAAAGAAGATAATGTATCTGAAGAAAAAAAGATTGCTTATGGAATACAATTTAGAATAAATGAAAATATTATAAGAATTTATTCCAGTAAAAAAAAGGGAATTACTTTAGATACATCTCAAAGCAAAGATGAACAACTAAATATTACACTAAACAATATATACGAGCAATTTAAGGGGAACAATACCAGTTCCCCTAATTTTAATGTGACAAATATAAAAACTCCATATCCAATACTTGCTCCACCTTTAACAGGAAGCGACGAAGTTGGGAAAGGAGATTTCTATGCACCAATTATTGTAGGAAGTATTTACTTAAATGAAAATCAATACAATATTTTAAAAGAACTTGGAGTAAAAGACTCGAAAGATTTAAGTGATATTCAAATAACAAAACTGGCAAAAGAAATAAAACAAGTCACAAGTAATTATTCCATTTTAAGAATTAAACAAAATAAATATAACGAATTATATTCAAAAATAGGAAATATAAATGCTATACTTGCATGGGCTCATGTAACAAACATAAAAAACGTATATAAAAAACATCCTTTTGAAAAACTTTTAGTTGATAAATTCGGGAGAGAAGAACAAATAAAAGCAGGCCTAAAAGAACTTAATTTGAAAGAAATTATTTTTAAACCAAAAGCAGAGCAGAATATTGCTGTTGCTGCTGCCAGTATTCTAGCAAGAGATGCTTTAATAAAAAGTACTGAAAATATGAATAAGCACTACAACTTTGAGTTTCCCCTTGGGGCTAACATGATAGTTATAGAAAAAGGAAAGGAATTTATAAACAAATACGGGAAAGAAGAATTAAAAAATGTATGTAAAATGCATTTTAAAACTTCTATGGAAATTTTAAATAACAATGGATAAAGAAATTAATATTAATTTAACAAATGAAGAAAGAATGCTTCAAGGTTATGATTACAAACCATCAAATGACCTAATAGAGAAAATAATAAAAAACAAAGCTTTAGTTGAAGAATATAATCTTACTTCCCTAAAAAATATGAATAAAAGAATAGAACTTTTAAATAAAATATTAGGGTTTAAGGGAGAAAATGTATTTATTTATTCACCTTTCAATTGTGACTATGGAAAACACATATCTATTGATGAAGGGACTTTTATAAATCACAATTGTGTTATTTTAGATGAAGCAAAAGTCATAATAGGAAAAAATGTAAGAATTGCTCCTAATGTTGGAATATACACTGTAAATCACGTAAAAGAGCCTATAAAAAGAAAAGAAGGTTATGAATTTGCTAAGACAATAACTATTGAAGATAACGTTTGGATTGGAGGGAACAGTGCAGTACTGCCTGGTGTTACCATAGGAGAAAATTCCATAATTGGAGCAGGAAGTGTTGTCAACAAAGATATTCCAAGAAATGTTATTGCAGCAGGGAATCCATGTAAAGTCATAAAAAATTTAACAGAGGACAAATAGATGAGTGGAAACGTAAGTGAATACGAAAAAATGATTATAGGAGAAGAATATATAGAAGATTCATCTCTTTTTCAAATGTTACTTGAAAATAAAAAACTTATGGATGAATACAATAGATGTAACACAGTTGACATTGATAAAAGAAAAGAAATATTAAAAAAACTTTTTGGAGAAATAGACAAAAGCGTTGATATACTTCCTCCTTTCACTTGTGATTATGGCAACCATATAAAAATCGGAAAACATTCCTTTATAAACCATAACTGCACAATTCTGGCACAGGCAAAAGTAAACATAGGAAACTATGTAAGAATTGCTCCAAATGTTTCCATATATACCGTAGGTCATAACGAGCATCCTGAAAAAAGAAAAGCTGGATATTGTTATGCAAAGGAAGTAAATATAGAAGATAATGTATGGATAGGAGGAAATGTTATAATTCTTCCTGGTGTAACAATTGGAGAAAATTCTATAATTGGAGCAGGAAGCGTTGTTAATAAAGATATCCCAAGTGATGTTATTGCCGGTGGAAATCCATGCAAAATAATTAGAGAAATAAAAAAATAAAAGCGGTTATATACCGCTTTTTTCTATACTTGTAATATAGTCTGCTGCGCTTTAAAACTTCTTAATATATTTTCTGGAATATTTCTTTTATCAATTTTATTCCAGTTACAGCATACAAAATTTTTTATATCCATATCTTCATAGTAAATATCGGGGCTAGTTTCAAACCATGTTTTTGTAACGATGCATAAATAATACACATTATTTTCTTTGTCTTTAGTCCAAATCATATCTCCAGCATTGATTTTACTTAATATTTTTAAGGAGTTAAATGGTTTATTTGTGTATTTAGAATTGTCACATACTTCTTTCAAAATTGTTTCATCTTTATAATCTTTATGTACCTTTATATCTTCCCAACCTACACCTATTATGCCTTTCTCTTTACAAAATTTTATAACATCATCTTGTCCAAGGTTACAATTAAAGTCTGGATTTAAATGCATTCTATACACTTTGGTTTTATTATTCATATTTTTCCTCCAAAACACTTTTATAATTAAAAATAAAATTATTGAACAAATCTAAATAAATACGTTCCTGTAAACATTTGACCATTGTAATAATCCGTAAGTTCTAAATACTTTTCTCCATTTTCTATATAAATATAATAATAATATTTTACAGGTTCACTTGTAAGAGTATATTCTCTATCTTTTAATGTTAATACTCCTTTATTTTTTACCATACCGCTACATTTATATGATGACTCATAATATTTTTCATCTTCTATAGTATAATAATCATTATTTTTATAATTATACGTTACATTACGATTA
>NZ_SPHL01000030.1 GCF_005844425.1 Anaerofustis stercorihominis | reverse complement strand
TAATGTTTTTAAATTCGTTTTGGTTTAATTTTATATATATTTCTTCAAGGGCATTATCTATAATGTTTAACTGTCTTTGAAAATTTATATTTTGCATTTTATCATTTATATATTTATTAATTAGTCCGGTTTTAGTTATTTTTAGAATATTTATTAAGTCTTCTTTACCTTTTATTCTTATTATATCGAAGTAATTCCTTCCTAATTTTTCATCTTCTATTTTAATATTTTCTTCCATATTTTTTTCATATTCCATATATTTACCATTTGAAAAGTATTTATATATGGAGTTTATTATAAAATCTTTAATATAAAAGTTTACTCCGCATAGCTGGGTTATTTGCATTAAATTTATAATATATTCTTTTTCTCTATTACATATTTGAACTTTCAAAGTACTATCATCCTCTCACTTCCTATTACCTTTTCCGTTTCGTTTTTGCTTCCTATTAATATTTTCATATCTTCATACTGTTTTTCGGTTATTGCTACAAGCCTGATATTGCCTTTTTTAGGTATTATTTTTTCTATTCTCTTTTCCATTCTTATTTTATAATCTCTGTCAGGACATGTTCTCATGTATACAGAATACTGCAGCATTATAAAACCTTCTTTTATTAATTCTTTTCTAAATAATCTATAATCTTTTCTTTCTCTTGATGTTTGAGTGGGTAAGTCAAACATACATAAAAGTTTCATTACTTTATACCTCATTTTCTTTTCCAATATAATCTTCAACATTTGGAAAGATTATTTCTTCCTTTCTTCCTTCAAAATATCCGGCTATATTGTATACATATTCTTCAAGCATGTTGCATATATACATTTTTTTGTTGTTATATAAAACTTTATGATTTAAAAAGTTTATTAGTTCTCTCCTATGATTAGGGGTGAAATATTTTTCTTCTTTTAAAAGATTATATGCAAAATAATCTATAAATGGTCTAATTGGCTCTATTATGTCGTCAACGAAATTAAATCTGTTATATTCGTTTTTATGATGTATTCCAAGCTGAGTATTAAGTCCATATCCAACGCATACTCTTGCTAAAAAGGACCTTATTATGGTATATCCATAGTTAAGCCCCGAATTTAATAAGATATCATCATTTCTTCTTGAAAATGAACATTCCATAAGTTCATTAAAATATATTTTTGCGCTGTGAGCTTCCCTGTTGTTTTCATCGTTATGCTGCATTTGTTTTATGAATTCATTCATTTTATTTTGAATATCTTCGCTTTTATCTAATATCTTTAAAACTCTTATTTGATTTTTTATTTTTTCTTTAACTATCTTTTCCCAAAGAAGAGCATAAAAATTTTCATCTTTTTCAGTTTGATATTTTATTGTTTTTGATATTCTGCTGTGATTGTCAAAGGAGGAATAAAATCCTATAGGTAGATGTTCTTGGTCGCATATTATTATTCCAACATTATTTTTTGCAAGAGCACATAACATCCTTGATGTTAGGTTTGTTTTTAAATTATCTAATACTATCATTGATAAGTCTCTTATAGGAACCCATATGTCTTTCCCTTCTTTTGTTATTACGAGATTATCTAAGTTTAATTTTATATTTACTTCGTTTTCTATTAAAAGCACTCTAAATGCCATTGTTTTCTCCTTAAAATATAATAAAAAAGGACGTCCGAAGACGTCCTTGAGTTCGGCATAAAGCCTTATTTTAGTAGATCTGAATAAATTGAGTTATTGTAAAAATCTACAATAACATTATATATTCATTTTTAATAAATGTCAATATCCAAAGTGAAATCTTCGTCTTTTGCATAATATCTGTTTCCAAGAATATCCACTCTTATTTTTTTTATCATCTTTGTTTTGCTTAATCCAATTTGTTTTTGTGGTTTGTCAAACTTAGGTGCGAAAGTTGGTTTTGTTTCTATATAATTTTTTTTTCTTGGCATGGTTCTTGAAAGGAATCTTTCAGTAAAGATTTCTCCATCTTTTTCGTATTCGATAAAATCGTTTTTATATAGTGAAAATTTATATTTCCATCCAAGAGCTTTTAAATCTTCCATGCTTTGATTTTCTTTTATTATTTTTTCGTTTCTTAAAGCAATATTGTATTTTTCTTTATCTATAAAATATTTCCCGTCTATACATCTACAATCGGCATATTTTACTCCGATTAAATAATATTCTTTCTTTTCTTCGTTATAATAAACATCTGTTCTGTATGGATTTAAGCTTTCAAGGATAACTTTTTTGCTTCCTTTTTTATGACCGTATTTATGGGAAACATCAATACAAGAACCAACTTCTCCATCAAGATATTTTAAAATTTGTATTCTTGCTCCATTTCCTTTTTTTGAATATTTTCTTATATAATCTCCCGTTTCTTTTTCATATTCAACAAAAGGATTCTTACAGTCTTTATATTCGTTAAATATTTTTAATAAAATATCAAAAGTTTTTTTGTCATTTCTGTACATTAAGAAATCACTTTCTTTTCCTTTTTGTATTTTCGTTTTAAATGTTTTAAATCCATCATCTGTAAGGATATTGATTTTGTTTATTTTATATGTTTTTTCATCGTAGTTTCTTGTTCCTCTTATTGTTTGATTACATAAACCTCTGTTTGCTTTTTTATCCACTTTATGCCAGAATTTAACTTCTTTTTCTGCTTTTAAGATGTTATTTCTTATTATATTCCATTTCTTTTCATACATTATATCGTCTAATTTTTCATCTTTTATTCCGGCAATCCATTGCATTTTATCTTTTATTTCATTATGCTCAAAGTCAATAAAGTTTTCTTGGAATTTATGGTATGCATTATATCCCATTTTTGAATAACAAATAAGCATTGCATCCACTGCATGATGAGAATAACTCTCATCTCTGTCTTTTTTAAGTTTTAACTTATCTCTCATTTGATGAGTGAAGCTTCCTCTTATTACACTTATTTTTGTGTCTTTGTTTTTTGATTTGAAATAGTTTTGTAAAGAATTTAGAACTACTCTTGAAGCATATCTTGTATCATTGATGTTTCTTTGTATAAATCCTTTTAAAACTTCAATTTTTGTAATATCTTCTGTAAATAAAAGATTTTTAAGTTTATTCTTATTTATAAGATTTCTATCTTTTAAATCAAGAGCATAACTCATGAATTCATCAAAATTCCATTTTCTGTCTATATCTTTTAGATACATATAAGGTGTAGTGTTTCCTTTTAGTTGGTTTTCTCTTCTGTATACCAATACTTTATTGCTTCTGCTGTCGTCAAATGATATTGATTTTGGAATTATATGGTCAATTTCAAATTTAGAATAATCATATATTAAGTCTTCTATATTTATGTATTCGCCGCTGTACATACATCTTCCGTCTTGTTCATTCCAAAGCTTTAATTTTAATGCAAGGTTTTTATGGTTATGAAAATGTTTGTCTTGAAGATCAATATTATACTCTTTAAATAATCTTTCCTTTATCTTCTTCATTTCATTTTCATTTGCTTTTTGCATTTTTTGAATATTTTTCTTTTCTTCCTCGCTGTTTCTATCTCTTGGCATTTCAATGACAATTTCGTCAGGATATCCATATTTTTTTATTACGGCATTTATAGCATCAATTGTTATTGATATAGATTTTTTTACTACAGGATTATATATTTCTTTTGTTATTTCTTCCTTAGGTATTTTGTTATATTCTTTAAATTTTTCACTATTTTTTTTGAAAAATCCCATTTCAGTAAGAAGTTCCATTTGATTTTTAGGTTCTTCGTACATTTGCGGAATTAATTCTTTCATGATTTTTAAAGATAAAGATTGCCATTTTGAGAAAAGAGAAGAGTTTTTCTTTCTAAAAGCAATTAATATTTCTATTAATTCGTCACTAAAATTTAAATTAGAATTTTTTATTGCATTTAAAATTCCATCTTTTTCTGTATTTATTGTTAGAATTTCGGCTAATTTATCTAATGTTTCAATAGAAAAATCATTAATATCTATATCATGCTCTTCAAGTGTTCTTCTTAATTTGTTATATTGTTCAAATTTATGAAAATCAGGTTTACCGTTTTTATCTTCTCTTGAACCAAACATGGTTTTAATATCTTCATTAGTAACTTTAGCTATTATTTTTAGCATATTCACTGTTTTTGATGTTTTAACAGTATTAATAATTTCGATTTTTTCTTCTTTTGTTAATTTTCTATTTCCTATTGTAATATTATTTAGGTCATTTAATATGTTAAATTCTTGTGCTGTATAAGATGCCCCTGCTGCTCTTCTTTCATTTTCATATACACTACATTTTCCAATTAGTTTTTCAAATATATTTTCTTCTGTAATATAGTTTCCATTTTCATCTTTTTTTGTTGTGTATCTTCCGTAATCCGTTCTTGATTTTTCATTTCCGGGACCTACATAATATTCTCTTTTTCTGTCAAATATTGTTAAATAATCATCAATAAATGCTTTTGTAATAAAATCATGAAATTCACTTTGTTTATTTAGGAATTCTTCATTTTCTTTTCTATAAGATGATTTTGTAAAGATATTGCTAAATGTAATTGTTTCATCATTTTCTTTTACAATTGTTTCTCCTCTATATTTACCAAGAGTATTTAATCTTTCTAATTGAATTTGACAAGGGAATTTGTTTTTTAGTTCATTTTGATTTATTTCAATACCCTTTTGATAATCAGATTTACTTTTACTTGTTTCATCTATAGCATCATCTAGATAAGTAATACCTCTGTGTTTTAAAGAATGTAAAAGAACGTAATAAATTTCATTTTGTGTTAGTTTTTCGTTTAATCCTTTATTTTTTAAAATAAGTTGATTGTTTATTTTTTCTTTTGGAATTTCAAGATTATATTTTTCCCATAATCCTTTAAAATCACTTATTCTATTTTGTCTTCTTCGTATAAGTCTTTTTGTTTGTCTAAAACCTCTTCTTTCAACATTCTTGCTTGCATCGGCTTCTGTAAAAATATCAGATACAGCTTCAATTACATTATAATCATCATCAATAACTGCAACGCCCACAGATGATGTACCGATATCTAAGCCCAATTTAATACCCATTTACATACCTCCCGTTAATATTCATTATTTTAAGTATATCATATATTTTAGTTTATCGTAGAATATGACAATATTTTTTTATGCTATTTGGTAAGATAGGGAAATATTTCCCAATTATAAAAAATTTTATAATAAAAAAACACGTTATTACGTGTTTTTATCTAAATACTATCTCACCGTTATCCATAGAATCGATTATTGCAAGAGATTCAAGGTTGATTCCCTTTTCTCTAATAATTTTTCCACCTTCCTGCATTCCTTTTTCAATTACTATGCCTGCACCTTCTATTGTTGCTCCTGCTTCTTTTACAATTTGAATAAGTCCAAGAAGTGCGCAGCCATTTGCAAGAAAATCGTCTATTATAAGTACGTGGTCATCTTTATCTAAAAATTTCTTTGAAAGTATAACATCATAGATCTTATTGTGGGTAAATGATTTTACTTTTGAATGATATACTTCTCCGTCTATATTAATACTTTGAGCTTTTTTGGCAAATACTACATCTACTCCAAAATACTGTGCGGTAATACAGGCAATACCTATTCCTGATGCTTCTATTGTAAGTATTTTTGTTATTTTTTTGTCTTTAAATCTTCTTTTAAATTCTTTACCTATTTCGTTTATTAGATTTATGTCCATTTGGTGATTTAAGAAACTGTCTACTTTTAGTACGTTTCCTTCTTTAACTGTTGCATCTTTTAATATTCTATTTTTTAATAATTCCATGTTTACTGCCTTTCAGGATTTTTATGACTTAAATAATACATTATGTTTATATTTTTTTCAAGAATGTTATTAATAAAATAAAATTGTACTTATTATATATTGACAATATATATATTATTATATATAATGTACTCATAAGATAAGTACAATTTAAAGGAGATGATTTTGTGGAAATTATTTTAAGTAATAATAGTAATAAACCAATATATGAACAAATAACATCTCAGATAAAAGCAATGATTATTAAAGGAGAGTTAAAACCGGGAGATTCTCTTCCTTCTATGAGAAAACTTGCAAAAGAACTTCATATAAGTGTAATAACATCTCAAAGAGTATATGAAGATTTGCAAAGAGATGGATTTATAGAATCAAGCGTTGGGAGAGGTACGTTTGTTTCAGCTCAAAATAATGATTTTATCAGAGAAGAAAATTTAAGAAAAGTTGAAAGCATGATTGAAGAAGTTGTAGATATATCAAAGGAAAATGATATTAAAAAAGAACAGCTTTTAAAACTTATTGATATGTTTTTTAAGGAGGGTTAAGTTATGGAATATGTACTTGAGGTAAACAATCTTACAAAAGAATATAAGGATTTTAAACTTGATGATATTTCTCTAAAAATACCTAAAGGGAGTGTTGTTGGTTTAATAGGGGAAAACGGTGCAGGGAAGTCTACTTTTATAAATTCGATTTTAAATATTAATGAACCTGAAAAAGGTGAAGTGAAAATATTTAATAAAAATATTAATGAACATGAAAAAGATATAAAAGAAGATATTGCGGTAATTTTTGATAAAAGTCATTATAGCGAATATATGAATGCTAAATTAATAGGTAAGATGCTTTCAAAGATATATAAAAATTGGGATAATGAAAAATATTATTCTTTACTTGAAAATTTTGATCTACCTGTTAATAAGAAAATAAAGAAATTCTCAAAAGGAATGAAAATGAAACTTGAATTTGCTTTGGCACTTTCTCATAATCCTAAATTTTTAATTCTTGATGAATCCACAAGTGGGCTTGACCCTGTATTTAGAGATGAAATTTTGGAGTTACTTAGAAGTTATACGGAAAATGAAGAAAACAGCATATTAATTTCTTCTCATATTACAAGTGATCTTGATAAAATATCAGATTATATAGCCTTTATACACGAAGGAAGATTACAGTTTATTAAGGAATATGAAGACATACATGATAATTACGGTGTTCTTTCATGCAAAAAAGATTTCTTTGATAGTTTAAGCCCTGATGATATTGTTTTTTATAGAAAAGAAGCCTTTTCGTATAAAGTTTTGGTTAAAAACAGAATGGAGCTTATGAATATTTATAAGGATTTGATTATAGAAAATGCAAGTGTTGAAGATGTTATGTTATTTTACATTAAAGGAGAAAAGGTACAATGAAAGGAATAATATTTAAAGATTTTTATTTAGGATTTGGAATAAAAAAGAATTTAATTAGTTTTATATTTGCTTTTTTATTTATTGTTGCGCTTATGCTTTTTATGAGATCAAATTTTGGTTTTTTACTTTTTTGTGGTATAACACTTCCTATGCTTGGTTCTTCTTTGTTTCAAGTAACTGTTGAAGAAGATGAAAAAACTGATTTTGATAAAATACAGCTTACTTATCCAATGACCAAAAAAGAAATAATCTTTTCAAAGTATTTGACCGGATTTATAATGCTTGGTTTATGCTTTATTTTAAATTTAATTGTATGTTATGTATATGTAGATATTTATAAAAGCATTTCCTTATCTTCTGCTTTAAGTGTATTCTTGTTTTCCATTGGGGTAGGACTTATATTTAATGCTATAAGTTTCTTTATATTTGTACTTCTTGGAAATAAGAAAGGTGTTGTTTTATATATACTTCTTATTATGATGATTGCAGGATTTTATGGTGCAACTTCTTGGAGAGTTGATTATATATCTTATATAATGAATAATGTTCATATGATTCTTTCAATAGGATTAATAGCAGGTATTGTATTAATGATAATAAGTTATTTTGCTTCTTTGAAAATATATAAAAGGAGACATTCATAAAAAACTGCTCATTTAGGGCAGTTTTTTATATTTTTAATATTTAACTTATATATTTATTTTGGGGTTTAAATTATGTATTACAAAAAATATAATATTTCTTAATTATTTTATTTAATGCTATTTTATCTGTTTCTTATTAATGCTTTTTTAGCTAATTTTTTTAAGTTAATACATAAGTTTCTTATTTAATGTAAATTATATAAATAAGAATTATATAGTAAGTATATAAAATATGTAAAAGTTTGCATAACAAGAAGTTTTATGATAAAATTTTTTGTATATAGGGGGTGGATATTATGAATAAGAAACTTATTGCAATTATAACATGCATATTTTTAGTTCTTGGAACATTTTATGGATGTGGAAAAGAAGAGACTGCCGAAGTTAAAGTAGATGTTAATCCACTTACAGGACTTGAAGGCATATCAAAAGAAGCAGTTGGAAAACGACCTATTGCCATAATGGTAAACAATCATAAGGAAGCTTTGCCGCAATATGGAATAGGGGATGCAGATATTATTTTTGAAATTCCTGTAGAAGGAAATATAACAAGACTTATGGCAATTTATGGTGACTATACTAAAGTACCAAGTGTTTGTCCTATAAGAAGCTGTAGATATTATTTCCCTATATTTGCTAATAGTTTTGACAGCATATATATTCACTGGGGTGGAAATGATTATGCTACAAATACCTTAAATAGTTTAGGTATAGATAGATTTGACGGAATGACTTATGGAACTGATTTATTTGACAGAGATCAAGACAGATTAAATAGTGGTTATGCATTAGAGCATACCGGATATTTGAAAGGTGGCAATATTCCTGAAGTTTTAAATAAAGAAAACATAAGGACTGATTTAAAAGAAGAAAAAGATAAACCTATTTTTGCTTTTGAACCTATTGTCAAAGAGGAAGTTGTTGAGGAAGAACCCGGATTTTTTGAAAAATTATTTGGTGGAAAAGAAGAGGAAGAAGCTAAAGAAGTTATTGAAACAACTAAACTTACTGCTTGCAACAAAGCTACATTAAATTTCTCTAATGAATATTATTCTACTTTTACATTTGACAGTGAAAGTAAAACATATAAAAAGAAACATAGCGGAAAAGATCAAATTGATGGGAAAACAAATAAACAATTGGAATTTACAAATGTGTTTATATTAGAAACTGAAATTGGTATGCTTGGTGTTGCAGAATTAAAAGAAGTTGACTGGAAAGGCGGAAGCGGATATTATCTTTCAAACGGTAGAGTTCAAGAAATTAAGTGGTCAAAAGACAGTGAAGAGGGTGATTTAAAGATTACTACTCTTGAAGGAAATGAACTTCCTGTATATGAAGGAAAAAGTTATATTGGTGTTATACAAAAAGATAAAACCGATTTTGAGTTAAATAAAGAAGATGTACAAACAAGAGAAATATATGTATCTGATACTCAAGCTGCAAAATAAAAAAAGAGCGTTCAGCTCTTTTTTTATTGTTTGAAAGGATTTATGTATATTTTTATTTGTTAATTAAATCCTGTAATTCATTTAAAAATTGACATACATGAAATCCGTCACATACTGCATGGTGAACTTGTATAGATAATGGAATTAAGAATTTATCATTTTCTTTGTAGTATTTACCTAATGTAAAAATAGGGGATAAATATGTATAACCTTTTTGAAGGTTTAAATTAAAACTTTCAAAAGTTGTCCAAGGTATTATTGATACATTAAATATGTTACTTGGAGTATTGGGTTTTGCATTTAATTCTTTTTTGTTTCCATATTGTTTTAAGTCATTTTCATATTCAGCATAAAAATCATTAATATTTGATGTATACCTTGTCCAAATATTTGAAAAAGTTTTTGTATCTTTATGAAATATTGTATAGCAAGGTATCATTTCATCATAAATTCCTAGCTCATTATTTTCATTAAATGTTGTTTTAAATTCATCATGTTTATTTACAATATTTGTTATATAGTAAAGCATAGTTGGATATAATTTTATTTTTTTTGATTTTATTTTGTAATATCTAATTTTATAGTCATACTATATGTGCAAGGAATATTAGAAAAATAATGTACAAAATATTCTTTTCTATCCCAATTATTTGTATTTATTTTTTTTAAATGCATTTTAACTCCTTAGTTTTAAATTTAATAAATTTTTTAGGGTTATTTTATAAAATTTATTCTGTTAAATCAGAAGTACAATGTGCGCATTTTGTGGCTTCTACCGGGATTTCACTTAAGCAATAAGGGCATTTTTTTGTTTTTGGTGCTTCATCTTCTTTTTGTTTTTTCCCGATTGATGCTAATTTATTTAGCATTTTTACCATAACAAAGATAATAAATGCCATTATTAAAAAGTTTATTACGGCAGTTATAAAAGAACCATATCTAATTTGAACATCAAGTACCGTTATAACCATGTCAGAAAAATCTGTTCTGGCAAATAATCCTATAATAGGAGAGATTATATCTTTAACAAGAGAGTTTATTATTGCTTGAAAAGCACCCCCGATTATAACACCGACTGCTAAATCCATTACATTCCCTCTTAAAGCAAACTCTTTAAATTCATTAAGGAATTGTTTCATAAAATTACCTCCTTTTTGTGCTAAACATTATACCGCATTTTGTGTTTTATTAAAATATAAAATCATAATAATATTTTAATAGTAAAAAATTGTAAAAAATATTATGAATTTTATAAAAACCTTTTTATTTTTTTGTTGACTTAATAGTGAAAAAACATTAAAATTAGTAGGTAGTATGTTTAAATTACGATAATAAACTAAACTTTTTTAGTATTTATATATATTTAAAATTTTATATTTTTATATATTTTTAACTCTAATACCAGAAACATAGTATTGTTTTGTTTGGTTCATTTTCGTTACATACTTAAAATTAAATATTTTTATTTATTAATTTAAAATAAGGAGGAGAAAATGGAATTATCACTTCCAGTAGTGCTAATTATAGCAGCTGTTATTGGGATAATTTGCTTTTTCATCGGTGGATATTATAAGCAGACATCTGGCGAAGGTAAACTTAGAAATGCCGAACAAACTGCCAATAAGATGGTCGAAGATGCTTTAAAAGAAGGCGAAAGAATAAAAAAAGAAAAGCTTATTGAAGCAAAAGACGAAGTGCTTAATTTAAAAACTGAATTTGACAAAGAAGCAAGAGCCAGAAGAGAAGAACTTCAACTTGTTGAAAAAAGAGTTCTTCAAAGAGAAGAAATGGCTGACAAAAGAAGCGATGCTTTAGATCACAAAGAAGCTTCTTTAATAAAGAAAAATGAAGAGCTTCTAAAAAAAGAAGATAAACTTGAAAAAACTCATCAAGAACAAATTAAAGAGCTTGAAAAGATTTCAAAACTAACATTTGAAGAAGCCAGACAATTACTTCTTTCTGATGTTGAAAAGCAAATTTCCAGAGAGACCGCATTACTTATTAAAAATAAGGAATTAGAAGCAAAGGAACAAGCTGATAAAAAGGCTATGGAAATTGTATCTTATGCAATTCAAAGATGTGCTGCCGATCATGTTGCGGAAACTACTGTTTCTGTTGTTAACTTACCTAACGATGAAATGAAAGGTAGAATAATCGGTAGAGAAGGAAGAAACATAAGAACAATTGAAACATTAACAGGTATTGATTTGATTATTGATGATACTCCTGAAGCTGTTATTCTTTCAGGATTTGATCCTGTAAGAAGAGAAATTGCAAGAATTTCTCTTGAAAGACTTATTGTTGATGGAAGAATTCATCCTGCAAGAATTGAAGAAACAATTAAAAAAGCAGAAAAAGAAATTGATACAAAAATCAGAGAAATGGGTGAACAAGCGTTATTTGATACAAACGTTATGAAACTTCATCCTGATTTAACAAAACTTATAGGTAGACTTCATTATCGTACAAGTTACGGACAAAATGTATTAAAACATTCTATTGAAGTTGCAAACTTAGCGGGAATTATGGCAGATGAACTTGGTGCAAATGCAAAACTTGCAAGAAGAGCAGGTATGCTTCATGATATAGGTAAAGCAATTGACCATGAAGTTGAAGGAAGCCATGTTTCTATAGGTGTTGATTTATTAAAGAAATATAAAGAAAACAAAGAAGTTATTCATGCTGTTGAAGCTCATCATGGTGATGTTGAACCGGCAACTGTTGAAGCCGTATTGGTTCAAGCTGCCGATGCTATTTCTGCGGCAAGACCGGGAGCAAGAAGAGAAACACTTGAAAGCTATACAAAACGTCTTGAAAAATTAGAACAAATTGCAAATTCTTTTGAAGGCGTTGATAAATCTTATGCAATCCAAGCCGGAAGAGAAATCAGAGTTATGGTTAAACCAGAACAAGTAGATGATTTACAAATGGTTCATGTTGCAAAAGAAATAGCAAATATGGTTGAAAATGATCTTGAATATCCAGGTCATATCAAAGTAAGCATAATAAGAGAAACAAGAGCAACAGAATATGCAAAATAGTTAAAGAGGTAAAAATTGAAGATTTTAGTATTTGGTGATATATTCGCTAAATATGGAAGAAAGCTCATCGTTGATGAGCTTTCTGATATTAAAGCAGAATATAAAGCGGATTTTGTAATTGCAAACGGAGAAAATTCGGCTAACGGAAAAGGAATAACAAGAAAAGTATATAACGAACTTAGAAGTTGTGGTATTGATGTTATAACATCGGGAAATCACATTTGGGATAATAAAGATGTATATAATTTTATTCAAGAAGAAGATAGAATGATAAGACCTGCAAATTATCCTTCTCCTTGCCCTGGAAGAGGATATGAAGTGTATAGAGTTGGAAAAGTGAGGGTAGGGGTTGTAAATTTATCTGGAACTACTTATTTAAATCCTCTTGATAATCCTTTTGATGTTGCAGATAAAATATATGAAGAAATAAAAAATATATGCGATATTATAATGCTTGATTTTCATGCGGAAGCAACAAGTGAGAAAATTGCAATGGGATATTTTGTTGATGGAAGATTTTCCGGTGTATATGGAACCCATACTCATGTTCAAACTGCCGATAATATGGTTTTAGAAAATGGGACGGGTTATATAACAGATGTTGGAATGTGCGGAAGTGTTGACGGGGTTATAGGTGTAGACAGAGAATTTATTGTGAAGAAATTTAGAGCGCAAAGACCAACGGGTAAATATGCTCTTGCAATGGGAAAAAGACAGATAAATGGAGCCGTGTTTACTTTTGATGATACGACTTTTAAATGCACAAATGTAGAAAGAATTTATAAAATATATGATTAAAACGGCAACTATGCCGTTTTTTTTATAAAAAAGTACAGACTTTATTTATAGTCTGTACTTTTTATTATGGTTGTTATTTGCATTTTTTTAAAAGGTTTTCCCAGCGCTTATCTACTTCTTTTTGGAATTGTTCAATTAAATCTTCGTTTCCTTTTTTGAATAGATGTTTAAATCTTCCTTGTGGTCTTAAAAAATCTTCAATAGGAAGTTTTTTCTTTGGTTCATAGTTAAGTATCCATTCTCCGTTTATTACTTCAAATAGTGGCCAGTAACATGTTTCTACTGCTAAGTTGCATATTTCAATAATATCAGAAGTATTATATCTCCAACCTCTTGGACAAGGAGACATTACATTTAGGAATGTTGCACCTTTTGTATATATTGCTTTTTCGGCTTTTAAATGTAAATCTCTAAAGTTTTGTACAAATGTTGTTTGTGCAACATATGGAGCATTATGTGCAACCATTATTTCTGTAAGGTCTTTTCTGTTTTGAAGTTTTCCGTTACTTTTTTTACCAACAGGTGTTGTTGTTGTATCGGCGTACATTGGAGTAGCTGAAGAACGTTGGATACCGGTGTTCATATAAGCACCGTTATCATAGCAAACGTAAGTAAAGTCATGGTTACGTTCAACTGCTCCTGATAGAGATTGAAGTCCTATATCGTATGTACCTCCATCTCCACCGAATACAATAAATTTAAAATTTGGATCTTTTTTAAGTTTTCCTTTTCTTTTTAATGCCTTATATGCACCTTCAACACCGCTTATAGTTGCAGCTGCGTTTTCAAAAGCGTTATGTATATAACTGTCTTTCCAAGATGTATAAGGATATATAAATGTTGATACTTCCATACAGCTGGTGGCATTTCCTATTACGGCTTTATCTTCAGGTTTTAACCCTCTTAGTACGTTTCTTACTGTAATTGTTCCTCCACATCCTGCACACATTCTGTGTCCCGGTGCTAAACGTTCAGGTCTGCTCATTATTTCTTTAAAATTATAACTCATACTGCCACCTCTATTCTCTTACACCCATAAATCTGTATGTGTCGTATTTTTCATTAGATTTATGTATATTTTCAAGTTCGTTAAATACATTTTCCATATCGTCTACAGTAACGTCTCTTCCTCCAAGACCATAAATATAGTTTACTGCTTTGCAATTATTATTTGCTTTATAAAGAGAAGACATAACTTCGCTTCCAAGAGGACCTCCTTGAGAACTAAAGCTTTCAGCTCTATCCATTATTGCAACGGCTTTTACGTCTTTAAGAGCCTGTGCAATTTCTTCTCCAGGGAAAGGTCTGAATACTCTTACTTTTAAAAGTCCCACTTTTTTGCCCTCTTTTCTCATTTTATCTATTGTATCTTTTGTTGTTCCTGCTGCAGAACCAATGATTACTACTGCATAATCAGCATCATCTAATTTATATTCTTCAAAAAGTCCGTATTTTCTTCCTGAAATTTTTTCAAACTTTTCTGCAATGTCAAGTATAACTTGTTTTGCATTTTTCATTGCATTTGCTTGTGCAACTTTTGCTTCCATATAATAATCAGTTACTGAATAAGCTCCAATTGCAAAAGATTTTTTAGGATTTAAAAGATAATTTTCAGGTTCATATTCGCCTACAAAATCTTTAACGTCTTTATCGTCTAAAAGTTCTATATTTTCAACTGCGTGTGATGTTATAAATCCGTCTTGACAAATCATTATAGGAAGTAATACATCTTTATTTTCTGCAATAGGGTAGGCTTGAATTATATTGTCGTATGCTTCTTGATTATTTTCAGAATATATTTGAATCCAGCCTGAATCTCTTGCTCCCATGCTGTCGGAGTGGTCACAGTTTATGTTTATAGGTCCTGATAAGGCTCTGTTTACAAGTGTAAGTAAAATAGGAAGTCTGTCTGATGCTGCAACATATAACTCTTCCCACATATAAGCAAGTCCGCAAGATGATGTTGCCGTAACGCTTCTTGCTCCGGCAGCTTCCGCTCCTACTGCTGCACTCATAGAAGAATGTTCACTTTCAACTGTTATAAATTCTGTATTAACTTTTCCATTAGCTACAAATGATGCAAAATATTGAGGTATTTCTGTAGATGGAGTAATTGGGAATGCAGGGAATACATCCGGATTAATTTGTTTTAGGGCATATGCAGCCGCTTCGTTTCCTGATAATCTGTCTTTTTTTGTCATTATTTTACTCCTTCCATTTTTATTGCACCAAATGGGCAAATTTTTACGCATACTCCACAACCTTTACAGTGATTTATATCAACTGCTACTCTGTGATTATGGGCAATTGGTATTGCACTGTCGGGACAAGCTTGTGCACATAAAAGACATTGTCTGCATTCTTCTTCGATTACTTTAGGTTTTACACTTGTCCATTCTCCTGTATTAAATAATTTAGAAGTACCGCCTTCATCTATTGTCATTGCTGTTGTAAGTTCGTGCCATGCGGGTTTTTTACTTAATTTTTTTATATCAGCCATATTATCTTACCTCCCTTAATGCCATTTTAAGAGCTTTCATGTTTCCGCTTACAACTTCATGTTTGTTTGCGAATTTATGTTCAAAAGATGCTTTCATTTCTTTTAAAAATAAATCTTCATCCATTATTTTTGATACTTTAACTATTGCTGCAAGCATTGGAGAGTTTGGAAAGTATTTTCCAAGACAAGACATTGAAACTTTTTTTGCGTCTATTGTATAGATACCGCCTTTATAATCATTTAGAAGGTGTTTTATTTCTTCTTTATCTTTTGTTGTATTTATTACTATAGCACCGTCTTCTTTAAGTCCTTTTGTTACATCAACGCTGTCAAGTAAACTTTCGTCTACAACTACCACGAATTGTGGTGTATATATATTTGAATGCACTCTTACAGGAGTATCGCTTATACGGTTATATGCAGTTATTGGTGCTCCCATACGTTCTGGTCCGTATTCAGGGAAACCTTGTACATATTTTCCTGTTTGGAAGGCAACATCGGCAAGTAACAAAGCTGCAGTTTTTGCTCCTTGACCGCCTCTTCCGTGCCATCTTATTTCTACACAGTTATTCATATTTTATCTCCTTTATATATAGTAAATTAAAGTATACCCGCATATTATATCAGAATTTTCTGAAAATTACAAACAATAATTTCCGAAATAATAAAAATATTTAGAAAATTATTGAAATTTATTATTCTTTTTATATTAATTTCTTCGACAAAAAGCACAAAAGTTCTATAAATAGTTATGATATTATGATTTTAGATTTTCATAGTAATATTTAAAGAAAGTCATTATAAAATTCATTAATTATGGGAATAATACAAGTTTTATTACATATTAATTAATGAAGAAATTAACTTATTTATAACTTATATTATAGGAGGAAACATTATGGAAGTATTGAAAGTATCATCCGGCTCAAACCCTAATTCTGTTGCGGGGGCGCTTGCAGGAGTAATCAGAGAAAGTGATCAGGCAGAGGTTCAGGCAATTGGAGCAGGAGCATTAAACCAAGCGATAAAAGCTATAGCCATTGCCAGAGGATATGTTGCTCCGGGGGGACATGATCTTGTTTGTATTCCTGCATTTACGGAAGTTGAAATCAACGGCAGTGACAGAACGGGAATTAAGTTAATAGTCAAAAGCAGATAAAGCACTACTCTGTAGTGCTTTTTTTTATTGATATCTTTATTTTTGTGGTATTATTTATTAAGGTGATAACAATGAAAGATTGCTTGAATTCAAATCAGATTAAAATTATTGCTTTAATATTAATGCTTATAGATCATATTGGAGGGGTTTTAATAGAAAATGGCATATTAAATTTTAGTGTATTTTGGGGAAGAGATGCTCTATTTTGGTTTAATATTGATTATGCTTTAAGATTTATAGGAAGAATATCTTTCCCTTTGTTTTGTTATTTTATTGTTGAAGGGTTTTTACATACAAAGAGCATAAAGAGATATTTTATAAGAATATTAATATTTGCTTTTATTTCTGAAATTCCTTTTGATTTAGCATTTCATAATTCATTTTTTTATTTGGGATATCAAAATGTTTTGTTTGAATTTGCTCTTGCGGTATTGATGCTTGGAGCTTTAAGTAAAAACAGCGGAGAAATGTTCAAACAGGGGATAATAGTATTTGTTTTTTGTATTTTTAGTTACTATCTTTGTCTGGATTATGATTATATCGGTATTTTATTAATAGCAATATTTTATTTATTTAGAAATGATAAATCAATGATGTTTTTATTGTCAGGAGTTTTACTTATTTATAGTTCAAAAAACTTTTTTTGCATAAGTGTTTTTTCTCTTTTTATTATTAATATGTATAATGGATTAAAAGGAAAATTAAATATAAAATATCTTTTTTATTTGTTTTATCCTATTCATTTGACTTTACTTGCCTTTTTTAGATTTTTTATGGGTATTTCTATATATTAAAAAAGACAGTATATACTGTCTTTTTTATTTCTATTTAAGTTTTACTTCTATTTTTTCATAAGCTTCTTCAGAATTATGCATTTGAATTACTTCCATTATCTCTTTAATGCCTACTTCAATATTATCAAGCATTTCTCTATCTATATTATAGTTTAAAAATAAGTTTTCCAAATACTGTGAAATAAAAACGCTGCTTTGTGCAATTTCTATAAATTTATCGAAATTATTGCTGTTTGCTGCATTTTTAAATTTTGCGATATCTCTTTCTATAAATTTAACTATTTCATCAACGTTCGCATATTTTTCTTCCCATAATGGATATGGTTTTAGTCTTTGTAGATAAAATTTATCTTCTTTTGTAATAGTAAAGATATAAGAAACTATGCATTTTTCATTTATATCAAATTCGACCAAATGCATTTGACTGTTGAACTTGCTTATTTTTGCTCCAAGCTGTTTTAGACTAAAGTCTATTATATCTCCGCTTACCGAATTCCTATTCATATTATATCTCCTTTCTGTTTATTAGAATCTTATTAATAAATATATTGATGATATTATTATTGATATGATCATTAAAGGGAATCCTATTTTAAAATAATGTTTAAATGTTATAGGATAACCGTTTTTATTGCTTATGCTAGATAATACAACGTTTGCGGAAGCTCCGATTAATGTTCCGTTTCCTCCAAGACAAGCACCTAAAGACAATGCCCACCATAGTGGTGTTACGTCAATATTTCCTGTTTGCTGCATTGTTAGAATTAATGGTATTAAAGTTGCAACAAAAGGTATATTATCGAGGAATGATGAAATGATTGCAGAAGCCCAAACTATTATTATCATGGTTAAAACCATATTTCCGCTTGTAGCAGATACCAGTAAATTAGCCAATTGCCCAATAACTCCGGTTTCTTCAAGACCTCCTACTACTATAAAAAGCCCAATAAAGAAAAGTATTGTTGACCATTCTACTCCAAGGATTATTTCTTCCGCATCTTGTTTTCCTATAAGTAACATAATTATAGCAGCAAGAAGTGCAATTACACAAGACTCCATTTGAAGATTGGAATGGAAAACAAATCCAATTACAACAAGAACAATAAGAATAATACTTTTTATCATTAAAGATTTATCCTTTATGGCCTTGTTTTCATCCATTTCCATTACCTTAAGTATATTTTCTTCATCAACAGCGAGTTGTTTTTTATAAAGTATAAGAAAATATATTATTGCTGTAATAATAATGAATATTACAGGAATACCTGTATTTAATATAAAATCTGTAAAACCTAAATTTGCGGCACTTCCAATCATTATGTTTGGAGGGTCCCCGATTAGTGTTGCTGTACCGCCTATGTTAGATGCCATAATCTGAGTAATAAGGAATGGTACCGGATTGATTTTTAATATTCTTGTTATTGCTATTGTCATTGGACCAATTAAAAGAACGGTAGTTACGTTGTCTAAAAATGCTGACAAAATAGTAGTTATTAAAATGAATATAATCATTATATTTACCGGTTTTCCTTTTGCAATTTTCGCTGATTTTATTGCTATGTATTCAAATATACCTGAATTTTTTACCACTGCGACAAAAAGCATCATGCCAACTAATACACCGACCGTATTTATATCTACATAAGCTATGCTTGTTTCTATTGTTAAAATATGTGTAACAATGAGAAGTATTGCACCTGTAATTGCTGCAACAGTACGATGTACTTTTTCTGTCATAATTGCTGTCATTGTAATTAAAAAGATTACTATTGAAATAATTTGCTGTGTTGTCATATTTTACCTGCCTATAAATAATTTTTATATTCAATAAACTTGTATATTATATATTAAAAATTTTTTTATAGCAATGATTTATTTTCATATTATATATAATAAAAAATGTTGGGTTTAATAAAAATAATTTATAACTGAAATTTTAATGATGAAATCTTTTGTTTTTATTTGCATATAAAAAATAATTCTTTAGATTAAACACTATAGTTAATATTTATTCTAATTGCAACAATATTTCTTATTATTAGAAAAATATATTATGTATAAGGTTATGAGACATTTTAATTTTGAGGTTATCATTATTTGATCAATTAGATAATAATTTAATAAAAAAACATATTAATAATATTTTAAAATTATACATCTGTTTTTATGAAAATTTTAAAATTAAAAAAAAAGTGTACATCGTACACTTTTAATTATCAATTATGAGGATGGTGGGGGAGAATGGATTCGAACCATTGTAGGCTGAGCCAACGGATTTACAGTCCGCCCCCTTTAGCCACTCGGGCACTCCCCCATGTAAAATGGCGACTCGGAAGGGACTCGAACCCTCGACCTCTAGCGTGACAGGCTAGCATTCTAACCAGCTGAACTACCGAGCCGTAAAATTAAAAAGACTTTGGTGACCCCTAGGAGAATCGAACTCCTGTTTTCGCCGTGAAAGGGCGACGTCTTAACCGCTTGACCAAGGGGCCTTATTAACAGTCCTTTTATATTATACATGAAAAGTTATTAAATGCAAGCTTTTTTTTTCATTTTTTATGAAATTTTTTTCATATTTTTATTTATATAAATTTATTACCATAAAATTAAAAAATAATCCTTTATTTAATGTTTTATGATAGAATATAAATGTAATTTATTTTATAAACAAAGAGGTAAAAATGAAAGTTTACGAACATAAAGCTGAATATTATGAAACAGATCAAATGGGTATTATTCATCATTCAAATTATATAAGATGGTATGAAAGTGCAAGGATATATTTTATGAACGAACTTGGAATAAGTTATAAAAAAATGGAAGAAAAGGGGATAATTTCTCCTGTTCTTAGTGTAAGCAGTGAATATAAGAATATGGTTTATTTTGATGATGTGGTTTTGGTAAATGTTAAAATAAAGAAATACAACGGTATTAGACTTGAACTTGAATATACTCTTACAAATAAAGAAACAGGAGAAGTTGTTAATACTGGAAGCAGCAAACACTGTTTTTTAATGAATAATAAAATTATTAATTTAAAAAAGGTTTCTGAGGAATTTCATGAAATGTTTTTAAATGCCATAGAAGAATAAAAAACGTTTGATATCATAATACAAAATGATATCAAACGTTTTTTTATTTTATATATGGAATCATATCATACGCTTTATCAAATATTAAGTCTGGGGTAGTATCAAACTTAGGTATATCTTCTTTTTTTGTTTCTCCACTTAGAACAAGGATTCCTTTTGCTCCATTATTTACTCCGGTTGCAACGTCAGTATAAATTCTATCACCTATAAATGCAATTTCTTCTCTTTTATATCCGGTACTTTCAACTATCATATCTACAGTTTCTTTAAATGGTTTTCCAAGATATTTAGGTTTTTTCTCTGTAGATTTTGTTATAAGCTCGCACATAGCACCGCAGTCAGGCATAAAACCGTTTATTGTAGGACAGTTTATGTCAAGATGTGTTGCAAGGAATAAAGCTCCGTTTCTTATATAATGGCATGCTTTATCGAGTTTCTCATAAGTTAAAGTAGTATCGAAAGTCATAACTACTATGTCTGGATCTTCCTCAACAAGATTAATTCCTGCATCTTTAAAACTCTTTGTTACTTTAGGTGTAGCAACTAAGTATACTTTTTTATCTTTATATTTTGTATTTAGATATTTTATTGTTACGTCTCCTGATGTCATAACATCTTTATCGGTAACATTAAATCCCATATTGTTAAGTCTTTCTACATAAGTTTCTCCTGTTCTTGAAGAATTGTTTGTGAAAAATAAAACACCTTTATTGTTCTTTCTTAAATGTTCAATAAAGTCAAGAGAACCTTCTATAAGAGTTGAACTTAAGTAGATTGTTCCGTCCATATCCATAACGAAAAGTTTTATATCTTTTAAATCTTCTTTTTTCATATGCACCTCTATAAAAATTATGTACGTAAATTATGTATGCTAATTATATCATATAAATTTATTTATTAAAAACACTATTTTCCTTTTGGTTAAAAAACATATTGTGATATAATAAACAATACACTATATATGGAGGTTTTATTTTGAGAAAATTTAAAATAGTTACTCTATTGATTGTTCTTATACTTTTTGTATATTTATATTTTGAAAATACCTCTTTATTTATAGTTCAAAAGAATGAAATTGTTTCAAATAAGATAGACAGTAATTTTGATGGATATAAAATTCTTCAGCTTTCTGACTTGCATTCGAGAGAATTTGGAGAAAATAATATAAAACTTATAAATAAAATTTATAAAATCGATCCTGATATTATAGTTTGTACGGGAGATATGATGAATTCCACAGAGGATGATGGTCATGTTTTTATAAATTTGGTAAAAAAAATATCAAAAGATTATCCTGTTTATTATATAGATGGAAATCATGAACAGCTTGTTGAATATAATAATGTTGGTGTTTATGATGAATTTATATCTTCACTAAAAGAGCTTGATGTTAAAGTTGTAAAAAATACCAAGATAAAACTTCAAAAAGGTTCATCATATATAAATATGTACGGGCTTAATGTAGATTTAGTATATTATTCTACAAAGGCAGCTTTAAAAGAATCAAATATAGAATATACTGAAGATAATTTTTCAAAGACTATAAATAAAGAAACATTTGAAAATAATAAATATAATATTTTATTAACTCATAATCCTATTTATTTTGAAGTATACGAAAAAAGCGGTGTCGATTTGATTTTATCCGGACATGTTCATGGGGGAATAATAAGAATACCTTTTAAAGGTGGACTTTTATCTCCTGATCAAGAATGGTTTCCAAAATATTACCATGGATTATATACAATTAATGATACAAATATGATTGTAAGTGCCGGACTCGGAAATGACACTGTTAATTTTAGAATATTTAACCCTTTTGAAATGAATTTAATAACTTTAAGAAGTGAATAAAAAAGACTTAATATATTAAGTCTTTTTTATTTTGTATTGTTTAATTCTTTTAATTGATATTTGGCAAATTTTAAATTTTCTATTAAAAATTTTTGTTCTGCAAATGTGCAGTTTTTAAATATTTCTTCATATTCTTTTATCATTTCGTTTTGAGCTGTTTTTATTATACTTCCTTTTAAAATTTCATCTACGGTTATTTCAAGTGTATTTGCAATGTCAACTATAGTTTGAAGAGATGCTTTGCTTTGACCTTGTTCTATTTTACTTATATGAGTAACGGATTTATTTATTAACTTAGATAATTCTTTTTGTGTAATATGTTTATTTTTTCTATAACTTTTTATTGTTTGTCCAATATGTGTATAATTTAGTTTCATTTTAAAATCCTTTATGTAATTATTAGTGCTATTTAACATATATAATTAAATTAATACTTTTGGTTGTTATGATAGTATTATACAAAATTTATATTATAAATACAACGTTATACAATTAATTAGCCATTATTTTAAAATATACTATTTTTAATAAAATTAACCTTTATAGTTGTATTTTTCGACAAATTTTGATGTTTAGAAAATATATAATAATGTCAAGAAAAAAGAAAAGAGGTAAAAGAAATGAAAAAGATGAAATTATTTGTTATGTTTTATATGGTAAAAATGTTTGAAAGAATAGGGGATAATATGTATTTAAATATAAGGGTTGAACTAAAAAAGAATGAAAATCAAGTTATAAATGACAAATTAGTAAATATGTATAAAAGATATTTTAAATTTAGAGCGAAGCAGCTTAAAATAAAGAAAAGATATTTAGATTTAGCGTTACATATATAAATACATATAAAAAAAAGCACCTTATGGTGCTTCTTTTATTATTCAGCAGTTGTTGGAGCTGAATATGTTCTACCTAGAAATTCTTGGTCAAGAGAGTATAACCCTTTAGCATCATGACCAAATAATTCAAATTTTCTTATATTATCTTCAGCGCTTTTTTCTTCTTCCATTTGTTCTGATACAAACCAATCTAAGAACTTCATTGTTCTGTAATCTTTGATTTCGTATGCAGCATCATATATATTATTTATTAAACCTGTTACGATTTTTTCATGTTGTAATGTTTTTACAAGTGGATCCATTGGTTTTTCATATGTGTATTCAGGTTTTTCAATGGCTTCACTTGTGATTTTATGACCGTTATCTTTTAAATATTCTCTGATCATCATTGCATGATCTCTTTCTTCTTGAGCTTGGATATAAAACCAGTTTTCAAATCCATCTAAACCGTAATCAGCATAGAAGTTTGCCATATCTAAATAGATATAAGCAGAGTATAATTCTTTATTTATTTGATCGTTTAATAATTCAGCAACTTTTTTATCTAACATTGTTCTTATCTCCTTTTTTTGTTTGTAGCTAAATTATAATCATTCTAATTTCAAAAGTCAAGTGTTTTATTTAAAAAATAATATTTTCTATTACATCATCTTTTGTTATTTCTCTGATTACCTTGCAAGGCACTCCTCCGACAACAACACCTTTTGGTATATTTTTATTTACTACACTTCCCGCAGCAATTACACTTCCTTGTCCTATAGTTACACCTGCACAAATTGTAGAATTTGCACCTATCCATACATCATCTTCTATTGTTATAGGTTTGGATGTTCCAACTCCTTTTGCTCTTTGGGTTTTATCTATTGCATGACCTGAACATGCAATACATACACCCGGAGCAATAAATGCATTTTTACCAATATTTACAGGAGAGGTATCAAGTATTACACAGTTATAGTTTATTACAGCTAGCCCATGCATATGTATATTGAATCCATAATCACAGTGAAAAGAAGGCTCTATAAAAACAAGAGGATTATATGTTCCAAGTAAATTTTTTAGAATTTCTTTTCTTTTGTCTTCTTCTATTGGAGAAGTATTATTATATTCAAAACATAACATTTTAGCTTTTTGTTGAATTTTTGCAAGTTCATTTGAATGGTTTGAATTATAACCTTGTTTATTTGTTAATATTTCCATTAAATCCATATTTTGTACCCCTTAAAATAAAAAAGACCCTAAAATTGCCAAGATTTTGATCCTATCAAAAATGATAGGTGGGTTATCTGCTTACCGCTTCTGCCGTCCACTTATAGAGGCTTGACATCTACTTAAAGACCCGATATCCCTGTGTAAAAGTGTAGGTTCAAAATAATAGCATAATTTTAAGGTCATATATATTATATGATTAAATTATAAAAATATCAACCTAAAAGATATTTTGTGTATATCAAAATTTGGAAAACGAGTGAATATAATATGCAAAATTTTTAATAAAAATGTATAAAAATAAAAAAATATAAAAAATTTTCCTTTTATTGTTGACTAATTATACATTTTTATGTATAATTAGTCAGTATTTTAAATTAGTGATTTATTTTGGAGGTATATATATAATGAAAGATAAAATAGTATTAGCTTATTCAGGTGGACTAGATACTTCAACAATAGTTCCTTGGCTTAAAAATAATTATGATTGTGAAGTTCATGCAGTATGTGTTGATGTTGGACAAGTAGATCCAAATGAAAAAGAAGATTTAGCAAAAAGAGCCATTGAATATGGTGCAGATAGTATTGATATAATTGACGCAACTGAAGAACTTGTAAATGATTATATTTTCCCAATGTTAAAATCAGGCGGAGTTTATGAAAACAAATATTTACTTGGTACATCTATTGCAAGACCATTAATTTCTAAGATTTTGGTTGATAAAGCAAGAGAACTTGGTGCAAATTGTATTTGTCATGGTGCTACAGGTAAAGGAAACGATCAAGTTCGTTTTGAACTTACAATTATGGCTTTAGCTCCTGATATTAAAATCATTGCTCCTTGGAGACTTTGGAGTATTAAATCAAGACAAGATGCTCTTGATTACTGTATTAAACATGATATTAAACTTAATATGTCAGCAGAAGAAAGTTATTCAAGAGATATGAATATTTGGCATTTATCTCATGAAGGATTGGAACTCGAAGATCCTGCAAACATGCCTGATTACAGAAACCTTCTTCAAAAAACAACATATGTAGAAGATGCTCCAGATGAAGCAGAAGAAATTGAAATTGAATTTGAAAAAGGTATTCCTGTTAAATTAAACGGAGAAGAAATGGATGGTGTTAGCCTCCTTGCAAAATTAAACGAACTTGGCGGAAAACATGGTATTGGTGTTGTAGATATGGTTGAAAACAGGGTTGTAGGTATGAAGTCAAGAGGTATATATGAAACTCCGGGCGGAACAATTTTATATTATGCTCACAATGAACTTGAACAACTTGCTTTAGATAGAGAAACTCAAGCATATAAGAGAACAGTAGCAGTTAAATATGCTGATCTTGTATATTCAGGAATGTGGTTCTCTCCACTTAGAGAAGCATTAGATGCTTTTGTTGATAAAACACAAGAAACTGTTACAGGTAAAGTTTCTCTAAGATTATATAAAGGTAATATGATTACAAAAGGTATTGAAAGTCCATATTCATTATACAATGAAGAAATTGCTTCATTTGAAACAGGTGAATTATATGACCATAATGATGCAGCAGGATTTATTAAACTTTATGGACTTCCATTAAAAATCAGAGCTTTTATGAAAAAGAAAAACGAAGATAAATAGTTTATTTTACATTTAGTTTTTATCTTTCATCCTATAGACCTCTCTCTTAAATAAGAGAGAGGTTTTTTGTAGTCAAAGTTAAGTTTTATATTTAAAATTATTAAAAAAATATTATCATGTATATATAAAATTATTTGAGGTTATTTTTTAATGAAAATTAGAGATTGTAGTTACAGAGATATTGACGGAAAATTTGTATCGGTAAATAATGCCGATAAATTTCTTTTAAAAATGGGAATTCATGATATTGAAGAACGTTTTATTGGGTATGTTTATACAGATGATAAAAGAGGAATAATGCTTAGAATTTTGGGAGATATGGTTGATAAGTCAAATAGAAAATATATAGAAGAAAAGATAAAACTTGCCAATTATGATTTGATTGAAGATTTAGATATAGATATTTTAAATGAAATAGAAGATATAAAGGAAGAGGAAGCTAAAAATCATTTAAAATTTGATGAAAATAACAAAACCATTTATAAAG
>NZ_SPHL01000002.1 GCF_005844425.1 Anaerofustis stercorihominis | reverse complement strand
ACGAAAAAAGTAACTATTTAACAAATGAAACTTTTAAAGGTGGAAAAAACACAAAAAATACATCAATACAAAAAATATGGATTAATGATTTAATCGGCGATACTAAAGTTATTATTGATTTTGAACAAACTAATACAATACCTACACATATAATTAATTATTCAAAAGATAAAAAAGAAATTATAATAACATTTGATAATGTCGATGCAGAAACAGCAAAAATATCAGACTATAAAGATAATAAAATAATAAAAGAAATAACGACAGAAAATAAAGAAGGGAATAAAAGTCAAATAAAAATTTCTTTAAATAAGATAATAAAATACAGAACAGACGAAACAATAGACTCTAGTCAACTTGTTCTTAATTTAAGATAAAAGAAACGTAAAACGTTTCTTTTATCTTTTTTAATTATTTAATTTTTGGAAGAGTATCAAAACCCTTTTGTAAAATATCATCTGTAATTTCAGGATCTATTATTGTTCCTTCGTTGTATTGCATATATGCACTCATATCAAAGTATCCTGTACCTGTTAAACCAAATACAATATTTTTTGATTCCCCTGTTTCCTTACATTTTATAGCTTCATCCATTGCAACCTTGATAGCATGTGAAGATTCAGGTGCTGGAAGAATTCCTTCAACTCTGGCAAATTCAGTTGCTGCTTTAAATACTTCACTTTGAGCAACAGTTCTTGCTTCATCAAGTATTCCATCATGATATAGTTTTGAAACAATAGGACTCATTCCGTGATATCTTAGTCCTCCCGCATGATTTGGAGATGGAATAAAACCGCTGCCTAATGTATACATTTTTGCAAGAGGTGTTGTTTTACCTGTATCACAGAAATCATAAGCATATTTTCCTCTTGTCATTGATGGACAAGACTGTGGCTCAACAGCGATAAAGTGAATATTATTTTTACCTTGAATTTTTTCTCCTGCAAAAATACCAATAAGCCCACCAAGATTTGAACCGCCTCCGGCACAACCTATAACAATATCAGGAGTTATATCATATTTTTCTAAAGCTTTTTTGGTTTCAAGTCCTATAATACTTTGATGTAAAACAACATGGTCAAGAACAGAACCTAAAACATATTTATAATCATTTTTAACCGCTTCTTCAATTGCTTCGGAAATAGCACATCCAAGACTTCCACCTGTTCCAGGATTTTCTTCTAAGATTTTTCTTCCTATTTTAGTTGTGTCTGATGGAGAAGGAATAACTTCTCCTCCGTAAGTTTGAATAACAGCCTTTCTATATGGTTTTTGCTCAGCAGAAACTTTTACCATAAACACTTTTAATGGAAGATTAAAATATGCACAAGCCATTGACATTGCAGTCCCCCATTGACCTGCTCCCGTTTCGGTTGTAAGACCTTTTACACCTTGTTTTTTTGCATAATATGTTTGAGCAATAGCTGTATTTAATTTATGTGAACCTGATGTATTTGTTCCTTCATATTTATAATAAATATGTGCCGGAGTATCCAAGTATCTTTCTAAAAAATATGCTCTTACCAAAGGTGAAGGTCTATACATTTTATAAAAATCTTGTATTTCTTTTGGAATATCAAAAAATCTTGTTGTTGTATCAAGTTCTTGATCTATTAATTCATCACAGAAGATTGGTCTTAAATCATCTTTTGTTATAGCTTCACCTGTTGCAGGGTTTAAGAAAGGTTCATGCTGTTCTTTCATATCCGCTTTTATGTTATACCATTTTTTAGGCATCTCTTCTTCACTTAGATATATTTTGTAAGGTATTTGTTCTTTCATAGTTTTTCTCCTTTTCCTTATTTATAAAAAAAACTCTTATCCCAAACATAAGGGACAAGAGTTAGATTACTAATTTCCTGCGGTACCACCCAAATTGCTAAAAAGCCGCTTTGTCATATACTATCATATATGCTTCCTTTATAACGGGCGAAGATCCCGTCAGCGAATACTCTCATAAATGATTTGTTCACTGCCCAAGATAAGTCCATTCATTAAATACATATTTATCGGTTTACACCAACCACCGACTCTCTGTAAAATAAAATTATTTAATTACTTACTCTCATCTATATGGTTTATAATTGATTCAATTTTTATTTATATTAAAGTATAAACAATAAAAAGTCAAGAATATTTTGAAAATTTATCCTTTTTAAGGTTCCTTTCTATTTGAATTCATATTTTTATCACATTTAAGAATGTAATAGCAGAATATTATTTATCAATTAATTCCTCTTGTTCTTTTGGGTATCTTGCTCCTGTAATTTCAATATTATTCAAATCTCTTTCTATTTCTCTCATTTCTTCAACCGAAAAAATTACATCTTCTCCTTTTATATTTTCTTCAATTCTTGATATTTTTTTTGTTCCTGGTATTGGAACAATGAAGTCTTCTTTCGATAATAGCCATCCAAGTGCAACCTGTGCGGGAGTAGCTTCTTTTTTAATGGCAATATTTTTTACATAATCTACCAAAATAATATTTTTGGGCAAATTCTCTTTATTAAATCTTGGTATTTGACTTCTAAAATCATTTTTTTCAAATATTGTATTTTCATTAAATCTTCCGGTTAATACCGCTTTACCAAGAGGTGAAAATGGAACAAATCCTATACCAAGCTCTTTTAAAGCTGGGATTAGTTCTTTCTCGGGTTCTCTATACCACATAGAATACTCACTTTGTACTGCCGTTACCGGACAGACTGTATTTGCCCTTTTTATAGTGTTAACGCTCGCTTCTGAAAGTCCCCAATTCAATATTTTACCTTCTTTAATAAGTTCATTTATAGTATATGCCACTTCTTCGATTTCTATCTTTGGATCTACTCTATGCTGGTAATATAAATCTATGTAATCCGTATTAAGTCTTTTTAGAGAACCTTCAACTGATTTTTTTATCGAATCGGGACTACTTGATAACACAACAGGTCTGCCAAGCTCATCAACTCGATTATTTTCTATGTCAAATCCAAATTTCGTTGCAATTTTTACTTTATCTCTATATGGCTTTAATGCTTTACCAAGTAAACTTTCATTTTCATAGGGACCGTAAACTTCTGCTGTATCAAAAAAAGTTATCCCAAGGTCAACGGCTTTTCTTATTACTTCAATAGCCTCGCCATCTGTAATATATGGAGGATAACTTTGAGTAAAGCCCATGCAACCAAGACCAATTGAAGAAACTTCAAGTTTATTTTTTCCTAAATACCTTTTTTTCATTTTATATACCCCTTAATTATCTTTAATTGTACTAATTATTTTTTCTGTTTCAGGATTACAAAGATCATCAAAATTTTTAATTTTGCATCTTACAATATTTAGACAATCTTGTAAATGTGCTATTTGCGTTTCAAGGTCATTTTCTATATTCAAAAGAATATTCCTTCTTTTTTCCTTTGTGTCATCATTTGAATGTGCAAGATGCATATATTCCTTTATGTATTCAAGTTTTGCACCTGTTTCTTTGAATTTTAATATAAATTTTATCCATCTAATATCTTCTTCACTGTAATCTCTTATACCTGATTCATCTTTTTTTATTTTTGGAATAAGCCCTATTTTCTCATAATATCTTAAATTATTTTCTGAAATCCCAGTTAATATTGATGCTTCTTTTATTTTCAATATCTACACCATCCTTTCTATATTCTAATATACGACTTAAAGTCAACTCTAAGTCAAGCATAAATTTATATTTTTTTTATTTTATATTGACAACAGAATTAAAATATATATAATTAAATATATGAACAAGTATTCATATATTCATATGTAAAGGAGGATGCTATGGCAGCAGCAAAAATAGAAATGTGTGAATTAAAACACATTCATAAAGATATTGTTGATAAAGTGCATGAAAAAATGCCGAACGAAGAAGAACTTTACAACCTTGCAGAACTGTTTAAAGTTTTTGGAGACAGTACAAGAATTAAGATATTAAATGCTCTTCTTGTCAGCGAAATGTGTGTTTGCGATATTGCTAATATTTTAAATATGACTCAATCAGCAGTATCACATCAATTAAAAAATTTAAAACAAGCAAGACTTATAAAAAACAGAAAAGAAGGAAAAACCGTTTTTTATTCCTTAGCAGATGAACATGTTATGACTATATTAAACCAAGGAATTGATCACATAGAAGAATAAAAATAAAAAAGGAGAAAAGAAATGAAAAAGAAATTTAAAATGGATAACATTGACTGTGCAAATTGTGCAATGAAAATGGAAGAAGCTATTAGAAAGATAGATGGAGTAGAAAGTGCAAATATAAACTTTATGCTTCAAAAATTAACATTGGAAGCAAATGAAGAAGATTTTGAAGAAATAATTGAAAAAGCAAGAGTTGCTATTAAAGATATAGACGAAGAAGCTATTATTCTATAATTAAAAATTAAGGAGAAAAGAATGAACAAACAACAAAAGCAACTATACAAAATTACCATTGCTTTAACGCTTTTTGTTTTCGGTTTTATATTTAAAAATACAAGTTTTTCACCTGTTTTATTTCTACTGGCATATATTTTATCAGGGTATGACATTATCTTAAAAGCAATAAAAAATATATCAAAGGGAAAAGTATTTGATGAAAACTTTTTAATGGCAATTGCATCAATAGGCTCTATAATTTTAAGTGACTATGCAGAAGGATCTGCCGTTATGATTTTCTATCAAGTAGGAGAATGGTTCCAAAGTTATGCAGTAAATAAATCAAGAAAATCCATAGGTGAACTTATGGATATATGCCCCGACTATGCAAATATAGAAAAAGATGGAGAATTAATAAAAGTTGATCCTGATGATTTAGATATTGGAGCTGAAATTATAGTTAAACCGGGAGAAAAAATACCACTTGATGGTATTATACTTAGTGGTAAATCAACCCTTGATACTTCCGCTCTTACAGGTGAATCTCTACCAAGAGATGTAAGAGAAAACGATGAAGTCTTAAGTGGGTGTATTAACCTAAACGGAATACTTAAAATAAAAGTTACAAAAGAATTTGATGAATCAACGGCTACAAAAATTTTGGAACTTATAGAAAACGCAAGCAGCGAAAAATCCCATACAGAAAATTTTATTTCTGTTTTTGCTAAGTATTATACGCCAATAGTAGTTTCATGTGCATTAATACTTGCTTTAATTCCTCCAATAGTAACATCTACACCTTTTTCTGATTGGATTTATAGAGCTTTAATATTTCTTGTAATATCCTGTCCTTGTGCTCTTGTTATTTCAATCCCTCTTGGATTCTTTGGTGGAATAGGAGCCGCAAGCAGTAGTGGTGTTTTAGTAAAAGGAAGTAACTATTTAGAAGCATTATCAAAAGCTGAAATAATGGTTTTTGATAAAACAGGAACTCTTACAAAAGGACATTTTAAAGTAGAAGAAATTTATGCAAAAGATATTAAAAAGGAAGAACTGCTTGAGCTTACAGCTTATGCAGAAGCATATTCAAATCATCCTTTGGCAATATCTGTTAAACAAACATATAATAAACATATTGATACAAGTAGAGTAGAAAATATAGAAGAACTATCAGGTTTTGGAATAAAAGCTGTTATTGATGAAAATGAAATATTAGTTGGTAACTTCGATTTAATGAAACAAAATGGTATTGAGTTAGAAGAAACCAAAAGTATAGGAACTGTACTATATGTAAGTAAAGAAAAACAATATTTAGGTTATATCCTACTTTTAGATGAAATAAAAGAGGACTCAAAAGAAACTATAAAATCCTTAAAAAAATTAGGCATTAAAAAGACCGTAATGCTTACCGGAGACAAAAAAGAAATTGGAGAATATGTTGCAAATCAAATAGGAATTGATGATGTTTATACCAACTTACTCCCAATTGATAAAGTAAATAAAGTTAAAGAATTGATGCAAACAAAATCAGAAAAAGGCAAACTCGTATTTGTAGGAGATGGTTTAAACGATGCTCCGGTTCTTACAATGGCAGATATAGGAATTGCAATGGGCGGTCTTGGAAGTGACGCAGCAATTGAAGCCAGCGATATTGTTATAATGACTGATGAACCAAGTAAAATTATTACAGGCTACAGAATTTCAAAAAAGACACTTTCTATAGTAAAACAAAATATAGTTATAGCCTTAGCAGTAAAAATAGGAGTAATGATTTTAGGCGCATTTGGAATGGCAAATATGTGGGAAGCAATTTTTGCAGATGTGGGTGTTGCAATAATCGCAATATTAAATTCCATTAGAGCTTTAAAATATAAATAAAAAAAAGACCACATATGTGGTCTTTTATCTTTGTCCTTTTTTTCTTTTCTTCTTTCTTTCTTTTCTAGCTTTTCTTTTAGCTTTTCTTTCTTCTTTCTCTCTTAAAAGTTCTTCGTCGCTTTTTTCTTCCATTACAAAGTCTTTTGCATAATCAGCATCATAGCTATATTCACTTGCACCTTTAAAATCAGGATCTAATAAATCTTGATTAATTGGTTTACTTGCTTTTTTAGAAGACATATTTACGCTCTTTGGATTTTTCTTCTTTTGATATTCTTTTATCAAATACCACATAGGAACAGCAACACAAATTGAAGAAAATACCCCTGAAATAAATCCAATCATCATAGGAAATACAAATTCTCTTATTGATGTTGTACCAAATATTAAAAGAGGAGTAACGGCAAGAAGCGTTGTAAGTGTAGTATTGATTGAACGCCTCATTGTCTGATTAATACTGATATTTGTTAAATTATAAAAATCACCCTTAGCGACTTTTATTATATTTTCTCTAACTCTGTCAAAGGTTATTATTGTATCATTTATGGAATAACCTAAAATTGTAAGTGTTGCGGCAATAAATGTTGAATTTACCTGTATATCAAATATTGAGAAAACTCCAACAACCATACATAAGTCAAATATTAACGCAAATACTGCGCATAAACCTTGTAAAAACTCAAATCTAAAAGTAATGTAAATAAGCATACATATAACAGTAATAATACAAGCTTTTATTGCCATTGATTTTAGCTCATCACCGATTGTACCTGAAACATTATCAATAGATAATAAGTCTTTATTATCTAATTTATACTCAGCTTTAAAATCATTAAATAAAGATTTTCTTTCAGAATCACTTAAATCTTTACTTGTACTTATTACAACTTGAGTCGCATTATCCCCAGAAGATGTAATTTCCGCTTTAGGATCATACTTATCAGTTATATTCTTTATTTCATCAGTGGTAAATGTTTTATTTAGCTCAATTGTTACGATTGTACCGCCTTTAAAGTCAATACCAAAATCCAAACCTTTAAATATTAAAGAAAATATTGATACCAACATTAAAACAATTGCAATAGTAAGGAATCTTTTTGCGTGTTTGGCAAAATTAATTTTATAATTATAATTCATTTTCATTACCTCCCACACTCTTTATTCCGAAAAATTTTAGATCATCAAATTTACCTGATTCGGTAAATAATATCATTAATCTCTTTGTTACAAATACAGCCGTAAACATACTTACAACAACCCCAACCATTAAAGTAAGCGCAAAACCTTTAATTGTTCCGGCACCAAGGAAAAATAGAACCAATCCGGCTATTACAGTTGTAATGTTTGCATCTATAATAGAAGTAAGAGCTCTCGAAAAACCTGCATCAATGGCACCTCTTACACTTCTGCCGGCTCTTAATTCTTCTTTCATTCTTTCAAATATAATAACGTTACTGTCAACAGCCATACCTATTGAAAGAATAATACCTGCAATACCAGGAAGCGTTAAAGTAACTCCAAGCCCTGCCATTAAAATCAAATATACAATAATATAAATTGCAAGAGATATATCAGCAACAACACCAGGAAGTAAATACATTACTATCATAAATAAGAATACCAATGCTACACCGATAACTCCGGCAGTTAAACTTTTTGTCAAAGAATCTTGACCAAGTGTAGGTCCTACTGTTCTTATTTCAACAGCTTCCAAATCAACAGGAAGAGAACCGGCTGTTATTAAAGTTGCAAGCTCTGTAGCTTCCTCAGAATCTTTCATACCTGTTATTACACACTTACCATCTGTAATTGCATTTTGAACTGTTGGCGCAGAAATAACTTCATCATCTAATTTGATTGAAATTACATTACCAATATTTTTTTCTGTAGCCTCTGCAAAAGCCTTTGCACCTTCATCATCCAATTCTAAAGCAACAACAGGTTGTTCTACATAACCATCACTTTTTTGAATTTCATATTTAGCACTTTTTACATTTGAACCATCAAGAATAACATTTCCGTCAGGATCAACAAATTCCAATTTAGCTGTTTTACCAATTAATGCTAATGCTTCTTCTTGATCTTCAACATCAGGAATTGATACTCTGATCTTATCAGTTCCTTGTTTTGAAATAGTAGGTTCTTTTACACCTAATGAATCTATACGTGTTCTGATTGTTTCAATCGCCTTATCTAAAGTTTCGCCTGTTACTTCATTGCCATTACTTTCTTTGGCTTGTAAAACAACGTTAACTCCCCCTGTTAAGTCAAGTCCATAATTTATGGTATCTTTTAAAGGTTCTATGTCATAAATACCTATTACTTTACTTAAAGGAAGCCCGAACATAAAGAGACAATAGCAAAAAGCAACTATGACTAAAATAATAAACATCTTTAGCCCGTTTTTCTTTTTTTTCATATATGATCTTCTCCTATATATTAATATTTGTATATTCTACAACGTTATTATAACCTAGTCAATAAGTTCTTTCTCTTTACACTTAATATAAATAGCACATTCTATTCTTTTTCTTAAAATGTCACATCCTGTTTCATAAATACCGTTTATTCTGCCGTTAAAGTTGTAGCTGTTTGCGTGACAACCTCCGCCACAGAAATATTTACAGAAACAGTTTTCACACTCTTTTTTGTCAAGAACACTGTTTGAATCATAAAATTCAGTTCTTAATTTATCGTTTGTAATTCCTTCATCTAAATTACCCATTATAAAATCAGTGTTACCTACAAATTGATGACAAGGATAAATATCTCCAAAAGGAGTAACAGCAACATATTCACATCCTGCACCACAACCTGAAACTCTCTTATATTCACATTTTCCACCATCTAAATCTACATTAAAGTGGAAAAATCTAAATTCTTTATCAGTTCCAAGTCTTTCAAGATAGATATCTGTTAGTTTATCATAGCTTTCCATAATTTCAGGTAAATCTTCTTTTGTTATTGCATAATCTTCTTTTTCATCGGCAACAACACTTTCAACAGAAAGTTGTTTTAAACCAAGATCAGAAAAATGTTCAACATCTTTATAGAAATCTAAATTATGTTTTGTATAAGTACCTCTTATGTAATAATCAAGACCAAGTTCATCTCTTGATTTAGCAACCTTTTTAATATTTTCTATTATTAAATCATAACTTCCTTTACCATTTGCAGTAGGTCTTGTAAAGTCATTGATTTCTTTTCTTCCGTCAATTGATAAAACAACATTATACATTTCTTTATTTAAATAATCTATAATTTCATCATTTAAAAGAACGCAGTTTGTTGTTAATGTAAATCTAAATATCTTACCGTATTTTTTAGCTTCTTCTTTTGCATATTCAACTGTCTTTTTAACAACATCAAAGTTTAAAAGAGGTTCTCCCCCAAAAAAGTCAACTTCAAGATGAACTTTATTTCCTGAATTGTTAATAATAAAATCAATTGCTTTTTTTGCAGTTTCAAAGCTCATTACTTCCTTTTTCATATTGAAATTTCCACCGGAAGCAAAACAGTAACGACAAGCTAAATTACAATCGTGAGAAACATGAAGACACATTGCTTTTACAATGCCTTTTTCAAATAATTTTCTGTTAACTTTCTTTTCTGGTGTATAAAGTCTGTTTTCTTCTTCAAGTTCTTTTAATTCACCTATTACTTCTTTTATTTCATTTTCATCATATTTATCTTTTAAGATAGCAACAATTTCTTCTTCATTTTTATCTTTATAATAATCTAAAACATCATAAGTCATTTCATCTACATCATAAACAAGAGATGAATTGACATCTAAAACAATATATTTATCTTTAAATTTATATTTATATATACCCATATCTTCCTCTAACTTAAAAAAAGGCAACCTTTAGGTTGCTTTTTTTATTCTATTTATTTTTTTATTTATTTTCACAAGGTTGGTTACCAACAGTACAAGAAGTCTTGCATGCTGATTGACAAGATGTAGCACATTCTCCGCAGCCTTTATTTTTGCTTGCTTCTCTAACTTCGTTCACTTTTTTAATATGTTTCATATCTATCCTCCGAAAAATATTTTTTCTTCTTAAAATTATATCATAAATAAATTATATTTACAATAAAGTTTATTTGTTCTTTTTCATTTCTTCATATTCATCCAAAGCTTTATTTATAACACCTTCTGCTAAAACAGAACAATGAACTTTTGCAGGAGGAAGTCCCCCAAGTTCTTCAACAACTTTCTTATTTGTTATTTCTCTTGCTTCTTTTACTGTTTTGCCTTTTAAAAGCTCTGTTGACATACTTGCACTTGCTATTGCTGCAGCACATCCGAAAGTTCTAAATTTGATATCTGTTATAACATCATTTTCATCTATTTTTAAATAAAATTCTGTTGTATCCCCACAAGATGGGCTTGCTTCTTTTGCTACTACAGTAGCATCTTCTATTACTCCTACATTTCTTGGATTTTGGAAATGATCTAATACCTTATCATTATACATTTTCTTTACCTCCTAATAAAATGGACTTAATTTTCTTAATTTATTTATTGTATCTTTTAAAACTGCAATTGTGTAATTTACTTCTTCTTTTGTATTAAATTCACTTAAAGAGAATCTTACACTTGCACCTATTTCAAACTTATTATTATCTCCTAAAGCATCTATAACATGAGATTCACTTCCAGAATCAGCCGTACAAGCAGATCCTGTTGAACAAGCTATACCCTTTAAATCAAGAGCATATAACAATGCTTCCCCTTCAATTCCTTTAAAAGTAAAATTAATATTGTTACATAATCTTTTTTCTCTGCTTCCGTTTAATATTGTATCAGGTACATCTTTTAATATTTCATCTATAAAATAATCTCTAAGTTCTTTCATATATGGAATATTTTTTTCCATGTTTGCCTTTGTTATTTCAACGGCTTTACCCATTCCTGCAATGCAAGGTGCATTATAAGTTCCAGCTCTTAAAGCTCTTTCTTGTCCTCCTCCTTGCATAAAAACATCAATTCTTACTTTTTTATTTATATACAAAAATCCTATTCCTTTTGGTCCGTGTATTTTATGAGCAGACATTGAAAGCATATCAATATTCATTTTTTCAACATCTATATCCATTTTTCCTATGGCTTGAACTGCATCTGTATGGAAAAGTATACCTTTTTTTCTTGCAATTTCTCCTATTTCCTTAATAGGTTCAATTGTACCTATTTCATTGTTTGCAGCCATAATGCTTATTAGAGTTGTATCTTCTCTTATTGCATCTTTTAAATCTCTTAAATTGATGTTACCTTCACTGTCAACAGGAAGATAAGTTACTTCAAAACCTTCTTTTTCAAGTTGTTTACAAGTATGAAGAACAGCATGGTGCTCAATTGCAGAAGTTATTATATGTTTTCCTTTTTCTATATTGTGATAAGCCGCTCCTCTTATGGCCCAGTTATCACTTTCAGTAGCACCGCTTGTAAATAAAATTTCTCTTGCTGATGCATTAATCAAATTTGCAATTTCTTCTCTTGCCCATTCAATTCCTTTTCTTGCTTCTCTACCAAAAGAGTGAAGAGAAGAAGCATTGCCATAATACTCAGTATTATATTCGTTAATTATATCTATAACCTCATTATAAGGTCTTGTTGTCGCCGCATTATCTAAATATACCCTCATATATTTTCTCCTTTCAAACACGTCTGTTTATAGCATGACTATAATAAGGAAAAAATATAATATTTGCAAGAATAAAAACATATTTTCTTTTTATTTATTTAATTTTGAAAAGGAAAACGATTGCAATTTTCTGTCAATTAAAAAGAAGGCTTTTGCCTTCTTTTTTAAATAAATTCTTTTGTTGTTAAATATTTTTGTAAATCATCATAACCGCCTATAAATTCTTCTCCAAAGAAAATTTGAGGCACAGTTCTATGATGTGTTTTATTTACAAGCTCTATAAGTTCATCACTTCCGAACTCTAACATTCTTTCTTCAAAATCAATACCTTTTTGTTTTAAAAGTTCCTTAGCCATTTTGCAGTAAGGACATGTTTTGGTTGTATAAATAGTTACTCTTGCCATAATAATCTTCCTTTCTAATAACTAATATCTAAAATTTGTTCCATTTCGCTATCAGATAATTTAACCGGATTATTTCTTTGTTTAGCTTCATCCAAAATTTTCCAGAAATCATCTTTATCAATTCCAAAATCAGAAAGTCTAGGAATATTCATTTTTTCATTCCATTCTTTTAATGTGTCAACAACAGCTCTGAAAAACACCTCATGTCTATCCGGAGAATATGTTGCACGCATTAAATAAGCTCCAAGTTTAGCATATTTATATGCACAAGGATTGTTAGGCTCAAAATCTTTTATCTTTTGAATATTAACAACAGTCGCTCCATGAAGTAAGCTTGCACATATTGCACCGTGAGGAATGCCGTCATACAAACCACCAATTACAGATGCAAAACCATGTATTGTAGTAAGTCCTGCATTTGCCATACATATACCTGATAATAAAGCTGCATAAGATACATCATTTCTTGCATCAAGATCTTCACCGTTATTATATGCACTTAACAAACTTTCACTCATTCTTCTAAGACCTTTTTCAGCAAGCATATCCGTAAAAGCATTAGAGTTCGTACAAATATATGCTTCAAGAAGCTGACAAAAAGCATCTAGACCGCTTTGCATTGTTACCTTTTTAGAACAATTTAAAGTTAAAACAGGGTCAACCAAAGCTACGTTTGGAACAAGATTATCGTGTCTGATTGATTTTTTAAATTTCACATCCCCGATTTGTCCTTTTATAACAGCATTTTTAGTAGCTTCACTACCTGTACCGCTTGTTGTAGGCACAGCAATAAAAGGAACTTTTTTCCCGCTTGGGACTTTATCTCCAACACCTTCAAGATAGTCTACAATACTTCCTTCTTCTTTTAACATTGCACTCAAAGCTTTACCTGTATCAATAACGCTTCCACCACCTATACTTACGATTAGATCAACAGGTTTATTTCTGTATTCATTTGCAAGATTATCTATTGTTTCAACATCCGGTTCATCGCTTATTGTATGTATTTCATAACTTATATTATCTGTTTCAAAATTACCAATTATTTTATCGAACATCCCTGAGTTTTTTAATGAAGCTTTTCCGCATAACAATAAAACCTTATCACCATATTCCAATATGTATTTATCTAATGTATGAACCTTCCCTTCACCAAAAATTATTTTACTCGGAACAACTAAATTAAAACCACTCATGACAAACCTCCTAATTTTGAATATATTTTACCACATAAATATACTTTTTCCAATATTATAAATTGCTACACAAAATGTTTTATCATAAAACAGACAAAGTTTATGTAGAATGATGTAAAATATCATATTTAACTATAATATAAATATAATACCTTTTTATTAATTTAATCTTTATTTTTTATTAAAATAAAAAAAAGGTAAGAAATCTTACCTTTTATTTTTCAACTAATTTCCCTATTAATACATATCTTCCTTCTTCTATTTCATATGAACATGTAGAAAGTGTTATTATCTTATCATCAGAAGATATGGTCTTACCGCTGTCAAATGTTGTATTTGATTTTGCATGAAGAAGCAAATCTTCAACATTATCATCTGAAGCAAATCCATTATCATCCCATTTGTATGCATCAATAACAAATCCATAAACTACTTCTATTTCATAATTTTTATCCGGAGTATATAAATCCATGGTTTTATGAGCATCATAATATTCTTGATCTTTATACCCCATTAAACTTGCAAACATACTTCCGTTTTTCATATTATGAGCATACAAAATAGAGTTTTTCGATGTAAAGTCTTTATTCTTTGTATAATCAAGGAATACAGTACCGCTTGAATTTGATGTACCATCAAATAAATGATGTAAATAATAATCATTATCGCTTCCTTGAACAACAGGATAATCAATAACAGTACCTTCAGAATATATCCAACCTACAACATCTGGATTTATTGATTTCAAAGCATCAAAATCAATTTCTTTATCTTTTTTAACTTCACTTATTAAATTATCATAGGTTGAAGTTCCTTTGTTATATTCAGACATAATTGAATATATTTTATATGCAGAAAATAACAGAGTAATACTAAATACCGCTATTAACAAATATAAAACAATACTTTTTTTATCTTTTTTTATAGGTTCAGTTGATTTTCTTTTTTTAATTACTTTTACTTTTCTCTTTTTCATGTTTTATATTATATATCCTAACTAAGTTTAATGCAACATTATAATCAATAAAAAAAGAGAGTAACCTCTCTTTTATTTATCAATAGCAAACATAATCTCTCCTTTTGCCGCAACTTCATCACCTACTAATGCTGTTGCACTGGCAAAACCTATGCCTGCCTTCATTCTTGTTAGCTCAACCTTTAAAGTAAGCGTATCCCCCGGTATAACCTGTCTTTTAAAACGCATCTTGTTTACACCGGCTAAAACCGCAATTTTACCTTTGTTTTCTTCTTTTGAAAGAAGTAAAACAGCACCTGTCTGTGCTAAGGCTTCGACGATTAAAACACCGGGCATAACGTGTTTTTGAGGGAAATGCCCCATAAAATGCATTTCATTTGCAGTTACGTTTTTCTTGCCTATTATACAAGTTTCGTCTATTATTTCTTCTATTGTATCAACAAGTAAAAATGGATATCTATGTGGTATTATATTTTGTATATCATTAGAATTATATATCATTATTATTCTTCCGCCTTTTTAAATATTAAAGAAACATTGTGTCCACCAAATCCCAAAGAATTGCTCATGGCATAACTAATATCTTCGTTAATTCCTTCATTTGGAACTATGTTTAAATCACAGTCTTCATCTTTATTTTTATAATTTATTGTTGCAGGAATATATCCATCTTCTAAAGCTTTTACAGAGATAATTGCTTCTATTGCACCTGATGCACCAAGAAGATGTCCTGTATTAGATTTTGTAGAAGATATTTTAAGTTCTTTTGCATGATCTTTAAACGCTGTTTTTACAGCTAAAGTTTCTGTTTTGTCATTTAAAGGTGTGCTTGTTCCATGGGCATTAATATAATCAATATCTTTATAGTTTATGCCTGCATCCTCAATAGCATTTACCATTGCACCTGCTCCACCACTTCCGTCTGAAATTGGAGCTGTTACATGGAATGCATCACAAGTTGCACCATAACCTACGATTTCAGCATATATTTTTGCGCCTCTTTTCTTTGCATGTTCATATTCTTCAAGAAGTAATATACCTGCACCTTCGCCCATAACAAAACCACTTCTGTCTTTATCAAAAGGAATACTTGCTCTTTCCTTATCGTCTCCTTCATGTAAAGCTCTCATTGACATAAAACCTGCCATTGCAAGAGGTGTAATAGAAGCTTCACTTCCTCCAGCAAGCATTAAATCTTCATATCCGTCTCTTATTTTATGGAAAGCTTCGCCTATTGCATTACTTGCTGCTGCACAAGCTGTAACAGTAGAAGAACAATGACCTTTTAAACCAAAATCAATTGCAACATTGCCCGCTGCTAAATTAATTAAGCACATCGGAATAAAATATGGAGAAACCTTTGCCGGACCTCTTTTTTCCATATTTTTTTGAGCGTTTTCAATAGTTTCAATTCCACCTATACCGCTGGCAATTATAACACCAAAACGATTTTTATCAACACTTTCCAAATCAATTTTGCTATCTTCCATAGCTTGCATTGAAGCAATTCTTGCAAAAGAAGTAAATCTATCATTAAATTTAATTTCTCTTCTTTTTAGATATTTTTCCATATCCAAATCTTTTACTTCTGCAGCTAATTTTACTTTATAATCACTTGTATCAAAATGAGTTATTTCATCAACACCACATTTACCTTCCTTGATTGAGTTCCACATTGTTTCAACATCATTTCCTATAGGTGAAACCGCACCAAGTCCGCTTATTACTACTCTTCTTTTCATCTTTCCTCCTACTACATTAACATTCCACCGTCTACGTGGATTACTTGACCTGTTATATATCTGCTTTTTTCAGATGCTAAAAATACAACTAAATTTGCAACATCTTCACTTTTACCAGTATCGTTTAAAGGAATTGTTTTTAAAATTTCTTCTTTTGCTTTATCATTTAACTCATCTGTCATATCTGTTTCAATAAATCCGGGAGCAACTGCATTTGCTCTTATCCCTCTTGAAGCAAGTTCTCTTGCTACAGATTTTGTAAGCCCTATTACCCCTGCTTTGCTTGCTGCGTAATTAATTTGTCCTGCGTTTCCTGATATTCCTACAACACTTGACATATTTATAATGCTTCCGCTTCTTTGTTTCATCATTTGTCTTGCTGCGTGTTTTATGGTATTAAATGTTCCTTTTAGATTAACATCTATTACACTGTCAAAATCTTCTTCTTTCATTCTAAGAAGTAATGTATCTTTTGTTATTCCTGAATTATTTACCAAAACATCAATACTTCCAAATGTTGAAACTGCTTCTTTTATTAAATTTTCGCTTTCGCTAAAATCAGCAACATTTGCTTTAACTGTTATTGCGTTAACTCCAAAATCTTCACATTCTTTTTTTACTTGTTCTGCCTTTTCTTTGTTACCGTTATAATTAACAACTACATTAAAACCTTCTTTTGCAAGAGCTAAAGCAATAGCTTTACCAATTCCTCTGCTTGCACCTGTTACAACTGCTGTTTTTCTTTCCATTATTTCAATGCTCCTAACATTTCTTCAAGTGATTTTTTATCTTCCACACTATACACCGGAATATTTTTATTGATTTTTCTTACAAATCCCTTTAATACTTTTCCCGGTCCTATTTCAACAAAAGCCTCTACTCCGTTATCTATCATATATTCAACCATTTGCATGAAATACACGCTTGATTTGATTTGTTTTGTTAAAATTTTTCTTATGTCACCATCGTATTCTTTTCCCGTAACATTATAAACAACAGGAATTTCAGGAGTTTTTATTTCATATTCACCTAAAACTTTATTTAATTTTACCGAAGCATCTTCAAGCAAAGATGAATGAAAGGCTCCGCTTACATTAAGAGGAATAAGTCTTCTTGCACCTTTTTCCTTTAATATTTCACAAGCCTTATCTACGGCTTTTACTTCTCCTGTTATAACGATTTGAGCAGGAGAGTTATAATTTGCTATTTCACATATACCTTCTTTTTTAACTTCTTCACAAGTTTCTTTTATAATATCTTTATCAAAATTCATTACTGCAACCATTTTTGATGTTCCCTTAGGAAGAGCATTTGCCATTATTTCTCCTCTTTTTCTAACTATGTTTGCAGCATCGTTAACACTAAAAGCACCGCTAAAACAAAGAGCAGAATATTCTCCAAGAGAAAGTCCGCATACATAATCAGGGTTTATTCCTTTTGATTTTACAACATTTGCTATTGCCATAGAAGTTGTAAGAATAGCACTTTGAGAATATGCAGTATCATCAAGCTGTTCTTTTGGTCCGTTAAAACATAAATCTTTTACATCATAATCAAGGCTAATACTATTATAAACTTCTCTTGCTTCTTCATATGTATCATATAATTCTTTTCCCATTCCCACACTTTGACTGCCTTGTCCGGCAAACAAAAATCCTATTTTCATTAATCATTCTCCTTTAACTTTTCATTTGCTTCACTTACAAGCTCGTTTATCAAATCATGTACCGTAGTCATTTCATTTACTCTGTATGCATTACTGCCCACAAACACAAGTCCGTTATCTACATTCCCTTTTACAGCTTCAATAAGAGCTCCTGATATACAATAAGGTGTATCGGAAGGATTACATAGTGACAAACAGTTGAAACAAGAAGACATAGATATATTTCCTCTTTCTTCTGTTTTTTTCATAAAAGAGTTCATTATTCCTCTTCCAGGGAAACCTGTAGGACTTTTTACAATTGCAATGTCTTCTTTCTTACAATTTATTATCATATCCTTAAACTCTTTAGCTGCATCACATTCCGCTGTCGCAATAAACCTTGTTCCCATTTGTACTCCGTCAGCGCCCTTTTTTATAAAATGAGCAATATCACTTCCTGTAAATATGCCTCCTGCAACAAATACAGGAATTTTTTTGTCATAAGCTTCTTCAAAAGGTTGAAGCTCTTTTTTTACGTCATCAAAGATTTTATCTAAACTTTCACATGTTCCGTTTAAAAGCTCTTCCTTTTTAAACCCAAGATGCCCGCCGGCTTCACTTCCTTCAATCACAACAAAATCAGGAACCGTATTATGTCTTTTATCCCATCTTTTAAGTATTAATCTTATAGCTCTTCCACTTGAAACGATTGGAGCTAACAAAATACTCTTATCATCTACAAGCTTTGGAAGTTCAAGAGGTAACCCTGCACCGGAAATTATTGCATCAACTTTTGCTTTTACGGCTGCTTTAACATATTGTGCATAATCTTTGCTTGCAACCATAATATTTACACCTAAAAGTCCTTTTCCCATGCTTATTTCTCTTGCTTTTTTTACTTCTTCAAGGATTGCTTCCACATTACATTTTAGAGAATTTTTATTAAATCCTTCTTTTTTATATCCCGGGTGAGCAGCACTTATTACGCCCATTGCTCCTTCTTTCATTACATTACCTGCCAAAGAAGATAGAGAAATACCTACTCCCATTCCTCCTTGAATGATTGGTACTTGTAAAATTTTATCTTTGATTTTTACTTCTTTTAACATTATAGCTCCTTGTGTTTTTCAATAAGTTTTTCTAACTCTTCTTTTGATTCGTCAATAATATTTTGTAATATTTTTTCTAAAGGCAAAATCTCTTTTACCATTCCGGCAATTTGCCCCATCATTACTGAACCTGTTACCATATCACCTTCAAAAACGGCTCTTCTAAGCCCGCCTAAAGTAAGTTTTTCAAGTTCTTCCCTGCTTCCTGCATGGGCTTCAAGCTTAACATACTCTCTGCTCATTTTATTCTTCATAACTCTTACAGGAGCATTGAGGCTTTTTCCCGTAACGATTGTTTCTGTATCTTTTGCCTTTAAAACTGCATTTTTATAGTTTTCATGAATAGGACACTCTTCGCTTGCAAGAAGACAAGTTCCTATTTGAACACCTATTGCACCTAATGATAATGCAGCGTTAAAACCTCTTCCATCAGCAATACCACCTGCCGCAATAACAGGAATATTAACCGCATCTACAACTTGAGGAACAAGGCTCATAGTCGTTTGTTCTCCAACATGACCGCCGGATTCTCCACCTTCTACAATTAATGCATCAACTCCGCTTCTTTCAAGTCTTTTTGCTAAAGCAACACTTGGAGTGATAGGAAATACTTTTGTTCCGCTTTCTTTCAATTTCTCAATGTATTTTCCGGGATTTCCTGCTCCCGTTGTAACAACATCAACCTTTTCTTCGCATATCATATTCATGATTTCTTCTGTTTGCGGGTTCATCATCATTACATTTACCCCAAAAGGCTTATCTGTTAATTTCTTACATTTTCTTATTTCTTCTCTTGCTTGTTCGCAAGTCATTGCCCCTGTGGCAATTATACCAAGACCGCCTGCATTACTAACGCTTGCCGCAAATTCTGCGGTTGCAATGTTTGCCATGGCACCTTGGATAATAGGATATTTAATACCTAAAATTTTATTTAACATTGTCATAATTTTTTACTATATTTCAATATACCCTGAAGCGTATGTAAATCCGGCTCCAAAGCCTATCAAAACAATTTTTGCTCCTTCTTTTATTAATCCTTTTTCCTTAGCTTCTGCAAGTGCAATTGCAACACTCGCCGCTGATGTATTACCATATTTATTTAGGTTAATATATACTTTATCTTCATCTATCTTAAGTTTTTTTATAACGTGTTTTATAATCCTATAATTAGCCTGATGCGGAATTACTAAGTCAATATCATCTATTGATTTACCTGCTTTGTTTAAAGCTTCCTTTAAAGCATCACTCATGGCTCTTACTGCAAATCTAAAAACATCGTTACCAGCCATTTCAATATGACCTACTTTTCTTTCTTCATTTTGAAGTGGTTGTTTTAAACTTAAGCCTTGTATTCTTAATTTCCCTTGATTATCCCCTTCTGCGTTAGAATAAAAGTACATATCATTATCGGTCTGTTCTCTTTTCATTATTACAGCTCCTGCTCCGTCTCCAAAGAGAACACAGGTACTTCTTTCTGTCCAGTCAATTACCTTGCTTAATGTTTCAGCTCCGATAATTAATGCACATTTATATTCACTTAACATAAACGATGCAACCTGCATTGAATATAAAAAACCGCTACAAGCAGCATTCAAATCAAAAGCCATTACATGTGAATCATTTAGTCCAAGCTTTTCTTGAACTAAACAAGCAGTAGACGGGGTCATATTGTCAGGAGTACATGTTGCACATATAATTAAGTCTATATCTTCTTTAGCGATATTTGCATCTTCAATAGCCTTTATGGCAGCATTGTAAGCAATATCGCTCGTATTCTCCGTACTGCTTATATACCTTGTTTCTATTCCAGATCTGCTTTTAATCCATTCGTCATTTGTATCTACGATTTTCTCAAGGTCTTGATTTGTTATTAAATTTTTGGGTATGTAATAACCGTATCCAATAATTTTTCTATTTTTCATCTTAAATCATTCCTATTTTTCGATATTTTAAATATCTTTCCTTGATTAGTTGTCTGTCTTTTTTATTTGATAATTCCATAAGCTCATTTTGAATATAAACGGATATTTGAGCAACTACATACTCAAGTCCGTTTTGAGCCCCTCCCTCAGGTTCTTTAATTATGTGGTCAACAATTCCTTTTTCATACAAATCAAAAGAAGTAAGCTTCATATATTTACTTGCTTCTTCGGCTCTGCTTTCGTCTTTCCACAAAATACTCGCAAATCCTTCAGGAGAAAGTACGGAATATATTGCATTTTCAAGCATTATTATTTTATCGGCAACGCTTAAAGCCAAAGCCCCACCACTTCCTCCTTCGGAAATAACAACGCTTATAACAGGAGTTTTCAAATTTGAAAACTCATAAAGACATTTTGCAATAGCTTCAGCCTGTCCTCTTTCCTCAGCACCTTTTCCTGGATACGCACCTGCCGTATCAACTATTGTAATAATAGGTCTATGGAATTTTTCTGCTTCTTTTGCCAGTCTTAAAGCCTTTCTATAACCTTCAGGATTCATCATTCCAAAGTTTCTCTTTAAATTTTCTTCTAAAGTTTTTCCTTTAGCCTGTGCCAAAACGGTTACCGGAATATCATTAAACGTTCCAATACCCCCAATTAACGCACTATCATCTCCAAAACATCTATCCCCATGAAGCTCATAAAAATTATCAAAAAGAAGTGATATATAATCGCTTGCTTTTGGTCTGTCTTGATGTCTTGCTAGATATACTCTATCCCAAGGCTCTAATTTTGCATATGCCTTTTTCTTTAGCTGTCTTATTTCTTTATTTATTTTGTCAAATTCTTCATTGTCCGTTAAAGAAAGAGAAGCCTTTTTTGCTTCCAATTCTCGTATTTTAATTTCACATTCTTTTATGCTCATTGTTTTACTCCTTTATGAAGTACTATAAGATCATAAATGGTTTTCTTCATGTCTGTTCTTTTTACAATCATATCTATAAAACCTTTTTCAAGTAAAAACTCAGCTCTTTGGAATTCTTTTGGAAGAGTTTCATTGATTGTATTTTCAATAACTCTTTTTCCGGCAAAGCCTACAAGAGCATTCGGTTCAGCAATTATTATATCTCCTAGCATCGCAAATGATGCGCTTACGCCACCTGTAGTGGGATGAGTAAGTAAAGAGATATAAAAGCCACCTTCATCAGAAAATCTCTTTAGTGCAGCACTTGTTTTTGCCATTTGCATCAAAGACATAATCCCTTCTTGCATTCTTGCTCCGCCACTGGTACAGCTTATAAGAAGGGGAAGTTTTCTTTTCGTTGCAAGCTCTATTATTCTAGTAATTTTATCTCCAACAACTTGCCCCATACTTCCCATCATAAAATTACTGTCCATAACAGCAATGGCAATTCTTTGACCGTTTATTTTTCCAACTCCGGTAACAACTGCTTCATGAAGTCCTGTTGCTCTTTTTAACTTATCAAGTTTATTAGAATAACCTGGGAAATTATCTTCATTTTTACTTTCAATGTTTTTATCCATTTCCCTAAAACTTCTTTTATCCGTAAGTTGTCTTATTCTTTCTCTTGCACTTATCTTTAAATGATGACCGCAATTTGGACAGACATAAAGATTTTCCATCATTTCATCATATGGAGTATTTTTATGGCATACTTCACAGTTTTTTATTAAATTTTCAGGAACTTCTCTTTTTGTAACCTCTTTCGAAGAAGTTATTCTTCTGGACTTAAAAAGTTCAAGTCTTTCCTGTCTTTTTCTAAATAAGTTCTCCACTTTGTTCTTCCAACTCCTTTATAAACTCTTCAAAAAATCCCGTATCGTATTTTCCTTCAATAAAAGTTTTATTGTGAAGCACCAAATAATGAAATTCTATATTTGTTTTTACTCCGTCTATAATTAACTCTTCCAATGCAACTCTCATTTTCTTTATGCATTCTAACCTTGTAGGTGCAAAAGCAATGAGTTTTAAAATCATAGAATCATAAAACGGAGGTATTTCATATCCTGTATACACAGCACTGTCAACTCTTATTCCTCTTCCTCCGGGAATATGTAAAAAGTTTATCTTTCCTCCGGAAGGTGCAAAATTTCTTTCTACATCTTCCGCATTGATTCTGCATTCTATTGCATAACCATTTTGTTTTATATCTTCTTGTTTTAAAGTAAGTTTTTGTCCGCCTGCAACTTTAATTTGTTGTTTTACTATATCAACTCCGCTTATCATTTCTGATATTGGATGTTCAACCTGAATTCTCGTATTCATTTCCATAAAATAATATTTGCCGCTTTTATCAAGCAAGAATTCAATTGTTCCTACACTGTCATATCCAACATATTTACATGCTTTTATTGCATCATTTATCATAGACTGCCTTATATCATCTTTAAGCATATGACATGGTGCTTCTTCTATAAGCTTTTGGTTTCTTCTTTGGAAAGAACAGTCTCTTTCAAATAAATGTATAACATTACCATGCTTATCGGCTATAAGTTGAATTTCAATGTGTTTTGGCTTTTCTATGTATTTTTCTATATATACATCACTATCCCCAAAACAAGCCTTTGCCTCACTTGTAGCAGCATTAAAAGCATCTTCAAATTCTTCTTCTTTTCTTACAATTCTCATGCCTCTTCCGCCGCCGCCATTACTGGCTTTAATAATTACGGGATATGTTATGTCATTTGCAAGCTTTTTACCTTCATCTACATCTTTTATAATTTCTTTAGAACCGGGAACAACAGGCACCCCAGCTTCTATCATTATTTTTCTTGCTTCACTCTTATTACCGAGTTTTTCGATTGTTTCAGGATTTGGACCAATAAAAATTAATCCACATCCAATAACAAGTCTTGCAAATCTTGGATTTTCACTTAAAAAACCAAATCCCGGATGTATGGCATCACATCCTGTCTGACAAGCAGCTTCTATGATATTACTCATATTTAGATAACTATCCATTGCTTTAGGCGAACCTATACAAACAGCTTCATCTGCTATTTGAACATGTAAGGCATCTTTATCCGCAGTTGAATATACACTTACGGTTTTAATTCCCATTTCCTTACAAGTTCTTATTATTCTTACTGCTATTTCTCCTCTGTTTGCAATTAAAATTTTCTTTATCATTTAATCACCTATACATATTAGATTTTCATCAAACTGAACCATTTCACCGTCTTGTTTTGCAACACTTATGATTTTTCCACTGCAAGGAGCTTTTATTTCGTTCATTACTTTCATTGCTTCAATGATACAAACGATATCTCCCTTGTTTACACTGTCTCCCACGTTTACATAAGCAGGTGAACTTTCATTTGGTTTTGAATAAAATGTTCCTACAATAGGACTTTTTACCCAATTCCCTTTTGGTTCTTCTTTTATAACTTCTTCAGTATCTTCTTTTATAACTGGTTGTGATTCCACAATATATTCTTGTGGTTTAACATAATTTACAACACTTTTGCTATCTTCTTTTTCAAGTTTAATCTTCATTTCTCCGGCTTCAATTTCCATTTTATGAACATTTGAGCCTTCAAAAATATCTATAACTTGTTTTATTGCTTTAGTATCCAAAATTTTCTCCTTTTGAATTAATTTTAAAGAAATCAATAAATAATACTTTGATATTCAAACTATAATATCCTATAAAACCGAATAAATAAAAAATAAAATATAATGAATAAATGTAATATAAAAGGGCCCGTAAGCCCAAATATTATACTGAATAAAAAAGTGATATTATTGTTTTTCTTTAATAATGTCAATGATATCTTGTACAGTAACAAGTTTTTCTAATTCTTCATCTTCGATTTGAACATCGAATTCTGTTTCAAGTTCAAGTGATAATTCAACAGCAGCTAAAGAATCGATATCTAAATCTTCTTTTAATCTTGCTTCCGGTGTGATAAGACTTTCGTCAATATCTAACGCATCTACTAATACCTTTTTAATATCTTCTAACATAATTATATTCCTCCTGAGTTCTTTGATATTCAAAGTATTTTTGTATTATAAACTGTTAAGGTTATAAAGTAAATAGTTTTTTGTTCATTTTATTAACTTTTTTTATTATTTATATGCTTTTTTTACTCTTAATAATACTCAGTATCATTAAAAACATTTTCATACAAATTTAGAATAACTTTTCAAGTTCTTTCTCACTTATTACTTCAATTCCATTTTCTTCAAAAAGCTTTGCAGTTATTCCCTTACCATCAATCAAAACAGATGAAAAACTTCCGTCGTATATTTTTTTATTTCCGCAGGAAGGAGAATTTGCTTTCATTAATGCTAATTTTACATTGTTTTCTTTTACAATATTAAGGCAAATCATTGCTCCTTTTTTATATTCCTCAGTAACGTCTTTTCCGCTTTTTGAAAATACTTTTCCTTTTCTTATCTCGCTTGGCTCTCTTGGAGTAGATAGTCCTCCAAGACATTCCGGACAACATAATATAACATTATATTTATTTTCTATTTTCTCTATAATTTCTTTTTCTATTTCATTATTACCACCGCTGTATTTACAGTTCTCTCCAAACAAACATGCCGATACAATTATATTTTCCTTGCTCATATATACCTCACAGTAAAAAAATAAGGAGTGTAATACACTCCTTAAATTAGCCTAATAATTCTCTGGCAACTTCATTAACGATTTTACCATCAGCCTTACCTTTTACTTTAGGCATAACTTCGCCCATGATTTTGCCCATATCTTTTACCGTTTCAGCTCCGGTTTTTTCAATAGCTTCTTTTACTATTTCTTTAACCTCATCTTTTGTCAGCTGCTTTGGTAAATATCTCATTAGAACTTCAAGTTCTGCTTTTGCTTCAGCTATAAGATCTTCTCTTCCCGCTTTCTCAAATTCAGCAAGAGAATCTTTTCTTTGTTTTACTTGTTTAGCAACTACATCTACAATTTCTTCATCGCCAAGTTCAACTTTATTGTCTTTTTCAACTTGTAAGATTGCAGCTCTAACCATAGTAACAGTAGATTTTGTTATATTGTCTTTTTCTTTCATGGCTTTTTTTAAATCGCCAAGTAAAGTTTCTTTAAGTGACATATAAAACACTTCCTAATTATCTTTTATTTTTTTTCTTTCTTGCTGCTTCAGCTTTTTTCTTTCTTCTTACACTAGGTTTTTCATAGTGTTCTCTTTTTCTGATTTCAGACATAACACCAGCCATAGCAGTCTTTTTCTTAAATCTTTTTAAAGCGCTTTCTAGTGATTCGCCTTCTCTTAATCTTACTTCTGACATCTCTCAACCCTCCCCTCTACCGTGGGTTATCACGTTTATAGTCAACACAAATTATTATAAAAAAATATACAAGATATGTCAATAAAAAATATTCGTTTTTTTGATTATTAAAATTCTTTAATTTACAAATAATTATAAAAATTTTTAGCAATAATAAATATATTAAATTTAACTAAACTTTTCTTTATTTTCTACACTAAAAATTTTTTTTGTGATATAATGACTTTAACAAGAAACGCATATAGGAGGGTAAATTATATGGCTAATAAATTAGACGGAACAAAAACACTTGAAAACTTAAAAACTGCATTTGCAGGAGAAAGCGAAGCAAGAAACAAATACACTTACTACGCAAGCAAAGCAAAAAAAGACGGTTACAATCAAATTGCCGCATTGTTCGAAGATACAGCAAACAATGAAAAAGAACACGCTAAACTTTGGTTTAAATTAATTCATGGAATCGGAACAACAGAAGAAAATCTTCTTGACGCAGCAGCAGGCGAAAATTACGAATGGACAGACATGTATGCTACATTCGCAAAAGAAGCAAGAGAAGAAGGCTTTGATGATATAGCTGAAACTTTTGAAGGTGTTGCAAAAATCGAAAAAGCTCATGAAGAAAGATACAGAGCTTTATGCGAAAACATCCAAAAAGGAAGAGTATTTAAAAGAGAAGAAGAAGTTGTTTGGGAATGCGGAAACTGCGGACACTTAGTAGTTGCAAAAGAAGCTCCTGAAGTTTGTCCTGTATGTGACCATCCAAGAGCTCATTTCTTTATTAAAGCTAAAAATTACTAAAAATAAAAAGAACATCTTATGATGTTCTTTTTTTATTTTATAGGTATATCTTTTAATACTTCTTTCATTGCATTCATTGCTTTTTCGATATTTTTCCTGCTGGTTGCAACGTTTATTCTAAAATAACCTATCCCTTCTTCTCCAAACTGTTTACCGTGCTGAATAGCAAAACCGCCTTTTGTGACGAATAAATCTGATAATTTACTATAATCTATATCGTACTTATTCATATCAAGCCAGCCAAGGAATGTCGCCTGAGGAATTTCAAAACCTACATTTTCTAAATTTTCATCAACGAATTTTTTTATGTATTTAAAATTTTCTTCTACGTATTCAAGCATATAATTATACCAATCATCACTGTTTTTATATGCAGCCTTAACAAGCCCCGGTACAAATACATTAGGATCAGCAACATGAAGTCTTTTTTGTGTGTAATATTTCCATTTACTCTTATATTCTTCATTCTTTATAATTATATTACTTACCTTCATACCAGGAATATTAAATGTCTTGCTTGGTGCTGTTCCTGTTATAAATATATCGTCATCTTCAAATAATGAAGCAATAGGAATATGTTTTATTCCCTTTCTTACAATATCACAGTGTATCTCATCACTAAAAACTATAACATTATATTTTTTACATATTTCACCTATTTTTAAAAGTTCATCTTTTGTCCAAACTTTACCTATTGGATTATGAGGTGAACAGAAAAGAAACATTTTTACGTTATTATTTTTTATCTTTTTTTCAAAATCATCAAAATCAAGAGTATAATTTCCATTTTCATCTTTTATAAGTGGTGAATTTACAAGATTTCTATAATTTGATTTTACTATATTCATAAAAGGAGTATACACAGGCTGATTTACAATAATGCTGTCTCCTTCATTTGTTAAAGTGTTTATTAAAACGCACATTGCAGGAACAATACCGCCGGAATAATATATATCTTTTTTATCAATTATAAAATCATGTTTATCCTTCATCCAGTCACAAACGGCACTTTTATATTCATCATCAGCATAAACAAAAGTATATCCAAGAACAGGATTTAAAAGCCTTTCTTTTATGCTTGCGATTATCGCATCACTACAAGGGAAATCCATATCAGCCACCCATAAAGGTATGGTATTTTCATCTGAAAGAGGATATGCTCTTTTTAAACTATCATATTTTTCACTGTTTGTATTTCTTCTATCAATTATTTTATCAAAATCGTACTTCATATTTTACCTCTTAAAAAAATTTAACTATATTATTTATTCCTACATTTTTATATATAGTATCACTTTGATAAAATATTTTCCACCATTAAAATATCTCCATTAATAAAAATTTTTAAACAATTTAAAAGTCTTCGTATCTATAAAAATTATTTTTCTTTCTTTTTTTATTGCATAATCAATGGTGTATCTAGTCCCCCCGCTGTCTCTTCCGTCATAAACGGCAAACAAAAACTCACTGTTATCTACCATATACCTATTTCTTTCAAGCATGCAAGTTCTTGTATATTTTTCATTTAGAATTATTGCATCTAAAGAGTTATTTAATATGTAATTATAGTTTTTAATATCTTCTTGTTTCCATAATTTAGTTTGATTTTTATAAGGAATAACGGGAATAATTTTAATATTTGTATTAAATCTGTCATTATAATCTAAAATAGCTCCGGCACATAACAAATCCGCACCAAGAGCCATTCCACAATAAAATGTATTTATTTCATATTTCACATGTAGTAATCCTATTATATTTTTTATCTTTTCAAACAATATTGTCTTTTTCTCTTCATCAAAATTTTTCACATCCCTTATTCCCGTTATGGCACACTTTTTATCCATTATCTTATCCCCTTAATATTTTTTTACAAGATAAAAGATACATTTATTAAAGTGCGAAATTTGTCAAAATATGTATTATGTAAAACTAAACATCTCTATAACTATTCTCATGCAAATATTAAATCCCAGTTTAAAACAATATTCATTTTCTTTTTGATTATATCTAAGCATCTTTTCAAAGATTTCTTCAACGCTTTCACTGTATGTTTTATCAATGTTCTTATTTAGTTTTTCAAACAAATCAATAATTTCATTTAGCATTTTTTGATTATCATCACATTTATTATTTTCAAAATAAAAATATAGAAATTCATTTAAAATACTTTCGCTCATTTTATTAAATATATTCACTCTCTTTTAAATTTACTTTTTTTAAAAAATTTAGATTCTCAAATAAAAGCTTTTTCTCTTCTTTACTGCAATTTTTTAAAAACTCATTAATATCCTTAATATTTTCGCTTATAAAATTATTACCAAGATCAATACTAAAAAGCTCATCTAAACTTAAATTTAATATACTGGCAATATTAACTATTGCATGCAGGGAAACTTTCGCACTTCCATTTTCTATGTGGCTTAAATGACTTACAGACAAATCAATTTTTTCTGATAAACTTTCTTGTGTATACCCTAATTTTTTTCTTTTTTCTTTTATCTTCAATCCCAATGTTTTATAATTTATTTCCATACCAAAGCCACACTTTTTTGTTTCATTTTACAAAATTCACAAAATGATTAGAATGTCGTAAAAAAGATTATAAAAACTAATAAAAATGCTATATAAAACAATATACTTATTAAAGAACTACTAAACACAACAAATTTTTATATCTATAAAAAACAACCTTTTTTATAAAATTATATATAAATTTTGTTTTTATATGACATTCACAAAATGTCAAAATAAAAAAAGACCTAAAAGTCTTTAATGATAAAATATAATTTTTTTTAATAAAAAAGACTCCATAAGGAGTCTTTTTTTTCTATTTTCTTTCAAGTTTTATTACTGCTTCTTGATCGTTTAATTTAACATTAGCACCGTCATTTTCTGCATAGATAATTTCATCGCAAAGAGTTTCTTTTGTAAGATAAGCTTTGAATTCTTCAATAGAATTTTTGATTACATCGCTACAATCAATTGTTATGTTAATTCTGTCTGTTACTTCATAATCATTATTTTTTCTCATTTGTTGGACTTTTGAAATAACTTCTCTTACATAACCTTCTTTGATTAAATCTTCATCAAGATTTGTATCTAAGATTACGAATAAATTATCTTGTTTTTGAACATTGAAGCCTTCTTTTGCTTCTGTTCTTATTTCAACCCATTCTTTCTTAAGCATTAATGGACCTTCAGGTGTATCAAGTGTTACTTCACCATTTTTATCAAGTTCGTCAATTACTGCTTTTGCATCACAGCTATTTAATGCAGCAACAGCTCTCTTAACATCTTTACCTAAAATCTTACCAGCAACTTTAAAGTCAAGTTTTAAAATAAAGTTCATGTATTCTTCAAGGTTTTCAGGGAATGTAACTTCTTTCACGTTAAGCTCTTCTTTGATTAAATCAACAAGCCCTGCTATAACTTCTTTATCAGCACCATAAACAAGAATGTCTTTTACAGGTTGTCTAACTTTGATATTTGCTTCTTCTCTGGCACTTCTTCCAAGAGAAACAAGAGTTCTGACTAAATCCATTTTAAATTCATTCTTTTCGTCGATTAAATCTTCATTGATGGCAGGATATCTTTCAATATGAACTGATTCTTTACCTGTTAATTTTCTGTAAATTTCTTCAGAAATAAATGGAGCAAATGGAGCAATAAGTTTGCTTAAGCCTGTTAATACTTCGTAAGTTGTATTGTATACGGCTTTTTTGTCATTATCAAGTTCGCTTGCCCAGAATCTTCTTCTACATCTTCTGATATACCAGTTAGATAAATCTTCATTTACAAAATCTTGTATTTTCTTAACTGCTTTTGTATGTTCATTAATTTCCATATCAGCAGTTACGGCTTTAACAAGGTTATTGTATTTAGATAATATCCATAAATCTATTTCATCTCTGTCTTTATATTCAACAAAGAATTCTCTTGGGTCTACATTATCTGTATTTGCATACATTACAAAGAATGTATAAACATTTTTTAATGTATTGAAGAATTTAGAAATTACTTCTTTTAATCCTTCTTCATCAAATTTAGTTGGAGTCCATGCAGGTGATACATATAGTAAATACCATCTAAGTGCATCGGCGCCGTATCTGTCAAATAAATCAAATGGGTCAACTGTGTTTCCTTTTGATTTACTCATTTTTTGACCGTTAGCATCAAGAATTAAGTCATTTACAAGAACACTCTTATAAGGAGCTTTTTTCATTAGGAATGTTGATATTGCAAGAAGTGAATAGAACCATCCTCTTGTTTGGTCAATACCTTCACAAATGAAGTTTGCAGGGAATTGTTCTTCAAACTCTTCTTTATTTTCAAATGGATAATGTTGTTGAGCAAAAGGCATTGAACCTGAGTCAAACCAACAGTCAATAACGTCTGTTACTCTAGTCATTGTCTTACCGCATTTATCACATTTAATATGAACATCGTCAACATATGGTCTATGAAGTTCGATACTTTCATCTATATCTTCAATTGCTTCTTCTACAAGTTGTTTTCTTGAACCTACACTGTGAATATTTCCACATTCACATCTCCAAATATTAAGAGGAGTACCCCAGTATCTACTTCTTGAAATTGCCCAGTCTTTTACATTTTCAATCCAGTTACCAAATCTCTTTTCACCAACAAATTCAGGATACCATTTTACAGTATTATTTGCTGCAACAAGGTCATCTCTAAGTTTTGTCATTTCAATATACCAACTTGGTTTTCCGTAGTATAACAATGGAGTTTTACATCTCCAGCAATGTGGATAGTTATGTTCAATTTTTTGTTTCTTAAATAACATATCATGCTCTTTTAGATATTTAATAATATCTAAATCTGCATCTATAACAAAAGTACCCTTCCATGGAGTTTCAAGGAATTTACCGTCTTCACCAACAGGATTTAATACAGGTAAATTGTATTTTCTTGATACGTTGTAGTCGTCTTCCCCAAAAGCAGGAGCAATATGAACGATTCCTGTACCATCTTCAGTAGAAACGAAATCTCCAAGGATTACATAATGCGCTTTCTTGCCGTTTGGAACTTTTACAAAGTCAAGAAGTTGTTCATATTCGATATATTCAAGGTCCTTACCTTTCATTTCTTCGATTACTTCATACTCGTCACCAAGAACAGTATTAGCAAGTGCTTTTGCAAGAATGAAAGTTACTCCTTTTGATTTTACTTTTACATAATCAATATCAGCACCAACACAAAGGGCAACGTTTGAAGGAAGTGTCCAAGGAGTTGTTGTCCAAACTAAGAAATATTCATCTTTATCTTTTATTTTAAATGCAACATAAACAGAATTTGTTTTAATGTTTTTATATCCTTGAGCTACTTCGTGAGAAGCAAGACCCGTACCACATCTTGGGCAGTAAGGAACGATTTTATGACCTTCATAAATTAGTCCTGCATCAAAGAATTCTTTTAAAATCCACCAAACTGTTTCAATGTAGTTATTATCAAGTGTAATATATGGGTTATCAAGGTCTACAAAATACCCCATTCTCTTTGTCATTTCTCTCCAAAGAGCTTCATAAGTAAATACACTTTCTTTACATTTTTTATTAAATTCTGCAATACCGTATTTTTCGATATCACCTTTTCCGTTCATATTTAAAGTTTTTTCAACTTCAATTTCAACAGGAAGTCCGTGTGTATCCCAACCTGCTTTTCTTTTAACTCTGTAACCTTGCATGTTTCTGAATTTGCACACGCTGTCTTTTAATGTTCTTGCAATAACATGGTGAATTCCAGGTCTACCGTTAGCTGTAGGAGGACCTTCAAAGAATACAAAGTTTTCACAGCCTTCTCTGGTTTCAAGAGACCTTTTAAGAATATCAATATCTTCCCAATAATTTGATATTTCTTTTTCCATGTCTTTAACACTGTTTTTATTCAAATCTTCAAAAACCATATCTTACTCCATTCCTAAATTTATATTAAAAAGCTTGTAATATTGCTATTTTTTGCTTTTCCTTAAAATATAATTTTAATATATTGTAATTATTACTGTCAAGAAAAATAATAAATCTATTTTAAAATAATATCTTTAATCTGAATCGGTGTTTTTACAATATGTATAGGATTACTTTCTTTAATCTCAGACAAATCACCATATCCATACAAAACACCCATAGTAGCAATGCCGTTTTCTTTCCCCCCGATTATATCCGGTTTTTTATCTCCTATCATAATTGCACTGCTTTTGTCTGATACTTCCATTTTATCAATGCACATTCCAACAAAATCGCTTTTGCTTCCTCTTGTCTGATAAAGGTTATTTGCAATAAAATGATCGAAATAATCAAGTATTTCTACATGTTTTGCTTCTATCAATGCGGAATCTTCGGGCTGGCTTGTCGCTACTGATAATTTTATATTATTCGCTTTAAGCATTTCCAAAGTTTCCCTCATTCCATCAAAAAGTTTACATTCATAAACGCCTTTGTCAAACATGTATTCGTTACTTACATCTATGGCTTTTTTTGCTTTTTCTTCGCTTAGCCCATATTTTGTTACAAGAGTTCTTGCAAAGGGAGGTCCTATTAGAGATTTTACTACTTTGTCATCTTCAATGATTCCTGCATATCTTAGCCCCTCTTGAAACATTTTTACCGTCCCCTCAGCAGTATCAATAAGAGTTCCATCTAAATCAAAAACAATATACTTATACATATCCATTCTCCAAAATTTAATTACCTTTCAATTATATAATAAAAACGCCTTAAAATAAAGGGGTAAGAGTATCAGAAGATTAATAAAAAAAGACCTTTTTAGAAAGGTCTTTTATATTTTTCTTTTTCTGTTTTATATAAATTATTTCCTTTTGAATCTATTGCCACAATAACAGGGAAATCCTCTACATATAATTTTCTAACGGCTTCGGATAACAACTCCGGATAAGCTATAAGCTCAGCTTCTTTTATACATTTTTTTATTAAAGCTCCACATCCTCCAACTGCCGCAAGATATAAAGCATTATTATCCTTTAAACTTTTTTCTACTTCGTCGTTTCGCTCGCCTTTTCCTATAATAAGCTTTAATCCTCTTTCAAGTAAAAACGGAGTATATTTATCCATTCTTGCAGATGTTGTAGGTCCGCATGAACCTATTACTTCACCTGGTTTTTCTGGACATGGACCTGCATAATATATACACTCTCCTTTTATATTAAAAGGAAGCTTATCGCCATTTTCCATTGTTTCCACCATTTTTTTATGAGCAGCATCTCTTGCAGTATAAATATATCCCGTTAAATATAATTTATCCCCTGCATTTATATCCATTATTTCATCATCACTAAGTGGTAATTTTACTTTCTTTTCCATATTAAATCTCCGTTTCCTTATGTCTTGATACATGGCAACCTATATTAACACTTACAGGCAGTCCTGCAATATGAGTAGGATAAGTTAGAATATTTACTCCAAGAGCTGTAGTACTTCCCCCAAGTCCTCCCGGACCTATTCCAAGTTTATTGATTTTATCAATAAGCTCTTCTTCCATATTTCTATAAAACTCATCTTCATTTTTGTGATTAATATCAAGAAGTAAAGCTTCTTTTGCCATTAATGCAGCCTTTTCCATTGTCCCTCCTATTCCAACTCCAACAATCATAGGAGGACATGGTTTGCTTCCTGCCTTTTCAACTGTTTGTAATATAAAATCAACAACTCCTTCATATCCATCTGCTGGCTTTAACATCTTTGTATCACCGCAGTTTTCACTGCCAAAACCTTTTGGCATAACTTTTATTTTAACTTTATCACCTTTTACTACGTTATAATATATTATCCCAGGAGTATTATCTTTGGTATTCTCTCTTCTTAAAGGACAACCTACAACACTTTTTCTAAAATATCCTTCATCGTAAGCTTCTCTTATAGCATCGTTTATTTCATCATAAATGTAATTACCCGTAAAGAAAACTTCCTGACCTACCTCCAAAAACACAAGGCACATACCCGTATCTTGACATATAGGGCAGTTTTCTTTCGCTGCAATATCTATATTATCGTTTATAACACTTAAAAGTCCTCTTCCAATCTCTGACTTTTCTTCTTTTTCACTTTCAATCAAAGCATTTTTAATATCATCTCCAAGAAAAACATTTGCTTCAAGGATAAGTTTTTTTACTTCTTCTTTTATAATTTTAGTATCTATTTGTCTCATAATAACCTCTAAAAAATTTATATATTAGAGTATAGCACAGGTATATTTTATTTTCTACTTTTCATCACAAAGTTATTTCAAATATTATTATGTTAAAACATAATAATATAGTATAATAATATAAATGAAAAGGTTTAATTGAAAACAAAGGATAAACGAAAGCGAGAAAAGATATGGCTGATAATATTATTATTCAAAACGTCAGTAAAATTTACGGCAGCAAAGAAAACGAAGTAAAAGCTTTGGATAACGTTAGCTTTGAAATCGAAAAAGGCAAATTTACGATTATAGTAGGACAAAGCGGTGCAGGAAAAACAACACTTCTTAATCTCCTTGGAGGAATGGACACAATCACAAAAGGAAGCATAATCGTAGATGGCAAAGACTTAAGCAAATTAAGCGAAAAAGAACTTACCTCATACAGAAGATACGATGTAGGCTTTGTTTTTCAGTTTTATAACCTTGTTCAAAACCTTACTGCAAAAGAAAATATAGAACTTGCAACTGAAATATCAAAATCAAGCATATCCGCGGTGGATGCTCTAAGAGATGTAGGGCTAAAAAAAAGAGCCGATAATTTCCCGTCTCAATTATCCGGCGGAGAACAACAAAGAGTATCAATAGCAAGAGCTCTTGCAAAAAATCCTAAACTATTATTATGTGATGAACCAACGGGAGCACTTGACTATAAAACAGGAAAATCAATATTAAAACTACTTCAAGACATTTGCTTTATGAACAATATTCCCGTAATAGTGGTAACCCACAACCTTGCATTAACGGAAATGGCAAATAAAATCATAAAGGTAAAAAACGGACAAATTGAAGATATTATAATTAACGAAAATGTTAAAAACGTCGAAGACATAGAATGGTAGAATTTTAAATAACAACATATGAAGGTGCCTTAAATGAAGACATTAATAAAAGACTTATTAAGAGAAATCAGACTTACAAAAAATAGATTTATATCCATTTTATTAATCACTCTTCTTGGAGTGTGCTTTTTTGTCGGGCTAAGAGTAATAGGACCGCAAATGGAGTATACGGCAAATAAATATTTTGAAGACACCAACTTGTACGATATAAGTTTTATGTCCACATATGGTTTTAGTAATAAAGACATAGAAGCGATAAAAAACGATAAAGACACAAAAGATATTTTTGCCACATATTCAACAGATCTTCTTTTAGGTCATAACGACAAAAGCATTGTAGCTAAGGCTTATGGTATGCCAAACAAAGAAGATATTGTAATGATGGATTATGAACTTATAAGCGGAAGTTATCCAAAAGAATCAAATGAATGTGTAATATCAGATAATTATTTAAAAGCAAACAATTTAAAACTCGGAGATACTTTAAAAGTAGAAGATTATGAAAGCGTAAAAATTAAAGAAAAAGAACTAAAAATAGTAGGAACAGCAAGCTGGTCATATTACATTACTGATGATGATTACGGCTCTTCAAAACTTGGAGACGGAACAATAAACACATTCTTAATATTAAGTATGGATACTTTTGGCAGCGATTACTACACTGACTTATACGTAAGTTTAAAATCAACTAAAGATATAAATTGTTTTAGTGAAGAATATGAACAAATCATTACTGATTACAAAGATAAAATAGAAGAAACAACATCTTTAAGAGAAACTCAAAGGTTACAAGAAGAAAAAGACAAAGCATATAAAGAAATAAACGATTCACAAAAAGAGCTGGACGAAAAGAAAAAAGATGCTTACAATGAATTATCCAGTGCCGAAGAGAAACTTAAAAACAGCACTTCTAAACTTTCTAATTCTAAAAATGAACTTGAAAGTCAGAAGTCAACTTTAAAAAACGAAATTGCAAACGCAAAAGCTGAACTAAATAAAAGCGAAAAAGAACTTGAAACTAAAGAAAAACAAATAAATTCCGCAAAAGCAGAATTAAAAACAGCAAAAGAGGAATTAGAAAAACAAGAAGAAGAATTTTATAACTATGTAGCTTCATTAGCAGAAGAGGAAAAAGAAGCCTTAAAAGATATTCTTTCTAAACAAGAACAAGAATTAAAAGATGCAAAAACGGAATTAGAGACAAAAGAAAAAGAATTAAGCATCGCACAAACTCAAATCACAAACGCAAAAAAAGAAATTAAAAGCGGATACAGCGAAATAGAAAAACAAGAAAATACAGCAAACAAAGAATTTGCAAACGCATCTTACCAAATAACATCAGCACAAAAAGAAATTGACAGCGGATACAGCGAATACAACAAAAACAAAGAAAAAGCAGATGAAGAATTTGCAAATGCACAAAAGAAAATAGATGATGCAAAAGCAGAAGTTGAAGATATGGAAGAAGTTAAGTGGTATACACTTGACAGAAACACAAACGAAAGTTATTTCAGCTACGCAGAAAATTCAAAAAAAATAACATCAGTCGCAAAAGTATTTCCTTTAATATTCTTCCTCGTTGCAGCACTTGTATGCTTAACAACCATGACAAGAATGGTTGAAGAAAAAAGAACGGAACTTGGAATATTAAAAGCTTTGGGATTTGGCAAATTTGCCGTAAGCATGAAATTTATTGTTTATGCATTCCTTGCAAGTTTTATCGGCAGCATTATAGGACTTATCATAGGATTTACATTTGTTCCAAACATGATTTATGAAGCATATAGAATTTTATATAAAACACCTGAACTTATCCCTGTAATTTATCCTAACTACATCGTTATTTCTCTTATAGTAGGTGTGATGTGTACGGTTCTCAGTGCTTATGTAGCTTGCAGTTCAGACTTAAGAGAAGTTGCAGCAAGTCTTCTTAGACCAAAAGTAATGAAAAGCGGAAGAAAAGCATTACTTGAAAGAATTCCTTTTATTTGGAACAGATTAAGCTTTAAATGGAAAATAACAATAAGAAATCTTATGAGATATAAGAAAAGACTTATAATGAGCGTTTTAGGGATCGGCGCATGCTGCGGACTTTTAATCGCAGGATTTGGGCTTAGATATTCAGTATCATCAATGATAGATTTACAATATACTCATGTAAGAAATTACAACATGGAAACATCTTTGGATAGCGATGTATCTACAAAAGAAATAAAAGAGATTGAACAGGAATTTAATAGTAACAGCGAAATAAAAGAAAGCAAACTATTCTATCAAGATACCTATGAAGTAGAAGGAGATAAAAAAAGTTATAATTTCTCTTTAATGGTTCCGATAGATACTGATGCAATGAACAACTATATTTACTTAACCGACTACGAAACGGAACAAACCTTAACTCTTCCTGATAATGGCATTATAATAACCAGCAGATTAAGTGAAATAGCAGGAATAAAAAAAGGCGATAAAATTAAAATAAAAGATATGGACGGAAAAGAATATCAAGTTTCTGTAGCAGGGGTAGTAAATAATTATATTTACCACTATGCATTCATCAGTAAAGATTATTATGAACAATTAACAAATGAAGATGTAAATGCAAATCTTATTTTATCAAGACTTACAAATAATGATGAAGAAACTTATGATGAGCTAAGTAAAGAAATTTTGAAAAACAAAAATATATTAAGTGTTGAATTTAATCAAAGAACGGCAGAAGGATTTTCTCAACAGCTCGACAGTTTGGATTTTGTTATTGTTGTAATAATTATCGCAGCAGGGATGTTAGCATTTATAGTAATGTTTAACCTTGATAATATTAATGTAAGTGAGAGATTTAGAGAAATTGCAACCATAAAAGTTTTAGGATTTTATAATAATGAAGTAAACTTATATATTGTAAGAGAAAATATTATACTTAATATAATCGGTATAATAGTAGGATGCTTAATAGGAAAATTCTTCCATCAATACCTTATGAACACAGTTGCTGTTGACTTCGTACAATTTTATAATGATATTTTAATATCAAGTTATATATATGGCGTAGTTCTTACGATTGTATTTGCGGTAATAGTAAATATTTTCTTAAACAGAACACTGAAAAAAATTAACATGGTAGAATCACTAAAAAGCGTAGAATAAAAAAAGAGAAGTTTAAAACTTCTCTTTTTTATTATTAATAAATTAATTTATAAAATGACTAATAATAAAAAACGTTAATAGATTCAATACTTTATTTAAAAATTTATTCAGTCATTTTCATATACAATAATGGATAAGGATTGCCCTGTTCATCTAGCTCCATTCTTTTATAAACTTTAAAGCCCATATACTCATAAAACTTTTTTGCAAGGGGATTTTGTTCATTTACTGTAAGTTCATTTATATTATAATTTTTTATTCCATATTGTAACAACATCTTTCCTATTCCCTGCCCTCTATATTTATCTGAAATAAATAACATTTCAAGAATCTTATCTTTAGTCCCCATAAATCCAGTTATGTTTTTATCTACATTTTTAGCTATCACTAAAACAGGTACTTCTTTTATAGCAAAAGGAACATACTTCTTAATATTATTTATTTCTTCTTTAGATAAAAATAAATGAGTAGCTTTAACCGAACTTTCCCATACATCTAATAAATTCTGTATTAAAATAGAATCTCTGTCTTTTATTTCAATTATTTCCAATTCCACTTTATTTTCACCTCACAAATTTTAATTAAATTCATCTAAAATATATAACTTAAAAATATTATTTTCTATTTGGTTTTCTCTTTATAGTAAGTAACTTAATATAATCATCAAATTGCTCGGTATTTGTTGGCTCAAACATTATCCATTTACCATCACGATATGTTTTCGCTTCATCATAAACTTTTTGAACTTCTTTAGAATAAATGTTTCTCCCTTCTTCAAACTTTGCTCTTTCTTCTTTTCCAAGTATAACCATAAATCCTATACAATTTTCTTTAGCATATAATGCACAAAGTGTTTTACCACCTCTTAGATATTTATATTCATAAGCCCATTTCTTACCGCCGGTATTCCATAACCTATCCATTTCATATCTTTCATCAATTAAATTACACAACTTTTCCCAAACATCATATAAAGATTGTCCTACCAAAACTGTCATATCCTCTTTACTTGGTATTCTATCAAGCATAACTTTATTTCCTCCAAAATTTATATTTATAATATAACATAAAAAAAGACTTCTAAAGAAGTCTTTTTATTTAAAGTTATCTTTTACCTTATCCCAGAAACTTTTATTTTGTTCATTGTTTTTATCACTTGAAAGTTCCCCGAATTCTCTTAACTTAGATTTTTGTTTTTCTGTTAAGTTCTTAGGAACTTCAACTTTTATTTCAACATATTGGTTACCTTTGCCAAAACCGTTGGCATTTTGAATACCTTTATTTTTAAGTTTAAATACTTGACCTGATTGTGTTCCTTCAGGAATTTTTAGTTTAACCTGTCCATCAACAGTAGGCACCATTATATGATCCCCTAAAGCTGCTTGAACAAAAGTTATCGGTATTTTGCAATAAATATCGCTACCGTCTCTTGTAAATATTTGATGAGGTTTTACAGTTATGTAAATATATACATCTCCGTTAGGACCTCCGTTTTTACCGGCTTCACCTTCGCCTCTTAAAGGAAGAACACTTCCTGTATCAACACCTGCCGGAATTCTAATTGAAATAACTCTTTCTTTTCTTACAGTACCGCTGCCGGAACATGTAGGACAAGGTTTAATAATTTTCTTACCTGTACCATTACATTCACTACAAGTTTTTACTGTTTGAACAGTTCCAAACAAGCTTTGTTGAGTTACTCTTACTTGACCTGTTCCATGACAAGTTTCACATGTTTTAATGTCAGCATCATTTACAGCCCCCCTGCCTGCACAGGTTTCACAAGTTTCTGTTCTTTTTAATTTGATTTCTTTTTTACATCCAAAAATTGCATCATTAAAAGATATTGAAAGATTAACTCTTAAATCTCTACCTTTTTGACGAGCATTTTGTCTATTTGCACCTGAAGAAAATCCGCCGCCAAACATTGAACCGAAGATATCACCAAACATATCTTCAAATCCACCAAATCCGGCACCGCCAAAACCGGCTCCACCGCCCATGTTTGGATCAAAAGCAGCATGACCGAATTGATCGTATTTGGCTTTTTTATCAGCATCAGATAAAACTTCATAAGCTTCGTTTATTTCTTTAAACTTTTCTTCTGCTTCTTTATCACCAGGATTTCTGTCAGGATGATATTTCATAGCAAGTTTTCTATATGCTTTCTTTATATCAGCTTCGCTGGCACTTTTATCTACGCCCAAAACCTCGTAATAATCCCTTTTTGCCATTATTATCTACTCCCTTTTAAATTTGAAAAATCACCCCGCAAAGTATCTACTTAGCAGGGTGAAGTTGTTTTAATTATTTATCGTCATCATCTACTACTTCATAATCTGCATCAACAACATTATCATCTTGTTTTCCAGCATCGCTTGTACCTTGAGCATTTGCACCTGCGTTTTGTTGGTTAGCTTGATCAGCATATAATTTTTCTGCTATTGGATATAAAGCTTCACTTAATTTTTCTGTTGCTTTTTTAATTGCTTCTGTATCAGAACCTTCTAATTTTTCTTTTAAGTCTTTAATTGCATCTTCAACAGGAGCTTTTTCTGTATCTGTTACTTTATCGCCAAGATCTTTTAATGTCTTTTCAGCATTGTAAACTGCTGCATCGGCGTTATTTCTTGTATTAATTTCTTCTTCTTTTGCTTTATCTTCGTTAGCATATTGTTCAGCTTCTTTTACAGCTTTATCAATTTCTTCTTTAGACATGTTAGAAGAAGATTGGATTACAACGTTTTGTTCTTTTCCTGTACCTAAATCTTTTGCTGTAACATTAACGATACCATTAGCATCAATATCAAATGTTACTTCGATTTGTGGTACTCCTCTTGGAGCTGCAGGAATTCCTGTAAGTTGGAATCTACCTAATGTTTTATTATCGGCAGCCATTCCTCTCTCCCCTTGAAGAACATGAATATCTACTGCTGTTTGACCATCTGCAGCTGTTGAGAATACTTGGCTTTTCTTTGTTGGAATAGTTGTGTTTCTGTCGATTAATTTAGTGAATACTCCACCAAGAGTTTCAATACCAAGTGATAATGGAGTTACATCAAGAAGTAATACGTCTTGAACATCCCCTGCAAGTACACCACCTTGAATAGCAGCACCAATTGCTACACATTCATCAGGGTTGATACCTTTATCAGCTTCTTTTCCTGTGATTCTCTTAACAGCTTCTTGAACTGCCGGAATTCTTGTTGAACCACCAACAAGTACTACTTTATGAATATCGCTTGCTGATAAACCAGAGTCAGCGATTGCTTTTCTTACTGGTTCCATTGTTGCTTCAACAAGGTCTGCTGTAAGTTCATCAAACTTAGCTCTTGTTAAAGTTACGTCTAAATGTTTAGGACCAGCTGCGTCCATTGTAATGAATGGAATATTGATTTGAGCTGTTGTTTTACTTGAAAGTTCAATCTTAGCTTTTTCAGCACTTTCTTTAAGTCTTTGCATTGCCATTTTATCGCCGCTTAAATCAATACCGTTAGCTTTTTTGAATTCAGAAATTAGATATTCAATGATTTTATTATCAAAGTCATCCCCACCTAAGTGGTTATTACCATTTGTTGCTTTAACTTCAAATACGCCATCAGCAAGTTCCAAGATAGATACATCGAATGTACCACCACCAAGGTCGAAAATCATAACTGTTTGATTTTCTTCTTTATCAAGACCATAAGCAAGAGCTGCTGCTGTTGGTTCGTTGATAATTCTTAAAACTTCAAGACCTGCGATTTTACCAGCGTCTTTTGTTGCTTGTCTTTGAGCATCTGTAAAGTAAGCAGGAACTGTAATAACTGCTTTAGAAACAGTTTGTCCTAAATAACTTTCAGCATCTTTTTTCAATTTTTGTAATACAAAAGCTGAAATTTCTTGTGGTGTATATTTTTTACCATCAATATCAACTTTATAATCGCTTCCCATATGTCTTTTAATTGAAGCAACTGTTTTTTCTGGGTTTGTAACTGCTTGGTTTTTAGCTACTTGACCAATTAATCTTTCTCCGTCATTTGTAAATGCTACTACTGATGGAGTAGTTCTTGCGCCTTCTGCATTAGCTATAACAACAGCTTCCCCACCTTCTAATACTGCTACACATGAATTTGTTGTACCTAAATCGATACCTATAATTTTTTCTTTACTCATTTTAAATCTCTCCTTTTTATAAAATCTATTTTAACTTATTAACTTTGACCATAGCCGGTCTTAAGACTTTTTCTTTATAAACATATCCGTCTTGAAAAACTTCAAGAACAATATTATCTTCTTTATCTTCAACCTTGTCAACTGCTACCGCATTGTGTTTGTTTGGATCAAATGCGGTATCAATAGCTTCGATTGTCTCAATTCCTTCACTTTTTAACAGTTCACTTAATTGAGTGAATATCATGTTAACACCTGCATAAAAACCGCTTTCTTTATCCTCCTCACTTTCAAGAGCTCTTTTGAAGTTGTCAATTATAGGAAATAAGCCTTCTGCGAATTTAGATGTTGAATAAATAATCATTGCCTCTCTGTCTTTTGCAGCTCTTTTCTTATAATTATCAAAATCGGCTAAAATTCTAAGATAGCTCTCATTTAATTTATTATATTTTTCTTCAAAGCTCTCTTCTTTCTTTTCTTCTTTAACTTCTTCTTTTTCCTCTATTGTTTCATTTACTTTTTCTTCTTTTATCTGTTCTTTGTTTTCTTCTTTCTTCACTTCTTTTTCTTCATCTTTCATATTTTTTTGTTTTTCTTTTTCTTCTTTTTCTTTTCTAAGCTCATTTATATCTTTAATATTACCATTATCCATTTAGCTACCTCACTTTTCAAATATTTTTGAAATATGCTTTGTTAGTTCATCACTTAAAACATCAAGTGTTGAAATAGCATAATCGTAATTCATCCTTGTAGGACCAATAACACCAATTGTTCCTATTGTTTTGCCGTTTAATTTATAATCGGCAGTTATAATCGAACAATCACTAAAGTCCTCAACTTTGTTTTCATTACCTATAACTATATGAATATCTTTATCATCATCCACAGCAGATAGTATTGCATTTTCCAATGTATCTTTGCTGTTTACAGAATCAATAAAGTGTTTAGCTTTTTCCAAATCCTCAAATTCCGGATAGTTTAATATTTTGCTTACTCCTTTAGAATAAATCTTTGAAGAATGCGCCTTTTCAACTAAACTTCTAAATACAGGCATTATTTCCGATAAAATTCTGTTTTCATCTTCACTTAAACCGTCAATTGCTTTACCTAGAAGTTCAATTACTTCATTTGCAGGTCTGTTTCTTATTATTGAAATAAGGAAATTATTTATTTTTTCTAGCTGCTCTAAAGTAACGCTGTATTTTAACCTTATCTCTGCATTTTTGATAAGACCTTCTTTTGTTACAACGATAATCATGACTCTTTTTTCTTCAATGTAAACAAGTTTTACGTCTTTTACATTTAAAGATGAAAGTCTTGGAGCCATAACAAGAGAAGTATAATTCGTCATTTTAGTAAGAATATTAAGTGTTTGTTCTATTGTTTTATTAAGTTCAAACATATAATTTTCATACTCAGCTTTAACAACATCTCTTATTTTTTCATCTAAAGCATTTTTCTTCATAAAGTTATCGACATATAATCTATATGCCGTAGTAGAAGGAATTCTACCCGCAGAAGTATGAGGTTTTATTAATAAGCCCATATCTTCCAAATCGGACATTTCATTTCTGATAGTTGCAGAAGATACACCAAGCTTATATTTTTTTTCAAGAGTTCTTGAACCAACAGGTTCTGCTGTTTTAATATAATCATGTATTATTGCATTTAAAATAATAAACTTTCTATCTTCCCAGTTCATTTTCCTTTCTCCTTCTTATTAGCACTCTTTAAACATGAGTGCTAACACTGTCATAAATATACCACCACGACTATACTTTGTCAATAGATTATTTAAATTTATTTTCTATTTTTAATGAAATTTTAATATTACAAAATGATTTATTTAAAACTTATATAATTCATTTATAAAAACAAAAAAACTCCCATAAGGAGTTTTATTTTGCATATGTTCTTGCACCATCCATAAGGATAATTTCGCCGCTTACATAAGTTGCCATATCACTTGATAAGAATGCTGCCATATAAGCTACATCTTCAGGAGTACCAAGTCTTCCAACAGGAACAGTAGCGATTTTTTTCTTTGTCATTTCTTCATCAAACTTATTTAACTGTTCTGTTTTTATAAGAGAAATTGCAAGAGTATTACATCTTATATTTTCACTGCCATATTGAACAGCCATATATCTCGTAAGTCCCATAAGCCCTGCCTTAGCAGAAGAATACTGAGGGCCTCCGCCCATACCTGAATACATTGCAGAAGAACCTATATTTATTATACTTCCTCCACCGGCTTCTCTTAATAAATCCAAACCGCCTGCCATTATAGAATAAAAAGAACCGTATAAGTTTGATTTTAATACACTGTCAAGATATTCAGGGGTAAGCTCATCAATTTCAAATACCTTAGAGCCACCCGCATTATTTATAATAATATCAAGTTTACTAAACTTATTTTTAACATCCGATAGAACTTCTTTCATCTGCTCAAAATTACCAACATCACATTTATAGCATAAAGCTTTTCTTCCCATATCCTCAATTTCTCTTACTACTTCCATTGCTGCTTCATCTCTTGAAAGATAAGTAAAAGCTACATCTGCTCCACAATCTGCTAATGTAAGACAAATAGCTTTTCCAACGCCTCTGCTTCCTCCTGTAATAAAAGCTTTTTTTCCTGTTAAATCAATTTGCAACATATCTTTTCTCCCTTATTTATATATTTTTATTCATTTCATTCACTAATACGATTAAGACCTTTTTCATCAACTACCTCAATACCACCTCTATATAATTTTATGTACCCACAAGAAACAAAATGTTTAAGCATCCTGCTTACAACTTCCCTGGCACTTCCTAGGTGATTTGCAATTTGTTCATGGGTCATATTTAATTTTTTATCGTCGTTCATATGATAAAGAACAAATTCCGCAAGCCTTTGGTCGAACTTCTTAAACATAACCTGCTCTAAAAGCCACATCACATCAGAAAATCTTGAAGCCATTATTTCATTTATATAATTTGAGAAAACTAAAGACTCTTTTGAAATCCTATTATATATAATTGTAGGAATTATTATGACTTCGCTTTCTTCCATCGCATCTATAAACACATCAATTGAGATATCTTTCATGGCACAAGATGCAGACATTAAACAAATATCCATATCATTTAGATAATAAAGGCTTATTTCTCTTCCACTCTCAGAAACCATATATGCTCTAAGCTTACCTTTTTTTATAAGTACCAAACCAAGACAGCTTACATCATTGTCATGAACAGCATCATTTTGTTTAAATGTTTTATATTCAATATTATTTAAAATAAGATTTTTATGTTTTTCTTCCATTTTGTCCCATACGGGAATTAAATAAGAAAGAGTTTCTTCTATATTATTTGTTTCCATTTTCTTTCCCTTTTTATTTTTCTTCTTTTAATTTTTTACGACTTCCATATTTTCACTATCTTTTATATTAACACTCTTCTTTAACTACACCTTCATAATTTCCTTTAAAAGTTATATAAAAATCTATACTTTTATCTGTTATCTCTTTTTTAATAACATAATCAATATCTTTTGCAAGAGTAAGTTGTTTACATTTATTATGTAGATATAAAAATCTACATTCTCAGCGCTATTCCATTTGAAGTAACAACAGAATCTTTTTCATCTCTATTTTGATTTTCATTTGCAAAATATATACAACACCTACATTTAATATTAAAAATAAAGTTAAAAGTGCTACTAATAATATTTTCATATCTTTCTTTGCCAATTATTATTATTTTATTTTATAAAACATTATTATGTCAATAAATTTATAAATTTCATCTCTATGTGACTTAGTCACTGTATTATATTTTTATTTATTTATAATATAATCAAAGATAAGAAAAGAGGTAAATAAAATGAGTGTAATGAATTTAACAAATAAAACATTTAAAAGTGAAATTAATGATGACAAATTGGTAGTAGTAGATTTCTGGGCTCCATGGTGCGGACCTTGCCAAGCTTTTTCACCTATAATTGATGAAGTAAGCGAAGAAATGGATGATGTAAAAATATGCAAGGTAAACGTTGATGAAGAAAGAATGCTTGCAATGAAAAATAGAGTAATGTCAATTCCTACATTATTAATTTATAAAAACGGAAAACAAGTAGAAAGATCTCAAGGAAGACTTTCAAAAAATGAATTAGTAGAACTAATTAACTCATTAAAATAATATATATATTTCCCTAAAATAAAATTGTTTGTAAAAAAAGAGCTTATGCTCTTTTTTTATTTATAATCAACAAATATAAGAGGATTTATACAATCTTTAACATCTGAAGATGTCCTTATTTCAAAATGCAGATGATGCCCCGTAGAGGAGCCTGGATTCTTATCTTTTTTAGGATCTCCCCCTTCTTTTCCTATAACATATCCCTGCTTGACCTTCTGCCCTTCTTTTACACTTATTTTTGATAGATGAGCATAAAAAGAATATATGTCATACTCATGTTTTATTTTTATGTAATTTCCATACCCTTCTTTATCACACCCCACTTCAACAACTTCTCCATCTGCCGTTGCCTTTATGTCATCATGCCACTTTGCTCCAATATCAATACCGTTATGTTTTGTTTTTTTACCTGTTATTGGGTGAATTCTATAAGAAAATTCACTTGTAATTACTCCCTCCACAGGTTTAATAAAATCAGATTTTTCAGCCTTATATTCTATAAGGTTTGTTTCGTTTTTACTTATAATATAATTTTTATTAAATAGATAGAATATTGTATCAATATCATTTAAAACAGGATATAAAATAATAAAAGTAAAAAATAAATTTAAAATAAAATATAATACTTTTTTATAAAATTTTCTTTTAATATTTAATTTTCTTCTCATCAATTAAATATATGAAATAAAAATTTAATTATACTAAAAAACAGGCATAGCCTGTTTTATAAATACTTTTTAAGTTCATAAAAATTCTGTTCTTCTATTTCAAGAAGTTCTTTTGCTAAAGCAACAACTCTTTTGTCGCTGTCTTTATAATCTCTTATTTTCTTTGTTATTTGAACTATTCCCATCGTACTTCCCTGCATCATCATTCCCGCAAGATGTTCAACAGATTTATCCTTTATTGTTTCCATTTTTATCATAAAATAACTTTGAAGTTCTGAAAAATAAGATAAATCTTTTACTTCCTTGCCCATATCATTCATTACTTTTATTACTTTTTTAACAAAAGCATCATAAGTTTCTTTCTCATGAACAAGTTCATCTCTAAATCTTAAATCTTCGTTAACATCTATCAAATCTTCAATAGAAGTTGAGCCCATTTTTGCATTTTTATAAATAAATTCCAATAATTTAATTGTGTTATCCATACTAACTTCCTTTTTTATTTTATTATTAAAAAAGAAAGCAATTTTTATTCATAATATTTTCCGTTATATTTATTTTTTAAAAAATCAATATTTTCTTTACTGTCTCCAACATAAGGTATATTAAAATAATCAAGTATACCTTTAGCAATACCTACACCGTATTCATATATATTATTTATGATAAAATCGCTGTCTTCTGGATTATCATGAAAAGCAACTTCCATAAGCACCGCAGGAGATACTGTTTTTCTAAGTTCATACATTCCTTTTCCGTTAAAGGTTAAATACCCCTCTTTTACGCCCAAATCATCAGTAGGTGTTAACATTTCAAGATAAGGATAAATATCCCTTGCAAGTTTTTCACCTTCACCGCCAAACCTGTGAGCATAGATTTCAGCACCTCTGGCTTCTCCATTTGAAGCATTAGAATGTATTGCAACATGAACCCTCGGTTTAATGCTGTTTGAATCCTCAACAACTTGTGCAAGAGTCATATTAGGAGAATTCCTCGCCGTTACAAGCCCATGCCTGTTAAGTTCGTATTCAACAATATCCGCAATCTCGTTCATTCTTTCTTCTTCGCTTCCAAACCCGTCATAACCTAAATTAAAATGTTGCACTGACGGAGAAATATATACATCTACCATATTTACCTCCAAAATAATATCCTTCAAAATATACTATGAAAAAAATTTCTTTTTGTTTATTCTTTTTCGTATTTTTTATTTAGTTTTACACATTATAAAAAATAAAAGGTATTTTTATGAATTTCTTTACAACCATTCTTTTTATATTTATATATAGTTTTCTTGGATATATTTATGAAACATTAATTAATTTAAAAAACAAAGTTCCAATTAACTCAAGGGGATTTCTTTACGGTCCTTTAAGACCCATTTACGGTTTTGGATGTATTCTTCTTATATTAGTTTTTTATAATTTCCATATAGATACTCTTCCATTATTTTTTCTTGTTGGATTTTTTTCATGCACCATAGAATATATTAGCTCTTACATTTTAGAAAAAAAATTTGATAAAAAATACTGGGATTATTCAAATAACTTATTTAATTTAGACGGCAGAGTCTGTGCCATTGGGTTTATAGTATTTGGAGTTTTTGGGCTTTTTCTGCTTAACTTTCTTCATCCAATTTTACTGGAAATTGTAAAAGAAAACTTATCTCAAAGAGCCATAGTATATGCTGTATTTACTCTCTTATTTTTTACTACAATTGATTTGATATTAAGTCTATATAACATTAAACATTCAAATTGAGTTAATTTAAAATTGACTATATTATTTATTTAATTTAAAATAGATAATTATTATAAACTAAGAAGGTATTATAAATGGACAAATTAAACATAAGACAAGTTACAATTGAAGATACAAAAGACATTCTTAAAATATACGAACCTTATATATTAAATACTCCCATTACTTTTGAATATGACGTACCAAGTATTAAGGAATTTAAAGAAAGAATAAGAAAAATAACAAGTAAATATCCTTATTTGGTATGTGAAGAAAATAATAAAATTATAGGATATGCTTATGCAAGTGAATACAAAGGAAGAAAAGCCTATGACTACACGGTAGAACTGTCTATATATATAAAAGAGGGATATAATAAAAAAGGCATAGGAAAAAATTTATACATGGCATTAATAGAAATACTAAAAAAACAAAACTTTAAAATAGTATATGCCTGTATAACCGTACATAAAACACTGGGAAGTAATAAATTCCATGAAAAATTAGGATTTAAAGAAATAGGATTTTTTGAAAAAAGTGGGTATAAAGATAATAACTGGTATGACACAGCATGGTATAGCTTAGAAATTGGCAAATTTGAAAAATATCCTAAAGCCATTATCCCTATAAATGAATTAGACAATAAAGAAAAAGATAAAATAATACAAAAATACAATAATATTTTAAACAAGAGAACTATTTAGAAAATTTTCTAAATAGTTCTTGACTTTTTTATAGGAAAGATATAATATCTATTTAGAAAAATATCTAAATAGAAGAAAGGAGATAACAAAGTGAGTTTTGCAAACACACTAAAGGCACTGTCTGATCCGGTTAGAAGAGATATTCTTGTAATGCTTAAAGACGGCAGAATGTCGGCAGGAGAAATTGCTTCAAAATTCGATATGACTGCAGCAACGGTATCCTATCATTTATCAAAATTAAAACAAGCGGATTTAATATTCGAAACAAAATATAAAAACTTTATTTACTACGATATAAACACATCTGTATTTGAAGAATTAATGTTGTGGTTATCTCAGTTCAGCGGAGGAAAAGATGAAAATAAAAATAAATAAAGAAATAATCCTTTCAACAATATGTTGTTTTATACCTACAATTTTATGTCTTTTTGTATACAACAAACTTCCAACAAGTTTACCGATACATTTTGACGCATCAGGAAATCCCGACGGATATGTATCAAAAGAAGTATTTATCTTTGTAATGCCTTTTGTTTATGCTGCTTTAAACTTGCTGGTAAATGTATTTATAAATAATGACCCAAAAAGAAAAAATGCTTCAAAGGTTATATTTACATTAAGTAAATGGATAATACCGATACTAACAATTCTATTTTGTTTTATATCTATATTATCTGCTCTTTATGAAAATATAAATACATCGACTTTTGTTCTCGCATTAATGGGTTTGGTGTTTATTATTATTGGAAACTATCTTCCAAAATGCAAACAAAATTACACAATGGGAGTAAAACTGCCATGGACATTAAACAGTGAAGAAAACTGGAACAAAACTCATAGACTATCCGGTTTCATATGGGTTATAGCAGGAATAATTCAAATTGCATCGGCATTCTTCAGATTACCTCAAGCTGTTTTCTTAACTAGTGTAGCAGTAATGGTAATAGTACCAATTGCATACTCATTTATTTTATATAAAAAAGGAATATAAAAAAGAACGCATATGCGTTCTTTTTTTAAACTAATTTAAGTTTATTTTCATCTTTTAAAATATACTTATAAACAGCATAAGCAAATGCATTTTCATTATTTGTTCTAGGCAACACTATATTTGCTCTCTGTTTTGTTTTTTCATCACTGTTTTTTACTGCAAATGCATATTTTGATATATCAAACATATATGTATCTACTTCTTGATCTCCAATACTTGCAACTTCTTCACTATTTATTCCATATTCATCCATTAAGACTTTTAAGCCGTTTGCTTTGTTAAGTCCGTCAGGCATATAACTTACACAAGAACCAAAAGGTCTTGCAGTTGTATAAACTCCTTTAGGTGCAAGGCTTCTTAGATAAGGAACATCCTCTTCATTGTTTCTTACAACCGCTACTCTGCAGCATTTATCAAGAGAAAGAGTATCTCCTTCACAAGCCATTTTCAAAGTATGGAATCTTTTTATGTGGTTCATAAGTTTTTCATCTGCATTCTCATACATTATTCCGTCTTTATGGAAACAGAAAAACCCTCTGTTTTCCCTTCTTAAAATCTTTATAAAGTTATCATAATCTTCTTTATTAAAATAAGAAATAAGTTCATTTTCCCCTTTAACATCAAGAATTAAAGCGCCGTTTACGGCAACATGTTTAACATATTCAAGACCTAAATCATGAATATGTTCTCTCATTAAAACTTCTGTTCTACCTGAATTTATAACTACCTTAACTCCTGCATCTACAAGGTCTCTTACTGCCTGTATGTTTTCTTTTGACATATTATCATTCTTATCCAAGAAAGTATCGTCCATATCTACTGCGAATAATTTTATCATTTTTTCCTCCATAAAATTAATAGCCATAACATTAAGCCATGGCTATTATACCGAATTTATTTATTTTTTTCTACTTAAATCTTCGATAATTTATCTTCGTCTTTTAATAAATATTTATAAATCGCATATGCAACACCGTTTTCGTTGTGACTTCTTGGAAGAACTATATCAGCAGCTTCTCTTGCAAAATCATCGCAATTACTTACTGCAAAAGAATATCCACAGTTATTGAACATATCAAGATCACTTTCTTGATCCCCTATACATGCAACATCCTTTTTATCTATTCCATATTCCTTTAATACAAGTTCTAACCCTGAAAATTTATTTAATCCTATTGGCATATAATCCAAAATACCGCTATTTGCAGTTGAATACAAACCTTCAGGACATATACTTCTTACATAAGAAAGCTCTTCTTCATCACCATAATATGTATTTACTCTAGGACACTGAGGAATACTCATAACATCCCCTTTAATAAGAGCCTTTGCAGAGTGGAAATACTCAACTTGAGGTCTAAGTTTATCCACATGTTCATACATAAGCCCCCCATCGCAGTAACAGAAAAATTCTCTGTTTTCGCTTCTTAATCTTTCTATAAGGTTTACATATGTATCCCTGTCAATGTATTTAGAAAATTCATTTTTTCCATTTAAATCAAGAACTAATGCACCATTTACTCCTACATGTTTATTTTTTTCAAGTCCAAGTTCTAATATTACATCTTTAAGAGTAGGTTCACTTCTTCCCGAAGCAATAACAACCTTAACACCACTTTCCTCTAAATCTCTTATAGCCTGTTTGTCTTCTTTTGAAATTATATTACCGTCCCTAAGTAAAGTATCATCTAAATCCACCGCAAATAATTTAATCATGTTTATTCTCCTAAAAAGTATTTTTCTATTACATAACTTATTGCATCTTCTTCATTTGTTTTATCAATAACTACTTTTGCAGCTTCTTTTGCTTCGTCTACTGCATTTTTAACTGCTATTCCAAGAGGAGCATCCCTAAGCATTTGAAGGTCATTCCCTCCGTCTCCCACACATACTATTTTTTCTTCATCAATCCCAAACTCTTTTGCAAGTCTTTTTGCACCTTGAAACTTTCCTTCTCCCCTTACAAAGAATATTACAAAACCATTTCCCTCTCCCGTTTCTATAACATCATTCCCCCATGAACGCATCATTTTTCTTTGTTCTTCATTATTAATAAGCCCATACATTAAGAATATATTTTCTATATCATAAGGTGTATAATCAACATCAATTACAGGATATCCATGTTCATACTTATCCATAACATCAACAAGTTTATAACTATGATTATGAAATATTCCATCTAAGCTAAGTACGTTAGATTCTATATCATTTACCTTTAATAAATCTAAAATCCTTTTAATCTCATCTTTTGGAATAAAATTGTATACTTTTCTGTATCCATCTAAATTAAAAACACTAAGTCCATTATGAGCAAGATGTTTTTGATCACTAAGCCCTACCATTTTTATAACATTTTCCATTGCTGGCTCTGCTCTTCCGCTTGCAAGAGCAACTTTACCACCACTGTTTATAAGTTTTCTAAGTGCATCTTTATTCTTTTTAGAAATCGTTCCGTCATCTTTTAATAGTGTATCGTCAAGATCTGTAATAAGCAATTCGTACTTCAATGTCTATTCTCCTAAAATATATTTATCTATTACATAAGCCACAGCATCTTCATCACAACTTTGCTTTAAAACCACATCCGCAACCTCTTTTAAATCATCTGTTGCATTTGCCACAGCAACTCCAAGACCTGCATATTTTACATTTGTATAATCGTTACCCTGGTCTCCCATTACTATAACTTCATCCATAGAAATTCCAAGTTTTTCTGCTATTGCTCTTGTACCTTCAATTTTTGTAACATTATAAGGCATCATATCAAAAAAGTTAGGATCAGGTACTACACCTTGCATTTCACCTTCTTTTTCAAGTCCTTTTACAAATTCATATTCTTCATCATTATGAAAATATGCACTTACTTTGTATACTCCTTTTATATCTTTAATATTACCTATTCTTGATTTTGTAACAGGGAAGTATATTTTTATTCCCTTTGCAATTACATCATCGCCCTCTTCATAAACAAAATCAAAGTTTTCACTGGAGAAAACTCCACATTCTATATTTTTAGATTTAAGTTTATCTATTAAATCAAGATAAAAATCTCTGTTAAATTCTTTTATTATTTTTCTATCATTACCTTTAAATATTCCTGCACCGTTATCGGAAACGTGATAATTATCTTCTATACCTATTTGTTTTGCAAAGTATAAAACATCAAGTGCAGGTCTTCCACTGGCAAGAGAAACCATTACACCTTTATCCATGCATTTTTTTATGGCTTTTAGATTCTTCTTTGATATACTTTTATCTGTGCATAAAAGCGTATTATCAACATCCATTACAATAAGTTTATATTTCATAAAATCCTCCCTATCATTTAAACAAATACCAATTATTATTATCAATTTAAAGCATATATTTTTCTATTAAATAAGCAACTCCGTCTTCATCATTGGTATAAGGAAGAACAACATCTGCTACTTTCTTTAAACTGTCCACAGCATTTTTCATTGCAACACCAAGCCCTACATTTGCAACAATCTGCATATCATTTTCCTGATCTCCAACTGCTATTATCTCTTTTGTAGATATTCCCATTTCTTTTGCAAGCCTTATTGCACCTGTCCATTTTGAAATACCTCTTGGAGATAAATCTATAAAATATTCTCCTGATATATCTGCTCTTATTTGACGGTTTAATCTTTCAACTTCTCTATGAAGAAAAATATCATCAACATTTCTGTAAGAAGAACTTATTTTATATACGTTTTTTAAATCTCTTACATCAGCTTCAATAAAATCAATGAGCGTTCCTTGATTTAACTCTCTACATCTATGGACAAATTCTTCACTTGTTTCATCATAAAAAGAACCTTCATAATCGCTTGTCATAACGACAAAAGGAATATGATTGTATCTTAAAATATCAACTATTCTTTTATAATATCCTTCTTCAAAATGAGCAACATATTCTTCTTCACCCTCTTTAAATATCGTAAGACCTGCATTTGCAATATTGTAATTATATTGACAACCAAGTTGTCTTGCATATTTTATTGCATCAACATAAAGCCTGCCGCTTCCGACACTTATAAATTTCCCTCTTCTTTGAAGTTCATGAACTGCTTTTAAATTCCTTTCGCTAATTTCGCTTTTAGAATTAAGCATAGTTCCGTCCAAATCGGTGATAAGTAATTTATAGTCCATAACTCCTCCTTAAAATAATATATAAAAATCATTAAATTCAAACTTAATTATCTTTTATAATTTTACTATAAAAAACACGGTTATGTCAAATAATACCAGTTAATACGAGTGTCTAATATTTTGAATATTTAGACATTTTACTATTGTTAAATGTCTTTAAGTAAAGTATAATAACAGTTAAGCTTAAAAAAGGAGAATATTCATGAAAAACGTAACATTAATTTATGGTGATGGTATAGGAAAAGAAGTAATGGCAAGTGCCGTTGAAGTAATCAAAGCAACAGGCGCAGAAATTAATTTTGAAGAAGAAATAGCAGGACTTGAAGCCGTTGAAAAATACGGTGAACCACTTCCTAAAAAAGTAATTGATAGTATAAAGAAAAACAAAGTAGCTCTAAAAGGACCTGTAACAACTCCTGTAGGTAAAGGATTTAGAAGCGTAAATGTAACTTTAAGAAAAGAACTTAACCTTTATGCTAACGTGAGACCTGTAAAAACATATGAAGGACTAAAAAATAGATATGAAGATATTGACCTTGTAATAATCAGAGAAAACACTGAAGGACTATATGCAGGAATTGAAAAAGAAATTGAAGGCGGAGCAGAAACAACAAGACTTATCACAAAAAAAGCCAGTGAAAGAATTGCAAAATATGCTTTTGAACTTGCAAGAAGAGAAAACAGAAAAATGGTAACAGCTCTTCATAAAGCAAATATTTGTAAACTTACAGACAGAGTATTTTTAGATGCAGTAAATGAAGTTCATAAGGATTATCCTGAAATTGAACTTAATGATTTAATTATAGATGCAGCTTGTATGAACCTTGTTATGCACCCTGAAAAATATGATGTATTACTTGCAACAAACTTATTTGGAGATATTGTAAGCGACCTTTGTGCAGGATTAATAGGCGGTCTTGGTCTTACAACAGGTTCAAACATTGGTGAAGACGGTGCAATTTTTGAAGCTGTACACGGTTCAGCCCCTGATATTGCAGGTAAAAACATAGCAAATCCTACAGCATGTATTCTTGCAGGTGCAAAAATGCTTAACTATATAGGTTACAAGGAAGAAGGCGCTAGAATAGAAAAAACAATTGAAGAATTAATTAAAGAAGGTAAATACCTAACACAAGATTTAGGTGGAAACCTTGGAACAAAAGAATTTACAAAGAAAGTAATTGAAAGATTATAAAACAAATAAAAAAGACACTTTTAAGTGTCTTTTTTTTCTTTTATTAATTCATAAATATATATTCCGCCTTTTAATTTTCTTTTATATAAATATTTCATACCTATATGCACGTATTTATCTTTCTTAAGCTCGCTGTCAGTTGACAATATAACAGGAAGAGAATACTCATCTGCAAATTTAAGAATTTCATTCATAATTTTATGCATATATCCTTTATTTTGAAACTCTGCTTTTATAAGAACCATTTCCACTTCTATAAAGTCTTTATTTTCCTTCCTAAATTTATCTATTAAAGAAACTTTATCACTTTTCATTGATTCCAAAAAATTATAATATCCTTTAAATCCAAAAATTCTAATAATATTTAAAAGCATATATATTTTAGCACTTACTCTTAAAGGATTTAAAGTACTGTTTAATATAATAAATCCCTCATTATTTTCACTTAAAGAATACAACATATTATTTTTAATACTTGCTTTTATTAGTACTTTTAAATATCTTTTAAATGTATTCTCATCTTTAAATAAGGAAATCGTACCCTCTTCATTTAAATTTGACTCAACATAAATTTTAACGATATCATCTATTTCTTTTTTCGATAAAGATTTTACCTTTTGCATAACAAAACCTTCTTTTTATTTATTAAAAAAGCTATATATTAAACAATATATAGCCAAAATATTAATCATTTTCTAAAATCTCACTGATTTCAAGCCATCTTGATTCTTTTTCCTCAAGTAACAATTCTATCTCATTTAATCTTATGGAAACATTTTGTGCCTTGTTTACATCATTGAAATATTCAGGGTCATTCATCTTATTTGCAAATTCAGTTTTTTCTTCTTCCAAACTTTCTATATCCTGTTCTATAGTTTTAAGCTCTTCTTCATATGCTTTTCTCTTGTTGTTGCTTAAAGATGAATTTTTCTTTTCTTTTTTTTCGCTCTTTACTTCCTTTTTTGTTTCCTGTATTTTTTCTGTATTTAAAAGAGCCTCTCTTTCCATCGCATAGTCATAATTACCGTCATATACTTTTATATCGCTACCGGTCAAATACATTATTCTGTTGCATATTTTATTTAAATAATATCTATCATGACTTACACTTATGACTGCTCCGTCATATTTTAATAAAGCCTCTTCAAGTACTTCTTTTGTTTCAATATCCAAATGATTGGTAGGTTCATCAAGTATAAGCACATTGGATTCTTTCATCATGAGTTTTGCGATGGCAACACGACTCTTTTCCCCACCAGAAAGCATAGAAATCTTCTTGTTTATATCATCACCGCTAAAAAGCATACATCCCAAAATATTTCTTATTTCACCATCATCAGCATTTGTAGATTTTCTAAGTTCTTCTAAAATAGTTAGAGAATCATCAAGGTCGTTATGTTCTTGTTCAAAGTATAAAATCTGACATTTAGGATTTTTCTTTATAAGCCCCTTGTCTTCTTTCAAAATACCGGTAATAAGTTTTAAAAAAGTAGATTTTCCGGTTGCGTTTCTTCCGCAAATACCAAGCCTGTCACTGCTTGAAATGGTAATATTAAAATCATTAAACAATTTCTTTTCTTTTGTATATCCAAAGTCAAGTCCTTCAACTGTTATTGCTTTTTTACTTATCATTGGAATATATCCAAATTTTATATAAGAATTCTTAGCATAATAAGGACTATCAACTCTTTCCATTTTTTCAAGCATTTTTTCTCTGCTTCTTGCTCTTTTAATGCTCTTTTCTCTGTTAAATTGCTTTAGAGTCTTTATTACTTCTTCTTGTCTTTTTATTTCTGCTTGTTGCTTGTTGTAAGCATTTTTTTCAATATCAACTCTTTGTTTTTTCTTTATTACATAGTCAGAATAATTTCCGCTGTATACATAGCATTTCTTATTTTCTATTTCTATTATTTTATTTGTGAATTTATCCAAGAAATATCTATCATGACTTACGACAATAACAGTTGATTTCAAAGAATACAAGAAATTTTCCAGCCATGAAATACTGTCCGTATCCAAATAGTTGGTAGGTTCGTCAAGTATTAAAACTTCAGGAGAAGAAACCAATAACTTTGCAAGGGCTACTCTCATTTTCTGCCCTCCGGATAAAGTGAAGATTTTTTTTGAAAAATCTTCTTCTTTATAACCAAGCCCTTTTATAATCCCAACCAATAAACTTTTATACTTATATCCGTCCATATCTTCAAACTCACTTACAAGTTCGTGATATTTCTCATTTAATTCTATAAGCTTTTGTTTATCCGATTCAAACTCAAGCATCATAGATAGCTCTTCTATTTCTTCTTCTTTTTTTGTGTATTTTTCTGCACCTAATAAAACTTCAGAATAGATATCATTATCTAAATTCAAATTAAGATTTTGTCTTAAAAATCCTATTTTATCTTTATCTATTTTAGAAATATTGCCCGTATAATCATCATCAATTCCCATTAAAACATTAAGCAAGGTGGACTTGCCGGCTCCGTTTCTGCCGACAATGCCCACCTTATCTTTATCACTTATAACAAGGGAATCAATAGTAAATAAATGTTCGCTTCCAAAACTTTTACTTAAACTATTTATGTTAATTTGCATATTTTTAATCACTCCTTGGATCCTGAGATAACTGCTCAGCATCTATGTTAAATAACTCTTTAATAAAGGTTACTCTTTCCGATTGATTAACTATCCAATACGAAACTCCGCCCAAATTACCAAAATTGCCAGGTAATGTATAGGTTTGTAAATTATCTATGTTGAAATCTTTAAAAGATAACCCTAAAGATGCAATCTGTGCAAATTGCAAATCTGTTTCAACCATACTTTGTACAAGATTATAAATTTGTGGAATTTGAGAAAAAGTTCCTTTATTTTTAAATTCCGTAAAGATTGCTTTCATTATTTTTTGTTGTATTTGAACTCTTCCTATATCTCCGTCAACATATGCTCTGTATCGACTGTAGTAAAGAAGCTGCTCCCCATTTAAAACCTGAGTTCCTTTTTTTATTACAATTTGAGAAGTATCATAACCATTGTGTGCATATAAATCTTGATGAACATCTATGGTTACCCCCCCCATTACATCAGCAATCTGAGGAAGTGCATCCATATCTATACCAAGATAGTAATCTATTTGTACTCCACCTAAAATATCGCTTACAGTATTTTTTAAATATGTAACACCCGTATCAAATAATTTTTCTTGATTATTCATATCTGCTTCAGACAAACCAAGACTCGCATAATAAAAACATGAATTTACTTTATCTCTTCCACCTCTATTATATATATCCACCCTGCTGTCACGAGGAATTGAAATAAGCTTTATGGTTTTATCTTTTGTATTTATACTTGCAAGCATTATTGTATCAGGTCTAAAAATTGTCGCAGACTGACTTCTTTCTTCGTTTTTGTCAATACCGAATATAAGTATATTTATTGTATCTTCCAATGTTGCAGAATTGTTAAGTTTTGTTTTATCACTTAACCTTATATATTTTGGACTTTGAAAAGGATTACTATTTAGTACGTTATATCCTAAAGACTTTGCAAGTCCCAGTCCACTTGAAGAAAATATAATAAGCAATGTCATTAATATAATACATATTTTTTTTCTTCTTGTTTTTTTTGATTCATATGCTTTATGTTTAGAATGTTTTTTTAAGACTTTTTTGGGTTTAACAACTTTATTTTTCCTCATAAATTTCTCCATAGGTTTTATAATTTTTAATTATACCATAAAATTTCTTCATTATATTAGTTTTTTAAATTTTTTATACCATTTAAAGAAATATTTGTAAAAATTATTATAAAATGATATAATATATAATCAGCAAATTATTACTTATATAAGGAAAAATTATGAAAGAAATAAGTAAAGAAAAAATAAGGAAATATAATAGCACTATCATTGTAAAGAGACTTGTTGATATTATATGTTCTCTTTTACTTTGCATAGCTTTTATTATTCCCGGAGTAGTAATAGCAATTATAATAAAACTTTCCGACGGCGGGAAAATATTCTTTGTTCAGGAAAGAATTGGCAGATACGGAAAAAGCTTTAACATAATTAAATTCAGAACAATGAAAGAAGGAAGCGAAAAGGAAGAGAAAAAATTATTAAAGAAATCCAGAAATGGGTTTGTTCAAATAAAACAAGACCCTAGAGTTACTGAATTCGGAAAATTTTTAAGAAAAACAAGTTTTGATGAGATACCACAACTCATTAATGTATTAAAAGGAGATATGAGCCTTATAGGTCCGAGACCTTTTATACCTATAGAAACAAATTTACTTAATGAATATGAACTGCAAAGAAATATTGCATACCCGGGACTTACGGGGCTTGCACAATTAAAGGGAAGATCAAAATTAAATATTCATGAAGTTGTAAAAATAGACCTTGAATACTTAAATGATTATTCCTTACTTTTAGACCTTAAAATATTTTTCTCTACAATTTTTGTTGTGTTAAAAGGTATATAAGAGGTATATAACTATGAAAAGAAAAAATAAAGACATAAATAACAATCCGGTAATGGTTTCACAAAATATTCCGATTAAAAGGAAAAGACATAAAAAAAATTTCTTTCAAAAAAGATATAAAGAAATAATTATCTTGGGTTCTATTTTGGTCTTTTTTTTATTTTCCATATTGCATTCTGAAAATACTATTCTTTTAAATGCACAAAAAGATATAACGACAGAAACTGCTGAAAGTTATATTTTCACAAATTCAGAATATGTTGATTTAAATGAAAGCACATCAATAAAATATACTGTAAAAGAAGGACAAAAAGTAGGTGCCAATACTATACTTTCAAAAACATACAAAATAAAAACAAACAAATATATAGATGATGCCATAAGCGTTATAGACTGGAGACTTAAAAACGATTCTTATGAAAACCGTGATGTCTTTTTCAAAGATTTAAATAAACTCGAAGAAGAAATAAGTAATGTTGAAAATAATTATAATCAGGCAAAATCAACAAACAATACAACAAAAATGAATGAATACAGCACAGAACTGACAAAACTTAAAAGCCAAAAAGAAATGATGCAAAAATCCATGAAATATATTTTTGCAGATGACGAAACATTAAAAAAACTCAAAGAAGAACTAAAAAGCAAAATGAGTTCTGATGAAAAAGACCTTACAATATCTAACTTAAACTTTTCTTTTACCGGAAATATATATTTTTCAAGAACAGGGTACGAAGAAGTTTTAAATACCAATGTAATGGCAGCCTTAGATAGTGACTATATTGATTATTTAAAAAACTTCAAACCTGAAAGTACAAGTGAAGATAAATCAATAATAAAAATAGTAAACAATCAATGTGCATATGTTTGCGCAGTAGTAAATAAAGATACATATGTAGAAGGTGAAGAAGAAGCAAAAGAATATAATGCATCTGTTAAGAAAAACCACGATTTAAAAACAGACGGAGATTATTATGATTATCTCCTTACAAGAGTTGATATTTTAATAACGTATCCTACTATTAAATTTGAAGATAACGAAGGGAAAACAGATGAAGGTTATTTAATCAATTCCCTTGATTACGGAGAAGATAAAAAAATTCTGGTTATATGTTTAAAAGATGAATTTAGCCATCTAATTAATGTAGATAAAACAAAACTTGATATACATACAAATGAAGTAACTGTTTATAAAATACCTAAGAAAGCAATTATAGAAAAAGATGGTAAAACATATGTATATGCCGTTACAGACGGAAATTTAAAAGAACTGGTTGAAGTTAAAATTTACAGTGAAGAATTTAGAACCGTACTCCTTAAACCAAGTGAAAACCCTGATTTAAAGGAAAATATGGAAATAATATCAAATCCAACATAGGAGGTTTAAAATGAGTATTAAAGATAATTTAGCACAAATTCTACAAAACATTGAAAATAGCAAAAACAACAGCAAATTTGATGAAAATGTTACACTCCTTGCTGTAACAAAATTCAGAACAACAGATGAAATAAAGGAAGTTTTAGATTTTGGAATAAATAATCTTGGAGAAAACAAAGTAAAAGAATTTGAATCAAAATATGAATTTTTTAAAGGTGAAGATATAAACTGGCATTTTATCGGTCATCTTCAAAGAAACAAGGTTAAAAATTTAATAGGAAAAACTGCCTTAATACATTCAGTAGACTCCATAAGGCTAATGGAAGAAATAAACAAACAATCAGAAAAGAAAAACGTTATAACAAATATATTAATTGAATTTAATATCGCAAAAGAAGAAAACAAATATGGTTTTAACGAAGATGAAGTTGATTTTATATTTGAGAATGCTATGAAATTTAAAAATATAAAAGTAAAAGGTGTAATGTGTATGGCTCCTTTTACAGACAATAAAGAAATTATTGTGAATGTTTTTAGAAAGTTAAGAAAAATTTATGATAATTGTAGAAAAACATATAACAAATGTGATAATATAGATTTAACTATAATATCTATGGGAATGTCAAATGATTATGAAATTGCCATAGAGCAAGGAAGTAATATTGTCCGTGTAGGGACAAGTATATTTAAAGGAGAGAAAAATGGGATTTAATGATTTTATAGGCGAATTAGGCGAAAAAATTGTTGGCAAAGATGAATATTACGAAGATGAATACTATGAAGATGAATATTATGAAGATGAACCAAAAAGAGGTGGTTTATTTGGTAAAAAATCAAGTTCAAGAAATGATAATGCACCAGTAGCAACTCATGCTGCATCTACTGTAATGCTTATTGAACCAAGAAACTTTAACGATGCTCCTTTAGTTTGTGATAAACTAAAAGGCGGCATTACCGTTGTTGTAAACATGGATAAAGTAGAAAATGATGATGCTAAAAAAATCTTCGATTTTTTAAGCGGTGCTGTTTATGTACTTGCAGCAAGCATGAAAAGAATTGCTCAAAACGTATTTATTTTAGCACCATATGGCGTTGAAGTTGAAACTCAAGAAAGACCTAATGATTCTTACACAACATCACATAAAGATACTTGGGAATACGAAGGATAAAACACAATGAACGAATATGATATTTTCATATCCAGAATAGAAGATATGGCACTTTTATCTGATAAAAAAGATGGAAGTGTCTTTTCTGATTTCTTGGATCCTACAAACCAGATGTTAGCAGGAAGAGAAATAGGAAGATATAAAAATATGGATTGCGCTTTTTTTGGAGGTCATGTATATACCGAAAGAAAAGTCATGAGTATTTTCCCTAATAACAAAGAACCTGAAAATTTAGAATACCCTATTAAGGTATTAAAATCACAAGAAGCGCTTGATGTAAGACACCAAGACGTTTTAGGCTCAATTTTATCTTTAAGCATAGAAAGATCAAAAATTGGTGATATTAATATACTTGACGACCATATTCAAATCTTTGTTTATGATACAATAAGTGAATTTCTAACAAAAGAACTAACTAAAATCGGCGGACATAGCGTAACATTTAAAGAATATGACATTTCACAAGCAACCATTGTAGAGCCAAAATTCAAAGAACAAAATATCATAGTTCCATCTATGAGACTTGATGCGGTTATAGGAAATATTTTTAAACTTTCAAGAAATGAAGCAAATATGTTTGTAAAAGGCGGTAAAGTAAAAGTAAACCATACCCCTGTTTCTAAACCTGCAATGAATGTCAAAGCAGGTGATATGATATCCGTAAGAACAAAAGGCAGAGCAATTATAGACAGCGAAAACGGTCAAACAAAAAAAGGTAACACAAAACTTTTAGTTAAAAAATTTATTTAAGCAGGTATAATTTTGGATAAAAAGAATTTTATTATTTCAAAAGAAGATATAAATAAAAGATGTGACAAATTTTTAGCAGAACAATTAGAAGACTTTTCCAGAGAAAAAATAAAAAAACTCTTTAAAGACGGAAAAGTCTTTATTAATGAAGAGATTATAAAACCTTCAAAAAAAATAGAAGAAAATGATAGTATTTCTGTTATACTGCCAGAAATAGAAACTCTTAACGTAGAAGCAGAAAATATTCCAATAAACATCGTTTATGAAGACAACGATGTCGTTATTGTGGATAAACCACAAGGAATGGTAGTTCATCCGGCCAATGGGAATTATACCGGTACACTTGTTAATGCATTAATGTATCATATAAAAGACTTATCTACAATTAACGGAGTTATTAGACCCGGAATAGTTCATAGAATAGATAAAGACACTTCTGGTCTTTTAATAATAGCAAAAAATAACCATGCACATAACCATTTGGCTGCACAATTTAAAGAACATTCAATAAACAGAAGATATAAAACCATATGCCACGGAGTGATTAACGAAAATCAAGGAACAATAGATGCTCCTATTGGAAGAGATAAAATAAAAAGAAAAGAAATGTGCGTAACTCAGACGAACTCAAAAAGAGCAGTAACACATTTTGATGTATTAAAAAGATATGAAGACTATACTTTTTTAGATGTACATCTTGAAACAGGAAGAACACACCAAATAAGAGTACATTTAAAATATATATCTCATCCTGTTGTTGGAGATAAAGTATATGGATATAATAAAAAAATAGACAAAATGTTTACAGGACAGCTATTACATGCATACAAACTCGGATTTATTCATCCTTCAACAGAAAAATACATGGAATTTAACAGTGAGCTTCCTGAATATTTTTATAAATTAATTGATAAATAAAAAAAGAATAGTTTTACTATTCTTTTTTATTTAACTTCTTTATTATCATTTTTCTTTATTTCCATAAGATGTTTGTTTAATACAACATTAATATATTGAGAGAATGATCTATCATCTTGTTCTGCTAACTTTTTTACATCTTTTATCAACTCTTCATCCAGGGTAATACTAACTTTTGCTTTTAATGGTCTCAATTTCTTCATCCTCCCATATTACTTAATCATATTTTATTATATAGTATACTACCAAATTTTTACATTATTTTAAAATATGATAAAGTAATATATAATCGTATTTTGTCATATTTTGTCAAAAAATTTAATTTTGTAGATTTTCTTGTTCATTTTCAGTGTTTTTAGTATTTTCTTCATTCTGATTATTATCTTGAGAATTTCCCTTTTCACCATTATTGCTTGTAGCAATTGTTATTTTGGAAATGGCAATATTACATTCTTTATTTACAATATTTTGTATCTGTGCTGCATCTGAAGGTGTTAATGTAGCTGCATCTACAATAACATTTGCATACCCTTCATGTATTATTACAATTGCATCATCAAAACCCTTTGATTTTATAAGGTTTTCTACAACAAGTTCTGTTTCAGATAATTTTGAGATACTAACGCTTTCTTCCACAGCTTCTTTTATTATATCCTTATCAAGTGATGTATCCTTTGTAATATTTTGAAGAGCTTCTAAATTTTGACTTCTAACTTTATCTCTGTTTAATCTATATTCGCTGAAAAACTCAGAAGAAAGCTCTGCATTTCCGCTTAATATGTCTTCTTCTGTAACATTTGAAACCAACGTTGCATTGCTTGGTCCATCTTCTACATTTGATACGCTGGTATCATCATTATAAAACACCGTATAATTTGCAATACTTATGGCAAGAAGACAAGCAACAAGCCCCAATAATACTGCATTTTTTTTCTTTACATTTTTCATATGATCATTCTCCTTATTTATTATTACTTGGTAAAACTACCACTTTATAACTAGGCAAATCCAATAAAGCTTCTACACTTTTTGTAATGTAATACTCTACGGTTTTATCATTTGCCCCTTGCGCTACCACAACAACTCCTACAACATCAGGATATGTATCTTTTGTTGTAAAAGGTGTCTCACTTGAACCTTCCCTCACCATTACCGCATCTTTTGAAGAAGTATTATTATCAGATGAATTTGTATTATCATTTGATGAGGAAGAAGAAGAATTGTTCTCATTATAAGCGATATTCTTTTCCACCTCGCCGTCAAGTGTAATTGTTACGCTTACATCACCTACCCCGCTAACATCTTTTAAGGTATCTTCGATACTTTTCTCTAAACTTTCTTTATATTCATTTGCCGATATGTCTTCACTGTTTTTTTTAATATCTTCCTTAGACGAAGATGAAAAGAAAGAAGAAAAAAATATCAAACATAACCCTATTATTAAAAGTAAAACAAGCAATGATTTACTACTATCACTATCTTTAAAAAATTTGTTAAACATATCACAAATCTTCTTATTATCCATTTGATACACTTCCTGTCTTTATATTTATATTCTTTATATCAATCATATATGTTTTATTTATGTAACTTTTTATTTTGTCTTTTTTCTTTATATCTTCCTCGTTTAAAGTAACTGTTACGTTTTTTATATCCCCATAATACGCAGAATTTTCATCTTCATTTATTACTACCAAAACATCAGCATTAACATAATATTGTTTTTTTAGTGTACTTTTAATGTTATTTTCAAGTTTCTTTTTATATTCATCTTTCACAAGGGTGTTAATGTCAATATTTCCATTATTGATACTCGTTTCCAACTCATCCATAGTTACATAATTTTTATTTAAAAAAGAAGAGAACTCCCCCTTTTTTACCACAGATATAATAGGCGATAAAATTGATACCACAAATAGTAATGAAACAAAAAATTTTATGTATTTATCATATTCTTTAGCTGGTGATAACATCCTTAAAATACTTATAACAAGCATTAAATATATAAAACTTTTTAAATACTCATTCATCCTACCCTCCTATCATTGAGATGATGCCAATAAGCATAATAAATAATATAGAAACAACCATAAAACAAGCAAAAATCAAACTTAAAAATCCGGCTGTATCATTAAGAGCCTTACTTATTCTTGCATCCGTTATAGGCTGGGATAAAAAAGCGGATATTTTAAAAGTTACAACCAAACAAAGCATATGAATAAGCGGAATAATAAGCAAAGATATAAAAATAAGTATACCTACAATTCCTACAGAACTTTTTATAACCTTTATAAACCCAATCACCGTGTCCGTACTATCAGAAATTAAAGAACCAAGAACAGGGACGAGATTACTTACCGCAAATTTTGCTGTCTTTAATGAAAGACTGTCAATAGATGAAAACAAACTTCCTTGAAGACCTAAAATACCTAAAAACAAACATGAAAATATCCCCATTAAAAACAACACCATCTGTTTTATAAAAGATACCAAATAAGAAATATTTATATCTATTAAAATGTTATCTATTATGCTTAATATAAAACCAAAGCTTAAAGCTGGAATAATAAAATATGTCATAGATGATGCAAAGAAATTTATTATAAATACTAAACTTACGCTTATTATATTTCCGGAAAAAACATTCCCGCTCAAATTAAGTAAAACTATTATTATTGGAAGAAGCACATTCATAAAACCTGTTATTGCTTTAACAAGAGAATAAGCTGTACTTACAATATCGAAAAAGCATTTAACAACAACCATAATAAGAACCAGATACACTCCAAAGAATGCAACATCGCTTATCTCTTTGTTCATGAATGAAGAATTTAATAAGTTAATAAGACTTAAACATATAGAAAGTGCAATAAAAGTTAAAAGTATAGAAGAGCTTTCTTTAAAGGTATAAAAAAACATATCTTTTATGGTATTTATAAACCTGTCATAATCAAAAGAATAATTTCCGCTTAAAACATCTTTTATGAAAGTTTGGATATTATTAAAATTAAAAAGTTCATAGAAGCTATTATCGTTAGTATACATATCAAGTTTATAAATTTGTCCTTGCTCATATATTCCATCTATTAAAGAGCTGTAATCTTCACTATTTCCCTCTTCCCCAGCAATAACTATTACAGGGCAGACAATAATAAAAAAACATATAAACAAAAAACATATTTTTTTCATAATACTTCCTCGATATAAGAAAACAAACTTATTAATAGCGGAAGAGAAAAATACAATATAAGTATTTTTGTAAAAAAGCTTACCTTTGTTCCAAGCATTTTATTACCGCTGTCAATACACAGTTCCGACGCAAACTGCCCTATATACGATATACCTATTATTTTAAATATTGCTTTTATGTTAAGCATGTCCAAATTTGCTTTAACGGAATAAGTATTTATTACATCTATAACACCATATAAATATTTAACGGCAAAACCTAATATAATTATTCCTGCAATAACAGAAACAAACAAAGCATATTCTTTAAAATCTTTTATAAAAAACAAACTTATGATACTGCCAAGAATTCCAACAATAGCAATTTTTACAATATCCATATTAATATAATCCAAACATAGTTTTTACCGTAGAGAAGAACTCATTTACCATATTTACAATAAGCATTAAAACAACGATTATTCCCGCTAAAGCGACCATTGTTGCCATATCATCCCTATCGCTTTTTTTCAAAATTATGCTTAAAACAGCAACAATAAAACCTACACCTGCTATTTTAAAAATAATATCTATCTGCATTTACTCTCTCCTTATATAAAAATAATCACTAAAAAACCTCCTACCAAAACTCCCATTTTTTCATATAACGAAACTTTTGTATCTTTATCTTTTCTCGCTTTTTGTATTTGATTTTCAATAGAAGTCTGAAGTAAAGTAAGCTGCTTTATCATTCTGTTTTTATCATTAAAGGAAAGACTTGCACCGATATTTTCAAGAAGTATCTTTTCTTCCAATGTAATATCAAAGTGATAATGCTTCAAACAATCAAACCAAATCTTTGAAAAATAATTTGAAGATTTTTTATCAAGATTATCTTTTACTTCACATAAAAAATCATGGTATTTTGTCTTTGTTCTTTTTATAGCTTCTGAAAGTAAAAAACTAACATCGTAAAGTCCAACATTTATACTTACAATAAAATCATTTAAAATATTATCTATTTCTTCAAGTTCATAAACTCTCTTTTTTATTTTTGATGTAATCTGTTTTGAACAAAACACACTGGATAGAAACAAAAAAAACATTCCTGTAATTTTAAAAACAATCATATTAACCTCTCTAAACTTCTGTTATATATTTCTTTTAATTTTCTTATTCCATTTTTATTTTCAAGAAAAATATATCTATCAAAAATACCTTTTTTAATAATGGGGACAAACTCTTTTTTATTTAATATATCTTGCATACTTTCCCCATGAGCAGAAGAAATCACATTAACTCCGCTTAAAACACAATTTTCCAAAGAGGAAATATCCTCAATCTTCCCTACTTCATCGGTTATTATCACTTGTGGTGACATTGCTCTTATAAGCATATTCATTCCATACGCCTTATCAATTCCTTCCAAAATATCACTCTTCTGTCCTACATTTAAGCGGCTTATACCGTTATGTAGTGCTGCAATCTCTTTTCTTTCATCGACAATACATACCCTTTTACCTATATATCCTTTTTTATTCGTGGATATTTCCCTGGAAATATCACGAAGCAATGTTGTTTTTCCTACTTTTGGAGGAGAAACAATAAGAGTATTTAGTATTTTGTCTTTATTTAATATATATGGCATTACAAGGTTACTTACTCCAACAATCTCTCTTGCAATCCTAATATTCAAGGAATTAATATTTCTTATAGAAATTATTTTGTCATTTTCTTTTATTACACTTCCGCTAAAACCTATTCTGTGTCCGCCTTTTAATGTAATAAACCCTTTTAATAAACTTTCTTCATTTGCGTAAAAGGAATAATCCGTTGCAAGATTTAATATTCCTTCTATATCGCTTTTTGTAACTTTATATAAAATTAAAAAATCCTCATTTGAACATACTATATGTATATTTTTATCAAGCCTGATTCTTATTTCTTCAACTTGATTTTTTGTTTCAACCTTCTCAATTACTTGAAGCATTTTTTCTGGCAATATATCAGTTACTTCCTTTGGTATTTCATTTAAATTCATATAACTTGTCCTTTAACTTTAATTTAGTATTAATATACTTATTTATAGTGTCGTTTTTGAGAAAAGAGAGGAATGAACTTTAACTTTTTATAAATAAAATTGAAGTTAATAAAAAAATAGTGTAAAATAGTTATATAACTTTAAGGAGAAATAAAATGGTAGAAACAATAGTATATAAAAGTAATTCCGGACATTCTCTACGATATGCTCAAATGATAAAAGAAGAAACAGGCTTAAAGTGTTATGATATTGATGAAGCTTTAAATATTTTAAATAAAAATGCTGAAATTTTTTTTATAGGATGGATATGTGCAAGTCAAATTTGCGGATTTAAAAAAGCAAGGAAAAATTTTAATATTAAGGGTTTGGCAGGCGTTGGAATATATTCAAAAGATGATAAAGATAACATAAATAATTTAATTAAAAACAATAATATTGATATCCCTTTTTTCTATCTTCAAGGTGGAATAGATTTAACAAAACTTAATTTTATTCATAAAACAATTATTAAAATTGCACCAAAATTGTTAAAGCCAGAAAAAGAAGAAAATATTGATATTACGAAAAATGGCATAGATTATGTAAAAGAAGAAAATATAAAAGAAATTATAAAGTTTATAAAAGATACAAAAAAACAGCTATAAATTTTATAGCTGTATTGTTTTGCCACACTGCACTTCAATGAAATTCTTTTCGCATTCATCGGCTATTTTGGAAACAACTCTATATCCGCTGCAGTGACAAGGCATAATATATTGTATATTATTATTTTTTAGATATTCTATTGTTTTATTTACTCTTACACTATCAGCATTTATAAGATGCATACCGGCAAATAAAGAATATATTTTTTCTCCCTTAAACAATTTCTTTATATATTCTATTGCATTCACTACCCCCATATGAGCACACCCCATAAAAACACAAAGCCCGTTTTTTGTTCTTATCACAAAAACCTGCTCGTCTTTCATTTCATCCATTATCATTTTGTTATTCTTTTTTAAATAAAATTTACTTGGTTTATTTTCAAAACTGTTAACATAAGGTATGTTACTTATTAAATAAAAATTATTAAAGATTTCTTCCTTTTCATCTGTAAAATATAATTTATTCTTAAATAAATTCAAATCACTTTCATTTATCCCGTTAAAATAATATTTATTTGTCTTTTTATTTATGCTGTATTTAGGAATAAGAGCATTCTTTGTTATATAAATACTAGGAATATTACTTAAATTTTTAAGATATTTTATTCCTCCTCCATGATCATAATGTCCATGAGATATAATAACTGCGTCCAAATCATTCAAATCTATATTTAAAGCCTGTGCATTTTTTAAAAATACATCACTCTGTCCAACATCCATTAATATTTTTTTATTATCATGCTCTATAAGTACAGAAAGTCCATGTTCGGCGATTATGTTTTTTCTGTAAACCATGTTTTCGTTTAGTACTGTAATTTTCATATCACACCTCTTTTTTACTTATAACTCGATTATAACATAAGAATAAAAAAATATTTAAAATCAACTTATAAAATAATTCTGAAAATTCATGAAAGTTATGTAAAAAGTCGATAAATTAAGGATTTTGCTATTGATAAAACAATATAAATAAGGTACAATTAAGTGTCGTGAAAAAGTACTAGGAGGTATTAATGATGGGAAATTTAGTAGTAGTCGGTTCTCAATGGGGCGACGAAGGAAAAGGAAAAATAACAGATTATTTTACAGATAGATGCGATATCGTAGTAAGAAGTTCAGGAGGAAACAATGCCGGTCATACGGTTATAGCAAACGGAATTACATATAAATTACACGTTATTCCTTCAGGTGTTATTCAAGACAAACCATCAATTATCGGCGCAGGAATGGTAGTAGACCCTACATGGTTAGTACAAGAAATGAACACATTAAAAGAACAAGGTGTTAAATTTGACAAATTAATTATTGATAAAAGAGCGCAAGTAATTATGCCTTATCACAGAGTACTTGATGAACTTATCGAAAAATCCCTTGGCAAAAATGATATCGGTACTACAAAAAGAGGTATCGGACCTGCTTATACAGATAAAATCAAAAGAAGCGGTATAAGAATTTGTGATTTAATAGATACAAAACTATTTGAAGAAAAATTAAAAATTAATCTTGAAAGCGTAAATAAAGAAATCGTAGAAGTATACGGCGGAGAAGCTTTAAAATTTGAAGATATTTTTGAAGAATACAATAAATGTGCAGATATCATAAGAAAATATGTTGATGATGCAACAGTTATTATATATGATTACATTAAAAAAGGTAAAAAAGTATTATTTGAAGGTGCTCAAGCAACACTTCTTGATATAGACTTTGGTACATATCCTTATGTTACATCTTCACATCCTACAGCTGCAGGAGCTTGTATCGGTTCAGGTATTGGACCTGCTTTTATTGATGATGTATGCGGTATAGCAAAAGCATACACAACAAGAGTAGGAAAAGGACCTTTCCCTACAGAGTTATTCGATGAAGACGGAGATTTCTTAAGAGAAAAAGGATATGAATACGGAACAACAACAGGCAGACCAAGAAGATGCGGATGGCTTGATGCTGTAATTCTAAAATATGCAGTAAGAATTAATTCTCTTACAAGCATAGTATTCACAAAACTTGATACATTAACAGGAATGGATAAAATCAAACTTTGTGTAGGATATAAATACAAAGATGAAATTATAACTGACTTCCCGGCAGAACTTAGCGTTCTTTCAGAATGTGAACCTGTTTATGAAGAATTTGAAGGCTGGAATGAAGATATTTCAAAAGTAAGAAAATTTGAAGATCTTCCTGAAAATGCTAAAAAATATGTAAACAGAGTTGAAGAACTTTGCGAAATACCTATCGGAATAGTTTCTGTTGGTCCTGATAGAGAAGATACAATAGTAAGAAGACAATATTTTTAATTATGAATGATAAAGTATACATAGTTTCCACCCCAATAGGAAACTTAGAAGATATGACTTTCAGAGCGGTTAAAGTTTTAAAAGAAGTGGATGTAATTCTTTGTGAAGATACAAGGCATTCCATAAAACTTCTTAACCATTTTGAAATAAAAAATAAGTTAATAAGTTACCATAAATTTAATGAAAAGGAAAGAATAGATTATATTCTTTCCTTGATTAATGAAGAAAAGAAAATTGCGCTTATTTCTGACGCAGGAACTCCCCTTATATCAGACCCAGGAAGCATACTCGTAAAAGAGCTTATAGAAAATAATATAAAATTTACGGTTGTTCCGGGAGCAAATGCACTCTTACCAGCTTTGATATTATCGGGATTTAACAGTGAAGAGTTTTTGTTTATAGGATTTCTTCAAAAGAAATATAATAAAAAAGAGGAAAAACTAAAAACGTTAAAGGATTTGGATAAAACGCTTATCTTCTATTCTTCCCCTTATGAATTAAAAGATTTGTTAAAAGCAATAAATAATGTTTTAGGAAACAGAAAGGTTGCCATTTCAAAAGAAATAACAAAAATTCATGAAACAACTTACAGAGACGAAGTTATAAATCTTATTGATATTTTTGAAAATGAAGAAAATATCAAAGGAGAATTTGTTGTTGTCGTTGAAGGCAACAAAGAAGAAAAGAAAAATCTTTCTATGGAAGAAACAAAAGAAATTTTTCAAAAAAGAGTTGAAAGCGGAGAAAATCCAAAAGACATAATAAAAAATCTTGCAAAAGAAAATAATTTAAACAAAAGAGAATTATATAATTTTCTTATGAAAAAATAAAGCCCCAAAGGGCTTTTTTACTTGAAAGGACATATAATGAAAAAAAACGACCAAACAGTATTAACTAAACCTATAATAATTTGCCTTTTGGCATCAATCTGCTGCATCCTTTGGGGGAGTGCATTTCCTGCAATAAAAATTGGATATGAATTATTCAACATAGCAGGAAATGATACTGCAAGTCAAATGCTTTTTGCAGGACTTAGATTCACAATGGCAGGCATACTTGCAATAGTTATCGGAAGCATTCTTTCTAAAAAAGTTCTTATACCTAAAAAAGAAGCCTACCCTTCTATTTTAAAATTATCAATGGTACAAACCGTACTGCAATATGTATGTTTTTATGTTGGACTTGCAAACACAACGGGAACAAAAGCATCAATAATAGAAGCATCAAATGTATTTCTTGCAATCCTTATCCCCGCACTTATTTTAAAACATGAAAAACTTACCCCATCAAAAATATTTGGGTGTTTAATAGGCTTTATTGGAGTTGTAATTATAAACTTAAACGGAAGCAGTTTTGACTTTAACATGAAATTAAGTGGAGAAGGTTTAATTTTTCTTTCTGCCGTATTTTATGCATTCTCATCAATCATGATAAAAGAATATTCAAAACATGAAAAACCGGTTATATTAAGCGGTTACCAATTTGTAATCGGCGGTATAATAATGATATTAATCGGTATATTTACAGGCGGAAAAATAAATAATATAACAATAAACGGTATTATTCTATTAATTTATATGGCTTTTATTTCAGCAGTTGCCTATTCATTATGGGCTACACTTCTTAAATATAATCCTGTTGGGAAAGTTGCTGTTTATGGATTTTTAAACCCTGTATGCGGAGTAATTCTTTCTGCGATACTTCTAAAAGAAGGAAGCGTATTTAATATTCTTGGAATCATATCACTGATTTTGGTTTGCATAGGCATATATTTAGTAAACAAAGAAAAAGAATAGTAAATTAGTAGGAAATACTTTCCTTAAATAAAAACTTATGATATACTATCAACGAAATAGAAATAAAATATCTTTTCATATAAAAACGGAGGCAATAAAATGTTAAAACTTGAACATATAAAATGGGATACAGAAGATGGTCAATCTATAATAAAAGATATTAATCTTGATATAGAAGACGGTAAACTTATCGTTGTTACAGGCCCAAACGGAGGCGGTAAAACAAGTCTTGCAAAATTAATTGCAGGAATAAAAAATGTAACAGACGGTAAAATATTCTTAGATAATGAAGATATAACAAATTTAGACATAACAACAAGAGCAAAAAAAGGAATAGCCTATGCTTTCCAACAACCTGTAAAATTTAAAGGATTAACCGTAAGAGATATTCTTAAATTATCTGCGGGGAAAGACCTTAATGAAGGAGAAGCCTGTGCATTACTAAGCAAAGTCGGTTTATGTGCAGAAGAATATATTGATAGAGAATTAAACGATTCTTTATCAGGAGGAGAAAGCAAAAGAATAGAAATTGCAGGAGTTCTTGCAAGAGATGCAAAACTATATATTTTTGACGAACCTGAAGCAGGAATAGACCTTTGGAGTTTTGCAAAACTTGTTGAAACCTTTGAAATTTTAAGAAAACATACAAAAGGAACTCTTCTTATTATTTCTCATCAAGAAAGAATACTTTCAATAGCAGACGAAATAGTAGTAATATCAGACGGAAAAGTAAGAGCTAAAGGAAATAAAAAAGAGATTTTACCAACATTATTCAAAGAAGAAAGAGCAAATATGTGCCCTAAAGAAAAGGAGGCAGCAGTAAATGAATAAAACAACAGAACAACTTTTAAAAGTAGTTTCAGGATTCAGTGGAAAATTTGAAGGTGCTTTTAATATAAGAGAAGACGGTAAGTGTGCAGGTAGACAATCAAGTGAAAATATTAAAATAGAATCTAAAAAAGATGCTCCAGGACTTGAAATTCATATAAAACCAAATACAAAGGGCGAAAATGTATACATTCCAGCTTGTGTAACTCACGGGAACGTAGATGACCTTGTATATAACGACTTTTTTGTGGGTGAAAATGCAGATGTAAAAATCATTGCGGGATGCGGAGTTCATACAGATGATGGACATGATGCAAGACACAACGGAATACATAGATTTTTCCTTGAAGAAAATGCTCATGTAGTATATGAAGAAAAACACATTGCAACAGGTAAAGGAAAAGGAACAAAGAGAATTGATCCTGTTACAGATGTTTACCTTAAGAAAAATTCAGTACTTGAAATGGACACAATACAACTTGAAGGCGTAGACAGCTCAATAAGAAAAACAAGTGGCGTAGTTGAAGAAGGCGCAAAACTTCTTGTAAGAGAAAGAATAATGACAGACGGAGATGAAATTGCCAAAACTGATTTTGATGTAACATTAAAAGGCGAAAACTCATCTGCAGATTTAGTATCACGTTCTGTTGCAAAGGGAAATTCTTATCAAGAATTTACTTCTAAAATGAACGGAGAAGCAAAATGCAACGGACATTCTGAATGTGATGCAATACTTGTTGGAAACGGAAAAGTTGCCGCAGCTCCAGCCCTTGTAGCTTCTAACTTAGATGCAGAACTTATACACGAAGCAGCTATTGGAAAAATCGCCGGAGACCAAATTTTAAAACTTCAAAGTCTTGGACTTACAAAAGAAGAAGCTGAAGAAAAAATCATTTCTGGATTTTTAAAATAAAAAACGAGGTCAAACCTCGTTTTTTATTTTTCATCAAATATAATTGAAACTATTCCACATAATATTCCACCAATTGGGAAAACAACCCAGCCTGGATGCCATAATCCGAAAATAAAACCAATAAGCAGAAATATTATTGTAGCAATAAGCATTATTATAGCTTGTATTTTATCTGAAAAAATTTCTTTTTTACTTAATTCATAACTTTCATTTTCTTTATTATATTCTTTGTTGTATTCACTTATATTGTACTTTGCTTTTTGCATTCCAAAATAAACAAATATTCCAACGGCAATTGTAACCAAAAGTAAAAATACTGTAATTATAGGAGGATAATCCTCACCTAACTGTAAGACCTCTTCTCCAATTACAACAACAATGATTCCAAGAAGTATTAAAAATACACCAAAGGATATCATGCCTGCAAAAAGTTTATTAAATCTTCTTTTCTCATCTTTTGTATAGAAATCTTCAAAATAAGGATGCTCTTCAGTAAAGTTACCCCAGCTTATTCCATAATAAACAAATAAAAAAACTGATATTGCAATAAGAGTTAATAAAACTATAACAGGAAAAGCTTTAATATTGTTAGCATAAGTCTCTTCAAAAGAAGCAACAAAGGTAACACCAAGAAGAATAAGAACTACTCCAAGAGTAATCATCTTAGTAAACTTATTATACATTTTCTCATATAACTCTCTGCCTTCTTCATTATTTTCAATATCAAGATTTCCTTTAATAAGCATATCAATATCAATATTAAATAACTCGCTTAACATTATAAGTTTATCCATTTCAGGATAAGAAGAACCATTTTCCCATTTTGAAACAGCTTGCCTTGAAACTTCCAATTTTTCTGCTAATTGCTCTTGGGATAAATCATGCTTTTTTCTTAAGTTTTGTAAATTTGTTCCAAAATTCATTTTTTTCACCTCCTGTTTGCAATAATATTAATAGAGCATTACCATTTTTTCTACCAACTTTTATTTGCAACTTAAAGTTTTTATGTAAACTTGCGGTTGCATGAATAATCATTAATGTATAAAATGCAAATTATAATAATTATTTGATTTTACATTGAATTTCTGTTACAAATTCATTTTCATCAATAGTATACCTATTATCGATATGATAGATTTCAAAAGGTTCCCCATCCAAATCTATTTTATTTATTTTTGCGTAATTATACATATCGTTTATTTTCTCCATAAGTTGATTATAACTACCTTTGTAAGTTACGGATAAATACTTACCCGATAATAATTTATAATCATAATTAAAAATATCAGAACATGACAATAAAAATACAGAATTATATAAAATTTTTCCTTTTTTCAAAGTATCTTTTAAAGATATAAACGCACCTATCGTTTGATTTCCCAAATCCAAAAATTTTTTCTCATGCTTTCTATGAAGCTTTTTTACAACTATATCCATTTCTTCATCAGATGAAATATTGGCGGAAATCGTAACCAAATATCTGCTTTTTAAATCTTTTATTAAAATTTTATCAGACGAAAAATTATAAAAGTCATTTAATTTTTTAACCCTACTTTCAATCAATTTTTTCTTATCATTCAATCGTTCAATTTCACATGATATAGCACTGTATTCTTCATTTAACATTTTTAATGTATTGTCAATATCCAAATTATCAATATATGCTTTTATCCTCTTCATAGAAAAATTTAATAGTCTTAAATCTTTAATTATATTTAAAATATACATATCTTTTAAAGAATACATACGATAATTATTTCTACTCCTTTGTGGTTTTAAAATCCCCAAACGTTCATAATATCTTAAAGAATCAACACCTATATTATATAACTTTGATATCTCGCTTATTTTATAATATTCTTTCATTTATGAGCCTCCGAATCAAAATACCATTGACATTAGTATTATACTAGAGTTTATCATGTTAATAAAGGAGGTTTTAAAATGAAAAAAATAAAAATGACTTTAATAATTATATTAGGAGCTATGATTATTTCATTCGGAATTTATAATATACACCAACAATATAACATAACAGAAGGAGGCATAATAGGATTAACATTACTATTACACCACCATATGAACATTCCTCAACATATTCTTTCTCCAATATTAAATACTTTTTGCTACATACTTGCAATAAGATATTTAGGTAAAAAATTTATTGCAGTATCGTTAATATCCACAATCAGTTTAAGTGTATTTTTTAAAATTTGGGAAACATTCCCTCCAATAATAAAATTAAACAATATGTTTATTATTACAATTTTGGGAGGAATTTTTATTGGAGTGGGGACGGGATTAATCATAAGACAAGGAGGAGCAGGAGGTGGAGATGATGCTTTGGCACTTACAATAACAAAAAATACAAATATAAAAATATCATATGCTTATTTGATAATGGACCTTACAGTACTGTTATTGTCTTTTTCTTATCTTCCAATAAAAAAAATTTTTTTATCGGTAATAACTGTTACAATTTCATCATTTATTATTGAATTTATAAAAGACACTAAAAAAAATAACATTTAAAATATCATAAACAATATTCCGAAAGATACACCCAAAATCATACCACAAACCACATCTCTAAAAAAATGGACGGCTCCAACCACTCTTATGTACATAAGAAAAATACCAAGAATCAAAACAATAACACCATAATAAACATTAACAAACAAACAGGAAGTTCCAATTAAAAATGCAGAAAAAACATGCCTGCTTGGAAAAGATTTACCTTTAGTATCCTTATCCAAAACAGGAGTAATATTAAAAACTTCATATGGTCTTTTAAAGTTAAATAGTTTTCTAAAAAAACTTAAAAGAACAAAAGGAATAAAAGTAGTAAGAACAATCCTTAATACAAAATCTTTCCCCATAAGAAATCCTATTATCAAAAAAACAGGAAAAGAAATAAATACAGAATATGTTACTATCTTATCAAGAATATTAAGCCTTCTTTTTTTAGCTAAATCTTTTTTATATGGTTCATAAAGTTTTAAATAAAAATTTTTATCCATTCGCTCTCCCTAATCATTTTTCAAATAATCTTTAACTTTTTTTGCCAAAGCTTCATTCATCCCGTCAACTTTCATAATCTCTTCTATTGAAGCATTCTTTATTTCCTCTAAGTTTTTAAAATGAGTAAGTAAATTTCTGCATTTTACTTTTCCTATTCCCTCAATTTCTTCCAATGTCGTTTTTAAGAAACTTTTACTTCTTAAGTTTTTATGATAATCAATAGCATATCTATGAACCTCTTCACTTATATCATTAAGAAGTTTTTTTGCATATTCAAAATCTTTTATGTTTCTTGCTTCTTCGCTGTCTTTAACAACTTCCTTTAATTTATGTTTGTTGTTTTTTCCAAGCCCTAAAACTTTAATATTAAATCCAAACGTATCTACAACATTTTTTATTGCATTCACATGCCCTATTCCACCATCTACAAATATAATATCAGGAAGAGGTAAAAACCTTGCATTTTCATCTTGTTCTTCCATTTCTTTTCTTGCTCTGTTAAGTCTTCTGAATACTACTTCAACCATGCTTCCGTAATCATTTGGACCTTCTACTGATTTTATTCTAAACTTTCTGTAAGCTTTATTATTCCTTTTTGCTCCGTCAAACACTACCATAACACCGACGCTGTCAACTCCGGAAGTGTTTGAAATATCATATGCTTCATATCTAAAGTTACCTTCTTTTATTATTCCAGCGTAATCATTTATTTCTTCAACGGCTTTCTTTTCCATAAGTATTCTTTGTTTTTCTTTGCCTACAATATTTTCAAGATTTAATTTTGCATTATCAGTAGCAAGTTTTAATAATTTTTTCTTTTCTCCTCTTATAGGAACTTTAATTTGGACTTTTGTAGTTTTTAATTCACTAAGAAGATTTTGTATATTTTCAATATCATCAAACTCCCTTTCTACCAATATAAGAGGAGGAATAAAAGGAGTATTTGTATAAAATTGTTTTACAAAAGCAGACAAAACTTCTCCTGCATCTTTTTCGTTTTGCCCTTTTAAAATATAATTCTCTCTTCCAACAATTTTTTTATCCCTTAAGGCATAAACCTGTACGCAAGCCATATCTTCCCCCATTGCAAGACCAAGTATATCCATGTTGTCTGCTGTGGCATTAGAGACATTCTGCTCGCTTTTAAGCCCTTTTATTGCAAAAATCTTATCTCTTACCTTACCGGCATTTTCAAAGTCTAAATTTTCGCTGTAAGCATTCATTTTGCTTTCAAGACTTGATATTATTTTACCTGTTTTACCATTTAGAATATCTGTTATTTCTTTTATATATGAATTATATAAGTCTTTATTAACATTTCCCTGACAAACTCCAAGGCATTGTCCGATATGATAATTTAGACATACATTACCCTTTTTAACGCCATACTTTAATTCTTTCTTGCACATTGCAATTGGGTACAGTTCATTTATTGTACTTACTGTTTTCTTTGCATATGTTGCATTTGCGTATGGTCCAAAATATTTATTTCCGTCATTTACATATTTTCTTGTTATAAATAATTTTGGATATTCATCTTTTGTTGTAAGCTTAATATATGGATATGTTTTATCATCTCGCATTAAAATATTATAATAAGGTCTGTATTTTTTTATTAAGTTACACTCTAAAATCAACGCTTCCATTTCGTTGGAAGTAATAATATATTCAAAATCAGCAATATTCTCAACCATTTTAAGAACTTTAGGTGTATGATTTGAATTTTTTCTAAAATATTGGGTTACCCTATTTTTAAGAACCTTTGCTTTTCCAACGTAAATAATAGTACCATTCTCATCTTTCATAAGATATACGCCACTATTTTGAGGAAGTAGTTTTATTTTTTTATTTAAATTTTCACTGAAGTTTTCTCTCATAAAAATACCTTTAAATTATTGATTTTTCTACTTGGTTATTATATCATATAATTTAATAAAACATAGGAGTATGACATGAAAAGTAATTTTAACGAATTAAGAGCAAGTAATGACAAGTATGACATATATGTAACAAAAAAAGTTTTTTTAGGATATACTTTAAAAAAATTTTTAAAAGGAACCTTTTATGACTTGGTTCAAAAAATTGATATAAACGAAAATTTAACAAGCGAAGAACTTGATAAAATTGCATATAGCATGCTTGACTAAAACAGAGTTATTCTCTGTTTTTTTTATATTTGAATTTTTTTTACATATACTACTATTATGAGTAGCGATAAAAAAGGATATATTGCAACTTTAATAATGAGTTTAATAATGGGAATGCAGTATATCTTTATAAAAGATTTAATAAAATTATCCCATAATAATGTTTTTTTAGTTTTAAGCATTAGATTTTTTATTGCATTTATATTTATGCTTTTAATTTTTTATATAAGAAAAATAAAAATACATCTGTCTTTTAAAAATAAAGATTTATTTAGACTGTCTTTTTATAATCCGGTAATAAATTTTTCTTTTCAAACAATAGGGGTAATGTTATGCCCCGTAACAACCGTAAGTGTTCTTATAGCCCTTATTCCAATTGCAAATGTTATAGTAAGTTATTTTTTATTAAAAGAAAAACCTAACTTAAAAGAAAGTATGTTTATGGGAATATGTGTTTTAGGTACGCTCATTGCAAGTGTTTCATCTTCAAATAGCAATAAAACTCAGTTTGCTTTTTTAGGAACCATGCTTATTATTTTATCTATTTTTTCAAGAGCCTACTACCAAGGAAAACTAAAGAAGCTTAAAATTAAAGAAATAAATACAGTATCAATTTACCAAATTTTTTATGGATTTATTGCATTTACAATAATGTTTTTTATTTTCTTTTTCCTAAACCCTACAATAGATATTTTAGAAATAATTTTTCTTAAAGATTTTATCTTTGGAATACTATATCTATCCCTGCTTGCAACAATACTTGTATTTTATTTAAATAATTATGCAGTAAAAAGCATAAGCGTAATAAGTGTTGGGCTTATGAATAATATAACCGTTCTAATATCAACTCTTGCAGGAATAATATTCTTAGGTGAAAAATTCACCATAATTCAAGTTATAGGTTTATTTATGATACTTCTTGGAAGTTTGTTATATTATAAAAACAAAAAAGATGCATAAAGCATCTTTTATCTTTCATCAATAGGAATATACTCTCTTTTTTCTTGAACATTCATATATGCAGGTCTTATAATCTTACTTGCATTTATAAGTTCTTCAAGTCTATGAGCAGACCAACCTGAAATTCTTGCAATAGCAAATAAAGGAGTAAATAGTTCCTTTGGTATGCCTAACATTTTATAAACAAATCCACTGTAAAAGTCTATGTTAATACAAATGTCTTTATATGTTCTAAATCTTGAAGCTATAATTTCAGGCGCTAATTTTTCTACTAATTCATATAATTCAAATTCTTCTTTAAGCCCCTTTTCTTCCGATAATTTTCCAACAAAATACTTAAATATCAATGCTCTTGGGTCAGAAGAAGAGTATATACCATGACCTACACCATAAATTAAACCTTGTTTATCAAAAGCATCTTTATCCAAAATCTTATTTAAATAACGAGAAACTTCTTCTTCGTCTTTCCAGTCTTTAACAGCTCTTTTAATTTCTTCAAACATATTCACAACTTTCACGTTTGCACCACCGTGTTTTGGACCTTTTAAAGATGCAAGAGAAGCAGCAACGGAAGAATATGTATCCGTACCTGAAGAAGATACTACGTGCATTGTAAATGAAGAGTTGTTTCCTCCCCCATGTTCTGCATGTAAAACTAAAGCCAAATCAAGAATCCTTGCTTCAAGCTTTGTATATTTGCTGTCAGGACGAAGCATATGTAAAATATTTTCCGCAGTCGAAAGGTCTGGTTTTGGAGAATGAATGAATAAACTTTCTCCGTTATTATAATGCATACTTGCTTGATATCCGTATACTGCAATCATAGGGAAAATTGATATTAAATGAATACATTGTCTAAGAACATTATCGATTGAAATATCATCAGGATGTTCATCATAAGCATATAGCGTTAATACACTTCTCGCCATAGTGTTCATAACATCAACACTTGGAGATTTCATTATAATATCCCTAACAAAAGAAGGCGGTAAACTTCTATATTTTGCAATTTGAGCCTCAAATGATTTAAGTTCATCTTTTTTAGGCAGCTTTCCAGTAAGAAGCAAATATGTTACTTCTTCAAAACCAAATCTATTATCCTCAATAAATCCGTCAACCAAAGATTCGATAGGAATACCTCTGTATCTTAAATATCCGTCTATTGATGTTTTTTTGCCATCTACAATTTTACTTCCACAAACATCAGATATTTCTGTAAGCCCAGTTAAAACACCAACACCGTTTTTATCCCTAAGCCCTCTGTTTACATTATGTATCTTATAAAGTTCTTGATCAATAAAACAGTTATCTTCACATGTCTTACTTAATTTTTTTATTTCAGGCGTAATATCAGAGAAATTTATTTCTGTTCCTTTATGTCTCATTTTACCCCTCCTTTGTTTGATAAAATATATTATTTATGTCTTGAATTTAACTTAGCAAATATGTCTTCTATGTTTACATCTCTGTCATTTAAAAGCACCAGCAAATGATATATAAGGTCGCTTGCTTCCCCTATAATTTCTTCTTTATTATTGTTTTTAGCGGCAACAATAGTTTCCGCACTTTCTTCACCAATTTTTTTACAAATCTTATCTATACCTTCAATTAAAAGATACTGAGTATAAGAACCTTCATATTTTGTAGGCATCTTTTCAAGATTTTTTATTCCTTCTTTTCTTTCATTTATTGTATCTTGAATTGTAAATAAGATTTCTGCACTTTCATCTTTATCAGCTTTTACTATATCATTGAAAAAGCAGCTTTCACTTCCTGTATGACAAGTTGGTCCGTCAGGATTTGCATTTATAAGCAAAGTATCATTGTCGCAATCACTTGCGATACTTACAACATTTAAATAATTCTTACTGCTTTCTCCTTTTAACCATTGTGTTTTTCTGCTTCTTGAATAAAAATTAACTTTTCCTGTTTTTAATGTATCATTATAAGCCTGTTCGTTCATATAACCAAGCATAAGAACTTTTTTAGTCTTATAATTTTGAACAATAACGGGTAAAAGTCCGTTTTCGTCCAATTTAAAATCTTTAAATTCCATTTTATATCCTCATTTCTATATCATTATCTTTTAAATATCTTTTTAAATCCATTATATCTATTTCACCAAAATGGAATACACTGGCAGCAAGAGCCGCATCTGCTCCGCATTTTAAAACTTCCAAAAAATGTTCCATTTTTCCTGCTCCTCCGGATGCAATAATAGGAATAGATAAAACATCATTTAGCTTTTCTATTAACTCAAGATCAAACCCATCTTTTACACCGTCAGTATCAATGGAATTAATACAAATTTCACCGGCTCCAAGGTCTTCACCTTTTTTTGCCCATTCAATTGCATCAATATGAGTATTTTCTCTACCACCTTTTACATAAACATCCCAACTGTTTTTTTCATTCCTCTTTGCGTCAATAGATAAAACAACGCACTGGGAACCAAATTTTTTTGCTCCGTCACTTATTATGCTTGGATTCACAACAGCGCTTGAGTTTACGCTTACCTTATCTGCTCCGGCTAAAAGAACTTTTCTAAAATCTTCTACCGTTCTTATTCCTCCTCCAATTGTAAAAGGAATAGAAACCTCTTTTGCAATATTTTCAACTGTATGAATAAAGATATCTCTTTCATCGCTTGATGCAGTTATATCATAAAACACAAGCTCATCGGCACCAAGCTTAGAATAATTTTTTCCAAGTTTAACAGGATCATCAACATCCTTTATATTTGCAAAATTTTTACCTTTAACAACTCTGCCGTGATCAACATCAAGACAAGGTATAATTCTTTTTGCTAACATACCAAATCCTCTACTTTAAATTTATTTTCATATAATGCCTTACCTACAATAACAGCATAAGTATCGTTTTCTCTTAATTTATTAATATCCTCAAGAGAAGATATTCCTCCTGAAACGACAATATTATGTTTTGTAGCTTCACTTAATCTTTTGTAAAGCTCAAAGCTTGGACCTGAAAGCATTCCGTCTTTTTTTATATCCGTAACTACAATGCTTACAAGAGGTAAATCTTTTATTTTTTCAAGGTAATCCCATATTAAAATACCGCTGTTTTCACTCCAGCCTTTTATATATACATATTCATCTTTAACATCTAATGAAAGACTGATTTTATATGGGTATTTATCTGCCATTTCCTTCAAAAAATCAAAATCCTTAACAGCCTTTGTTCCTATGGACACCCTATCAACACCGATATCCACATATTTTTTTATTTGTTCTTCTCCTCTGATTCCTCCGCCTACTTCAACTTTCATACTTGTATTTTCTATGATGCTTTTTATAACATCATAGTTTTGCATCTGACCAAGTAAAGCAGCATCCAAATCGACTACATGAAGATATTTAACACCTTTTTTTTCAAAATCTTTTGCAACCGACAAAGGACTGTCAAAGTAAACTGTCTCTTTGTCATAATCTCCTTGTGAAAGTCTTACACATTTACTGTTTCTTATATCTATTGCTGGATAAATTATCATATTTATTCTCCCAAAAAGTTTAAAAGTAATTTTTCTCCTGTCTTATCGCTTTTTTCAGGATGAAATTGCATACCTATAACATTACCGTTTCTAACGACTGCAGGAACTTTATAATGATATTCACTGTAAGCAATTAAGTTTTCATCATTCATCTTATCTGCATGATAAGAATGAACAAAGTAAACATATTCTCCGTTATTTATGCCTTTAACAATGTTATCTTCTCTATTAATAACAAGTTCATTCCATCCCATATGAGGAACTTTATATTCTTTAGGTATATCAAAAGGAACAATTTCTCCTTTTATATAACAAAGACCTTTATGCTCTCCCATTTCATAACTTTTTTCAAATAATAACTGCATTCCAAGACAAATCCCAAGAAGATACTTACCTTCCTCTACCCAATTATTAATAAAGTCTATCAAGTCATTTTCTACTAAACCTTCCATCCCATCCCCAAAAGCTCCAACGCCTGGAATAATAAGTTTATCGCATTTCGAAAGAACGTCTTTGTCATTTGTAATAACACTGTCAAATCCAAGCCTTAAAAGAGCATTGTATACATTCTTTAAATTTCCTGCACCGTAATCTATAATACCTATCATAATACACCTTTACTTGAAGGAATTTCATCACTTGTAATTGTAACAGCTTCTTTTAAAGCTCTGGCTAAAGCTTTAAAGATAGCTTCACACATATGATGATTATTACCTTTGTCTAATATTTTTATATTAAGATTAAGCCCTCCGTTTATGCAAAATGCATATAAGAAGTCTTCTAATATTTCAGTTTCAAAGTCCCCTATTCTTTCAACATTAAAAGGATTTTCATATACAAGATATCCTCTGCCGCTAACATCAACACTTACTCTTGCAAGAACTTCATCCATAGGAATGAAAAAAGTTGAATATCTGTTAATGCCTCTTTTATCCCCTACAGCTTCTTTAAAGCATTTACCTAAAACAATACCTATATCTTCTACGGTATGATGATTATCAACTTCAAAATCACCTTTTGCTTTAATGTCTATATCAAATTTTGAATGAGATGCTAAAAGAGTAATCATGTGATTAAAAAAACCTACCCCCGTATCAGCATAAACATTACCACTTCCGTCTAAATTCAAATTAATTTCAATGTCGGTTTCTTTTGTTATTCTATGTTCATAACTTGATCTCATTTAGAAAACCTCCTTTATTACTTCAATAAGTTCATCGTTTTCTGCTTTGCTTCCAACTGTTATTCTTACTATATTTTTTAGGCTCTCTCCATATGCCCTTATAGATATGCTTTTCTTTTCGCATTCTTCATAAAGTTTATATGCCTTATCACTTCTTATTGTTATAAAGTTTGCGTTTAGTGGAAATATAAATACTCCTTCACACTCTTTTAGTACATCGACTATCCTGTCTCTTTGTTCCTTTATAACTTCTATTTCATCTTCTATGTATTTATGGTTTTCAACCAAAACCTCTCCTGCTGTTTGAGAAGTAACTGATAAATTATATGGAGCTTTTGCAGCATATAAGAAATCAATAACTTCTTTATTTGCAATTATAAACCCAACTCTTAGTCCCGCACCGCTAAATGCTTTGGATAAGGTTCTTAAAATTATTACTCTATTACTGTAATCAAGCAAATCAAGGTTTTCACCTTCTGCAAAATGAATATATGCTTCATCTATTACAACCATAGCACTTGTATTGTCAATAACTTTTTTTATGTCATCCTTTGAATACAAATATCCTGTTGGATTGTTTGGTGTGCATATATAAATTATTTTTGCATTCTCTTCATTTGCTCTTTTTATTAATGTATCAATGTCAGGAGTAAAATCTTCTTTATCACTTTCTATTCCTATATATTTACCCTTTGCTAAAATAGCTGCTTGACCATACATTGAAAACGTAGGATCACAACTCATTACAACATCATCTTTATCCACAAAAGTAGCACTGATTATAGTAATACCTTCATCTGAGCCTGAAGTTGCAATCAATTTATCCATATCAACATTTATTAAATCTGCATATGCTTTTCTTAATTTTTTTGCATCAGGATCCGGATAACGATTTATATTGATATTTTTCATTTTTTCAATAAAATCATTTTGAAGTTTTGTTCCAAGAAAATTTTCATAATGCTCATTTGCATTTAATATTATTCTGTAATCCTGTCCCGCAGCCTTGTAACATTCATAATCTTTTAAGGCTGGAACAACAAGCTCTCTTATATCCATTATTCAAATCTCCTTTCAACAGCTTTTGCATGGGCAGTAAGCCCCTCTTTGTTTGCAAATGCAATGATTTTATCTTTATGCTTCATAAGTTCTTCTCTTGAATAATAAACTATACTTGTTCTTTTCATAAAATCATAAGTTGATAATGGGGAATAAAACTTTGCTTTACCTGATGTAGGAATTGTGTGGTTTGAGCCTGCAAAATAATCTCCCACAGGTTCAGGAGTATATTCACCCATAAATACACTTCCTGCATTTTGGACTTTATCTATATAGTCAAAAGGATTTTCAAGAGATATTTCCAAATGTTCCGGTGCTATTTCATTCGCAACATCAAAGGCTTTGTCTATATCTTCAACAAGGAATATCATTCCGTAATTTTCAACAGCTTTTGAAGCTATATCTTCTTTTGTAAGTTCTTTTAATTGTCTGTATACTTCTTTTTCAACTTCTTTTGCCAATTTTTCGCTTGTAGTAACCAAAATACAAGCCGCATTCTCGTCATGTTCTGCTTGAGATAATAAGTCAGCAGCAACATAAACAGGATTTGCATTTTCATCGGCAATCACTAAAACTTCGCTTGGTCCGGCAAGCATATCTATATCTACATCACCATAAACTTTTCTTTTTGCTTCTGCAACAAATAAGTTTCCAGGACCACAAATTTTATATACGGGTTTTATGCTCTCTGTTCCATAAGCAAGAGCCGCTATTGCTCCGGCACCACCTGATAAGTAAATTTCATCAACTCCGCAAACATAAGCCGCAGCAAGAATATTTTGATTTACTTTTCCTTCTTTATCAGGAGGAGTAATAAGGGCAATTTCCTTTACTCCAGCAACTTTTGCAGGTATCGAATTCATAAGAACGGTTGAAGGATAAGGACTTTTCCCTCCTGGAATATATAATCCCACTCTTTCGATAGGAGTAACTTTTTGAGTTAGTCTTTTTGTTCCTTCATCCATATCAAAATGAGAATATTTTTGGTTCTTATGATATTTTTCTATATTTTCTTTACTTTCTTTTAATACTTCAATAAAATATTCATCTGCATTTTCATATGCTTTTTTTATTTCTTCTTTATCAACTCTTAAACTTTTAACTTCAACATGGTCAAAGTCTTTCATCATTCTTTTTAAAGCTTCATCTTTATTTTCTTTTACGTCATTAATTATATTTTCAACAATTTTTTCTACTTCGTTTAACTTATTACCATGTCTTTGTAAAATTTCTTTTAATATATCTAAATAATTTTCTTTATTTTTTAAATCTATTATTTTCATCTTTTTACTCCATTCTTTCATTTGCTGCTTTTAAGTTTTCTATAAATGGTTTTAATGAAGAATGTTTCATTTTTAAACTTGCTTTATTTACGATAAAAACAGAATATATATCAAAAATTTCTTCTAATACACATAGTCCGTTTTCTTTTAAAGTAACCCCGCTTTCAACAATATCAACTATTACATCTGACATTTTAAGAAGGGGTGCAAGCTCAACGGAACCGTTTATTTTTATAATTTTTGCTTTTATTCCAAGTTTGTCAAAATATTCTTTTGCAATATTTACAAATTTTGAAGCAGCAACAATTTGCTTCATATTCTTTACATCTGTACCTTTAAATCCTGCAACACACATTTTACATTTTCCAATATTTAAAGGGAACAATCTATATACATCAGGATTATCTTCAAGAAGTATATCCTTACCTACAATACCACAATCACATACTCCGCTTTCTACATATATAGGAGTATCACTTGGTTTTACAAGAACCATTTGTACACTGTTATCATCGCTGTTTAAAATAAGTTTTCTATTCAAATCAAATTCGGAAAAAGTAATACCGAATTCATTAAACAACTTTATGGCTTGTTTTGCTACTCTTCCTTTTGCAACTGCTATTTTTATCATATTACTCTCCTAAAATATCTAATAATTCATTTTCTTTTAAGGTTTTATTATTTTCTTTTGCTACAACCTTAAAACTCTTATCTGCTACCATTGAAACATTATAGCCTTTTTGTCTTAATTTATTTGAAACTTCAATACCTTTTTTACTATCGCTTTCCAAACAATGAACTATATAATCTACCCCGAAGAATTTTGTATCTTCTTTAAGTATTTGAGAAGTTAAATCTAAGTTTTGACTAAATCCACATGCACCTTGTCTACCTGCGAATTTCTTTGCAAGTCTGTCATACCTTCCCCCTGTAATGATTTCTCCTCCGGCATCAATAGAATAAACCTTAAACATTATTCCGCTGTAATAATGCATTGCGTTTGTAAAACCTAAATCTAAGTAAACAAACTTATCAAGACCATGAATTTTTAAAAGTTCATAAACGCCTTCAATTTTATCAAGAGCATTATTCATTTTATCATTAACGGCTATGTCTCTTGCTTTATTCATTACATCTTCAAAGTCACCAAAAAGCATACATATATCAATAAGTTTATCTAGATATTTTTTATCTATATTTCTTCCGTCCAAAAAGCTTATTAAGTCTGCACTGTTTTTTTGTTCTATGTATTTATGAACAGTTTCTACCTCTTCTTTTTTTATTTCATGTATTTCTTCTATAAGTCCATAAACAAAATCTGCATGAGATAAATCAAGTCTTATATCTTCAATTCCAAGAGCAAAAACACTATTAAGAGCAAGTGCGATAATGTCACTATCTACTAAGTCGCTTTCTTTTAAGAAACATTCAACTCCTGTTTGGTTAATTTCATCTAAAGTATAATCTTTAAATTTATTTCTAAATACTTTTGATTCGTAAAAATATTTTTCGCTTTCTTTATTTTTCATATTAGCAACAGTTTTTAAAACATGAAAAGTTGCGTCAGGTCTTATTACAAGAATATTACCTTCCCCATCAATTAATTTTAATTGTTCATTGCTATGACTAATATCATATTTTTTATATAAATCATAAGGCATAAACATTGGTATTGTTATTTGTTCATAACCATATTTTTTATATAGCATACTTAAAGTATCTTTCATAAACGCATATTTTTTTTGAGTATTGTCTTCTTTTTGTAACATATAAACCTCCCCCAGCTTACAAGTTAAGTATAATTAATTCATTATATCATATTTTATCTATATGGGAAACATAAATAAGTAAAAATTCAGAAAATTTAATCTATTTATATTTATAAAATCAATTTAAATAGTTATATCCTTATAACTCCAAAAAAGCTAACAAAATAAAT
>NZ_SPHL01000029.1 GCF_005844425.1 Anaerofustis stercorihominis | reverse complement strand
ACAAAGAAATACAAATGGAAATGGTAGTTAATTATTGTATATTAAATACAATGGATAACACTTTTTTTATTGATACAAACAAAGATTTAAAGATTATAAGTGCAATACCTGAAATTTTAGAAGAATCCATGAATGGCGGAGATTATGAAAATTATAATCAAGAAGATGAAAATTTCGGTTTAGATATAAATTCCCCTATTCCATGTAAGGGAATAAATGAAGCATATGATTATTTAGACAGACTTAAAACCGATTCTAATATGGAACTTTATTATAAAAGAACAGGAAGTTTTGAAATAGAGTCAAGTGACTACTTAATAGACGAATTTATTACATATACAAAAGACAATAAAGAATATAAAAAAATATATCTAAACATTTACTCAAAAGAAACAACTAAAAAAGCTCCAAAAGGTTTCATATTAAAAGAAAAATAAAAAAGCACTTTAAAAGTGCTTTTTTTATCTTAATTTTGCATTTAATGTTTCTGATAGAGCTTTTACAATATTATCGAATCTTACGTCTATTTCTTCATCTGTTAATGTTCTGTCTTCAGCTCTAAATTCAAGGCTTACAGCTACGGATTTTTTACCTTCGCCTACTTGTTTTCCTGTAAATACGTCAAATACTTCACTTGATACAAGATATTCTCCGCCTGCTTTCTTAATTTCATCAAGGATTTCACCTGCATAAATATCTTCATCAACTACAACTGCAATATCTCTTTGAAGAGATGGGAATTTTGCAAGTTGTTTAAATTCGATTTCTTTGTCGTAATTTTCTGTGATTGTTTTTACGTCAATTTCAGCAACAACAACATCTTCTTTTAAGTTGTATTTCTTAAGTAAAAGAGGATGAACGTTTCCTACATAACCGATTACTTTATCATTTACTGAAATGTAAGCGCTTCTTGTAGGGTGAAGCATCTTTTCTTCTGCTTTTGTGAATTTAACGTTTTTAATTCTAAATTTGTTGAAAATATATTCAACAATTCCTTTAATTTCAAAATAATCTGTATTGTATTTACCAATAACAAGTTTTTCTTCTTGTAAAGGTAGTCCTAATTCATCATATTTAGCATCAAAGAATACATTACCTATCTCAAATAAAACTCTTTCTTTATTCTTTCTGCTGTAGTTAAATGATAATGACTCAAGCATGCTTATCATCATAGAAGTTCTCATGTATCCTGTATCTTCCCCAAGAGGATTTATTACTTTTACATATTTGCTTCTAATATCTTTATCTTCAAATCCGAGTTCATCAAGTTTTTCTTTTGATGTAAATGTATAAGTAAGAGTTTCAAGTCCTCCTATTGCAATTAATGCTTCCTTAATTTTGTTTTTATCACTATAGTAAACATTCTTTTCACTTATATAATTTGATGTTTCCATAAGTGTACTTGGAATATTGTTGTATCCATACATTCTTGCGATTTCTTCAACAACATCTTCTTTTATGTTTATGTCATCTCTTAAAATAGGAGCAGTAATGCTTATTATATCCCCGTTTACTTTTGGTTCAAAGTTTAGTAAATCAAGAAGTCTTGCTTGTTCTTCTACTGAAATATCGCTTCCTAAAATTCTGTTAACATCTTTTGAATCAATATCCATTTTTACAGGTTCTTTTTCATAGAAGTTTTCATCAATTAAGCCTTCTACAAGTTCACAAGCACCGATTTCAACAAGTAATGATGCTGCTCTGTCTATTGCATATCTTGTAATCAAAGGATTAATTCCCTTTTCATAATGTGCTGAAGCTTCACTTCTAAGTCCAAATACTCTTGATGTTCTTCTTATTGAGTTTTTGTTGAAGTTTGCAGATTCTATTACGATATTTTTTGTATCATCATCTACAACTGAGTTTAAAGCACCCATAACCCCTGCTACACAAACACCTTTTTTTGCATCATTGATAAGTAGCATTTTATCATCAAGATCTCTTTCTATGTTGTCAAGAGTAACCATTTTTTCACCGTTTTTCGCAGTGTCAACAATGATTTTATGTCCTTCTAATTTATCATAATCAAACATATGAAGTGGTTGACCAAGTTCTAACATAACATAGTTAGAAACGTCAACGATATTTGATATAGGTCTAATACCACAAGCCATTAATCTTTGTTGCATCCAAAGTGGTGATTGTTCAACTTTTTTAACTTTAAGCATTCTTGCACAGTATCTTTTACATAAGTCTGTATTTTTTACTTCAACGCTTAATTTATCATTAATATCATTAGCTTTATCTTCGATTTTAAAATCAGGCATAACAAATTTTTTACCAAGTGTTGCACCTGCTTCATAAGCCATACCTAAAATACTGTTACAATCTTGTCTGTTATTTGTAAGTTCAAAATCAATTACATATTCATCAAGACCCAATACTTTTTTTGCATCTTCTCCTAAAGGTACGTCTTCAGAGAAAATATAAATCCCATCTTCCAAATGTTTTGGAACAATGCTTGAACTCATGCCAAGTTCAGCACCTGAACAAAGCATACCGTAAGATTCAACTCCTCTTAATTTTGCTTTTTTAAGAGTCATTCCATTTGGAAGTTTTGCACCAACTTTTGCATAAGGAACAATATCTCCGACTTTTACATTTTTAGCCCCTGTAACAACTTGATATTCTTCGCTTCCGTCAAACATTGTGCATATAACTAATTTTTCCGCATCTTCATGTGGTTTAATATCTTTAATTTTCGCTGTTATAACACCTTCAATTCCTTCTCCAAGATAAGTTACGGTTTCAACCATAGAACCGCTTACAGTCATCATTTCGGCAAATTCATTTATATCTTTATCTACATTTACATATTCTTTTAACCAGTTTATAGGTAATAACATTCCAAGTCCTCCTTAAAATTGAGTTAATAACTCAGTATCGTTTGCAAATAATAATCTTAAATCTTTAATACCGTATTTAAGCATAGTCATTCTGTCAAGTCCCATTCCGAAAGCAAAACCGGTATATACATCAGGGTCTATTCCACAGGCTTTTAGTACGTTTGGATGAACCATTCCGCAGCCTAAAATTTCAATAAATCCTGAACCTTTGCAAACATTACATCCCTTTCCGTGACAAGCTATGCAAGTTGCGTCCATTTCGGCACTTGGTTCCGTAAAGTAAAATTGATGTGGTCTGAATCTTGTTTTTGTTTCTTCTCCGTAAAGTCTTTTTACAACATATTCAAGTGTTCCCTTAAGGTCTGCCATTGTAATCCCTTTATCTACAATTAAACCTTCTATTTGGTGGAACAAAGGTGAATGAGTTGCATCAATTTCATCTGTTCTATAAACTTTTCCTGGAGCAATAACCTTGATTGGAACATCTTTTGCTTTCATTGCTCTAATTTGAACAGGTGAAGTTTGTGTTCTAAGGCAAACTTCATCATTTATATAGAAAGTATCGCTTTTATCTCTTGATGAATGGTCAAGAGGAACGTTTAAGTTATCAAAGTTATATCTTACAAGTTCTATTTCAGGACCTTCTGCAACAGAAAAACCAAGAGATGCAAAGATTTCTTCAAGTTCTCCTATGATATTATATAGAGGATGATGATGTCCCACTTCTACTTCCTTACCAGGAAGAGTAATATCTATTTTATCTTTTTCAAGTTTTTCAAGTAAGATTTTTTCTTCAATGCTTGTTTTCATTTTTCCAAGCTCTGATTCTATGGCTTCTCTTACTTCGTTTGCAAGTTTACCTATTATAGGTCTTTCTTCTTTACTTAATCCTCCCATTCCTCTAAGTATTGCCGTAAGTTTTCCTTTTTTACCCATAAATTCAATTCTGAATTTTTCTAAATCTTCCAATGAATGAAGATTTTGTATTTTTTCTTTTGCTTCGTTTTGTATATTTAGTAACTGATCTTTCACTTTATCCTCCAAAATAGTTTTATTTGATATTTTTAACTACTCCCTCTTTGATTGCTTGATCGTATACCGCTTTTGCAACTGCATCAGCAACATTTTTATCAAGTGCACTAGGAAGTATATTATGTTCGTTTAACTCATCTTCTTTTATAAAGTTTGCAATGGCATATGTAGCTTCAACTTTCATACCTTCTGTAATCTTTGTTGCATATGCACCAAGAGCACCTTTAAATATTCCAGGGAATGCAAGAACGTTATTTACTTGATTTTCAAAATCGCTTCTTCCCGTTCCAACAACTCTTGCCCCGCCTTTTTTTGCAACGTCAGGCATAATTTCAGGCACAGGATTTGCCATGGCAAAAATAATTGCATCTTCACTCATGCTTCTTACCATTTCTTCATCAACAAGATTTCCCTTTGAAACTCCTATAAAGACATCTGCATTCTTTATAACGTCTTTTAAAAGTCCCTCTTCTTTATTTGGATTTGTTATTTTTAAAAGTTCTCTTTGAACATAATTGTCATCTCTGCCTTCTTTTAAAGCACCGTTAATACCGCATACCACAACATTTTTTGCACCTAAATTTATAAGCATTTTTGTTATGGCATATCCCGCCGAACCATCTCCATTTACAACAATTTTTATTTTATCTATATCTTTTTTTACTATTTTTAAAGCATTTGTTATTCCTGCCCCAACTACAATGGCTGTTCCGTGTTGGTCATCATGAAATACAGGAATATCAAGTTCTTCTTTTAATCTGTTTTCTATTTCAACACATCTTGGAGCAGATATATCCTCAAGGTTAATTCCTCCAAAAACAGGCGAAATAAGTTTTACGGTTTTTACTATTTCATCAACATCCTTTGAATCCACGCAAATAGGGAAAGCATCAACACCGCCAAACTCTTTAAATAAGATAGCCTTTCCCTCCATTACGGGAATTGCAGCTTTAGCACCTATATCACCAAGACCTAAAACCGCTGTTCCATCACTTACTACACCTACAAGATTTTTCTTAACCGTATATTTATATACGTCATCTTCATTTTCATGTATCTCTACACAAGGCTGAGCAACGCCCGGTGTATATAAAAGTGATAAATCTTCGTTTGTTTTTACTTCTTTTTTGCTTATAACTTCAAGTTTCCCGTTTAACTGTTCATGAAGTTTAAGAGATTTTTCTTTTACATCCATAATTTTCCTTCTTCCGTTATTTCTTTTTTCTTAATATACTGCCAAAATTTTCTGTATTATAATCTTCCCCAAGATCTTCTTTCAAAGTCGGATTTGAAAATACAAAAGCTATTCTTTTGACTAATTCTTCATCCACGGTATTTATCACAAAATCATTTTCTTTTGTTATTATTGGAACAAATTTTATTTTATTATTTTTTGCAGCTGTCTCACTTATAAAGCACACATCAAACCTGTCTGATAACAAAGCTGACAACAATACCGTTTCATTTTTATATATATTATCCTCAAAACCCTTTATATCCTTATAGTTTATTTTTTTGTTTTTAAGTAAGGTTTCAAGTATTTTTCTGGAAAAATCATTTCTCGGAAGATTTCCAAAAACTATATTCTTTTTAGCCAAATCTTCAACATCGGTTATTTCAAGGTATTTTTTGTTTATGGCAAAACCATATCTTTCCCTTACACCTTGAATTATAACTTTTCCTTTTATAAGCTCATCTTTAAAATGCTCGCTTTTTCCTTCAAATTCTCCAAGCACATATTCTTTTGATGTAATACTGCCCTTTAATTCATTTACATTTGAACTTTGAATTATATTCATTTTGTCAAAAGAAGAATATTCTATTATTTTAGAATTTATTAAATTCTTTCTTCCCACAAACAACACGTTATTATCCGTATCCTTTAAAGGCTTAAATAAATGAACCTTTATGTCCTCTCCTTTTTTTATGTTTTTTACATTTTCGTTTATCACAAAATATCCGTCTGAACCAAAAAAGTCATACATTGAAGCATTTTTCACTTGAAGAGGAAGAGCTTTAAAACCGTCGGAATTGTTAAATAAATTTACATATACAAATTCTTTATAATAAAAACTTGAATCCACATCTTCCATAAGCTTTGCCATAATGGTATTTTCTTTTTCTTCTCCTACCCTTGTAAGCAAAGATATGTATTTTTTTATAAACATATTATAAAGGAATATATTTGAAAATATATCTCCAGGGAAAGCAAACACATCACATCCCAAAACTTTTCCATACATAAAGTTAGTAGCGGGTATTGTATTCATTCCTTTTATATATACACTTCCCAATTTATCTATAACTTCATAAGTATGGTCATTGCTTCCTTCTCCGGTTCTTCCGATTACAATAACCAAATCATTTTTTAAAGAAGCTTCCTTTACCCTCTTTTCAAAATCTCTTTTATCTTCTCTTTCATGAGGATATAAATTTATTTGTACTCTTTCGTTTTGTATTTTGTTTTTTAAAACCATAAAGATGGTTTCAGGATTGTGTTTTCTTTTTTCATGTTTGTACTTTTCTTCATTTAAAGTAAGCACAAATCCTATTTTAAGTTTTTTATAAACACTTACCTTATCAACTCTAGCTTCCAAAAGAACCCCTATTTTTTCACTGTCTAAAAGAGTGTCTTTTGCATATAAATAACTGCCCTTTTGTCTTTCCTGACCTTTAAACTTTATACCATAAAAAAGGTTAGGCATATAATTTACATAAATAAGATTTCCTTTATATATAATATCGTGCTTATCTATTACAATATTATATTTATCATCAACAAAATCACCTTTATTTACTTTCTTGTATTCCCTTATTTTATATAGGTTTTCTTTCTTTTCAATATCTTTTATGTTTACCGCTACACCGTCATATAAAGAATAAGAATAACTCGGTACATCTTCCTTTGCATAAACATTATCAAATAAAACTCTGTTAAAAGAATCATATACATCTACATACTCACTTTGAAGATGCTTTGTTTCTTTTAATAATCCAAGGAAAACCTCCTGCATCTGTTCAAAAGAAATATCTTTATAACAATCCATACTTATACCTCTATAAAAGCGTAACCTTTACGGTTTCGTCCTTTTCAATTTTATCTTTGTTTTTAGATATTTCTATATATCCATTTGCATCTCGCATTACCTCACTGTAAGATGCATCAAAGTCAATGGCTTCAAAATATGTTTCGTCTTTTTCTTCCATTATTTTAACAAAAACATACTCGTTAATTCCCTTTCTTGCAGGAATATTATAAAGGCTTATTGCATCTATATAACCTTCACTGTCTTTAATATCAAGCATATAATTCATTACAGGATTTACAAGCTCCCTAAATCCTATAAGTACATCTTTAGGCATTGAGTCAAACACGTAAACAAAAGTGGAATTTATATTGTATATCAAAGCATTTTTTGAAGGAGAAATCAAAATATCTTCAAAATAGCATTTTCCACTTTCTAAGAAAAATTTATTTTTATCGTAATTAAGTATAATTACAATATCACATTCTTTTGTAGCTTTATCAAGAACTTCCTTATGGGCATTTTTATATATTCCATAAGAAATTCCAACACATCTTTTCTTTTCAAGTTCCGAAAGCAAAATATAAGAGCATATGTCTATATCTTTGTTTATGTCTTTATCTCTTACTCTAATAATGTTATTTCCGGTAGAGATAATTCCTACCTTAACCTTTTTATAAACTTCAACCATAAATTCATTTAAACTCGCAAGAAGTCCTATATGAAAACTGTTTAAAAGTGTATTTTTTCGTAGCACCACATCATTTTCTTTTACTGTGCTTCCTTTAAGACAAACACCGCTATTTTTGTTTATGGGTCTGTTTATTGTTACATAACTTCCGTATTCTTTAACATACTTTATATCAATAACACTGTCTGCTCCAAGAGGAAGCTTATCTCCTTTTGAAACTTTCTTTATTTGTGTTAAATTTATTTCATTTTCATTTACTATATCAAAACGTATAGGTTCGTAATAATCAACTCCATATAATCCTTCGTGATTTATGGCATACCCGTCGATTTGTGCTATATCACTTTCAGGAATATTTACTTTTGATACTACGTCTTTTGCAAGAACATGATTTAAACTATCTTCAAGCATTATAACGTGACTTTTTATTTTAATATTTCCACAGTCATCTTTAAGCATTTTCAATACTTCGTTTTTTGTATAAGAGTTAAGCATTTTTTTCTCCCAAAATAAGTATTTTCAACAAAATTCATACAAAAAATTATAACACAATCCCCTATCAAATACAAGGAAAAGGCTTATAAGGGAATAAACAAAAAGCTAAATAAAATTAATAAAAAAACAACGATAATATTATATTTTTTCATTAATTTACATTTATTTTATTTAAGAAGAAATTAAATATTTTATACCTTAATTTGTCGAAAATTGCAGAAAAAGAAAATAATTTGCCATAAAAAGACATAATTTGTAATAAAAAAACAAAAAAACATATTAAAAACGTATTTATAAAATATGTAATATATATTAGAATATAATAAAAAAATATAAAAATTATAAGTATTTTAAAGTAAAAATTTGATTAATTATAAAAAATACTTTGAATTAATCACTTTTAAATGATATAATCTTGATTTATGAAATTTTATAAGAAAAAAAGTAAAATAAATAAAACTTTTTCAAATTAATTTTCTTTTCTTATAAAATAAAATTAATCAAAACATATATTAAATATTTAGATAAAGAGGTTTTAAAATTGGCAAATATACAAAACATTATGAATACATACACAAGCAATATGGGAAATATGACTCTGCCGGCAATTTCAATAAGAGATTTATCTTTAATTACCGGAATGAATGCAAACTTTGACGTTTCAAGAAGCGAATCATTAGTGGCTTTGGAAGAAAGCGTTAAAGAAGACAGCCTAATCTATTTAATTGCTCAAATAGATGCCGATAAGGAAGAAATCAGCCTTGAAAACCTACGTGAAGTTGGGGTTTTGGCTAAAATTACAAACCTTATAAGACTTCCTTATAACGCAATAAAAGTTTCAGTTAAAATTTTAAACAGAGTAAAAATAAAGGAATATATACAAGCAAGTCCTTATATTTTGGCAAATGCGGATATAATAAATTATTCTGAGGAAGAATTAACCGAAGAAGAAATTGCAATGACAAATATATTAAAAGAAAAATTCAACAAATATTCTGCATATAAAATGTCTACGGCAGAATTTGAACTTTCTTCATTTCTTTCTTCAATCAAAAATCCAAACGAACTTATAGACCTTATTTTACCGCCTTTAAATCTTGATTATGATACTTTTCAAGATATACTTTGTATGACGGACACAAAACAAAGATATAAAGAAGTATATAAGGTTTTGGAAAAAAGAATTTCTGTTTTATCTCTTGAAAATGAAATAGAAAAAGAAGTTAAAGAAAAAATGGAAAAACTTCAAAAAGAAGTTTATTTGAGAGAAAAAATTGAAGTTTTACAAGACAGACTTCATAATGCCGACGGAAGTGCAAGCGGAAGTGACTATACAAAAAAATTAGAAAAACTTCCTATTCCTGAAGAATACAAAGAAAAAATACAAAAAGAAATAGACAGACTAAATACAATACCTGTCGGCTCAAGTGAAGCGGGAGTAATCCAGACTTATATTGAAACAATACTTGACTTACCTTGGGAAAAAGAAGAAAAACCGGATATTGACTTAAAAGAAGCACAAAAAACTTTAGATGAAGACCACTACGGTTTAAAAGAAGTTAAGGAAAGAATAATAGAATACTTATCAGTATTAAAACTTACAAACTCCCTAAAAGGACCTATCGTTTGCTTAGTTGGACCTCCGGGGGTTGGTAAAACATCAATCGCAAAAGCAATAGCAAAAGCATCAAAAAGGAAATTCGTTCGTCTGTCAGTTGGCGGAACAAGAGACGAAGCAGAAATAACAGGTCACAGAAGGACTTATATAGGCGCAATGCCTGGAAGAATTATTGCGGGAATAAAACAGGCAAAAACAAATTCTCCACTATTTCTTCTTGATGAAATAGATAAAATCGGTTCTGATTTTAAAGGAGACCCTGCAAGTGCTCTTCTTGAAGTATTGGACCCTGAACAAAACTCAAACTTCTCTGACCACTACCTTGAAATTCCTTTTGATCTTTCAAATGTATTATTTGTTGCAACAGCAAATACGGCAGCAACAATTCCTCCTGCTCTTTTAGACAGAATGGAAGTAATAGAAATACCTGGTTATATGCCAAAAGAAAAAGTTGAAATTGCAAAAAAACACTTAATCAAAAAAGAACTTGAAGCACATGGACTTACTAAGGATAACCTTAAATTTACTCCTGCCGCTTTGGATAAAATAGTGTCAGACTATACTTTGGAATCAGGTGTAAGACAACTTGAAAGATTAATAGCTAAAATATGCAGAAAATGCGCAAAGAAAATCGTGTTAAACGAAGATGAAAAAATAGAAGTTACAGTAAAAAATCTACACGAATATTTAGGAAAAGAATTAATAACATTCAACAAACAAAGCAATAAAAAATATGTGGGAAAAGTTACCGGACTTGCTTATACAAGTTACGGCGGTGACACATTAAAAATAGAAGCCGTTCTTACTGAAGGTAAAGGAAGAATTGAACTTACTGGAAATCTTGGAGATGTTATGCAGGAATCGGCAAAAACTGCACTAACTTACGTTAGAACAATAGCCGATAAGTTAAACGCCGATAAAGATTTCTATGAAAAGAAAGACATTCATATCCATGTTCCTGAAGGTGCAACTCCAAAAGACGGTCCAAGTGCAGGGATAACTCTTGCGACTGCAATAATATCTGCCCTAACAAATATGAAAGTTGCAGAAGACATCGCAATGACCGGTGAAATAACTCTATCAGGTGATGTTCTTCCAATAGGAGGACTAAGAGAAAAACTTCTTGCAGCAGCAAGAGCAAGAGTAAAAAAAGTCTTAATTCCTAAAGAAAATGTAAAAGACCTTGAAGAAATAAGTGAAGACATCAAAAAACACCTTGAAATAACTCCTGTAAAACACATGAAAGAAGTATATAAAATAATTTTTGAAGAGGAAAATAAATGATTATAAAAAGTGCCGAAATAGTAACCAGTGCAGCAAAATTTAATCAGCTGCCACCGGAAGAAAAACTTGAAATAGTTTTAATCGGAAAATCAAACGTAGGCAAATCCAGCTTTATAAATAATCTTCTTGGAAGAAAATCTCTTGCAAGAACAAGTTCTGTACCGGGAAAAACCAGAACAGCAAACTACTATAACATAAACAACGAATTTTATATTGTGGATATGCCGGGATACGGATATGCAAAAGTATCCAAAAGCGAAAAAGCACAATTCAGCAAAATAATATTCGACTATTTACAAAAAAGAAATACGGATTTTATAGTTTTTTTCCTTGTGGATATCAGGCATAAACCAACAAATAACGACATAAAAATGTATAACGATATTTTAGCAAATGATATTTATCCTGTAATTGTTCTTACAAAAGCAGATAAAATCAGCAAAAACAAAAGAAAAAAGAATATAGATATAATAAAACAAACCTTAGAATTAGATGATGATGATAAAATAATAATTTATTCAACACAAGAAAATCTCGGAAGAGATGAAACACTTGATTTTATAAGTGAATTTATTTAATTAATGTGAGGTAAAAATGGCTATAGGTATTGCAGTTTTAATTATTATGGGTATTTTGCTTTTATCATGGATAATAATTTGTTTTGTATTATGTATGAAACGAAACAAAAAGATAATAGAAAGTTTAGATACTAAAGTTCATGTTAAATGTGAAAAATGCGGTTTAGAATATGATGTACAGCCAAAGGAAATTACAAAAACTTATCTTTCAAAATCAAAAAGTATAACAAAAACCAAGATGAAAGATGGAGCACTTATTAATAAACCGGAGTATGGTTATTATTCAAAAAAATTCTTTTGTCCAAATTGCAACAAAATGGAATACGCAAAAGTACAAAATGTAAATGAACTAAATGATAAAATATTAAAAAGCACATCAAAATCTTATATTAAGTGTTTTATAATGATGATTATGGGAGGGCTTATTATCCTTCTTATTACAAGTATTCCAATGATTATTTTAAACAAAACGCAACAAAATAAAATAGAAGATTTGAAACAACAGCAATACGAACAATTTTTAGATAATTATAATTTAAATTAAAAAAGTCCATTATTTACATGGACTTTTTAGTTAAATTCAAAATATACTGTTAAATATTAAAGGAATTTCTATAATACACATTATAAAAAAACAAAAAGTAAAGTATATGTAAAATTTATATAAAATATATGTTTTGTATTGCAATTTTATATAATAAAGATTAAAATCCATATATATTTAATTTAATTGGTAAAATAGAGACTTATAAGGGATAATAAGGATGAACAGCATTTTAGGGAAAAAAATCAGTTACACACAAATTATAGCATTAGGATTTTTATTAATAATATTTACGGGAGGGACTCTTCTTTCTTTGCCGATATCGTCAAGAACCGGGGAATTTACTCCTTTTTTAAATGCTCTTTTCACGGCAACATCTGCCACATGCGTAACGGGACTTGTAGTGTATGATACATTCACACATTGGTCTGTATTCGGGCAAATAGTAATCATAAGCCTTATTCAAATAGGCGGTATTGGATTTATGACGATAATAACAATGTTATCTATTTTTTTAAAAAGAAAAATAGGTTTGAATGAAAGAAAACTTTTGATGCAGTCTGCGGGAAGCAATCAAATCGGTGGCGTAGTTGCTCTAATTTTAAGAATAGTTAAAGGAACTATTTTATTCGAAGGAATAGGCGCCATTTTACTGGCAACAAGATTTATTCCAGATATGGGAATTGCAGAGGGAATTTACAATGCCGTATTTCATTCAATATCGGCGTTTTGTAATGCAGGATTCGATTTAATGGGGAAATTCGGGCAATTCTCATCATTAACAACATATTCAGACGATATAATCGTAAACGTAACTATAATGTCACTTATCGTCATAGGCGGTATAGGATTTGTAGTTTGGAGTGATATATTAAAACACAAATTAAAATTTAGCAGATATGAATTACATTCAAAAATTGTATTAATTGCAACAACTTGTCTGATTATAGGCGGAGCATTAATTTTCTTTATATTTGAAAACTCAAACGGAGTAATTGCAGACAGTTCGGTAAAAGAAAAAATATTAGTTTCTTTTTTCCAATCGGTTACACCGAGAACTGCCGGATTTAATACGATAAACTGGGTAGACATTCATCAGGGAACTGCGTTGTTTACGGTATTTCTAATGTTGGTCGGAGGGAGTCCCGGCTCAACCGCAGGTGGTATGAAAACCACAACTTTAGTTGTTCTTATAATGAGTGCCGTTGCATCTTCAAGACAACAAAACGGCATTACCATTTTCAAAAGGAAATTAGAAAATGAAACGGTAAAACAAGCAAGTGCCGTTTCAACATTATATATATTCGGATTTTTATTGGGATGTATGATTCTTTGTTATTTTGAAAACAGTTCGGCTTTGGCAATAATGTTTGAAGTTTCTTCAGCAATCGGAACCGTAGGTTCATCAATGGGTATTACGGCCGGATTATGTCCGATTTCGAAAATAGTAATAATTTCATTGATGTACGCTGGAAGAGTAGGCATTTTAACATTAATGATAGCATTAAACGCCAAGAAAAAATCAGCACCTATAGAAAGACCGACTGAAAAAATATTAATAGGTTAAAAATTTACATATATTATTTTAAAGAAAGGGATAAAAAATGAAATCAGTTTTAGTAATAGGAATGGGAAGATTTGGAAAACATCTTTCAAGAAAAATGCAGGAGCTCGGAAACGATGTAATGATAATAGATAAAGATGAAGAAAAAATTACGGAATATGCATCGGAATTTACCGACTCTCAAATCGGCGATTGTAGAATTGAGGCAGTGCTACAATCAATTGGAGTAAATAATTTTGACATATGTTTTGTTGCCATAGGAGAAGACTTCCAATCATCTTTGGAAATAACAGCACTTCTTAAAGACTTAAATGCAAAATGGGTTGTAACAAAGGCAAGCAGTGATATACAAAAGAAACTTCTTTTAAGAATAGGTGCAGATGAAGTTGTATACCCTGAAAGAGATACGGCAGAAAAATTGGCAATAAGGTCAAATGCAAAAAATATTTTTGATTATATACAGTTAACAGATGAATATTCAATATATGAAATTCCAATTATTAACTCATGGGTTGGAAAAACAATTATAGAACTTGCCATAAGAAGAAAATATAAAGTAAACATCATTGCAGTAAAAAATGCTAACTCTTTAGATCCTGTTCCGAGTCCTTTATACACTTTTAAAGAAGGGGATCATATAATTGTTATAGGGAAATCATCAGATGTTTTTAAACTTACATCATTAACATAAAAAAGACTCTTTATGAGTCTTTTTAATTTTGATTTTTTAAATATTCAACCAATACTTTACTGTTATGCCTTATCACTCCATCTACATAGCTGACAAGATCCAATCCGGTAAACTTATATTTTTTCTTTATTTCATTGGTTAAATTTGCCTCTACAGCTTTAGAATGTTTTTTTCTGTAATTCTTTAAAACTTCTTTATCTATTTTTTCCGTATTGTATATTACTTCATCAAAAATTCTAAGATCTGACGGAATATGTCTTTCAACCTCTGTTACATGTTTTGTAACATCAAACCCATCGGTTTCACCATGCTGAGTCATTATGTTTGTTACAAAATATTTTTTAGCTTTTCTGTTTTTGCTTATAGCATAAGGTATATCAGTAATAAGAAGATTTGGAATAATTGATGTATACAAACTTCCTGGGCTTAAAATTATAATATCCGCATTATTTATCTTTTCAACTGCATAATCATTTACCTTTGCACTGGTTGGAGATAAAAATACCCTTTTTACTTTTGTTTTCATTTTTATTGCCTGCTTAGGTATCTTTGATTCTCCGCTTACAACAGCTGTATTTTCAAGAAGAGCACATAAAGTTACATTATCATTCTTTGTAACAGCAACTACCTCACCTTTAATAGCGAGAACATCGCTTATATCCTTTATGGCTTTAGGGAAACTTTCGCTTATTTCATTTAAAGCTGCAAGAAATAAATTACCAAAAGAATGTTTTTTCAATGCCCCTTTTGTAAATCTATATTCCATAAGTTTTGTCATAGTGGATTCATCTTCTGCAAGAGCGGTAATGCAGTTTCTTATATCCCCTACTGCTAAAATACCAAGATCCCTTCTTAATTTACCGGTACTTCCGCCGTCATCAAAAACTGTTACAATGGCACTGATATTATCTGTATGTTTTTTAAATTCCTTTAATAAAACACTGTTCCCAGTCCCTCCGCCTATTATAACAATATTTTTATCCTTAAATTTCATATAATCACCTTCTTATAAATATTAATATTGGTAATTATCCTTACTTATGTCTCTATGCTCTTCTGTCACCATGTAATTATCTTCGGATAATCTTCTAGCTAACTCACTTGCAATGGCAACAGAACGGTGTCGTCCTCCCGTACATCCTATTCCAATAACAAGTTGAGCCTTACCTTCCTTTATGTAATAAGGAATGGTAAAAGAAATAATGTCATATAATTTGTTCATGAATTCTTTGGTCTGATCAAATCCAAAAACATAATCGGAAACTTCTTTGTTTTTCCCCGTTAAAGGCTTCAAATCCTTTTCGTAAAAAGGATTTGGAAGAAATCTTACGTCAAAAACTATATCTGCATCATGAAGTATTCCATATTTAAACCCAAAGGAACTAACATTAATGGTAAAAATAGACGGAATATCATCAAACCTGCTGTAACAATCATGAAGAATCTTTTCAAAATCTCTTTCTTTAAGCTTTGAAGTATCAATTATAAGGTCAGCCCTTCTTCTAACCTCTTCCATTGATTTCCTTTCTTTTTTTATGGCAACTTCTATTCTGTCATTTCCGGAAATCAAATGTTTTCTTCTGTTCTTTTTATATCTTGAAATAAGTACATCATCATCAGCATCAATAAATAAAATTTCCGCATTTCTTTCTTCTTTTAAATTATCTAAAATAAGACCTATATCATCGAAAAAAGCACTTCCTCTTACATCAAGTACAATAGCTATATTTTCTATTTTAGGCTCGCTTTTATCCAGTAGCTCTATAAATGTATCTATAAGTTTCGGAGGAAGATTATCTACACAATAAAATGCTCTATCTTGAAAAAATCTTAGAGCAACACTCTTTCCTGCCGCCAACATTCCCGCAACAACTATTATTCTCATTTCATACCTCCTTTACTGTTTTATTATATAATTAATTAAGCATCAAAGTAAACTTTAAAATACATATTTAATATAAATTTTAATTTTTTTTCACTGCATTTTAACTTATAAATGTTAATGTATAATAAATAAATTGTATTAAAAGGCATAAAATGGAAGAATATATTAAAATTATTACTGATGAACTTTTAAAAGGTTTTGACTTGTCTCATATTTATGAAGACATTATAGTAATACTTATTATAATAATTACAATAATGTTAATAATAAAATTAATAAAAATATATATAACCAGTTTAAAATAAGTAAGTATATTTTTTGCTTTTTATATAATAAAAAAATCCATAACAAAAGTTATGGCTTTTTAAAATGGAAAAAGAAAATGAAGAGGTCCGTAAAACAAATACCCCATAACACCCGACAATATAATAAGCATAATAGGATGCATTTTCTTGAATTTAAATTTTAACATTAAAATTATTATTAAAATTATTATTCCAATGTAATTTGTAACTTTTCCGTTTGTAATAAATATTGATGCAAATATGGTAAAAGCAGAAGAAGCAATTGTCCCAACAACTGCAGGTCTAAGTCCTGCAAGAACTGCTTTTACATATTTATTATCTTGAAAATCAAAGAAAAATTTACTTATTATAAGTATTATTATTAGAGATGGCAGAACAACTCCAAGTGTTGCGGCAGCTGCTCCTAAAATTCCTTCTTTGTTAAAACCTATAAATGTTGCAATGTTTATAGCAAAAGGACCGGGAGTAGACTCGCTTATTCCTATAAAATCAATTATATCTGAAACGGTTGCCCAATTATGAGATATAACTTCTGCTTTTATAAGAGGAATCATCGCGTACCCCCCTCCAAAAGTAAACAAACCTATTTTAAAAAACACCGTAAAAAGCTGTGCTATCATTTTATTCAATCCCTCCTTTTACGATGTTTAATCCATGCACCAAAACACCAAGCAAAGCACATGCAATAAGTACATAAATTACGTTTATCCCAGTAAAAGCGGTTATTAAAAACGAAACTATCAATAACGTAAGATTAAACCAATTGTTTTTTATCTGCTTTGAAAGCTTTAAAGCGGCTTCCAAAATAAGAACTATAACCCCGGCTTGTATACCTGAGAAAATATTGTTTACTATAACATTGTCTCTGAACATGTTAAACAAAACGGAAACTACAATAATAACAAAAAAAGACGGTAACACAACACCCAAAGTGGCAACTACGGAGCCAATCACTCCATCAACTTTATATCCTACAAATGTAGCACAATTTATGGCAAGAGGCCCTGGAGTACTTTGTGAAATTGCCGTTATATCAAGCATTTCTTTTTCACTAATCCATTTTTTATTTTCAACTACTTCCTTTTGTAAAAGAGGAATCATTGCATATCCTCCCCCAAAAGTAAAGGCTCCTACATTTGCAAAAGCCAAAAATAACTCCAATTTTTTGTTTTTCAATTTAAACTCCTTTAGAAAAATATTATGAGAAATAGTTTAAACGAATTTCAGCTTATATATTATAACATAGATATATATATTTATTTTTGTTTATACAAACTTTTTACATAATAAAAAAAGATGAATGCCTAAACATTCATCTTTTTATTATTTATTAAAAATAACCACAGCCTTAAATAAATCTCCGTCAATATCTATAGAAAAACTTCCGCCTTGAGCTTCAACAAAGCTTTTTACTATTGCAAGCCCAAGCCCGCTTCCACTTTCATGTCTTGATTTATCACCTCTAACAAATCTCTCTACAATTTCATCACTTGTAAAATTCATTTGGGCTGCAGAAATATTTTTAAGAGAAATTATAACCTTGTCATCTTCTTCAGTTATATCAATATATACCCTTGTTCTTTCCATGGCGTATTTTGATATATTATTAAATAAATTCTCAAACACCCTGTAAGTTTTGTTACCATCAAGTAAAAGATTTATATTCATATCATAAGTATTCATTATTACATCGAGATTTCTGCTTTCAAATAAATCACTACACTCACTCTTTGTCTGCTCTATTAAAGATACTATGTTAAGTTCCATTAAATCAAGCTTTATATCTCCGCTATTTACTTTACTTACTTCAAATAAATCTTCTATTAAATTGCTTAATCTGTCAATATATTGGTTTAGCATTTTAAGATATTCTTCTTTTTGTTCATTTGGAATACCCTCCTGCCCCATAAGTTCAACATAATTTTTAATTCCCGTTAAAGGTGTTTTTAAATCATGACTTACATTACTTATAAGTTCTGTTTTCATGTTCTGGGATTTTGTTTCTTCTTTAACAGCTTCTTTAAAACCCTCTTCAATATTTTTAAATTCATCTCTTAATGAATTAAATACTCCCATATCTTCATTCATTTCGTCATTAAAATTGCCTTTTGCAAGTTCATGAGTTGAACTTAAAAGAGTATTATAATTATTATGAATCTCATCTGTCTTCTTTTTAAGCATGAAGAATAAGAAAACAGAATAAATTATTGCAAGTATAGAACCAAATCCCCATAAGAAAGTTAAGAAAATTATTATTAGCATATTCATAAATAAAAATTTCATTAACTTTTTATTTACAGGATCCCTTAAATCAATACTTATTAAATTGTTTAATACCTCTTTAACTTTTCTAACAAGAAGAGAAATCAAAGTATCTTCTTTTATGAATCTCCATATACCTTCAACAAATATATATTTTATATCGAAACATCCTATTGCAATAGATAAAAATGTAACTACCCATACAAGAATATTTGAAACCAGAACCATAAAATTAGGATATCTAAGTCCTATTTTATTCATAAGGCTTAAAAACATTCCGTTAATTGAATATCCAGCACAAACCAAACAAGCCATACAGCACATAGTAATAATAAATGAAATTAAAAATAAATTTACCTCTCCTTTAAAACTTATAAATGTTTTAAAAGGTTTAACCTCTTTTACTATTTTTGTAGGAGCAAATAAAATAAATATTGCTATTATAGCACTTCCTATAAGAAGACATACTCCGGTAAATGGATTATAATTTTCCCATGAATTAATATAATAAGATATTGCTCCTCCATTATCAGAAAGAACCTTTGGAATTGCATATGTAAAACTCATATTCTTAGGAATATTCATTTTAATTTGATCATACGGTATTGTGTATCCATCAATATAGTAATATTCAGCTCCATCTTCAACAACAAAAGCAGAATCTCCATACATTGAAGAAATATAATTATAAACAGGATACTTTGAAAAATATGAAGCAGAATAATTTGAATCGCTTTTCAAATTACCTTTACTGTCATATGAAAATGACACATAATAAATATTATCATTTTCTTTACTGGCATCAATATCACTTTTTACATAATTTTTGTTTTCCTTATTTTTTACATAATATATAAAATTACTGTCATTTTCAAGTAGTGAAACACTGCTTGTCATATTATCTTCAAAACGTTCATATATACTGTTTTGCACATTTTCAGGAACATCTTTACCAAAAGAAAAAACCTTAAAATCAGGATCTAATTCCATTGTTTTAGCCAAAGTAAAATATTTCATATCCTCTACTAAATATGAATTGATTACATAAGATTTATCTGTTATTTTTCCTTCAACATTATCATATAATCCAATGGCTATACTACTTAAAAAAACAATCAATACCGTTAACAACGATATAAAAATATATTTTTTTTTCATTAAATATCACCCATAATTATAATTTTTCGATTTTATATCCTACACCCCAAACTACTTTAATGTATTGTGGTTTTTTAGGATTAACTTCTATTTTTTCTCTAAGTCTTCTAATATGTACCATTATGGTTTCAGTACTGATTGCTTTTTCATTCCATACAAGTTCATATATCTGTTCTGCAGAATAAACTCTTCCTGGATTTTTTATAAGAAGTTTTAATATTTCATATTCTTTAACAGTTAATTTAACCTTTTTACCATTAGCAAAAACCTCTTTTGTGTAGTCGTCAAGCTCCAATCCACCAACAATATATTTATTGCTTTCTTCTTCTTTTGGAGCATTATTTTTTAAATTTAAAATTTGTTCATATCTTCTAATTTGCGAATTTACTCTTGCAATTAATTCCATTGAAGCAAATGGTTTTGTAACATAATCATCGGCACCTATGTTTAATCCTGTAATTTTATCAATATCTTCAGATTTTGCACTTAAGAATATTACAGGGAAATCATATTTTTCTCTTACTTTCATAACCATGGTAATACCATCCATAACAGGCATCATTATATCTACTATTGCTAAATGGATGTCATTATTTTGTATTATTTCAAGTCCTTCTTTTCCGTTTTCTGCTTCAAATACATTATACCCTTGATTTTTCAAATATATTATTATGGCGTCTCTTATACCTTTTTCATCTTCAACAATTAAAATATTATGTTCCATTTCTCTTCCCCTTTTATTTTTTATAATTATATTTTATACAACATAATCAACTTTTTGAAGTATTATTTAATTTTTTATAATAAAAAAATCCAAAAACTACTAAAAAAACGGTAATAACACCTACAATAATCGCCATTAAAAAATTTTGCTCTCTAATAGAACCTGTTATAAAAGTAGATGTTATAATACTTGGAATTCTTCCGATAGTAGTAACAATAAGCCATCTGTAAAGTTTAATATTGGTTAAAGAAACAAGGTAGGTCATAACATCCTTTGGTGTTCCCGGAATTAAAAATAAAATGAAAATCCACATTAAATTTTTCTTTTTTTCGAAAAGTCCTTCAACCTTTTTTATTTGTTCTTTTTTAAACATAAGGTTTATTACTTTACTTCCAAAAGTTTTAACAAGATAATATACAACTATTGTCCCTAAAAACGAGCCAATCAAGCATATTATAGTTCCCCATAGGGAGCCAAACATATATCCTGCCGCAAGTTCAATAGGTTCTCCCGGAATAAAAGCAATGAATATTTGAAGAGTTACAATTAAAATCATAAACAATTCTTTTATTCCATGAGGCATTGACTTCGCGTATTCTAAAATCTTATTTATATCTAACGTAAAAAAAATACCAAGCAAAACCAAAACCGCAATTGAAATTATAGAAATTAAAGCTATTTTCTTTTTATTCATAGTTGTATACCAAATTTAGATTATCTTCAAAAGAATAATTCCAAACCCTTTGTGTATTATATAAATTGTTGAGTTCGTAAACACTTCCTTCAAAAACCGTTTCAAACTCATCTCTAAATGCAATTTCACTTGGTCTGATATGCTTACTACCTTTTTCAAAATCTATAATTTCATTCATATTTAAAATTTCACTTACAAACTGAGAACAAAATTTATAATTTTGTCTGTTTAAAGTAATATTTTTATTACAAAACATTAATCCTAAAATATCATATTTATATTTGAATCTGTTTTTATACATCATTTCAATAGTATTGTTAATTTTGTCAAATTGATGTTTATTTATATTAATTGATACAATTTTTATTTTTATATCTTGATTTCTTTTATATAAACCATCAAAAGGTGATTCCTTTGCAAATCCTGCGGGAAGCATAAAATTTGTATATCTTCTCCCAAAAGAATAAAATTCCCTAAAGTTTTCATCAGTCGAAATCGCAACATGTGTATAAGGCTCTTTTGTTCTTTGATATATTGCCTTTGAAAGCAAAGTATTTGATCTTGAAAACATTAAATAAACTTTATAATTTTTTTCAAAAATTCTCATAATATCACCTCTTTACACGGATATTATAAAAATTATTTCTTATAAAAAACTTGTCAATTTTATTAAAATTTTCTTAAATATTTTTATAATCAAAGTTTTTAAATTAAGACAATAAAATTTTAAACAATAATTTACATATTATTTTTATTTGAATATTAAAACTATTTTTAAGAAAAAATAAAACAAAAGGAGGTTGAAATGGAATTTAAAAATTCTAAAACAGTTAAAAACTTAATGAGTTCTTTTATAGGTGAAAGCGGCGTTTACCAAAGATATTCATATTATGCCAAAAGAGCAAATGATGACGGATATAAATATATAGAAGATATATTTAACGAAACTGCCATGAATGAACTATATCACGCAAAAAGATTTATGATGCTAATAAATAAAGAACTGCCGGGAGCAAAAATAAGAATAAGCGAAAGCGACTATCCGGCATTTCTTGGAACAACACTTGAAAATTTACAGTTTGCAGCAAAAGGCGAACACGAAGAAGCAACGGAAATTTATCCTTCTTTTGCAAAAACAGCAAAAGAAGAAGGCTTTAATGATGTAGCTGCTTACTATGAACTTATAGCAAACGTTGAAAAATTTCACCATGAAAGATTTGAAAAACTTAAAAACGAAGTTAAAAATGGATTCTTTACAAGAGAAGATGATACAACATGGGTTTGCCTAAAATGCGGACATAGATATCAAGGAAAAACTTCTCCTAAAGTCTGTCCTATTTGTGCTCATGAACAAGCATATTTCAAACCTATTTTAAATTGTAATAATTAAAAAAAGTGCTTTAAAAGCACTTTTTTTATTCTTCTATTTGACTTTCAATTTCTTCATATACGCTGTTTAAAATCTCTTCACTGTACCCTTTATTATAAAAAAATGAATATACTTTATATTTAACGGATTTTATATCTTCACCTTTGTTTAAATATTTATAAAATCTTTTTCTTATTTTCTCTTTTATTTTTTCATTTTCTACTAAGGAATCTTCTTCAGAAATATATTCATCAATAAGAGAATTTACAAGTTTATAATCATATCCTTTTCTTATAGCAGAATTTATTATCTTATCTTTCTTTTCTCTTAAGAAAAGCTCTTTGTGTTTGTTATTTTGTTTTGTAATAAATTCAATTAAATTTTCTCTTTCTTCCTCTTCGCTAAAATACTCATTTAAGGAAGAATATACAATATCAGGTTTTATTCCTTTATTTATAAGGTCATTTTTTATTTTGTTTCTACCCGTAAGTGAAGACACTTTTGTTCTTATGAAACTTTGAGAATAATCATAGTCATTTACATATTTAAGCTCAAGTAACCTGTTTAAAATATCATTAATGACAATTTCAGGAAAATGTTTTTTTTCTAAATAAGTAATAATCTCCATTTCACATCTTATGGCATAAGAAAGATAATTAAGACTTAAGTTAAGTCCGCTTTCATATAAATAATCATAGCTTTCTTTTACAAGCTCTTCCATCTCCACTTCATCCATAACAGCTAATTTGTCTATTACTTTTTTGTCAAGCCTTAAAATTATTTCATCATTTAATGTTACGTTATATTCTCTTTTTGTTTTAGATATATTTGTTACTACATCCATAATCTACCTGTCATACTACATTGCTTTTATTATATCGCAAAGAAGAATTGCGCAGTTATCACTTGCTTTTTTCAAGTTTTCTCTAAAATCAGTATTTGCACCTTCGTCCGCACTGTCACTTATTCCTCTTATCCCTGCAAAGTTTATTTTGTTTACATAACAAACTTCACCAAGAGAAGCTGTTTCCATATCTGTGCAATATCCATCAAATTTTTCAATTAAATATTCTTTATCTTCCTTTGAAGAAACAAATTTATCAGCAGTCATTATATTTCCAAAGTAAACTTTAAAATCATAATTTTGAACCAATTCTTTTGCTGTTTCGTTTATTTTTTCATATTGTTTAAAATCTTTTATTTCAATGTCAGGTACTTGTCCAATTTCATAACCAAGCCCCCTTACATCCATATCAGACTGGATAGCATTTGTTGCAAGGACAACATCTCCTATATGCATTCCGCCTTTCAATCCTCCTGCAACTCCGCAGTTAATAATCAAATCCAAATCAAAGTTATCGATAAGTTTTTGTGCTGTTAAAGCCATGTATACCTTACCTGTAAAACATCTTACAACTACAACGTCTTTACCATGTAAATTTCCAATAACATAATCCGTATTATTAATATTTTTTATTTTAACGTCTTCCATACTTTCTTTTATGTAATTAAGTTCTTCTTCCATTGAAGCAATTATTCCTATCATACTATTCACTCTCCTTTAATAATTCCTTAACATTATAAAATAAATCAATATTAAAAACAAATTATTTTTCTTTACTTTGTTACATAAAATAGTATACTACAAGTAAGAATATATCTTAGAGGTGAAAAATGGATTTTTTAATTAATTTTTTAACGCAGTCAGGTCCAATCGTTTATATGACGATTTTCTGCCTTAAAGTTCTTGAAATATCTCTTGACACAATAAGAATCGTTTTAATAAATAAAGGTCAAAAAGAACTTGGCAGTCTGGTTGGTTTTGTTGTTATCATTCTATGGATATTTGTTGCATCAAGTGTTTTATCTACACTTCAAGAAGATTTATGGAAAGCTCTATTCTATGCTTTAGGATATGCAGTGGGTATTTATGTTGGAATAGTAATTGAAAAGAAAATCGCTCTTGGATATGTAAGCATGGAAATAAACGTAAGAGGTGTTACAGGTGAAGACCTTGCAAAAACACTTAGAGATAATAAATTCGGCGTAACAATAATGAAAGGTGAAGGTTTTAATCATACAAGATATATTTTAAAACTTCATGTAAACAGAAAAAGAGTTGAAGAAGCTATGAATATTGCATATCAAAACGTTCCCGACTGTGTAATTACAATAAACGATATTGTAACAATGGAAGGCGGATATATGTATGGAGTAAGAAGACGTAGATAAAAAAAAGAAACCATTATGGTTTCTTTTTTTTATTCTTCTTTGTTGTCTTCTTCTATTATTCCTCTTTCCAAAGCTTTATCATGGACAAGATGTAAAAGTTCTATCTCTCCATCAATTTCTACTTCATAAGGATAATTCTTTCCAATAACCTTAAATGCATCAAGTTGTTCTCTTGCTTTTTCTTCATCTTTATTATATAAAAGTTCGTATGCATAAAGCTGTCTTCTTCTTGAAATATAGTAATTCTGTGTTACTTCTATATACCTTTTTAAATCTTCATCGTATATCTGTGTAATTTTTTCATCCCTGCAATCACCAATAAGTTCCAAAAAGAATAATTCGCTTTTTATTTCACTTTTATGAACACTTAACATATCATCAACGTTATTTAATGAATATTCTATAAGCTCTCTTGCTTTATCAAATTCTCTTTTATCAATTAGATAACATACTCTAAAATTAAACATTGCGCTAACCAAAGGATTTTTACAATTCGCTTTTTCATCTACTTCAAAAAGCCTTTCATCCATATCCTTATATCTTATGCCTTTTGTAAGAAGACCATTAATTTTAAGCTGAGCATAAAAAGCTTTTTTTGTATTCAAATCTTCATCAAGGTAAAGAGCATTTGCACCATCATTGGCTATCCCCCCAACACGTCTTGGGATTCCGTTTAACATTGCAAAATATAAACTTAATGCACTTGCAACTATAAAACCTTCCGAAAGAACTATAATATAAGGAAGAGAAATATATAATAAAAAACAGATTATTCCAAATAATAAATTGAAAATCACACCACCAAAGCTATATAAAACATAAGGGAAATCATAATCATCACTTTTTATATCAGGAGGAATCATTAAACATTGTCCACCTGTTCCCGGTATATGATATTTTTTATATGTAAGCCTTTTTCCACTTTTTATAAACATCATATTTGCTATTCTAAAAGAAGCAAACTTATATCCCGATAGTAGTCCAAAAACAAAATGTCCGCCTTCGTGAATGATAATTGAAACATAAACCAGTACACTTGCCCAAAGCATTAAGAAAAGCAGGCTTTCAAGTCCATGAAAAACTCCAATGCCTTTTATCATAACCATTCCCACAACCAAAGCAAGTGAAAGTATCATTGCTAAATCTGGAAGGAAATCTGCATTTGAATTTTTATTATCTTTTTGATAAATGTTATTTTGAATTTCTTTATCTTCGTTATTTTCTTCTATAAAAGACTTATTATCATCTTCGTAAAGGTTGTTTTCCTTTTTCTTTTCATCCTCTAACTGTTCAAAATATTTTTTTTGAATACTTATATCGTAATTTTCTTTCTCAAGAAGCATTTTATCTTTTTCTACACTGTCTTTTTCATCTAAAATATTTTTATCATCAGTTAAATAAGTCATCAAATAATCGTCAAAAGTCTTTGCTTCTTCTCTGTTTTTATTTTCGTCCATACTTTTCACCAATAAATTTAATTTTTAAATATATTACCATATAAACGATTTATTTACAAATAATAAAAGATACCCCTAAAGAGTATCTTCATTTGTTAATATATTATTTTTCTTATAATTCTTTATTAAATAAATTGCTGTAATAACAAATGTAGTAGAATCCGTAAGAGCAGTAGAAATATCTAAAATGCTTATTGAATACATAACCCATAAAAATAAATTTATACATAAACTCATTTTTGTTTCCCTTATGCCTTTACAGTAAAAACTGCATATTGAATATT
>NZ_SPHL01000028.1 GCF_005844425.1 Anaerofustis stercorihominis | reverse complement strand
AATCTAAATAAAACAGCAATAAAACTTGAAAATTTAACCTATGAAAAAAACGGCAAAAAACTTCCTATATTCTACAATATGACAATACCAAGCGATGAAGAAATAAAAAACATATATAAGTTGAATAATGAAGATTTCAATGAAATTATAATAAAACAATCTGCACTCTCTTCTAAAAGCTCTTTATTCATAATTGCAAACGTAAAAGAAGAAAATAAAGAAAAAGTAAAAGAAGCATTAGATAAATACATGATAAATTATGAAAAAATATGGAAAGAACAAGATAAGACAGAATACAATCTTGTCTTAAACAGAACATTCTACGAAAACGGAAATTATTTTATATATGTAATTTCTTATGATAACAATGAGGTAATGGATACAATTTTATCTCTTTTTGAAGAGAAAGAGAAATAATAAAAAAGACCCTTAAGGGTCTTTTTTATTTTAATATATCTTTACTTCTGTCAACATATGTTGTATGTAAAATTTCATGAGCTTTATGAGAATTTGGCTCACCTAAATATTCTTCATAAACTTTTTTAACCGCTGGATTATCATGAGATTTTCTTGTTGGTCTAACGTTCTTATCTTGGTTATATAATACTTTTGCTCTTTCTTTTGCAAGAGATAAACCTGCATTAATAAGTTGACTGTTTACGATTGGTTGACCACCACCGTTTACACATCCGCCAGGGCATGCCATACATTCGATAAAGTCATAATCAGTTTCACCTTTTTTAACTTTATCCATAAGTTTTCTTATGTTTGCTCCACCGTGAACAACAGCAACTTTTATTTCTTTATCACCAGCTTTGATTACAGCTTCTTTAAGTCCTTCAAGACCTCTTACTTCTTCATAATCAATTTTTTCAGATACTTCACCGGTGATGGCTTCAACTGCAGTTCTTGCAGCAGCTTCCATAACCCCGCCTGTTGCACCGAATATTACACCGGCACCTGAACTTTCACCATAAATTGGATCAAATTCTTCATCTTCAAGATTTTTAAAGTCAATACCTGCTTCTTTAATCATTCTTGCAAGTTCTCTTGTTGTGATACATACATCACTGTCATAGTTATCGCCTTCCATTAATTGTTCTCTTCCAACTTCAAATTTCTTAGCAACACAAGGCATAACACTTACAACATAAATATCATCAGGATTAATATTATTTGTTTCAGCATAATGTGTTTTTATTAAAGCACCTGCCATCGCTTGAGGTGATTTACAAGAAGAAAGGTTTGGAATAAGTTCTGGGAATTCTTGTTCACAGAATTTAACCCATGAAGGACAACAGCTTGTAAGCATTGGAAGAGTTCCTCCGTTTGTAACTCTGTCTACAAGTTCATGAGCTTCTTCCATAATTGTCATATCAGCACCAAAGTCTGTATCAAAAACTTTATCGAAGCCAAGTCTTCTTAAAGCAGCAACCATTTTACCTGTTACATCTGTGCCGATTTCATATCCGAATTCTTCTCCAAGAGCAGCTCTTATTGCAGGAGCAGGTTGAACAACAACATGTTTGTTTTCATCACATAATGCTTCCCATACTTCATCTACATTTACTTTTTCAGTTAAGGCACCTACAGGACAGTTAATAACACATTGTCCACAGTTGATACAGTTTGTATCAGCTAAATAATCACCTTTAACAGGTCTTGCTTTTGAATCAAATCCGTTATCTTTACCGATTAAAGCACCGATACCTTGAATTTTACTACATGTGTTTATACATCTTTTACAGAAAATACATTTAGATTCATCTCTTACGATTGAAACAGATTTATCATCATATGCATCTGATGAAAAATCTCCGCTGAAAGGAACTGTGCTTACTCCTAAATCATTTGCAAGAGTTTGAAGTTCACAGTTTCCGCTTCTTATACAAGTTGTACAATCTCTGTTATGGTCAGAAAGTGTAAGTTCCATTGTATTTTTTCTTGATTCTCTTACTTTAGGAGAGTTTGTAAATACTTCCATTCCTTCTTTTACAGGGAAGTTACAAGCACTTCTTAAAACATCAGAACCTTTAATTTCAACTACGCACATTCTACAAGCACCAATTTTGTTATGTTCTAAGAAACATAATGTAGGAATATTAATTCCGATTTGTCTTGCAGCTTCAAGAACCGTTGTTTTATCTTCAACGCAAACATCAACATTATTTATCTTTAAATTTACCATCTTTTCATTTACTCCTTGACTACTCTTTTATAAAATCAGAACTGAAATTTTCAAGTGCACTTAAAATAGGAGCTGCACCCTTTTGTCCTATAGGGCAAAGAGTTCCGATACTCATATTTTTTGCAATTGCTTTTACTTTGCTGTAATCATCTTTTTCTGAAATATCAGAAACGATTTTCTTAACCATTTCATCCATTCTTTTTACCCCAACCTTACAAGGGAAACATTTACCGCAAGATTGAATTAATAAGAATTGTAAGTAATCTGATATTTCTTTTGCCATATCAGTTGTTTCATCGATAACAACAACAAGAGCAGTACCTCTTATTATTCCATTCATCATTAAAGCCATAAAGTTTACAGGTTTAGAAACTTCAGAAGCTGGTAAATATTCACCATAAGGAGCTCCTACTTTGATAGATTTAACATTTCCTGTTGCACCGCCTGCAAGTTCAATAAGTTGTTCATATGTAACGCCGTTTTCAACATTGTAAATTCCAGGATTTTTTACTTTACCACCGATTGCAACACCTTTAAATCCTTTTTCAGGAAGTGTTTTATAGCTGTCTTGAACAATTACAAGTAAGTTAGCTAAAATTTCTGCATTTACATTTAAGCCTTCTTTGCTTTCTTTTACAACACTTATTTCTTTATCTAATAAACCGTAAGCTTTTGCATCGTTAACAGCTTTTGATACTCTTCTAAATGCAAGGTCATCTTTTGCTACAATATAACCTTCTTTTGCACCGCTTACTTCCATAACAATAAGCATTGATTCAACAATTACGTGAGGAGCTTCGATTAAAACTTTATTGTCTGCAGCAGCTAAAGCATCTAGTGTTTCGCAAACAACAACCTCAGCACCTTTCCAATTATCACAGCAAAGTTCGTCTTGTTTTCTTCTATCAACAAGTAAAGCATCACTTGCAAGTTTAATTACATCAACTTCGCCTTTTAAAACTTTTTCTTTTGCTTTGTAACCATCAAATGCTATATAATCATCGATACATTCAGGATTTGTTGCACCACAATATTTAATAGCATTTTTCTTTTGATTAACCAAAACTTTTGGATCAACTTTTTCCATAACTTCTTTTATTTACCTCCAAATAGTTTATATATAAGACTTTAAACGAAAAATCTTATTATTCCTTTTTATTACACATTCACAGTTATAATATCAAAATATGTCTAATTTTTCAACTTAATTTAAAATAGAAAAATAAAAAAACTCACTTGTTTTAAGTGAGTTTTTCATTATCTTTTATATCTTCATCATTTTTTTCATCTTTAGGAAGATAATACATACACTTTTCGTTTAGTGATGAAATATAAAAAGGTACCGTATTTAATGTACACACTCCTTTTTCTTGAAATTTACAATCAAGGGTACAAATAATATTAATCATGAATCCTCTCCAAATATAAGTAATTACTATGAGTATTGACGTTTTTGTGCTAAAATATAAAAAAATATCTTTTTATTATGAAGGAAAAACATGGAAGAAGGAAAATTAACCAATCATACATTACAAAAAATCCTATTTGATAAAATTAATATAAATAACAAAGAAGTTTTAATAGGTGCAGGAATAGGTAAAGACACTGCCCTTTTAAATTTTGAAGGAGATTTATTTTCAATATCCACAGACCCAATAACGGGAAGCAAAAACGGAATAGGAAGACTATGCGTAAATATTTCATGCAACGATATTGCAACATCAATGGCAACACCTGTTGCAATGATGGTAACAATGCTTATTCCAACCTATGCCAATATAGAAGATGTAGAAGAAATAATAGATGAAATTCTTCTAACCTGCGAAGAAAATAATGTTGATTTAATCGGAGGACATACAGAAGTAACTTCAAGCGTAAATAAATTTATTTTAAGCGGAGTATGTATCGGAAGAAAAGAAAATATTGTTAATCCTACCCCAAAAGCTAATGATAAAATTGTAATGAGCAAATATGCTGGGCTTGAAGGAAGTGCCATTATTACTCTTGACTTAAAAGATGAAGTGGAAAAGTTTTTGACAAAAGAAGAAATATTAAAAACATCAAAATTAATAAAAGATACTTCCGTAATAAAAGAAGGTTTAATAGCAAAAAATCTTAACGTGAGTCTTCTTCATGATGCAACAGAAGGCGGTATTTTAGGGGGAGTTTGGGAAATGGCAGAAAATTCAGGGCTTGGGGCAATTATAGATATTGATAAAATATTAATTTTAGATGAAACAAAAAAAATCGCAAAGCATTTTAACATAAACCCATATAAGCTAATATCCAGCGGAGTAATGTTGTTTATAACCGATAATGACGAGAAATTAATAGAAGAATTAAATAAACAAAATATACCTTCATCCACAATAGGATATTTAACAAAGGAAAAAGAAATTTACATTTTAAAAAACGGAGTAAAAGAAATATTATCTCCGCCATCACAAGATGAATTATATAAAGTAATATAAAAACAAGCATTTAGCTTGTTTTTTTAATACTTACTTATTGCATTTACAGGACAGCTTTCTATTGCTTCCCTTGCAAGTGTTATTTCAGAATCATTTTCAGGATTCCTTATTACACCTGCTTTACCATCAGACTCTATTTCAAATATATCTTCACATATGGATGTACAAAGACCACAGGAAATACAGCTGTCTTTATTTATTCTAAGTTTCATTTTAATCCTCCTTAAATTTATCAATTAATATTATTTACCAGTAATTTTTTTATATTCTTTATTTTCTTATAAAATAAAAAATTAATAAAAATACAATATAAAGAGAATTACTACCTATAAAAAAAAGAGGCATAAGCCTCTTTTTTTTATTATGATAATTCCAAAGCACCGGTATATAGTCTGTAATATGTACCGTGTTTTTTGATAAGTTCTTCATGGTTACCTCTTTCAATAATAGTACCATGTTCCAAAACTATAATTGCGTCTGAGTTTCTTATTGTAGAAAGTCTATGAGCAATAACAAATACGGTTCTTCCTTCCATCAACTTATCCATACCGTCTTGAACGATTTTTTCTGTTCTTGTATCAATACTTGATGTTGCTTCATCAAGAATAAGTACAGGAGGGTTATTAAGAGCAGCTCTTGCTATACTAAGAAGCTGTCTTTGTCCTTGAGATAATTCTTCACCTGTTCCAGAAATAACCGTATCATATCCTTCAGGTAACATCTTAATAAAATGGTCGGCATTTACTAGTTTTGCAGCAGCATATACTTCTTCATCTGTTGCATCAAGTTTACCATATCTGATATTTTCTTTTATTGTTCCCGTAAACAAGTTTGTATCTTGTAAAACTATACCAAGAGACCTTCTTAAATCTTCTTTCTTTATTTTATTTACATTGATTCCATCATATCTGATTTTACCATCGGTAACATCATAGAATCTGTTTATTAAGTTTGTTATTGTTGTTTTTCCTGCGCCGGTTGAACCTACAAAGGCAATTTTTTGACCGGGTTTTGCATAAATATTTAATTTATGTAAAACTATTTTTTCAGGATTATACCCAAACGTCATGTCAATAAATCTAACATCACCATTTAACTGAGTATAAGTTACGCTTCCGTCTCCATGAGGATGTTTCCAAGCCCATTTTCCTGTTCTCTTTTCACTTTCCGTAATATTACCATCTTCATCAATATTTGCATTAACTAAAGTAACATATCCGTCATCTTGTTCCCCTTCTTCATCCATCATATCAAATATTCTCTCAGCTCCTGCAAGAGCCATGATTATAGGGTTTAACTGACCTGAAATTTGACTGAATGGGAAGTTAAAGTTTCTTGTAAGTTGAAGGAATGAAGCAATACCACCAAGAGTAAGTCCTCCAACGCCTGAAATGGCAAGTGCACCACCTAAAATAGCTGTTAAAACATATTGTATATATCCAATATTCGCTATTACGGGAATAATAATGTTAGCATATTTATTTGCCTTTGCAGAACTTTCATAAAGCTGATCATTTATTTTATCAAAGTCCACCTTACTTTGTTCTTCGTGACAGAATACTTTAACTACTTTTTGTCCACTCATCATTTCTTCCACATAACCATCTAGGATACCTATGTTTCTTTGTTGTTTTGCAAAGTATTCACCACTTTTTCCACCAATTATTTTGGTTGCAAGTGTCATAATTGCAATCATGCAAATTGCAAGAAGAGATAAAGGAATGCTAATATAAATCATTGCACAGAATACCGCAACAACTGTTACTATTGCAGAAAATACTTGAGGTAAACTTTGACAAATCATCTGTCTTAAAGTATCGGTATCATTTGTGTAAAGACTCATAAGTTCTCCGTGAGGATGAGTATCAAAGTATCTTATTGATAAAGTCTGCATATGTTCAAACATATCATCTCTTACTTTTTTAAGAACACCTTGACCGATATTTACCATTAATCTCATATAAATGAATGTACAAGCTACACCAACATAATATATACAAGCAAATGTTAAAATCGCTCTTACAACAATTGTAAAATCAGGAGCAACACTATTTATTAAAGGTGTAATACAATCATCTATCAAGTACATCAAAAATACAGAACTTGCCATACTTGCAATAGAACTTATAATAATAGAAACAAATACGAATATAAATTGTATTTTATAACTTTTTAGTGCATATTTTAAAAGTCTAGCAGCTGTTTTCAAATAATGAGGCTTTTTATTTGTTCTTTTATCCATTATTCTTGGCCTCCCTTCATTTGAGAATTATATACATCTTGATATATTGCATTTGTCTTTAGAAGTTCTTCATGAGTACCGATTTGGTCAATTCTACCATTATCAAGAACAATTATCTTGTCGGCATCTTCAACTGAAGAAATTCTTTGGGCAATAATAATTTTTGTAGTTCCCGGTATTTTTTCTCTAAAAGCTTGTCTGATTAGAGCATCTGTTTTTGTATCTACGGCACTTGTAGAGTCATCTAAGATAAGTATCTTAGGTTTTTTAAGAAGTGCTCTTGCAATACATAAACGTTGTTTTTGTCCACCTGAAACATTTGTACCGCCTTGCTCTATTTTTGTATTGTATTTATCTGGGAATTCACTAACAAAACTATCTGCTTGCGCAAGCATTGATGCTTGAATAATTTCTGCATCTGTTGCATCAGGATCTCCCCATCTTAAGTTTTCTTTTATTGTTCCAGAGAATAGTGTATTCTTTTGAAGAACCATTGCAACTTGGTTTCTTAAAGTTTCCAAATCATAATCCCTTACATCTATACCTCCGACTTTAACCTGACCTTTAGTAACATCGTAAAGTCTTGGAATAAGCTGAACAAGAGAAGATTTTGAACTACCTGTACTACCTATAACTCCGACAGTCTCACCTGAATCAATATGTAAATTTATATCTTTTAGAGGAAGATTGTTTCCGTTTCCTTCATCTTTTCCATATGTAAAATCTACATTTATAAAGTCAATAGAACCATCTTTAACATCCATAACAGGATTTTCTTTATTTTTTAAAGTACTTTCTTCAACTAATACTTCCACAATTCTTTCTGCTGAAGTTTGTGCCATTAAAACCATAACAAATACCATTGATAAAACCATTAAACTTGATAATATCTGGCTTGCGTATACAACAAGACTTGTTAACTCTCCTGTTGTCATTGTTCCCACAACAATAAACCTTGCAGAAAAATATGAAATAAGAAGAATACATGTATATATTGTAAATTGCATTACCGGAGCATTAAGAGAAACTATTTTTTCGGCTTTTGTAAAGAATTTATAAATAAGTTTAGAAATACCATCAAATTTTTCAATTTCATGATCTTCTCTTACATATGCCTTAACAACTCTTATACCCGTTACGTTTTCTTGAACAACACTATTTAGTCTATCATATGTATTAAATACTCTTTCAAAATGTGGATGAGCTTTAATAGCTATTAAGAAAAGTAATAATGCAAGCACCGGAATTGCTATAAAGAATATAATAGCAATATCAAAATTAATTTTAATTGTGAAAAACAATGCAAATATCAACATGATTGGTGCTCTTATAAGAAGTCTTACTATCATTTGATAAGCCATTTGAACATTTGTAACATCAGTTGTAAGCCTTGTAACCAAACTTGCAGTAGAAAATTTATCTATGTTTGCAAATGAAAAATCTTGAATTTTATAAAACATATCTTTTCTTAAATTTCTGGCAAATCCCGCAGAAGCTTTTGCGGCATATTTCCCTGCCAAAGTACCTGTTATTAGAGAAATAATTGCTAAAAAGAATAAAAACAACCCTAATTTTATTATGTAATTAAGATTTCCGTTTGCAATACCGATATCAATAATATCAGCCATATAAAAAGGTATTAATACTTCCATTAATACTTCAATAATTACATAAAAAGGTGCAAGAAAAGAATCTTTTTTAAATTCTCTAATGGAACCCATTAATGTTTTTAACATACATATACCTCCCAACAAAATTAATTTCATAATAAGAAAATAGTAACTATTTGAAATTATTTAACATTTTTTCTGTTATCGCAAAAAAAGCATCAATTTCCTCTTTAGAAAGCCCATTTTTTAATGTTCTTTCCATATTTTTAATATCTTTTCCTATTTGTGATTTTATGCACAAACCTTTCTTTGTAACAACAATTTTTTTAAGCCTTGCATCATAATCTACACTTACTCTTTCAATAAGCCCATTTTCTTCCATGGTATTCAATATTCCTGTAACGGTAGAACGTCTATAAAACAAACATGCTTCAATATCTTTTTGGAATATATCTCCTTCTGATTCTGTAACATGACAAATTATTCTTCCTTGAACACCTGTGATGCCATAAGCTGCCATTTTTTTATTCATTTCTTTACTAATTTCATTTGATAATCGTCTTATTATCATTCCAACTTCTTTTTTTGCTTTCATAATTTACCCTCTTATTATGTTAGTTACCTAACTATCATGTTAGCTACCTAACTATTATATGAATATTTTTTTAATTGTCAATAAAAAAATTTTATTTTTCATTTTGTTTTCACAAATTGTTTTCATAAAAAAAAGATAACCTAAGTTATCTTTTTATTTGCATTTAAAAAATATTTAAATGATATATAAAAAATTAAAACACCTATAATGGTCATAAGTAAACTATAACTCATAATATCCGATAAAATCGGAAGTGAAAAAAGATGATTGCAAATATTAAAACTTATATGAAAAACACATGACATAATAAGACTTTGTGACTTCTCATAAATATATCCAATTATTATTCCCGCAATAACCGCATATGTACTTTGAATTATATTCATATGCATGATGCCAAAAATCAACGCCTGTAAAATTATTGCGGTTTTAAAATTAACATATCTTTTTAAGTTATTATATACTACTCTCCTTAACATAAATTCTTCGCTTATGGGGGTAATAATGCCAACAGAAATAATATTAATTAAGACTCCTCCTGAGGAAAGCAAAGCCATTGTTTCCGTATAACTGGATGAATATTTTGTAAGATCAAAAATATCAATTATACCCATGGAAAACATAAAAAATGATATTCCAAGGAAAATAATACTTACGATATATTTAATATTTTTTTGATTTTCATATAAATGAAAATGTAGTTTCTTATTTTTTAATAAAATAAATCCAAAAAATATAATATTAATCAAAGAAGATATTAATAGAATAAAAACAGTATTTTCACTTATGTATGATGTTAAATCCTCTAAGTCATATATTCCCTTTTTCATGCTTGTTAATGCATAGTAAAACTGAAAAGCAATACTTACTCCTACTTGAGAAATCAACCAAAAAATAACGGGATATATACATAAAAATATCTTTTTTATTATATTATCTTTCTTCATTAAAACTCCTATATATATTTATGTGTTATTTTGTAATTTCCCTTTTCGTCTATTTCCATTATTCCATAACTTCTTTTGCCATAGCCTCTCATGCTTAAAGTTCCCGGGTTAAACAAATGAACACCGCTCATATTTATGTTTAGTTTTTCATGAGTATGTCCAAACAAAACAATATCCGCACCTATTTCACATGCTTTATAAAAAATCGAACTATAAGTATTTTTTACTCCGTACAAATGTCCGTGAGTCATAAAAATTTTTTTACCATGAAATTCAAAAAAGATTTCTTCTATCTCCTTCATAAAGTCACAATTGCCTCTGACTTTTTTTACTTCAACATTTGTTAAATCAAAATCAACATCATCTATATCGTTATGATGATCGCCCAAGTGAAAAAGATAATTAAATTTCTTTTCCTTTCTTAAAACTTTCTCAAGTGTTTCTATATCTCCGTGTGTGTCGCTTACTATGAGTATTTTGTCCATATTACACCTCGACTCATTTAAGTTTTTTATCAAGTATTTCTTTAGCTTTTGTAAAAGCTCTTCTTCTGTGACTTACTGAATTCTTTTCGTCAAATGTAAGTTCAGCATAAGTTTTATCAAGACTTTCTATATAAAACAAAGGATCATACCCAAAGCCGCCATCTCCGACTTCTTTAAAACCTATTTCCCCCTCAACTTCACCTCTTACGGTTTCAACACTTCCGTCTTCATAACATATTCCTACACAGCATACAAATTTAGCTTTTCTGTCTTCTTTTTTTACACCTTCCAAAGCTTTTAATAGTTTCTTATTATTCTTATCATCATCTTTTTCTTCTCCTGCATATCTTGCAGAATATATTCCGGGCTCTCCGTTTAAATAATCTACCATAAGTCCGGAATCATCACCTAAAACAAGCTTACCAGTTTTTTTATTGATGGCTTTAGCTTTTATAAGTGCATTTTCTTCAAAGCTTTTTCCATCTTCAACAATATCATCAACAAAGCCTGCTTCTTCCATGCTTATTACTTTATAATCTGTTAATATACTTTTTATTTCTTCTAATTTATGTTTATTTGCAGATGCTATTATTACTTCTTTCATTTTAACCTCTATTTACTAAGCCCTAAAACTTCTCTTTGAATATCAATTAATTCTTTTATTCCTTTTTTTGCAAGAGAAATAAGTTTTGTAAGTTCTTCTTCTTTTACAGGTCTTTCTTCTCCTGTTACACCAAGTTCAATAAATTCACCATATTCGTTCATTACAACATTCATATCCGCAATTGCACTTGAATCTTCAACATAACATAAGTCAAGAAGAGGTTCGTTATCTACAATACCAACGCTTATTGCCGCAACAAAAGATGTAAGAGGAAGTCTTTCAATATCTCCCTTTTCAACCATTTTATTTAAAGCATCATATAAAGCAACAAACGCTCCGGTAATACTTGCAACTCTTGTACCTCCGTCAGCTTGGATAACATCGCAGTCTATCATTATTGTTTTTTCTCCAAGAATTGATAAATCAACAACACTTCTTAAACTTCTGCCTATAAGTCTTTGTATTTCTGCACTTCTTCCGTCTAATTTAAGTCTGTTTATATCTCTTTTTTTTCTTGTTTGTGTTGAAGAAGGTAACATTGAATATTCACATGTTATCCATCCTGTTCCCTCTCCTCTTAAAAACGGAGGAACTTTATTTTCTATAAAAGCAGAACATATAACTTTTGTATTCCCTACCTCTATTAAAACGCATCCATCAGGATACATTGTATAATTTCTTGTGATTTTTACCGGTCTTTTTTCATCATAATTTCTTTTATCAATTCTTTCCATCAACTCACTCCTTTATTGTCTTTCTTCGTTTGAATAGTCGTTTACAAGTTCAGTTTCAATTATACCATCTTTATTATCATTTTGGTCTATCACAAATCGAACTTTTTTTATATCATCAGAATTTTCTTTTACCGTAAGTGCAACACTGTTTTTATATAAACTTAACATTGTCTTGTCCATTAAAGAAAATTCTTTGCTTAAATGTATATATACACTCTCCCCTTTTACTATTACATCTTCTATATTTGCTGTGGTTGCAAATATCATTGAAGAATATTTTTTCGTATTGCATATGGTAAAATGATTTATAAGTATATCTTTTAAGCTTAAATCTGATTTATCTGTATACACACTATACGGTATATAATTATATACGTTTTCACATTTTTTAGCAATATACATAGTATGTTTTGATTTTGAATTTTTATTTTTCTCAATTTCATTTATGTTTTCACGATAATATAATTTATTCATTTCACTGCCATATGTAAGAGTTTCTTTATCTCCCATTTCAAAACTTACGCTGTCAACATTCTCAAATTCAGTAAGAGCATAAACAATTGAAATAATAAATGCTTTTTCATCTTCTTCATCCACAAATTGAGCCTTTTCACTTAAATCCACCTTTGCTGTATTATCTTCTAATTTTACACTTTTAATACTACCTGCAATTACCGTTGGGAAAAGTCCGTTTTTACTTGCTACTTCTCCGTTTTCTTCATTATCTGTCATAAGATTTATTACGTTATCAAATTTTGCTTCTTCACTTGAAACTATTCTTGTAAGAGGCACAACATATGAATCTGCCGTTTTATAATAAACGGTTATTTTACTTTTGTTTGATTCAACTTCACTTTTTATCGAACCAGTTATTTTATCCTGCATTCTTGAAATCATTGTAGGATCTTTTATTGTTATGTAAGAAAGCCCTATAATAGATAAAAGCAATAAGAATTTAATTATTTTTCTCATAATAAAACCTCTGTTTATAATTTTTATAACACAAATTTATTTCATATTAAAAATATGATTATCACTAATCTTTTAATTTCTTAATTTTTCCCTTAAGAACATGTCCATATAATCTCATTATATCTTTATAAAATAAATAATATGGGGAAATTACAAAAACGAAATATTTTATATACTCTCTTTTCTGTAGCAGATTTTTTATAAAACCATATTATACCTTGAGGAGGTAGTATATGAAAAAAAATAAAAAAGCAGTAATAATATTATGCATTTGTTTTTTGATTTGTGTATGTTCTGCCGGAATGATTAGCGCAAACAGCGAATATAAAGGCATAGACGTAAGCGTTTGGCAAGGAGATATTAATTTTAAAGAAGTAAAAAAAGATGGCATAGAAGCTGTTTATATAAGGGCAGGACAAGGAAGCAATTATACAGACACTAAATTTGAAAGAAACTATAAAGAAGCTAAAAAAGAAGATTTAAAAATTGGATTTTATCATTACGTAACCGCAAGAAATACAAGACAGGCTAGAGAACAGGCTCATTTCTTTTATTCTCTTATAAAAAATAAAGACCAACAACTAAGACCTGCCATGGATTTTGAACAACTTGACGGATTAAGCAAAAAAGAATGTAATGACATTGCTAAAGTATATATGGAAACTTTGGAAAACTTACTGGGTTATAAACCTGCTTTCTATTCAAATGCATACGATGTACAAACAGTCTGGGAAAAAGACCTTAACAAATATCCATTATGGATTGCCGATTATGGAGTAAGAAGTCCATATACAACAGGCGAGTGGTCAAAATGGTCAGGATTTCAATATTCCAGCAGAGGAGATGTTAAAGGTATAAGCGGGCATGTAGATATGGATAGATTCAAAGAAGAAATTTTAATTACAGATGAAGAAAAAAATAAACAAAAGGAATATATCACCTATACAGTAAAAGACGGTGACACCTTAAAAGAAATAGCAGAAAAATATAATACAACGAAAGATGCCTTAATTAAACTAAACCACCTTGAACTAATTCATCCTGGAGAAAAGCTTTTAATAAAAAAATAAAAAGGAGCTTATGCTCCTTTTTTGTAAAATTAAAATATATATAATATTTAATATAAAACAAAAAAACCGATTGTAAAACAATCGGTTTAATTTTAAACTGGTGCGGATGAAGGGAGTCGAACCCCCACACCGAAGTACTAGATCCTAAGTCTAGCGCGTCTGCCAATTCCGCCACATCCGCAAACTCATAAAGCTTTATTATTATATATAAAAAATTAAAATATGTCAATAACTTTTTGTAATTTTTTATTTAAAAATTTAAAAAAAATATAATTTTTTCTTAATAAGTTCATAATATATATGTATTAATATAAAAATATAATATAATACTTTTAAGGTGGTAAAAAAATGACAAGAGAAGAAAAAATGATTTTCTTTAATGAAATAAAAGAAATAATTTCAAATAAAGAAGTACAAAAAATGCAAGGATATATACAGCATGGTGGAACAACAACCTATGCGCACTCTTTAAATGTCGCTTTATACAGTTATATTTTATCTAAAAAATTTAATTTAAAGATACAGGAAAAACAACTTCTAAGAGGAGCAATGCTTCATGATTTCTATCTTTACGACTGGCACGATAAAACAGTAGAAAGAAAAAAAATGCATGGGTTTAATCATCCTAAAGCAGCACTTGAAAACGCAAAGAAACATTTTGAATTAACAAAAAAAGAAGAAAACATTATACATTCTCATATGTGGCCTCTAACTCTTAGAGCCATCCCAAAAAGCAAAGAAGCAATTATAATATGTTTGGTTGATAAGTGGTGTGCAATAATTGAATCAAAAGAACACTACATGGAAAAAATTAAAAGTAAACAATTAAAAAATATCAATTCATACAAATAAAAGAGGATATATTCTTCTTTTATTTTTTTATGATATAATTTATAAAAAGGGAGAAAGAAAATGATATTCACAATAATAACTGCTTTAATAGGATTACTTATAATACTTATTTTATCCTTACTTTTTTATTTAACAATAAATGAATATAAACCTGAAGAAATAGAAGATGCACTTCTTATAAGAAAAGGCGAAGAAAAAGAACTTCATATTAACGATTCTTTAAGTGTTCTTACATATAATATAGGCTACTGTAACGATAGTGCCGACAGTGACTTTTTCATGGACGGTGGGAAAAGAACCAGAATAGAATCAAAAAAAATGGTAATAAGAAACCTTAAAGGAATCGAAGAAAATATAAGAAAAACAAACGCCGACATAATTTTTATACAAGAAATAGACACAAAGTCAAAAAGAGGATATAATACAAACCAAGTAAGATACTTATCAAAAGTATTTAAAAAGACAGCTTATTTTGCAAAAAATTTTTCATGTAAATATATCCCATACCCAATTAAAGACACAATAGGAAAAGTTGAAAGCGGAATATTAACTCTAAATCCATATGAAATAATTTCGGCAAAAAGATATTCTCTTCCTGTTTCTTTTAAATATCCAATAAGATTATGCCAATTAAAACGATGTCTTCTTGTTGAAAGAGTTAAGATTAAAAATTCAAAAAAAGAACTTATTCTGGTAAATCTACATTTGGAAGCATATGACAAAGGAGAAGGGAAAATAAAACAAACAAAGATACTTACGGATATTTTAAAAACAGAGTACGAAAAAGGAAATTACTGTATAGCAGGCGGAGATTTTAATCAAATCTTTCCTAATACAAATATAAATAAATACCCTCTTATAAAAGATAAACACTTTAAACCTGGGAAACTTGATATAGATAATTTTTTAAAAAGTTGGAACATTGTTACCGACGACAAAACTCCTACATCAAGATTATTAAATGAAGAATTTGATGAAAAAAGCCCAAACACGCAGTACCATGTAATTGACGGTTTTATACTTTCTCCAAACATAAAACTTAACAACATAGAAACAATAGATACAAAGTTTAATTTTGCAGACCACAATCCGGTTAAAATAAATATAACACTTAAGGAGTAAAAAATGAGTATTATCGCAACAATAATAGGAATATTTTTGGGAATATTTTGTTTTTCTTTATGGACAAAATATATGAATAAAACAGTAAATAAAAAAACAGAAACGATAAATAATAAAGACTATTTCATAATGAAAAAACCAAAATCAAAAGTAGTATTTCACACAGTAATATTAATTTTGGTTGTAGCCGGATTTGCATTATACAAACAAGGTCTTATATTTCATGATTCAATAATATGGGATGTACTTTTTATATTTGTAATAATAATGAATCTTTTTTCAGTTCAAAAAGCCATAAACAGAAAAGTAATTGTAGAAGACGAAAGAATAACGGATTCAAAGGGAAACACTTTTTATTTTTATCAATTCACTTCATGCAGAATTATCAACATGGCAACAATTTTATTTATTGACAATAATCCCGTATTAAAAATAGAAAATGATGATATAGGCTACAATATATTTTTAGAAAAATTAAAAAACTACAATATACAAATAATAGACATGAGAAAAAAGAGCATTTAAAATGCTCTTTTTTATAAGTAATTTATATTGAATTCTTTATTTGTTATAAACAACACTTCAACATCTTCATCTTTACTTCCGTGAAAAGCCTTACTTCCTTCTTTAAACCAAACAAAACTTCCCGCTTCAAAATCCCCTAAGTTCGTGTATAATGTTCCTTTTATTACATACATGCCATGAGCGCAGTCATGAGTATGCCAAGGTGTAAAAACTCCTTTTGGGTATATCATTATTTTTACCATCATCTTTGTATCTTCATCATCTACAAGATGCATTTCATAAGTGACATTACCCGTATTCTTGCTTACACGCCTATGTTCCTTCAAATTAATGTCTTCATTTTTAAATACAATATCGCTCATTTTTTCTACCTCCCTTTTATTAGAAAATATAATACTTATATTAATTATACATCCACAAATAAATATTTTAAATTTTTTTTCAAAACAAACTTATAACAGTAAATTAATAATCATTAGGTAAAATACATGTTAAATTTTTCTAAATAATAATTAAGAATTAACAAAAGACATATTAAATAAAAATTTTATGGTACAATAAAATAAAAAGGGAAAATTAAAATGAATATTAAAGAACTACATATTTCCGGAACACTTCCACTAAAAGGAACACAAAACACAAGAGACCTTGGTGGTTATATTACAAAAGATAAAAAAATAACAAAATATAAAGAATTTATACGTTCTTCATCTTTAAGCATTATAACAAACGAAGATATTGATTTTCTGATTAAATACGGTATAAAAACAGTGCTGGATTTAAGAAGTGAAGAAGAAGTTAAAGAAAAACCAAGTAAACTAAAAAATATAGACGGCATAAAATATTATAATGTGCCACTAAGCGTAAAAGATATGCAGGCAGACATAACAAAAGAAGACGGCTACTTTGATATGATACAAGGATATATAAAAAGACTGTCTAATAAAAAAGCAATCAAAGACATATTTGATATAATATCAAATAACCTAAATGGAGGACTTATATTTAACTGTACCGCAGGAAAAGACAGAACTGGAATTGTTTCAATGCTGCTTCTTGGCATTGCAAACGTAAGCTTAAAAGACATAGTTGCAAACTATCAAGTTTCATATACATATATGGGAGAAGATCCTAATTTTGTAAGAGAATATAACATAACAAAATCAAGAGTATTTCTATCAAAACCCGAATTTATAGATGCAACAATAGAATATATAATGGATGAATATTCTTCTTTTGAAAATTATTTATTATCATGTGACGTTACAAATAAACAAATAAACGATATAAGAAACAGATTTCTTGAAGATATAATTTTTTAGGTGAAAAAGTGAAAGATAAAAACAAAGAAAAAATAGCACCTATTATAATTGGAATACTTATTTGTATTCTTCTTATAATATATATATTATCAATCATATTTTTAAATATTTCTTTAATTTTTAAAGTAATTATAACTTTAATAATGATATTTTTAATAAAAACAATGATTAATGCAGTTTCAGAAAGATTAAAAGAAATTGAGAAAGGAGAAGAAGATGATCTTAGTAACTACTGAAACAGTTCCTGGAAAGGAAATAGAAGCTTTAGGACTTGCAAAAGGTTCTTGCATTCAAACAAAAAACGTGGGGAAAGACATTTCGCAAACATTTAAGAATCTTGTAGGAGGAGAACTTAAATCTTACACACAAATGATGGACGAATCAAGAGCGATGGCAACCAAAAGAATGGTTATGGAAGCAGAAAACATGGGTGCGGATGCAATCGTTGCGTTAAGGTATTCTTCATCATCAATTATGCAAGGCGCAGCAGAAGTTTTCGCTTACGGAACTGCCGTAAAATTCAAATAAAAGAGCTAAACAATTGGCTCTTTTTTATTTATTATTTTATTTATTTTTTAATCATTTAATTAAAAATAAAATAATATATCCTCTTCCTTAACAAGCAAATATAGTGTATAGTTTAAAATATAAAAAACAAAAAGGAGTAACTCATGAAGAACGATATTATGTTGACAACCACAGAGACAATTCCGGGTAAAGAATTGGAAATATTGGGAATGGTAAGAGGCGAAGGAATTCAAACAAACAGTTTTAGCAAAGCAAGAGCAGACGCAACAAAAAACATGGTCAAAGTTGCACAAAACAAACAGGCAGATGCAATAATCAGCATAAGATATGCCTCATCACCTAGAATAAAGGAAAAAGCTGAAATATTGGCCTATGGAACTGCTGTAAAATTTAAATAAAAAGAGCAAAAAGCTCTTTTTTATTTACCGTATCCCCATACTTCTTTGGGAATACTGTTAAGATGTGTTAAAGTTCTTCTTCCGTACACAAGAAAGCACAAAAATACAAAATGCACACCGATTTGAACATAATCGATAGATAATACGGCAATAAGAGAATCTATCAAGTATAAAAATATTAATACGGAATACGATGCTCTTATATTTTTATAACAAAAGTACGCACAGCATCCGATTATCAATACGCACAATGCAACTGCCCCGTAAAACATAATCGAAAGAACAATATTGTCAACCCCCGCAAAAATACGTGCATTGGAAAACAATTGATCCACAAGTACAAAATTAAACCATGTTGCTCTTGTGTTTACCTGAACAATTAAAAGCACTATTTGAAATATCATAGCCAAAAATATAAATATAGGAAAAACTGATAATATTTTGGCTCTTCTTTCCAGTTTATCTTTTATAACTTTAAAATCAGCATAATTCATAATATACCTCCTAAGAATCTTTACCTATGATTCTTACTTCTTCTTCAAGCATTACGTTATATTTATTGTATACTTCCTTTTTCACATAATCAATAACTTCAAGAATATCTCTGCTTTTAGCTTTATTTTTGTTAACAATAAAACCTGCGTGTTTTTCGCTTACGTAAGCATCACCTACATGGAAACCCTTAAGTCCTGCATCATCAATAAGTTTTGCTGCAATATATCCTTCAGGTCGTTTAAAGGTACTCCCCGCTGATGGTTCCATTGGCTGAGCATTTACTCTATACTCTTTATTTTCTGCCATTTTATTTTTAATCTTTTCCGTATCGCCTTTTCTAAGTTTTATTCTTGCCGAAAGAACAACATATCCTTTTTCTTCAACATTACTGTGTCTATAACTCAAATCAAGCTCATCAGGTAAAAGCACTTTTATATCTTTTCCATCAAAAACAGTAACATCAACCAATACATCTTTTAATTCTCCACCATGGGCACCGGCATTCATAAAAACGCCTCCCCCAAGACTTCCGGGGATACAGCTTGCAAACTCAAAACCTTCAAGTTCGTTTTTTAAAGCCTCGTTTGCAATTAAAGCAAGAGAAACTCCAGCATCTGCTTCTATTATATTATCTTTAACAGATAAATTTTTCATCATAGAAGTACTTATAACAACTGAATCTATTCCTCCATCTTTAACAAGAACATTACTTCCTCTTCCAAGAACACTATATTCTATATTATGTTCTTTAAGATATTTAATAAGTTCAACTAAATTTTCACTGCTTAAAACATTTATGTATAATTCAGCTTCTCCACCACTTCTAAATGTAGTGTGTTTTTTCATCGGCTCGTTTAACAAAACATTTTCTTCACCGACTATTTTTTTTATTTCTTCAACAAAAATTGTATTTATCATAATTCTCCTTTAACATTACTCTTTTAAAGTTTTTCTCTTTAAAAATTCAAATTTTGTTTCCGCTAAAATTAAAGCTGTAAATATTATAACAGCACCTACAAGCATTTGCATAGAAAAAACTTCATTAAGGAAAATAATACCTAATATAGTTCCAAATACACTTTCCATACTCATAAGTATTCCTGCATGTGTAGGAGAAGTATATTTTTGAGCAACATTTTGAATAAGGAAAGTAACAGCCGAAGCAATTACACCTAAATAAAGTAAAGTAGGAATAGTATTTCCTGTTATGTTAAATGTTGATATTTCCCCGTTAAAAAGTAAAAGTACAAATGCAAATACTCCCGCAAAAAACATCTGCATCATACAAAGTATAATAGGATCCTCTCCTTTTGAAAAATGTCCAACAAAGAACACATGGAAAGCCCAAAATATAGAACCTATAAGAGTAATGCCGTCATAATAATTTATACTAAATCCTTCCTTTGGATTCATAGTAAGGAAGAATATTCCTATTATCATAAGAAAAGCTGCAATAAAATTATGCTTTTCAGGTTTATTTTCACCTATAAACATTGCAATAAAAGGAACTATTGCTACATATACCGCAGTTAAAAAAGCACTTTTACCTGCTGGTGTTTCCACAAGTCCATAAGTTTGGAATGCAAATCCAAGAAAAAGAACAAATCCTATAATTATACTTTTATATATTGTAGATTTTTTTATCAAATTAAGTTTTTTAATGTTAAAAATAAAAAGCGTTACAAATGCTATTAAAAATCTAATAAATATTAGTTGAATTCCTGTTAATGAATCCAATGTATTTTTAGTAAATATAAATCCACTTCCCCATATTAATGCCATAATTAAAAGTGAAAAATCGGCAAGCATTGATTTATTTTTTATTTCCATATTTTTACCCCTTTAATAAATAATATCCGCTTAATTATAGCATAAAACTTTAGTTCTAAAAAGTTTATATTTAATTATTTACTTGTATATTTCAAAGTTTCATTTTTCTTTCATAATTTATTTAAATAGATATTTTAATTATTTTATATAAATTTCTTTTATATTGTAAAACATTAATTACATTTTTTATAAATAATAAATTGCTTATGTGATTAAGTCACCGAAATAAATTTTATTTTAATATATAATTAATTCATAAAATCAAAGGAGAGAAAATATTATCATGAAAAATATTGTTATTATAGGAGGAGTTGCGGGCGGAGCAACTTTAGCTGCAAGATTAAGAAGAAAAGAAGAAAATGCAAATATCATCATATTTGAAAGAGGAGATTATATATCTTTTGCAAACTGTGGACTTCCTTACTATATAGGAGATGTAATAAATCAAAGAGCAAATTTACTTTTGGAAACACCGGAAGCAATGAAAAAAAAATTCAACATAAACGTAAAAATAAAAAACGAAGTAATAGAAATAGACAAAAACAACAAACAAGTTAAAGTAAAAAATTTAATTACAAATGAAGAGTATTATCAAAAATACGATAAACTAATTATTTCAACTGGGTCAAGTCCTATAAAACCTCCTATTGAGGGAATAGATAATGAAAAAATATTTACTTTATGGAATATAAACGATACTGACAAAATAAAATCTTTTATTACTAACAATAAACCTAAAAAAGCAAGTGTAATAGGAGGAGGCTTCATCGGACTTGAGATGGCAGAAAATCTTAAAAGACAGGGAATTGATGTATCCATAATAGAAATGCAGGATCAGGTTATGGCACCTCTTGATATTGAAATGGCAAATCTTCTCCATGAAGAAATAATATCAAAAGGCATAAATTTAATTTTAAAAGATGGAGTAAAAGCTTTTAAGGAAGAAAAAGAGCAATTAAATATTTTACTTCAAAGCGGGAAAAAAGTAGAAAGTGATATGGTGCTACTTTCAATAGGGGTAAACCCAAATAGTTTGCTTGCAAAAAATGCAGGAATTTCACTTAACAAAAAAGGTGGAATTATCGTTAACGAACATATGGAAACATCTGAAAAAGACATATATGCCATAGGAGATGTTATTGAAGTAGCAAACTTTATTTCTAAAGAAAAAACAATGATACCTCTTGCGGATCCTGCAAATAAACAGGCAAGAATATTGGCTGATTATATAACGGGAGACAACAAAAAATACGAGGGGACAATGGGAACTTCCATTGCTCAAATATTTGACTTAAATGCCGCTTCAACAGGGCTTAACGAAAAACAACTTAAACAAGCGGGAAAAGAAAAAAATAAAGATTATCTCACAATAATAATAAATCAAAAATCTCATGCAGGATATTATCCAAATGCAAACTTTATTACTTTAAAAATGATTTTTGATAAAAAAGGTAAAATATTCGGAGTACAAATAGTTGGAAAAGAAGGTGTAGACAAGAGAATTGATGTTATGGCTACGGCAATGAAATTAAATGCAACAATTTATGATTTACAAAATCTTGAACTTGCATATGCTCCTCCATTCTCATCAGCAAAAGATCCTGTAAATATGCTTGGATATGTAGCAGAAAATGTTCTAAACAATATGGTAGATTTTATAGAATATGATGAACTTGATGAAATGATTAAAGAAGGTAAAGATGATTTTATCATTTTAGATGTTACAGAAGACTTTGAAAGAGCTATGTATAAAATTGATCCTTCTTATCATATACCTCTTGGACAACTGAGACAAAGATGTTTTGAACTTAACAAAAACAAAACAATAATACCATATTGCAAAATAGGGGTACGTTCTTACAATGCCGCAAGAATACTTAAAGAAAATGGGTTTAAAAATGTTCAAGTTCTATCGGGAGGTACAGACTTTTACAAATCAATGCATTATAAAAATAACTATATCAAATAAAATATAAAAAAAGTCCTTTGAATAAATCCAAGGACTTTTCTTTGATTTTATAAATATTCGTTAAAAAGTTCGTTTAAATCTTTATATTTAAATCGCAGAACAAACAAAACAATGAAATCTATTGTTTATTACCTATAACTTATATATAAATTTAAAACAAATAAGCATTCCTTTTTTGTAAAAGCAATGTAAAGGTATATAATAGAATTATAAATAATAAACCAAAGGAGGAACAATGAATAATACAGCAAACTTTGGCGAAGGAAGTGTGTCAAAACATATACTAAAACTTGCAATACCAATGACAATGGCACAACTTATAAACCTTCTTTACAACATGATAGACAGAATTTACATAGGAAGAATACCACAAACAGGAACACTTGCCCTTACTGGACTTGGGCTTTGTTTTCCGATAATCATGATTGTAACGGCATTTACAAACTTATTCAGCATCGGTGGAACTCCTTTGTTTTCTATGGAAAGAGGCAGAGGGAACGATGAAGAAGCAGGTAATATAATGGGAAATGCTTTTGTAATGATGATTATCGTTGCTTTATTTCTTACAGTAATAGGAATCACTTTTCATAAACCTATATTATATTTATTTGGCACAAGTGACGCAACATATCCCTTTGCAAGTGCATATATAATTATATATCTGCTTGGAAATATTTTCGTAATGACTAGCCTTGGAATGAACAGTTTTATTAATGCACAAGGTTTCGCAAAAATAGGAATGTTAACATCTCTTTTTGGTGCAGGAGTAAATATAATACTTGATCCTTTCTTTATATTTTATCTAAACATGGGTGTAAAAGGTGCCGCAACTGCAACTATTATATCTCAGTTTCTTTCTAGCATATGGGTACTCCATTTTTTAACAAGCAAAAAAGCTCTCATAAAACTTACAAAAGAAACAATGAAATTAAAATTAAACAGAATAAAAAAAATTATAGGTCTTGGAATGTCGGGATTTATTATGGCCGTTACTAACAGCACCGTACAAGTAGTATGCAATGCTACCATACAAGTATACGGCGGTGATTTATACGTAGGTGTAATGACCATACTAAATTCCATCAGAGAAATATTCACTCTTCCCGTAATGGGGCTTACAGACGGAGCAGGGCCTATACTAAGTTATAATTACGGAGCAAAAAAATACGACCGTTTAAAAAAAGCAATAAAATTCATGTGTATAACATGTATTTTATATACTTTCATAGCATGGTTTGTGGTAATAGAATTTCCGGATATATTTATAAAAATATTCAATCATGACCCAAATTTAATTTCAAAAAGCATACCTGCTATTGAAATTTACTTCTTTGGATTTTTCATGATGGCTCTTCAATTTGCAGGACAAAAAGTCTTTGTATCCCTAGGAAAATCAAAACATGCGGTATTCTTTTCGATATTTAGAAAAGTTATCATTGTTGTACCTTTAACTATTATTTTACCAAAATTCTTTTCTTACCATGTAAACGGAGTATTTTGGGCTGAACCAATATCGAATTTTATCGGAGGAGCGGCCTGTTTCATAACAATGCTTCTAACGGTACTTCCTGAAATCAAGAAAAATGAAATAAAAGATATAAATTAAAAAGCAGAGCCCCCTCTGCTTTTTAATTCAAATAGAACAAATAATCACATAAAATTATAAATATATAAAATTTCAATATTTTATTTATATACCATATTTAATATATAAATATTATTCTTCCCTTTCCCCTTGACTTAACCTTTTAAAAAATTTATAATTAATAAGCCACACTAAGTGGGGAGTTAGCGGTGCCCTGTACTTGCAATCCGCTATAGCAAGACCGAATTCCCGCTTTGAGGCTGATACAATTAAGGTTAGCACTCCTTTATGGATGTTGAGAATTGGGCTTCGTGCAATTATACCTTACAAACTCCATCAGGTGCGAGAGCAAGCAGTGGTAAGTAAGTGCTATGATGTGCCCCGAAATCACCTGATTTGAGTCTATACTCGGGTAAGCACTTGATTCTATCATGTCGATGGTGGGTGTGTGGCTTAAAATTTAATAAGAGTTTAGGCAATGAATAATAGTAAAAAATTTTATATCATATTAATTCTTTCTGTTCTTTTTGCAAATACGGCAGTAATCTTTACAAGAAATGCATTAAGTTATGGAGGTATGCCTATAATAATCGGGTTCTATAGATTGAGCTTTTCTGCTCTTATTATGGTTCCTTTTGTTTTTTATAGACAAAGAAATCATTCTTTAGACCTAAAATGGCATAACCTAAAATACTGCTTGCTTGGCGGTATTTTTATGGCTCTTCATTTTTTTTGTTATTTTTCTTCACTTATGTATACAAATGGTTTTATATCAACTATCACAGGTGCACTACAACCTATAACAATAGCCATTGCATCATATTTTCTTTTTAAGGAAAAAATAAATAAAAAAGGCATAAATGCAATGATTATTGCTATTTTAGGTCTTATTTTCATAGGAATATTTACCTTACTTAGTTCAAAAGAAGGCGGTTCTTTTATTGGATTTGTTATCTCTTTATTTACTGCATTGTTCTTTTGTGCATATCTTTTATGTTCAAAGAAAGCACTTAAAGATATAGAGGAATATACTTTCCTCTTTATTTTGTTTAGTGTTTGCAGCATAGTATTAGGTTTAATTGCCATAATTACCAAAACTCCTTTTACAGGTTATCCAAAAGAAATGTATTTAAACTGTTTTGGTTTATGTATTTTCTGCACAATGCTTGGACATGCAATATTTAATATTGCAGTTAAATATGTTTCGGCAACAACCGTAAGTGTAATAAATCTTTTAGGACCTATCTTTGCAGCCTTTTATGATTATATTATATTTTCACAAAAAATATTCTATTATCAAATTATCGGAGGAATAATAATTTTCATAGGTGTTTATATATTTTTAAAAAGCAAAGCATTAAACAGCCAAACACAATCATAATAAATTAATATTCAATTACAATTAAACGTTTTACATAATTTATCTATACGAGCAAAATTATTGTAAACGATGAAAATATATTAAACTATATTATATTTTATTACTTTTTATTCCATAAACTCATAAATTTTGATATAATTGATTTATAATATATTAAAAAAAGGAGTTGATAATTACATGGCAAAAGAAAGTTTATTTAAAAGATATCTTGTTTTCATTATCGGAGTTATTATAAATTCCTTTGGTATTGCTTTTATTACAAAAGCAGCACTTGGAACATCACCTATTTCCAGTCTTCCTTGTGTATTAAGCCTTAAATTTACTCCTACTCTTGGAGAATTTACATTTATAATGAATATGTTATTTATTATCATACAAATTATTCTTCTTCGTAAAAATTTTCAAATCATACAACTTTTACAAATAGTGGTTAATATAGTATTTAGTTTATTTATCGATATAAGCATGAATATGCTTTATTTTTTAAACCCACAAACTTTTATAACAAAAGGAATATTTTTAATTTTAGGATGTGCAATTCTTGCTTTCGGAATTACTCTTGAAGTTTTACCTAAAGTTATTATGATTCCGGGAGAAGGAATAGTAAGCGCAATATCAACCGTAACTAAAAAAGAATTTGGAACAATTAAAGTAATATTTGATGTAACATTAATGTCAAGTGCTACAATTTTATCTTTTCTATTCTTTAGAGGAATGAACGGTATAGGAATTGGAACTATAATATCAGCTGTATTAGTAGGACTAATCGTTAAATTTTATCATAGATACTTACCTTTCCTAAATAACATCTTCCCTTCTTTAAATTAACTTTACAATTCATACAATTTTAATTTTTTCTAAATATTATCCTAAAAACTTTTTGTTATATTACTAGCAAAAGGAAGGATAATATTATGAAGAAATTATCATTATGGAATATTCTATTATTTTTATTAATAATTTTTTATGTTTATTTTTTATTTTCTCAAATTTTATTTAAGTATGTAACCCCTGTTGAGCTTTTTTCTTATAATAGATATTTTTCAAGAAGCATTAATTTAATACCCTTTAATGACTTGTTTAATGGAATAGTAAACAGACTAGACTTAACGGGAAACAT
>NZ_SPHL01000027.1 GCF_005844425.1 Anaerofustis stercorihominis | reverse complement strand
ATATTTCTATGTTTTTCAACTTAAAATAGCTTTTTTAAGGGCTTTTTTACGAAAAATGCCTACTTACTTTTTGTATTTAAAAGCCTTACTTTTTGTATCTTTATAGCTTACTTAAAGATTTTTTAAAAAGAATATTTTTATAATAAAAACTTACTTTTTGTAGTTATATAACTGATTTTTTGTAGTCCGATAGCTTACTTTTTGTATTCATTAAATTGTCGAAATACCTATTATAAAAGGATTTTTTGTTCCTTTAAATAATAAATACAGAGGAAGAATATAAATAACTAAGAAGATATTTAATATACCTCATATATATAAAAACCGGTGGTTATATGCTACTTTTTTACAATCTGTTGATAAGTTGTGGAAAACTTGATAACCTTAATAACACCTATAAAACACACCTTATTTCCATCATGCATAAATATACATTATTAATGCATACTCACAATATAGAAAAGAAAAAAAATTTATGATATAATTTATAGAATATAATTATAAAAAAAGAGGTATAAAAATATGATATACGTAGATGCTTTTGGCGGAGATTATGCACCTGATGCAATGGTAAAAGGTGCCGTACTTGCCGTAAAAGAATTTGATAGAGAAATAACTTTGGTAGGACACGAAGAAAAAATAAAAAAAGTATTTGAAGACAACAACTTAAGTATGGATAAAATAAGTATTATCCATGCTCCTGAAGAAATTACATGTCATGATGAAAGCGCACTTGCCATAAGAAGAAAGAAACAATCTTCACTTGTTGTTGCAGCAAACAAGATCAAAGAAGACCGTAACAGTGTCTTAGTTACAGCAGGAAGCACAGGTGCTGTTTTATCTGCGGGAGTTTTAGTAACAGGAAGAATAAAAGGAATAAAAAGACCTGCCCTTGGTGCAGTGTTACCTGCAAGAAAGAAACCTGTACTTTTAATGGACTGCGGTGCAAATGCAGATTGTAACAGCGACTATATAGAACAATTCGCAACAATGTCAAGCATTTATATGGAAAACGTAATGGGAGTTAAAAACCCTAAAGTTGCTCTTGCAAACATAGGCTCAGAAGAAGAAAAAGGCGATAAACTATATAAGGAAATACATCAAATATTAAAAAACAACAAAGAAATTAATTTTGTAGGTAACGTTGAAGGAACTGAAATAATGAATAGCGATAACGACGTTATAGTATGTGATGGTTTTACGGGAAATATTATATTAAAAACAATTGAAGGTATGGGAAATTTAATGAAGGACATACTAAAAGATGTATTTTTAACAAATACAAAAACAAAAATAAGTTATGTTCTTGCAAAAAGCGTTTTAAACGAAGAATTAAGCGGTCTTTCATCTAAAAAATACGGCGGTGCTCCCCTTCTTGGAGTGAACGGAGGAATAATAAAAGCTCATGGAAACTCAGATGAAATAGCTTTTAAAAACGCAATTAAACAAGCCATAAAATTTGAAGAAAACGAAGTTTTAGAAAAAATAAAAAATATCTATGCTAAATAGAAAATATATGATATAAGTATATATATAATATTAAGTAAATGTATGGAGGTTTATTGTAAATGATTTTTGAAAAAGTCAGAGACATTATTGTAAAGCAGTTAGAAGTAAGTGAAGAAGCCGTTACAATGGATACTTCTTTTACTGATGATTTGGACGTTGACTCTTTAACATTGATCGAATTAATAGCTGACTTCGAGGATGAATTCGGTATCGAAATAGAAGAAGATAAACTTGAAGATATGAAAACAGTTAAAGATGTTGTTGATTATTTAGAATCACTATAAAAATAAAAAAGGGCTCCGTAAAGGAGCCTTAAACTATTTAAAAAATTAAAGGAAACTTCTGTAATTTTTTACATGGTTTACGAGGGAGAAAATGGAAAATAAAATTTATAAATTGGAACAAAAACTTGGTTATACTTTTAACAATAAAGATTTAATTAAAGTTGCTCTTACACATTCATCAAAAAGCAATGAAAACAAAAATCTCGAAAACAACGAACGACTTGAGTTTTTGGGAGACGCTGTGCTTGATTTATGCGTGGGAGCATATCTTTATAATACACTAAAAAAAGATAAAGAAGGCGTTCTTACAAAACTTAGAGCATTAATCGTATGTGCGGATTCTTTATATATTGCAAGCGAAAAACTAGACCTTGGAGAATTTATTCTTCTTGGAAAAGGAGAAATGATAAGCGGAGGCAAATATAAGAAAAACATCATTGCAGACTGCTTTGAAGCGGTGCTTGGAGCAATATATTTAGACAGCGACTACGAAACAGTAAGCAAAATTGCTCTTAACCTTCTTTCTGACATAACAAAAAAGGCAATTGACGGAAAACTTACTTATGATTATAAAACCTTGCTTCAAGAATATATTCACTCAAAAAACATAAAAGACTTTTCTTATGAATTAGTTCAAATAAAAGGTCCGGAACACGATCAAGTGTTTACTTCAAAAGTTGTAATAAACAACAAGGACATGGGTGAAGGGGACGGAAAAAACAAAAAAGAAAGCGAACAACACGCTGCTTTTGCTACACTAAAAAAATTAAAATTAATTTAGGCGGTAACAAATGTATTTAAAAAAAGTTGAAATATACGGCTTTAAATCCTTTGGACAGAAAGTCGAGATTTTATTTGATAATCCCGTAACGGGAATAGTAGGTCCAAACGGAAGCGGAAAAAGCAATATTGTAGATGCAATAAGATGGGTTTTAGGGGAGCAAAGAGTTAAATCCCTAAGAGGAGGAAAGATGGAAGATGTCATCTTTTCCGGAACTGAAGAAAAAAGAGCTCTTGGTTACGCTTTTGTAAGCATAACAATAGACAACTCTTCGGGGATTTTACCAAGTGAATACAGCGAAGTAAATGTATCAAGAAGACTTTATCGTTCGGGAGAAAGTGAGTATTACATAAATAAAAACTCCGTAAGACTTAAAGACATTCAAGAACTTTTCATGGATACGGGTCTATCTAGAGAAGGATACTCAATAATTTCTCAAGGTAAAATAGAAAGCATTGTAAACAACTCTGCGGTAGAAAGAAAATTAATGATTGAAGAAGCCGTAGGGATAGTTAAATATAAAAGCAGAAAAAACGAAGCAATTAAAAAGCTTGATAAAACACAAAATAATCTATACAGAATTTTAGACATAATTTCAGAACTTGAAAAAAGAATTCCTACTTTAAAAAGAAATTCCAAAAAGGCAAGAGAATATATAAAATTAAGCGATGAACTTAAGGGAATAGAGCTTAATTTATTCGTTCATAAAGCAGATAAATACAAAGAAGAACTTTCAAAAATAGAAGAAGACGAAAAAATAATGAGAGATACTTTAACAAAACAAGAAGAGAGTATCTCTGTTTTGGATGAAAAATACTCTAAATTAAAACTTGAAGTAAATTCTTTTGATGAAGAAATAAACAACGCAAATAAAGAAATACACGACTTCATTTCAAATTACGAAAATTCTAAAGTTGAAGTTGAAGTAAACAAAAATAAAATATTAACTCACACAGAAAATATAAAATCCTTAAAAGACGGAATATTAAAACTAGAAGAAGAAAAAGAACAAGCAGTCTTATCTTTAAATGAAAATAAGGAAAATAAAGAAAAACAAGAAGAATTATTTACAAAATTACAAGAAGAATTTTCTAAGTTAAAACAAGAAGTCGAAAGATTAAAAGGACTTTCAGACGAAACAGAAAGTGCAATTGAAAAAGAAAACATAAATCTTAAGACAAAAGAAAGATTACTAAAAGATAAAGAAAGCCTTCTTGCAGACAGCTTTAACAGAATCGAAAACAATAAATTCATCATTACAAAACTTGAAGAAGAAAACAAAGAATTACAAATTGAAATAGAAGAACTTGAAAAACAGGACTTTACTTCAAATAACCTTAAAAACGAAGAAAAACTTGAAAAACTCGACGATGAAAACAATAAGCTTTTAGAAGAAAGATATTTAATAGAAGAAGCGAAAGCTGATTATAAAGAAAATCTTCTTGAAAAATACAACAAAGTAAAACTTCTAAAAGGACAAAGAGACATTTTAACGGGATATGAAGAAAACAAGGAAGGTTATAAATTCGCAATCAAAAAACTTTTTGAATTTGCAAAAAGCACAAGCCTTTCTGACGAAGTGTACGGCACTTTAGGGGATCTTATTTCCGTACCCGATAAATATATGGATGCAATACAAAAATCCCTTACATCTACCGTTGAACACGTTGTAGTTAAAGATGAAAGCACAGCTGCAAGAGCAATTAAAGCTTTAAAAGAAAACAAGTGGGGAAGAATAACATTCCTACCTCATAACATAATAAAACCAAGAGAAATATATAACTTAAACTCTGTAATAACAAATGCAAAAGGATTTGAGGGTGTTGCAAGCGATATTGTAAAATATGATAAGAAGTTTGAAAATATCGTTAAAAATGCTCTTGGCACACTTCTTATATTTGATAATCTAAAAAATGCAAATGACTTTGCAAAAAAAAGCGCACATAAATATAAAATAGCAACTCTTGACGGAGAAGTTTTATTCCCGGGAGGAGCTTTGGTAGGTGGACAAAATAAAAACAATGATCGTTCACTTTTATCAAGAAAAAACGAAATTGAAAAACTAAACAAACAAATAAAAGAAGCGGTAAAAGATTATAACGAATACTTAAAACAAAGCGGTTCTTTTGATATTAAACTTAAAGAAAAAGACGAACAGTTAAAGTTAAAAGCTGATGAAATAAACGAACTTACTCTTATTATTAGCAAGGAAGAAGACAAGAACAGAGAAGCTGAAGAAAATCTTGAAAAGAAAATAAAAACATTTGAAGAAAACAAGAAAAGAATAGAAAACTTAAAGACTTCAGATGAAAAAATCCTTCTTATGAACGAACAATCAAAAGAAGAAATTGAGCAATTAAATAAAGAAATTGAAGAAAAGAAAGATGAAATATCAAAGATAGGTCTTGGTTTATATAAAGATAAATATCTTGATATGGCAACAAAACTAAATAAAGAAGAAATTAATCTTTATAAACAAGAAGAAAAATTAAATAGAATAAATACAGCTATTTTTGAGCTTAACAAAAACATTCAAAATATTGAACTTAACACATCAGAAAGTTTAAAAGAAATTGAAGAAAACGAAGAAAATATTTCTTTATTAAACGAAGAAATAAATAAGGCTAAAGAGCTTGATAAAGATTATGATGAACTAAAGAAAAACTTAGACGACAAATATGCTTCTTTAATAGAAAAGAAAAAACAATCAAATGAAGAGTTTGAAGAAGTTAACCACAACTTAAAAAATCTTCAAGAAGAAAGATATCGTTTAAGCGAGCAAATACAAAAGCTTGAAAATAAAAAAGACAAAACAAATCTTGAAATGGATTATCTTCAAAAAGGAATAATAGAAGATTATAACCTGACATACGCACAAGCACTCGAATATAAAAAGCCTATTGAAAATATGCTTGAAACTGAAACAACAGTAAAAGACTTAAAAGCAAGCATAAAAAAACTGGGAAACATCAATGTTGAATCCATAGAAGAATATAAAGAAGTAAAAGAAAGATTTGAATTTTTAAGTGAACAAAAAGATGACCTTGAAGATTCAAAAGGAGAACTTCTACACATAATAAAAGATATGAACTCTAAAATCGAAGAAAGATTTTTAAGAGAATTTAACAACATAAACAAAGAGTTTGAAGAAGTATTCAAGCAGTTATTCAACGGAGGAAACGCTAAACTTATTTTAACAAATCCCGATGATATAATGGAAAGCGGAATAGATATTGTCGCTTCTCCTCCAAAAACAAAACTTAAAAATATTTCTTCTCTATCCGGAGGAGAAAAATCCATGACTGCAATAGCTTTAATATTTGCAATACTTAAATTAAAACCTGCACCATTCTGTGTTCTTGACGAAATCGACGCAGCGCTTGATGATGCAAATGTTGCAAGATTCTGCAAATATTTAAAATCAATAATTAAAGACAACCAATTTATTGTTGTAACTCACAGAAAAATAACCATGAGCATAGCCGACGTACTTTACGGAGCAACCATGGGAAGTGAAGGAATAACAAAAATCGTAAGCGTAAAATTAAAAGATATACATGAAGGCGGTGAAATAAATGTCAAAAGATAAATATAATAAAGGACTTGATAAAACAAAAAAAAGTTTACTATCAAAGTTAAAAGATGTATTTTCATCAAACAAAATAGATGATGATTTATATGAAGAGTTAATTGAAGTACTTATTTTAAGCGATATTCCTTTCAATGTAAGCGAAGAAATAATCGAAAACGTAAAGGAAAATGCCACTAAAAAAGATGTAAAAGACATAAACAAACTACATGATTTAATTAAAGAAGAAATTAAAAACAGACTAAAATTAAATCTTTGGGATAAAGAAATTAAAAAACCCGCTTTAATACTTTTCATTGGAGTAAACGGTGCGGGAAAAACAACAACAATAGCAAAACTTGCAAATAAATTCTTAAAAGAGGATAAAAAAGTAATTTTAGCGGCAGCAGATACTTTCAGAGCAGCAGCAAGCGAACAGCTTGCAACTTGGGCAGAAAGACTAAACGTTCCAATCGTAAAAAGTAAACAAGGGCAAGATCCGGCAAGTGTAATTTATGACTGCCTTGATTCTGCAAAAGCAAAAAATATGGATATAATTCTTGCAGACAGCGCAGGAAGACTTCAAAACAAAAAGAATTTAATGGATGAACTTAACAAAATTTACAGAGTCTGCGATAAATTCAAAGGCGATTATAATTTATATACAGTTCTTGTTTTAGATGCGGGAGCAGGACAAAACAGTGTAATTCAAGCACAAAGCTTTAATGAAAGTGCCAAGGTTGATGGTATAATAATGACAAAACTTGACGGAAGCGCAAAAGGCGGGGTAATAGTTTCATTAGCCGGAGAAGATAAACCGCCTATGTGGTATGTGGGTCTTGGAGAAGGACTTGAAGATTTAGAAGAATTTGATGTTGATGATTTTGTAGATGCAATAATATAAAATAAAAACTCTGCTAAATGCAGAGTTTTTTTAATCCAACATATATTTTTTTAAATCTTGACGTTGATTTATTCCAAGCTTTTGAAAAGCGGAAGACATATACTGTTTTACGGTATTGGCAGATATATTCATATGTTCTCCTATCTCTTGATTTGTCCACCCTCTTGCAGCAAGCATTGCAGCCGCAAATTCCGTAGTGGTTAAATTATCCGCAACATCTCTTCCTGTTATCGGATTATGTACTTTTCTCCATCCTTCTGAAAAACGATAAGTAATATCTATTATTCTTTTAAAATCATCAGGCCAGTCTTTCTTTATTACAGCCTCAAGCATTCCTCCAAGAAGTCCATGATGTTCCCCAAAAGCTTCGATTAAATCATCAGGACGTGCCAAATCCCAAGCGGCAAGAAGATGTTTTTGTGCTTTTTTTACATTTTTTATGCTCATATAATCCATAACCGCAACTAAATGTAAATATATAGAAGAAATAGGATATGTTTCTTTTTGCAATGCAATAGCAGTTTCGACTATACCTATGCTTCTTTCATATTCTCCCTGTAAATATCTATAATGAGCATGAACATATAGCGCAAACATTCTAAGCCCTTCAGGAAGAAAATTAATATATTCTTTCATTGGCGGTATTTCATTTGGAAGAGGAAGATGTAATAAAATCGCTGCTGCCGTGGCAATAAATGCACTTGCATCTTTTAATAGTGGAATATCTTTTTTACTTGAAGCTATTTTTTTAAGCATGGAAAGAGCATATTTCGCTTGTGTTATATTACCTAAGGAAAGATTTGCATATGAATAAATAAGATAAGCAGAAAGTCTTAAAGATAAATCGGAGCTTGTTAGATATAATTCTGCCATTTTTGCGGCTTTTTCAGCTTGTCCGCTGAAATAATAATATTCGCATAAAGCAATATCCCTCGAATCTCCTTTTTTAATATTATTAATATATTTCAAACATTCACCTGGCTTAAAAGGAGTATTCAATAAAGGCATAAGATTTGATGTATCTATTACTTCCTGTTTTGTTCTTCCATTATTAATGGGATTGGAAGCATTTTGTGGAATTTGCCATACATTGGAAACCTTTTTTGCTCCTTCGATTTTTCCTTCTAAACAATATCTTTGCACTACCCTTGTTGAAACATTCCAATTTTGTGCAACTTCTTTTACAGTTAAATATTTCATTTCATACACCTCCCAGTATTATGAAATAATATTTATTTGTATTCATAATTATGTTTGATTATATTATATATCTTTTTTTAACTTTTTCAATATTGCCAATTAGAATTTTAATAAATAAAAACCCCATATAGTAAACTACATGAGGTTTTTATTATTTGTTTATATTTAATTTACAATGTTAAATTAATCATCATAAGCAGTAAAGCTACCGTTTATTGTTTCATAAGAATTACCTACGTTTTCTTTTATACCATTTATTTCATATGTGTATTTTTGACCTTGTTTTAAGTTTTTGTCAAGGAACAATTCAATATCGTCTTCGTCGCATATGATTCTTGAATTTTTACTTGAATAAGCATTGCCGTTTGAATCTTTAATGATTACATAAGCACCTGATTTTAATTTAATATTTTTATCAAAGTCGAATGATACTTCTTTATCTTCTCTGTCAAAGTCAACTTCCTTAACTTTTAAGCTTGATTTTGAGTTATTAGATGTTTCTTTTGTTTTTTCAGTTTCAAAAGTTACTTTTAAATTTGTATAAGAATTATCATTATACGCTTTTATGCCTTGAATGTCAGCTGTATAATTTGTTCCGTCTTTAATTCCTTCAACATAAATTTCTAAATCGTCATCATCCTTATCAATAATCTTTGCACTATAACTGTTACCGCCGGCATCTGTAAGTGAAGTTATACTTGCATTATTATCCCACATAACTTTTGTTGTAAAATGAACGTCTATTATATTTTTATTGTCATCATCTTGTTTAACTGAACTTACTTCTATTAATGATGTATTTTCATCTGCTAAGTTTGTAGAATTTGTACTTGGTTGTTCAAATGGATTTTCCATATAATTCATACCTAAATCTTTTGCAAATACACTTGCACCTACTAAAGCAATACCTACTATTGTTACCATAATTAAAACTGTTCTTTTTCTCATCTTTCTTTCCTCCATTTTTTTCGTTCTTTTCTTTTTTCTACCTAAATGATAGGAAAGAAAAATTAAAGTAAAATTAAAGAATTTATTTTTTTAAAATTATTTTAAAAGTAGTTCCAACATTTTCTTTGCTTGTAACAGTTATTTTACCGCCCATTTTTTCTATTATGGTTTTTACCATTGATAAACCAAGTCCAAGGCTGTTTTCATTATCTCTTGAAGGATTAACCTGATAAAATCTATTCCAGATTTTATCTATATTTTCACTGCTTATTCCAATTCCGTTATCTTCAACTGTGCATATTACTTCTTTATCTGTTTCATATGCATTTATATTAACATACCCGTTTTCTTTTCCGTATTTTATGGCATTAGATACAAGGTTTATAAATACCCTCATTATAAGTACAGTATCTGAATATATATTTATATCTTCTTTTATATCCATATTTAACTTTATGTTTTTATCCTCTGCCTTTATTTCCATTTCTTCCAAAACGCTTTCAATAAGTTCATTTAAATTGATTTTTTCTCTTTGTATTTTTATTCTGTTAAAATCAAATCTTGTAAACATAAGAAGCTGAGATATTAAAGAAGAAAGTTTTTCGCCCTGTTCTTTTATAAGTTTCAAGGCTTCTCTTTGCTCTTTTTCGCTTCCTTCATATAAGGCATAATCACAAGATGCAAGTATTACGGAAACAGGTGTTCTAAGCTCGTGAGAAGCATCAGAAGTGAATTTTTTTTCATTTTCAAATGATCTTTCAAGCCTTTCAAACATTGCATCAAAAGTATCTGCCATTATGCTTATTTCATTTTTTGATTTTGTTTTTAAATTTATTCTTTTTGATAAATCATCTCCGTTTGAAATGTTAACCGCCGTTTCAACAATTTTATCAATAGGTGATAAAGTCCTTTTTGTTATAAAATATCCAACCACTGATGAAACAATAAGAATTATCGGTATTAATACTATAAATATTGTCATTAAAAAAGTGTTTAATGTCTGGAGTGTAGAAATTGACATATATCCTCTTACAAACACTCCGTCAATATTGGTCATCTTATCATATACATACCAGTTATTGGACTCTCCGTCATATTCATTTACGCCATCATTAAATGAAACTCCATTTATATCTGAAGGAACATTACCTCTAAGAAGCTCATTATTTCTATATATTGCTATTTCTACTCCATCTTTGTAAAATTCAAAATCATCGTCAAAAATTTCATCATAGCCTTCTTCATTTATTTCCTGAACACATTCATTAATTTCATTTTGCAGAGTCTGTTTTAATGTAACATTGGTAAATCCGTCCATACTTACGGATAAAAATGCCAAAGTAAAAATAAGTATAAGGGCTATTACAAATATATACCAAAAATTAAGTTTAGTCTTTAGTGATAAATTTCTCATTATTCTTCCTTTAAAACATATCCTATATTTCTTTTTGTATGAATAAGTTTCTTTTCATATCCTGTATCCATTTTTTTCCTTAAGTATCTTATATATACATCAACCATATTTGAAGCACCCTCGTACTCATAATTCCAAACATTTTGCTCAATTTGTTCTCTTGATAAAATCATTCCTTTGTTTTTTATAAGAAATACGAGTATTCCATATTCTCTTGAAGAAAGCTCAATCTCTTTTCCTGCTCTTTTTACGGTTTTACTGTTACAATCAACTTCCAAATCCGCTACTTTATAAACATTGGTTTTGTTTTTTGTATTTCTTCTGGTTACTGCATAAATCCTTGCAATAAGTTCAGAAAAAGAAAAAGGTTTTACCATATAATCATCTGCCCCAAGATTAAGCCCCGTTACTATTTCTTCCGTAGAATCCATTGCGGTTAGTGCTATTATATAAGTTTCAATTCCCTTATCTCTTATTCTTCTTATAACATCAAAACCGTTAATTTTTGGTATCATAATATCTAAAATCACAACATCATAATCGGTATTTTCAATGTAATAAACAGCGTCTTCGCCGTCAAAACAACTATCCACACTATATTTTTCTGCTTTTAACCTTTTAACGATCAAATTATTAAGGTTTTTTTCGTCTTCGACAACAAGAATTCTCATAATTTTCTCCTTTCTTTTTTATTATTTATGCTACTTTTTTAAAATTAAAGTCAGATTAAAATTATAAATATTTGCTTGCTTCTTTAATGCTTAAATTTGCCATTTTATCTTCGTATTTATTGATAAAGTTACTTACCCATTCCTTATTAGTCTTTGAATAATCTCTCAAAGCCCATCCTATTGCTTTATTTATAAAAAACTCATTATTTTTAAGATTGTTTACTATTATTGTTTCCAAAAGCTCGGTATTTGTCTTTTCTTTCCTTAAAAGCTGATGAATTATGCTTACTCTTCTGAGCCATATATTATTATCCTTGCTCCAGCTTATAAGAATTTCATTTATATCCTCATCGTTTAATGAAAGATATGCCATAAGCTTATATAATGAATCACTTGTATCCCACCATGATTTTGTAACTATAAGATTTTTTATGAAAGGAATGTCTTCTTTTGTTAAAAATTTTTTCTTGTTTATCAAATAATCTATGGATAGATATTGAAATTCTCTGTGAGCATCTTCGTAACACTTGTTTACAAAATCATAGTCAATATATTCCTGACTTTTTATTTCCTTAAAATAAATCTTTTCTATTTTTTTCAATTCACTTCTGGGAATACCTAGAAAGTCAAATTTATTTTTCATATACTTAGCCATTTTAACGGAATTTTCTTCATTCCTTTTTTCATATAAAACTTCAAAAATATCCATAATTATCTCCTTAAATATTTATATAACAATATTAACACATAAATAAAAACATGAAACATTATATTAAATTATTAAATTGAAATAAGAAATAAATTAATGTAGAATATTAAACGCATAAATAAAGAAAGGCTTTAACAATGGAAAATAATAAAAAATTAGGACATCTTCTTGCAATATTTACAATAATGATATGGTCGACAACATTTGTATCAACCAAAATACTTTTAAGAACTTTTACCCCTATGGAAATTTTATTCTATAGATTTACTTTAGGTTTATTATTTTTATTTCTTATGTATCCAAAAAAACTAAAACTTAAGGATAGAAAAGAAGAAATATATTTTATCTTTGCAGGTCTTACGGGAGTAAGCTTATATTATCTTTTGGAAAACATGGCCCTTACTTATTCCAATGCTTCAAACATAGGTGTTCTTGTTTCCATAGCTCCGTTTTTTACGGGAATGCTTTCTTGGATTATATTAAAAGAAAAACTAAATAAAAACTTTTTTTACGGCTTTATTATAGCAATGACCGGAATTATTTTAATAAGCATTAAAGATATGAGCGGAGTAAAAGTATATCCTATAGGAGATATACTTGCTATTATTGCAGCTTTAATATGGGCTTTTTATTCTCTTTTAAGCAGAAAAATATCAACTTTTGGATACAATATGATTGCTTCAACCAGAAGAATGTTTTTTTACGGACTGATATTTATGATATTAATGCTTCCGTTTTTTGATTTTACCTTTGATTTAACGTTATTTAATTCTAAAGTATTAATATTTAATATTTTATTTTTAGGACTTTGTGCCTGTGCACTTTGCTTTGTAACTTGGAATATATCAATAAAAATCTTGGGGACGGTAAAAACCAGTGCTTACATTTATATTACACCGGTAATAACAATTATTGCCTCGTTTATAATAATAAACGAACCTATAACTCCTGTTATGATTATAGGAACAATACTGGTTTTATCGGGACTGTTTTTAAGCGAGAAAAAATAAAAAAAGAACACAGTAGTGTTCTTTTTTATTGCTCCATTTGTTTTCCTAAAAATATTGAACCTGTTTTTGCAAGCAGACTTGCCTGTTCAACGGAAATATTTTTGTCTTTACTTAAAAGTACTATGGCTCCTATTGGATCTCCGTTTGCAACAATAGGGGAGATAACTTCATATTTATGTTCGTTTTTTTTGTCCTTTACTATATCCACTTCTCCGTTTAAAGAAGTAACAAGCTGTCTTTTTGAAATTATCTTATCTAAATCTTTGCTTATTTTTTTATCCATAAGCTCTTTTTTGTCTCCCGTTGAAGCTGCAACTATATTTTCTCTGTCACAAATTACGCTTGTTATTTTTGCACTTAAAAATAGACTGTCTACATATTCCTGAGCAAAGCTTGAGAGTTCTCCTACCATGGAATATTTTTTTAGTATTACTTCTCCGCTGTTATCTGTATATATTTCCAAAGGATCTCCTTCTCTTATTCTTAAAGTTCTTCTTATTTCTTTCGGTATTACAACTCTACCCAAATCGTCAATTCTTCTTACAATACCTGTCGCTTTCATTACTATCTCCTTTATAATATTTTCATATATATTTTTTCTAATTTTAGAAATTTTATACTTTTTATCCTTAATTAAACATAAAATAATATATACATATCAAAAAAAATTGATATATCTATTGACAGTATATAAAAAAAATTATATTATACTCATATCAAAATATTTTGATATGAGGTAATAATATGGAAGACTATTCAAAAGATGTAAAAATTTTTAAAGCATTATGCGATGAAAAAAGATTAAAAATAATAGATTTATTAAAAAACGGAGAGAAATGTGCTTGTGTTTTAATAGATAAAATGGATATAGGGCAGTCTTCTCTTTCATATCATATGAAAATATTATGTGAATCAGGCATTGTTCAAAGCAGACAAGATGGTAAATGGACACATTACAAATTAAGTAAACTAGGAAGTGAACATGCAATAAAAAGACTTAGAGAAATAACAATGGAAAATGAAAACACTACGAATTGCTGTAAATAGTCATCTAAAAGATGACTTTTATTTTAAGCAACATATCAAAATTTTTTGATATGAAAAAATTATAAGGAGAATTAATATGATTCAGTCAGTATTATTATTTATTCAAAATCAAATTCTTTCAATGAAATGGTTAAATTCATTAATAGGAAACTTTCTTATTCTTTTTGGAATTAATTTAAATGGAAGAATGGGTGGAAGCCTTCAGTTTTTTATTTATGACGTTATAAAAATAACTATACTACTTTGTACTTTAATTTTTATTATTTCATACATTCAAAGCTATTTCCCACCTGAAAGAAGTAAAAAAATACTCGGAAAATTTAAGGGAATAAGAGCAAATATAATTTCTGCCTTACTTGGAACCGTTACTCCTTTCTGCTCATGCTCTTCAATACCTTTATTTATGGGCTTTACATCAGCAGGACTTCCTCTTGGAGTTACATTTTCTTTTTTAATATCATCTCCAATGGTAGACCTTGGAAGTTTGGTTTTGCTTATGAGCATTTTCGGTTATAAAGTTGCAATTTTTTATGTAATTATAGGACTTATTCTTGCAGTTATTGGAGGAAGCATAATTGAAAAAATGCACATGGAAGAATACGTTGAAGATTTTATTAAAAATGCAAAAAGCATCAACGTAAAAATTCCTAACCGCTCGAAAAAACAAAGAATAATGTTTGCAAAAAATCAAATGACATCTACATTTAAGAAAGTATTTCCTTATATATTAATAGGTGTTGGAATAGGGGCAATAATTCATAACTGGATACCTGAAGATATAATAACCGGCATACTTGGAAGCGACAATCCTTTTGGTGTAATTCTTGCAACTTTGGTAGGAGTACCTATGTATGCAGATATATTCGGAACAATTCCAATAGCAGAAGCACTTTTATCAAAAGGAGCACTTCTTGGAACAATTCTTTCTTTTATGATGGCAGTTACAACACTAAGCCTACCTTCAATAATAATGCTTAAAAAAGCCGTTAAACCAAAACTTCTTATATTGTTTATATCAATTTGTACTTTTGGAATTATTTTAATAGGCTATATATTTAACTATATGCAAGGATTTTTAATATAAAAATTAAAGGAGAGAAAAATGAAAATATTAAAAAAATCATGTGGATGCAGTACTTGTAAATGTGAAAATAATGATAATAATGAAGAAAAAACAAATGGGCAAATTAAAATATTAGGCTCTGGATGTAAGAACTGTATTAATCTTGAAAATAATGTTTTAAAAGCTTTAGAAGAACTTAACATAGATATGAATGTTTTACATGTTAAAGACTTTGTTGAAATTTCAAATTACGGCGTAATGTCTACACCTGCCCTTGTTATAAATGAACAAGTTGTATCACAAGGAAAAGTATTATCAAAAAAAGAAGTAGAAGATATTTTAAAAGAAATAATATAAAAAGAAATAATTTTAAACAGTAAAATATTATTATAAAAATATAATAATCAATCATATAAAAAAGAAAGACATAAAAGTCTTTCTTTTTAATTTGTACTAAGTTTAATTTCCTTATTCTTTATTATTTTTAATTCTTTAGATACAACTGCAGTTGTTGTTATAAAAGCAATAAAATCCGCAACGGGAGCAGCAAAAAGTATACCGTTAAGTCCAAAGAATAAAGGAAGAATTATTATTAAAGGAATAAGGAATATTACCTGTCTTGTCATTGATAATATAAGCCCTTTTATAGGTTTTCCTATAGCAGCAAAGAAATTTGATGATATAAGCTGAACACCATTTAATACAACCATAAATAAAAATGTTCTCATAAACTTAACCGCAAATTCATAGTAAAGGGCATCTCCCGAACCGAATATTGAAATAATTTGATTTGGGAAAAATTGAAAGGCTATAAAACCTATAAAAGATACTACAAGATTACAAAGTATTGCAAGTTTATAAACGCTTATTACTCTGTCGTATTTTTCTGCCCCATAATTAAAACCTACTATAGGTTGAGTTCCTTGAGAAATTCCTATGATTACTGCAAGTAAAATTGCGTTTGTTTTCATTACTATACCGCAGGCAGCAAGAGGAATTTCCATTCCATATATTGATCTCGCACCGTAAAATGTAAGGGAATTATTTAAAACTATTTGTACAAAAGTAATCGCCACTTGGTTTAAACTGTTACTCATACCAAGAGAAGCAATTTTAACGCATTCTTTAAAATGAAGCCCAAAACAATCTCTTGTTAAATGTACGTGCTTGAAATTTTTTATATATAATATTGCCATAACAAAAGAGAATACTTGGCCTATTACTGTAGCAATTGCCGCACCTGCAACTCCCATATTAAATACAAAAATGAATATAGGGTCTAAAATTGTGTTTACAATAGCACCTGCAAGCATACACATCATTGAATATTTAGGACTTCCATCTGCTCTTGCAAGATTGCTCATACCATTTATTACAACAAGAAGCGGCATACCAAGAGCAGTTATTCTTGTATAAGATATGGCATAAGGCATTACTTGTGTTGTAGCACCAAAAGCTTTAAGCAAAATAACTAAAAATATTTCAATTAAAAATGCATAAAGTATACCGAAAACAAACATCATTGAAATTGCACTACCAACAACTTTTGCGGCCTTTTCTTTTTCTCCTGCACCAAGACGAAGAGAAAATCTTGAAGCTCCTCCGACTCCTATTAAAAGAGCTATTGCAAGGCAGATAGTTGTTAAAGGATATGCAACGTTCGTTGCGGCATTACCCAGATAACCAACACCTTGACCTATGAAAATTTGGTCAACAATGTTATAAAGAGAACTAACAATCATCGCTATTATACTTGGAATTGCAAAACCTTTTAAGAGTTTTGGAATTTTTTCATACCCAAGAGGATTAGCGGTATTGATACTTTCCATATCACACCTCCAAATGAAAATAACAATAAAACAAATAACTTTCTTATTTGCCAAAATATATAGAAAAATAAGTAAAAAATAAAAATTTATTGTAATATCACAAGATTATACCAAAATTAGTTTTTTAATACAATATAATAATAATAAAATATTTATTTTTTAAATTTTATTATTTTAAATTTATACCTGTAAATATGTTATTATATAGGTGTTAAATTTATAAAAATAAAGGTGGTGTCTTTTTGTTACCGGTAATGTAATATATTTGTATATTTAATAAAGATAACTTTGTTATCTTTATTTTAGTGTCCTTTATTAGTATCAATTTTTAAATTAAATATAAAAGGAGAATAAATATGAATAAAGATTATATTATTAGAAAAGAAACCAAAGAAGATTATAAAAATACTGAATTTTTAACAAGGGAAGCATTTTTTAATGTTTATACAAAAGGATGTGTAGAACATTATGTGCTTAATAAACTTCATAAAAGCGATGATTATATAAAAGAGCTTTCTTTTGTAGTTAAAAAAGATGAACAATTAATAGGGCATATAGGATATTCAAATGCTAAATTAATAAAAGAAAATAAACATAAAGATGTACTTACTTTTGGTCCTGTTAGCATAATACCTGAATATAAACACAAAGGAATAGGCAGTGATTTAATAAATTATTCAATAAAAAAAGCAAAAGAAATGGGATATAAAGCAATTATAATATATGGAAATCCTCTTTTATACCATAGGTTCGGTTTTACCCTTGCTTTAAAATTTGATATAAAAACCGAAGATGGTAAAAACGCCGTTCCTCTTTTGGCTTTAGAACTTGAAAAAGATTATCTTAGTGATGTAAAAGATTTTAGATTTGTTGAAAGTGAAGATTTTAATATAAACGAAAATGACTTTATAGAATTTGAAAAAAATTTCCCTTACAAAGAGAAAAAAGAAACTTATTCTCAAAAAGAATTTGAAATACTAAGCAGTTTAATGTGGTAAAAAGAAAGGAGCATAATGGATTTAAGCAATATAATAACACAAATGATTGTTTTGTTTTTGGTAATGACTTTAGGATATATCTTAGAAAAAATAGGGTATATGGATAAACATGTATCAAGTAAGTTAAATATACTGATTTTAAATGTAACAACCCCGTGTTTGATCCTATCATCCGTAACAACTGGTGAAATATCATATAATAAAAGCACTGTTTTTCTTATTTTACTTATTGCTTTTTTAATGTATTTAATACTTCCTTTTATAGCAATATTATTAAATAAAATATTAAAAATAGAAAAAGAAAATTTCGGACTTTATATGTTTATGACAATATTTTCTAATATTGGATTTATGGGATATCCCGTAACAAAAACAATATTCGGAGAAAGTGCCGTATTTCTATGTAGCCTTTTTAATATGGTATTCGGCATATTTGTTTACAGCCTCGGAATTTATCTATTTAATATGGATAGTAAAGAAAAAACAAAATTTGATTTCAAAAAAGTCATAAACCCGGGAATGATATCAAGCGTTCTTGCAATAATTATTTTTATATTTTCTATAAATATTCCCTCTTTCTTAAGCTCAACTTTTGAAATGGTAGGGAGTATAACAAGTCCTCTTGCAATGATTTTAATAGGCTGTTCATTAGCAAGAATTCCTGTAAAAGAAATATTTAACGAATATAAATTATATCCTTATACAATAATAAAACAAATATTAATTCCATTAGCTGCAATGTTTATTTTAAAACATGTTATTACAAATCCATTAATTTTAGGGCTTACCATAATAGTAATGGCAATGCCTGTTGGAAACATAACCGTAATGTTTGCAGGTAAATATGAAGGAAACGCTGCTCTTGCATCAAAAGGAGTATTTATAACAACCGTATGTTCCTTTATCACAATTCCGATTCTTTGCTATATATTATAAAAGACCGAGAAATCTCGGTCTTTTTTATTCATATATTTCTTTTAATTTATCAACTATATCGTAAGCAACTTGATTTATTGATTGGCTTCCGGCAACAAGAACAAAATCCCCCGGCTTAGCATTTTCTACAATATAATCTCTTATATCTGAAAATTCACTTATTACTCTTGAAGGTATGCCGTATTTTTCAACTACTTTTTCGGCTATGTCTTCAGAATATATATTCCATTCGTTATCTTCTCTGTCTGAGTAAATATCGTTTAATATAAGCTCGTCTGCACCTTTCATTGCATCTACAAACTCATCAAATAAAAGGAATGTTCTTGAATAAGTATGAGGTTGGAATATTACGAATAATTTTTTATGTTCATAATTTTTACAAGCATCAATAGTAACTTTAAGTTCTGTTGGATGATGAGCATAATCTTCTATTACAGTAATATTGTTTACAACTCCTCTTTTTTCAAATCTTCTTTTTGCACCCATAAATTCTTTAAAACTGTCATTTACAATTTTTTTGTCAATCATAAAGAAATCTGAAACTGCAACAACGCTTAAAGCATTAAGTACGTTGTGTTCTCCCGGTATATTAAGTTCAAAGTGATAATAAAATTCACCGTTTTTATATACATCAAATCTTGGTTTTCCAAGTTCGTTATATGTTATATTTTTAGCAACAAAGTCATTATTTTCTGAAAGACCAACTTTAACTATTTTACATTCAAGTCCGTCTAAAATATCAAGAACGTTTTTATCATCTCCGTTTACAACAAGTAAACCGTCTTTTGGAGTAATTTTTGCAAACTTTTTAAATGATTCTTTTATTTGTTCTATACCACCTGTAAAGTAATCAAGATGATCTCTTTCAATATTTTGTATTGTTCCTACAAAATGTCTTGAATGAAGGAAACTGTCTACGAATTCACATGCTTCTATTACAAAATAGTCGCTGTCCCCAACTCTTGAGTTTCCGTTTATTTTTCTTAAAGTTCCTCCTATTGAAATTGAAGGATCAAGATTTGCATTTAAAAATACCAAAGACATAAGGGAAGATGTTGTTGTTTTTCCATGAGTTCCGCTTACAGCTACGGTTTTTTTATAATATTTACTTATAAGTCCAAGGAAAATTGAACGTTCTATTTCAAGAATACCTTTATTTTTTCCCTCAACTCTTTCAGGATTATTTTCTCTGATTGCAGCAGAATAAACTATTAAATCTATATCGTCGGTTATATTTTCTTTATTATGTCCTATAATAACTTTAATTCCGTTCTTTTCTAATTTTTCGGTATAAACACAAGGTCTCATATCTGAACCTAAAACTTCTTTACCGTTTATTTTTGACATTAAAGCAAGACCAGACATACTGGTTCCGCCTATTCCAATAAAATATATCTTTTTTATATTTTCTAAATCTATATTCATTTTTTCACCGCCGTATTGTTTTTATATAAACTTTAACACTTATTTATTTCATTATATGCTTATTATATACTTAATATATTTTACTATCTTTCAATGATTTTTACAATATTTATTTATATTATAATTATATTAAAAAAATCGGCAAATATTTAAAGTAAAAACATCATGTTGAAAAATTATGAAATCCTTTATTCATAGGTATGTAATCGTTATTGCAATTCTTAAATTTATAATGTATAATATATTTAACAGAATAAAGGGAGGAAAGACAAATGCAAATCACAGACATTAGGGTAAGAAAGACATATGACGAAGGAAAGATGAAAGCGATCGTATCTGTTACTTTTGATGATCAATTCGTAATTCATGACATCAAAATAATTGAAGGAGACAATGGGGTATTTATTGCTATGCCTAGTAGAAAAATGCCTAATGGTGAATTCAAAGATATTGCACATCCGATAAACCTTGAAACAAGAGTCGAAATGCAAAACAAAGTTTTGGAAGCTTATGAGGATAAACTAAAAGAGCTAGCCGAAGAAGCAGAATAATTATTAAGAACGAATGCCCCTTTATAAGGGGCTTTTTTATATGAAAAAAATTAAAGCCTCTCGTTTTGAGAGGCTAAATGGATTCATTAAGTAAAGATTTTATTATTATTTCTATTTTGTTGTATTTACTCTTGCACTATCAGGTCTTGTTTTTATAAAGTTACTGATAGGTTTATATACAATAAAAGTTATTATACAGTTAATACCGGCTTTTAAAATATTAAAAGGTATTACCGCAACAGGAAGTGAAGCTTTTACGGCTTCTAATGGCATACCGTAGAAATTAGTTGTAATAACCAAGTTTGCCGGAATCATAACAAGAACCATTGCTAAAGCTCCAAGAACAAGCCCTAATACAGCACCTTTTCTTGTTTTGTTTTTGCTGTATACAAATCCTGCAACACCTACAAGTGCGCTGCTTGAGATTATGTGCATTAATGCACCTACCCAACCATTCATAGCACTTACTGTTAGTGCTTGTATACAACTTGAAATTATAACGGATATTATTCCTGTTACAGGTCCGAACATTAAACCTATAATAAGAAGTGGAACATCCATTGGTTCGTATTCAAGCCATGCAGCCGATGGCATAATTGGGAATCGTACTAAAAGCATTAATACGATTGACAATGCAATAAGCATTGAAACTGTTACAAGTCTTCTAGTGTCTTTCATTTTTTTTATACCTCCTTAAAATTTAAGGTATACATAAAAAAATAGTAATCGCCCTTCAGGAAATTACTAAAAAAAATACTTTATGTATCCTCTCTCATCCGGACTTTACCGTCGGTAAAGGAATTTCACCTTTTCAGCTTTCGCTCGCAGACTATAACTGCCGGTAGGGAATTTCACCCAACCCTGAAGATTGTTTACCTTATATTATAATATTTTTTTAAAAAAGTCAACATAAAGTCGCCATAGGTTACTTTTTATATTTAATAAAATCATGTAAAATATAAGAAAAGAAATTTGATTTTGGCTAAATTTAATTTATGTAATATTAATAAATGGAGGTGAATAAAATGCAACTTAGAGAAGCTATAAATAAAAAAATAATGACGCTATGTGAAGAAAGCGGATATTCCATAAATTCACTTGCAAACATGGCAGGTATTCCTCCTACTACTCTTTACAGTATGTTCGATGGAAAATGTAAAAACCCGGGAATAAAGACAATTAAAATCTTATGTGATTTTTTTGAAATAAGCATAAGAGACTTCTTTAACGATGAATTATTTAATGATATAGACAAAGGTTTTGAATAATTATTTATATTTTATTATTATAAAAAAGAAGAGATTTCTCTTCTTTTTTTATTTTATGTTATGATATATAAAAAAGAGGTTTTATATATGAAAAAAGCAAGACTTTTTTGGTCTATAGTAAGAAGATGTAACGGTGAAAAGATAACCATAGGATTTATTTTAAGTATTTTTATGGTAGCATTTATAATAATGATAAAAGAACCTGGGGTATCATCATATGGAGATGCTTTATGGTATACTTTTGTGTCTTCATCGACAATAGGTTTTGGGGATATTGTTGTTACAACAACAATAAGCAAACTTTTAACGGTATATATTACTCTATATCAAGCTTTAATGATAGCTATGCTTTCAGGGGTCATAGTGAGCCATTATTTAGAAGTAATTCAAAGAAGGGAAGAATATACCATAACTGTATTTATGGATAAGCTGGAGCATTTAAGCGAGTTAAACGATGAAGAAATAAAACAGATACAAGAAAAAATAAAAAAATTAAAAATGACAATGTAAATTAAGCAATGATTCTTATTTTTTCTATATTTAAATTAATATAATTTTTATTTTTCTATAAAATAAAAATAGTACCGATAAATAAAACTACGGTACTATTTTTATTAATAATATTAAAACTTATTTATTTACTTTTTCTTTTCTAACACATACTGTCACTGCCGTGAAAGAAACTGCAAACAGTAATATCCATGCTCCAACCATATTTTTATCTTCAGTATTTGGTGTATTTAAAGAAGACGAATTTGAAGATGATGTATTATCTGTTTTTGTACCTGATGCGCTTGTATCTTCCCAAATTAAAGCAAAAGGAGAGAATGAATCCACAGTAATTTGAATTCCATTATCAGTATTTGTTAACTTATATTTTTCATTTTTTTGATTTTCACTGAACAGTTCCATTTCATAATTATCGGTTAAAGCTTCATTATCATTACGGTCTAAACCTTTATAATGAACAATAAAGAATTCAGTATTTTCATCCGTTCCTTCAGGATAAGGCCAGTAAATTGTAATAGGTTCATTTGCACCAACTACAGCATTTGAATTATTTGTATATACCAAATCAAGATATTTCATTTCAATATTATAATTATCAGGAAGTACATCAAATTCTTCTAATGATGCTTCTTCCAAAGTAGAAGTTGCACTTGGAATAACATCATCAACAAGGAGGTTCACTGCACTCGAATCTGCAACTTCGATACTCGAAACCTGATTATCTGAACCTTTATAATAATATTTAGTTTCACTAGGTACCTGTGCTGTTACTTCACTTACGGCTTCTTTCGGTTCTTCTCCCGTAACAATTTCAGTAGTAGGATTTTCTTCATCAGATACTACACCTCTAATTTTAAGTTCAGCACTAACAACATTTATATCAAAGCTGTAACTTGAATCTGAATTTGGAAGTTTAATTTCAGCTTTAACTAATCCCTGATTTAATGCCCCTGCATAAATAGACATAGTATAAGTTTTATTCGGAGTATCCTGGTCAACTGTAAAATCATCACTAATCATTATATTTCCATCTTCATCTCGGAACTCAAGACGAATTGGATCTTGCCCCTTAGAAGAAACTAAGCGATATAGGTAACGTCCATTTACCTGGCTGCTGTTTCCTTTATGTTGATCATATTTTTCAATACTCCATTTACGAGTTTCTTTTCCGTCATTATAGGTAAATGTCAAATATTTTGAAATATCCAATGTCGTATCATCACTTACACCAAGCTGTTCTTTAAGCCATTTATCAACATTTTCCGGTAAATCAATAGTATATCCAGGTTCTGGAAGAGTGTTTTTATTAGATGCTGCTACATATCCTTGCTGATCCATTACAACACCTTCATAGCCTTTTCCGCCTGTATAAACTGTCATTGATGCAATATTCACAGAAACAGTCTGTGATTTATTATCTACAGTATAAGAAACCGTTGGAAGAGAAAATGGAACAGAATCCTCCTCTTCTCCTTGTGAATTGATAGGATATAATGTGGCTTCTTTACTTACTTTTAATGCATCCAAAGATTCACTGCCGTCTTCATCATAAACCCCATATGTACCATTAATTGTCTGTGGATTTGTTAGTTTTACATTATAATGTAATTTTACAAAATCATCCATTTTTACATTTGTATTAATTAAAAGATCAAAACTATCTTTACCATTATCATTTTTTCCATTTGGATAATAGATTAATTCAAATGGATAATTTCCATCATTATCTTTTTGTCCAAAAGCATATTTATTATCGCTAATCTTTGTTGTTGTTAAAGTCTTCGTTCCAATAGTTAGTTTTAAGTTATCAAGGTTAACCATATCAAAGTCATATGAGTTACCATAATTATCACTGCCATAACCAATAATATTTTCTACTTTTGAACCTTTTCCCATATAATATATTAATGTATCATTAACTTCAGCAAATGGGTCTGAAATACTATCACTATCATAACGAGTAACATAACCTTTATCAGCCATCCAGGACTTGAAAGACTCTGTATAATCACCAAATTTTGTTCCTTTATTATATGGATAATCTACCCATATAACATTAGCTTCATTATTTTCTTTCATTTCAATTATTGACTGACCGGCAAAATAAGTTGCAGACTCTAAATTTGAATAATAATCCATAGATGTATTTACATCCATTCCAGGTTCTAAATTACTAACGAGATAATTTTTATCTGATTTTTTATCTTCTGTAATTGAATATTTACCTATATCTTTTCCTGAGTTTGCATCATTAATTATTTCTCCAAAAGTTCTAAGGTTAAGCTTTCCATTTATATAACGTGCTATAAAATCTTCATTGGTATTCCAGTTGTTCAGATATGGTAGTTGTGCCAAAGCTTGTCCATTATCATTAACCCACATACGTGCACCGCCGTCTGTAAGCAAAACAAGATACTTATTATCCGATTCTGCAACACCAGATTTTAGTAATGAACGTGCTTTTTCTATACCGGCTTGAAGATTACTTCCTGAACGTCCAGTTTGTCCATTGTAACTTTTATCGGTCATTTTTTCCATTAAATTATTGAGAACACTCTCATCACTAATATTTTCCATACTATCACTTGAATACAAAATTGGATTACTTCCGCCAAATATTACTAATCCTGCATTTACGTCAATATTAGATATCTTTGTTAGATTATTTAACATATTGGCTGCATCATTTGCTAAATCAGAAGCATCGCTGCTGGTTGAACCATCTAATACGAACACAATATCCATTGTCTGTCTATATTCTTCAGCAGGAACAGTCATTGTTACTTCTGAAATATAATTACTATCTAAATTTGTAGCTTTATGTGTTACTTCAGGTGAAGTAATATTTTTTTGTTCTGCTGCTGTAACAGTGGGTAACATACTTATTAACATCATTATTGATAATACAAATCCAAGTAATTTCTTCATATTTTTTTACTTTCCTCCTATTATTTTATTGATATTTTGGATTGTCTTTTCTTTAAATGTCTTATGAAATAAAATTTTGAAATTCTTTTTAGATATGAAAATATGTATAATAAAAATTACAAAAATAATACATTTTGTGATAATAATGTTATAATTAATACATAGTTCATATTTGTAATGATTAATATATAAAATAAAAAAAATCAGACAAATAAGTTTAATAATTTAAATAAATTGATTTGATACAAAAAGTATGCCTTATGTATTATTAATGATTGTAAGCGGTTTTTCAATAACAGTTCTAACAACCGCAATTAAAAAGAAATATCAATAATCAAACCTCTCCTTTTAAAAAGAGATAACAAAAGTTATCTCTTTTTTTTTTGCATTTTTTACACCTTTATAAAAAATAATTTAAACTATCACGCGAATTTTACAATTCATTTTATGGACAAACTTTCTCGCGAATTTTACAAACCCTTTTATGAACAAACTTTCCTCGCGAATTTTACAAGCTCTTTTATGCATAAACTTTCCTCGCGAATTTTACAAGCTCTTTTATGAACAAATATTAATTACAACCGTAATTAGGGTATTGCTATGACGAAAACGTCATACAGTATGCTAGGGATACGGGGAAAGGAGAACTTTAATGAAAAAAATAAAAGAAGTAAGTAAAATTGCGGGAGTAAGTATTCGGACATTACAGTACTATGATAATGAAGGCTTAACAAATCTTCATAGAACAAAAGATAATCACCGTTTATATCAAAAAAAAGATTTAGAGCAAATATGGAAAATATTAATATTAAAAGAAATGAATTTTGAAATTAAAGAAATAAAGGAAATACTAATCCTCACCCCAAATAAGCAAAATGCTTACCTCAAAAAAAGAAAGGAGGAAATGAAAAAAGAAATAAAAGAATTAAAAAAGGAAATAAAATTTATAGAATGGATAAACTCAAATAACTTTCCAATTCTTCCCAATATTCCCCTTCCCATATCATATAAGGAATATATTTTAAATCTAAAAGATACAATGATAAAAGAAGTAAAGGAGAAATAATTATGAAAAAGGTAAAATATATTGTATACATACTAATATTATTATTAATATTAACATTAACGGGCTGTAATACTCAAATATCTAACACTACAAATTCAAGCAATTTAAATTGGGTTGAAAAAATAGATACCTCTGAAGAACTAAAAGAAAAAGTGAATAATGATATTAACGATACTATTACAAAGCTAAACAACGACTTTGAGACTTTAAAGAATGAAATAAATACATATGGAAAATACAGTAAAAACAGAGAAAAAGTACAAGAATTTTACATAAACATATCTAACACACAAAAACAATTAAATATAAGACTTAGAGAAAACAGCCTTTCTTACACTCAAAGTATCGTCAATTCAAATTTATCAAGTGATGAAAAATACGAAAAACTTGAACAGTTATATGAAATTATATATGAAGATGCAGCTGATGACGTATATGAAGAAATTGATAATGGAGTTTTAAAAAATATGTATGATACATATTATGATGGAGTGTTAGAAGATGCCTATGACAAAGTATCATATGAAAAATGGTATCATATGGCATCAAAAGAATATGATATGTGGTCAGATACAAGTTCAGATATATATGATGAATGGTTAGATTTAAAAAGTGATATAGATAATCTTTATATAGATATAGGTAATGAAATATGGGAAGAAGATATGGAAAGAGCAAATGAAAAGTTACAAAGTTTTAAAGAAGATATAGAAAATCTAAAAAACGAAAATGAAACAAATTAAAAAAATAGGATATGGTTTAAACCATATCCTATAAAATTACATAAGCTATTCCTTGTCAATTTATGTAAAAAAATATAACTTTTATTGTATAATGTTTATAGAAATTAACACGGAGAATTTTTATTTATGGAAAAGAATAATAAAAAAGAAAAGAAAAATAATAAACTTTTAAAAATATTAAAAAATCCATTAATGCAAAAAATTATAATACTAATTATCGTTGCTATTGCATCCGGCTTTATAGCAATAGGAATAAAAGATACTTTTATTACAGATAGCAAAACAACAAAAATAGGATTTGAAAATATTGGAGAATTTGCAACACAATCTGCATATTGTACACAAATAAACGTGACAGATTCCTCAAGAGAATTATTTGGAAATAAAATTCCTTTTACTCAAAGTAAATACATATACAGCTATAACATTACAATAAAAGCAGGATACGATTTTAGCCAGATACAATGGAATATTAAGGGAGATACAATAGAAGTAAAATTACCTGAGGTTAAAATTTTATCCAGCGAAATAGATTTAGATTCTTTCAAAGTCTACCATGAAGAAGAAAGCATATTTAATAAAATTACCTTAAGCGAAAATAACCAAGCACTGAAAAAATTACAAAGTGAAGCACAAACACAAGCAATACAAAACGGTCTATATGATAACGCAAGAAAAAATGCAGAAACTATGCTAAAAAGTTTTTTTGGAAATGTATATGACTTAAATAAATATAAAATAGTTTTTATTGACAAATAAGGGAGTAAATATGAAAAATAAAATAAAATTAATAATTAAAGGAATTGTTCTAGTAATAGTTATATTCTACTTTATATTATTTCTTACAAGATAAAAAAACTAATTAATAAAGGAAATAAAAAATATAACATAAACTTTAGATTCTTATATTGACAATAATAATATACATTATTATTTAAATTAAAACAAAGCCTCAAAACTTTGTTTTTTTATTGCATAAAATAATATAAATACCAAATTTTTACATTTTTTATAAACAAAAACGTTATTTTTATGTAATAATAGTATATATAAAAATGCATCGTTATAAAAATATGTATCTAAAAAACGTAATATAAGAAAGAAAGGAGCAACTTTATGAACACAAAATACAAAAAAATAATAACATTTATGGGTATATTTGTATCATTAAC
>NZ_SPHL01000026.1 GCF_005844425.1 Anaerofustis stercorihominis | reverse complement strand
AAAGCAGGTTTGGAAGTTATTCAAAGAAAACAAATTCAATATGTTTAAATCTTGCTTTAATGAAATATGATATAGAAATTATAAAAAGTGTTTTATATCATGAGATTTGTCATATAAAACAAATGAATCATCAAAAAAGATTTTATGAACTTCTTTACAAGGTTTGTCCAAATTATAAAGAATATTCAAATTATTTAAAGAAAAATTTTAATTATTCAAATAAATGGTTTTTAATATAAAAAGGAGATAGTTATGAATGTAAAAATTGGATTTATAGGCAGCGGAAATATGGCTCAAGCTATTATTGGAGGTATGATTGATAGTAAGCTTGTAAGTAAAGATAATATATATACCACTGCAGTTTCTGATAAGACAATAAATTTGGTTAAAGAAAAATATGGTGTAAATACAAGCAAAGATAATAAAGATGTTGCAAAAAAAACAGATATTATCTTTTTAGCAGTTAAACCAAATGTTTATAAAACTGTTATAGATGAAATAAAAGATGTTGTTGATGAAAATAAACTTATTGTAACAATTGCAGCAGGGCAGACAATAGAAAATATAGAAGATATGTTTGGTAGGGAACTAAGAATAATAAGAACCATGCCAAATACTCCTGCACTTGTTGGAGAAGGAATGGGACTAATAACAGCTAATAAAAAAGCTACAAATGAGGATGTAGAAAATGTAGTAAAAATATTTAATAGTTTTGGTAAGAGTGAAATAGTTGAAGAAGCACTAATTGATACAGCCGGAAGTTTAAGCGGATGTGGTCCTGCTTATACATATATGTATATTGAAGCTTTGGCAGACGCTGCTGTTGAAAGCGGAGTTAAGAGAGATTTAGCATATAAGCTTGCTGCACAAATGGTTCTTGGTTCAGCAAAGATGGTTTTAGAAAGCGGGGAACACCCAGGTGCATTAAAAGATAATGTTTGTTCTCCGGGGGGAACGACTATAAAAGGTGTAAATGTTCTTGAAAAAGCTGGTTTCAGAGGGGTTGTAATAGATGCATTACTTGCAAGTATAAATAAAACTTTAGAAATGAGTAATAAAAAATAAAAAGATTAAAAAAGATTAAAAAAGATATTGACAAAGTATTATCCATATGATAATATAATTAAGCTTGATGAAAACCGAGAGGTACCGAAGTGGTCATAACGGGGCGGTCTTGAAAACCGTTAGGGTGCAAGCCCACGTGGGTTCGAATCCCACCCTCTCGGCCATTAAGAGTTTAATATCTTTTTTTTTATATAGAATTCGGAGAAGTACTCAAGTTGGCCGAAGAGGTGCCCCTGCTAAGGGTATAGGTCGCGCAAGCGGCGCGAGGGTTCAAATCCCTCCTTCTCCGCCATTTGCTTTTAATCTGAAAACACTTTGTTATAAAGAGTTTTCAGTTTTTTTTGTTTACATAAATTTTTAAAATATTCAAATACGTTATTTTAAAGGGGTTTAAGCCTTTTTTTTATTTATATAAATATTTAAAATATCTAAAATATCTATTCAAATATTTAAAAGTGTGGTTAAATGTCTGGTTAAAAGTGCGGTCAAAAGTGCGGTATTTTAATTAAACTTATTTTCTAATATTTCAGTAAATTTGTTATTTATAATTTGATTTGCTTTTTCCATTTCTACGTCTAATGTATGGCCATAAGTTTTAACTGTGTTCATTGTTTTACTGTATCCCATAATATCTTTAAGAGTTTTTAAAGGTAAATCGATGTCAGTTAAACTTATAAATGTATGTCTTAGTTTTATGGATAATATGTTTTAAAAGTTTATTTTATTTAAGTAATATTTCAGCTTAATAATAGGGTATTATTAAATAAGCATTTGTTTTATGTGTATTTAACTATAAGCTGTTTATAAAAAAATGTTTATTTTTTTATTTAATTAAAATAAGTATATAAATTTATTATAATTTTATATTTAATAAATTATTGGGTATATCTTTGATTCTTATAAACATTTACTTAATCAATCTGAAATACGGATATACATTTTAATGTAAATATATTTAGAATATATAATGCAAATTAAATTAGAATTGTTCTAATTTACTTGACTTTTTATTTTAAAGAGAGTATACTTATGTAAACAATTAAATTAAATACAAATATACGTTAATATAGATTTGTTATTTAGGAGGTGAATAGATATGTTAAAAAATAAAGTGGCAGTAGTTACAGGGGGAACAAGAGGAATAGGTTTTGCTACTGTAAAAACATTTTTGAAAAATGGAGCTAAAGTTGTGTTATTTGGTTCAAGAGAAGAAACGGTTAATAAAGCATTAGCAAAACTAAATGAGGAAAATAAAAGTTATGATGTTATTGGGATGTATCCAAATTTAACAAGTGAAAAAGAAATTAGAGAAGCTTTTTCAGAAATAAAGAGTAAATTTGGCAAAATTGATATTTTAGTAAATAATGCAGGAATGTCTGCAAGAAATAGTATTTATGATTATAGTTTGGAAGATTTTGAGAAAATTATTAATTTGAATCTTACAGCAGCATTTAATGCATCTAAAGAAGTTGCTAAAATCATGAAAGAACAAGGAGGTGGCGTTATATTAAATACTAGTTCTATGGTAAGCATATATGGACAACCATCTGGTGTTGGTTATCCTGCATCAAAATCTGCTATTAATGGACTTACAAAATCTTTGGCTAGAGAGCTTGGCAAAGATAATATCAGAGTAAATGCTGTTGCTCCAGGTATTATTAATACAGATATGGTAGCAGCATTACCAGAAGAACTTATAAAACCTTTAATTGCAACTATTCCTTTAAGAAGGGTTGGCGAGGCTGAAGATATCGCAAATGCATTCCTATTTTTAGCAAGTGATATGGCTAGCTATATAAATGGAGCTGTTCTATCAGTTGACGGTGCTGCAATGACTTAAACAATGTATATAAATAAAATATAATAAAGGAAATAAGGTGAAAAAATGAACGTAAATATTTTTAGAAAAATGTCTTATGGAGTATATATTGCTTCAACAATGGATGGTGAAAGACCAACTGGATGTACAGTAAACAGTATTATGCAAATTACTTCTGAGCCTGCAACAATAGCTTTGAGCGTAAATCATAATAACTATACGAATGGTTGTATAGAAAAAACAGGAAAATTTGCATTTTCAATTTTAAGTGAAAATTCAAATCCTGATTTGATTGGAAATTTTGGATTTAAAAGTGGTAAAGACAATGATAAGTTTGAAAATGTTGATTATGAAATGGTTGAAGGTGTTCCTGTTGTAAAAGATAGTGCCGGTTATGTTGTATGTGAAGTAATTGATAAAATGGAAACAAGCACTCATACTGTATTTTTAGGAAAAGTTATCGCAGGTGAGGTTTATGATGAATCTAAGAGACAAATGACATATGCATATTATCATGAAGTTATAAGAGGTAAAACAGCAAAAAATGCACCTACTTATATACCTGAAAAAGAAGAAGAAAAAAAATATGATGGTGTAAAATACGTATGTACTATTTGTGGATATGTTTATGAAGGAGATCCTCTTCCAGAAGATTATAAATGTCCTATTTGTGGAGCAGGACCGGATAAATTTAAAAAAGTAGAATAATAAAAAAGACACTTTAAAAGTGTCTTTTATTTTTTTATGCTGCTTATTAAGCCTCCTGTCAATGCATCCATTAATGTATCGTCAATCGTTAGATCATAACTGTAATTTTCATTTTTCGTAAGTTTTATTTCTACAGTTTGTGTAGTTGTTTTGGTTGATTTTGCTGCATCTTCTATTTCATTTGCTAGAATTTTTAGGCATTGATTGTTTAAATTTGATTTTTTTGTTTTTGATGAAGAATATAAATTGTCTACAATATAATCATAAGATTCTTTTTCATAATTTTTTAGTACATTTTTAAAACTTACATTTGTTATTTCTACTTTAATATTTGCATTTTCTGTTTTTTCATCTATTGATGTAGAAATAATTTTATAACTAAAATTTTTGAAAAGGTTCGTATATATTTTATTTAATGTTTCTTCATCTCCAGAAGAGTTTACGAGCATATTTATATATTCATTATCTGCATATCCCATCAAAATATCTTTATTCCCTGATTTTATTGCAGATAAAAATTCTTCTGTTTTTTCTTCCGGTTTTACAAAAGTACATCCGAAAAGACTTAAAATAATTAATAATGTTAATAAAAGAGATACTAATTTTTTCATGTTTTTACCTCACTTTAATAGTTATATTGTATATATAAAATTTGTATCTTTCAATAAAATAATTAAATTTTTGACATTTATTTATAAAAGAAGTAAAATATCTTCAAATAGTTCTAATTATATAAAGGAAATATAAATGAAAAATAAAAAAGTTAAAGTGAAAAAAACGATGAGGCTGAATAAGAGAGAAAAAGAATTTTTAATGCGTCATCGTATAATAAAAGATACTTTAAAAGATGAAAAAAAAGAAGTTAAAGATGAAGTTAATGAAATTACAAATAAAAATATAGCTTCTTTTGATAGTGAAGACATATCTTTTGAAAGTGCACTTTTAGACCTTGAAAATGCCGAAAAGCTAATAGAAGAAACTATCGAAGAATTTTCTCATGAAAATGAGGATAAAAAGGAAGTAGAAAATAATAATGATGTAATAATAAGTGATGTAAAAAAGATAAAAGAAGAACTGGAACATGTTGAAAAAGAATTAAAGACAGCAATTCCAAAGGAAAAACAAAAAAAGAAAATTTTAAAAATTACAGCTATAGTATTATGTGGTTGTATTTTAACGACTGGTATAGGTGTATATAAATATAATGATATAAAATATAATGCAATTGAACTTGAAAAACAAAAGGCTGTTAATGTTGCTGCTAATGCCAAAGAAGTAAATATTGCAGATAGTTTACGTGAATATACAGTAAGTAAAGTGAAGAAAGAAGAAAAGCTGAAAAGTTATTCTTTAAGTGAAATTTACAGTATGGATGTAAGCAAACCAAGCGGTGTAACCGCTAAAGAATTAAGTTATATAACAAAACAAAATCTTGTGGGGCTTGAAGAAGCTTTTGTAAAGGCGGAAGAAGATTATGGAGTTAATTGTTTGTTTCTTGTTGCAATTGCTTCAATGGAAAGTGCGAACGGAACAATATGCTTTAAACCAAATAATATGTTTGGTTATGGTTCAAGCGGATATTCTTCAAAAGCAGAATGTATTGATGATGTTGCAAAAGGACTTGCAAATAATTATTTAAAAGAAGGTGCATCTTTATATAATGGTAAAACTATAAGTGATGTAAATAAAAGATATGCTTCAAGTTCAACATGGGATGATAAGGTTGCAAGAAATATGTATAACTATTATAGTATTATAAGTGAAAAAAGAAATTCAGCATTAAATAAATTATAAAAAAGAGGACTGTTACCAGTCCTCTTTTTTTATTCTTCTATTCCCATTTGTTCTGATTGATCTTTAACAATTAAGTTGTCGATGAATTCGTCTATATCTCCATCAAGTACATCATTTAATTTATATAATGTTAATCCTATTCTATGATCTGTAACTCTGCCTTGAGGGAAATTGTATGTTCTGATTCTTTCAGATCTGTCTCCGCTTCCTATTTGGCTTTTTCTGTCACTTGCAATTGCTTCTTGTTGCTTTCTTTGTTCAATTTCAAATAATCTTGCTTTTAATATTTTTAAAGCCTTATCTTTGTTTTTAAGTTGTGATTTTTCATCTTGACATGCAACAACGATACCTGATGGAATATGTGTAATTCTAACTGCAGAGTCAGTAGTATTTACACTTTGTCCGCCGTTACCGCTTGAACGGTAAACGTCAATTCTTAAATCATTTTGATCAATATTTACTTCAACATCTTCAGCTTCAGGTAAAACTGCAACTGTTATTGCTGATGTGTGAATTCTTCCGCTTGATTCAGTGTCAGGTATTCTTTGAACTCTATGTGTTCCGCTTTCATATTTAAGTCTTGAGTAAGCACCTTTTCCTTGAATAGAGAATACAGCTTCTTTATATCCTCCAATACCGATTTCGTTAGTTGATAACATTTCAACTTTCCAATTCTTTCTTTCTGCATATCTTGTATACATTCTAAGAAGATCTCCAGCGAAAAGAGCAGCTTCATCTCCTCCAACCCCGGCTCTGATTTCAACGATAACGTTCTTTTCATCGTTAGGGTCTTTCGGAATTAGTAATATCTTTATTTCTTTTTCAAGTTCATCTTTTTGATTGTTTAAATCTGCAATATCATCAAGAATCATTTCTTTGAATTCATCATCATCGCTTTCGTTAAGCATTTCTTTATTTTCACTTAACTGTTCCATAACACTTGCATATTTTTTATATGCATTAACAATTGGTTCTAAATGAGAATGTTCTTTTAATAACTGCGTATATAACTCGTGGTTATTCATAATTTCAGGATTTATAATATCTTTATTTACTTCATTAAATCTGTTTTCTATAGATTTTAATTTTTCTAACATATATACCCCTCCGTGTTCTCTTATGGAATTATACACCAAAAAACCTTATTTTAAAAGTATTTTTTCTTATTTACATTTTAAAAGAAATTTTTTTAAACGAATTTTTTTATGTTTTATAAGTGAATAAATAATGTTTAAAGAAGTATTCTTTGGCAATAATAAAAATATATAAAAAGACATTGATGCCGGGAGGATTTATAAGGTGAAAAAAAGAATAAGAAAAAAAATTAAAATGGGGCAAAAAGAAAAGTTTCTTTCAAAAATATGTGTTGCTTTTTCCGTGATGCTTATTTTAGGAGTAATGTTTGGAGGTATTATAAACAAAAGTAATTTAAATGTTGCTGATGTGGGCGATGATAGAGTAGAAGAAAAGTCCGTTATGAATGAAGAGTTAAATAAAGGAAGTAATAAAAATAAAAGCAGTGAATCATTAAATATAAATAATGAAGATAAAACAGAAGAGACAAAAGATGATGAAAATATTGACGTTGAAGAAAATGAAAAAACAAAAGATGTTTTAAATACTGCTAAATTAGATTTATCAAATATTTCGCGTCCAGTACAAAGTGCAGAAATAATTATGGATTATAGCTATAATACAACTCCTGTATATTCAAATACTTTACAAGAGTATATATCTGATCATAAAGGAATTGATTTAAAATCAAATAAAAATGAAAATGTAAAAAGTATCTTGTATGGAAAGGTGAAAAGAGTATATTATGATGAAAGGCTAGGGTATAGTGTTGAAATAGACCATGGGAATAATTTATACAGTATTTATTCAAATTTAAATAAGAAGTTAAATGTTGAAAAAGGAGATATAATAAATAAAGGTGAAGTTATAGGAACTGTTGGGAAAAGTTCTTCGTTTGAAATAGCTGACGATTATCATTTACATTTTGAAGTAAAACAAGGTGCAGATAATATTAATCCTTCTACATTATTAAAATAATATAAAAAGCGGTACAATAATTATAACGTATCGCTTTTATTTAATTGACATTTTATTTTATATAATATATTATTTATAAGAAATATAATATATTGGGTGGTAAAAATTGAAAAGTTTTTTTTATACATTGTTTATATCTATGATACCTATTATAGAGCTTAGAGGTGGACTTCCCATTGGTGTTGCATCGGGGCTTTCATTACTTGAAGCATATATTGCTGCCGTAATAGGAAACCTTATACCTGTGCCTTTTATAATTTTGTTTATAAGAAGAATTTTTTCTTTTATTAGAAAATATATGCCTAAATTAAATGATATGGTAGATAAACTTGAAAATAAAGCTCATTTAAAGGGAGAAAAGGTAAAAAAATATCAAAAATTAGGACTTTTTATTTTTGTTGCGATACCTCTTCCCGGTACAGGTGCATGGACGGGAGCTTTAGTTGCTGCATTTTTAGATATTAGATTAAAAGATGCAATCTTACCTATTTTTGCAGGGGTGTTAACTGCTGGTTTTATTATTACATTGTTAACTTTTGGTGTTACTACAATTGTGTAAATGCAAAATTGTATTAGGGAAATATTTGAAATTCAGATGTTTACTTTTTTTTAAATATCTGTTTTTTTTATGATAGATAATTATTTTATAACATTATATACAAAATCAATAAATTTTAACGATAAAAAGTTATTTAATATTAAATATATAAAAAAATATTATATAAAAATAAAAAAAGTATTGACAAAATAAATTATATATATATAATTAAATTATAATCATTCCAATTTAAATAAGAAAGGGGAGAAAATTAAAAATATGGATTTAAAAGAAATCATAAGAAGTCATGGGTTAAAAGCAACTCCAAATAGAATTGCAGTTTTAGAATATCTTATGTCAAGTAAAGAACACCCAAGTGCTGATATGGTAAAAGAACATTTAAATTCTTTGGGAAATAAATTCTCTCTTGCAACAGTTTATAATATTTTAGATGCATTTGTTGAAAATGGAGTGATAATAAAAGTTAGAGATGATGAAAATAATATGATGCGTTTTGATGCAAATACAAAGTTTCACATTCATGTATATAATACAAAAACAAATGAAATTATGGATTACTTTGATGAAGAACATTGCAACAATATAGAAAAAAGTTTAAAAGAAATAAAAGAAAATAACGGGTTTGATGATAATCAAAGACTTGTTGTAGAAATGTAAAAGCTTATAATAGTTAAAAAACTATTTAAATAAAAAATAAAATAAATATATATAAAAGGAGATAATTAATTATGAAAAAATGGGTATGTACAGTATGTGGTTATGTTCATGAAGGAGAAAATCCTCCAGCAGAATGTCCTCAATGCCATGTTCCTGCAGAAAAATTTAAGGAAATGAGCGGAGAAAGAGAATGGGCTGCTGAACACGTTGTTGGTGTTGCTAAAGGTGTAAGCGAAGATATTATTGCTGATTTAAGAGCAAACTTTGAAGGAGAATGTTCAGAAGTAGGTATGTATCTTGCAATGGCAAGAGTTGCTCACAGAGAAGGTTATCCAGAAATCGGTCTTTACTGGGAAAAAGCTGCTTATGAAGAAGCTGAACATGCTGCTAAATTTGCAGAATTATTAGGTGAAGTTGTAACAGACAGCACAAAGAAAAACCTTGAAATGAGAGTTGAAGCTGAAAATGGTGCAACAGCAGGTAAATTTGATTTAGCTAAAAGAGCTAAAGAAGCTAATCTTGATGCAATTCATGATACAGTTCATGAAATGGCTAGAGATGAAGCTAGACATGGTAAAGCTTTTGAAGGATTACTTCAAAGATATTTTGGTTAATAAAATACATAAAAAAAGCCTTTTTATAAGGCTTTTTTTTATGTTAAAATTATTGTCAATTTGACTTTTTTTTATAGTTATAGTATTATAATTAGATAAATTATGGTAAAAAATAAATTTATCGTGAGGAATTATAATAATGTTAAAAGAAGCAATTATTAGTTTTATTGAAATATTTAAATTGAATATTAAAAACAGAAAAAAATCTATGGCAATGGCTAAAATGACCCTTAAAAAAAGATATTCAGGGTCAGCATTAGGTGTGGGGTGGTCACTTGTAAAACCTATATTATTTATTTTTGTATATTGGTTTGGTATTCAAATCGGCATAAGAGGAGGAAAACCAATGGATGGTAATATTCCTTTTATTTTTTGGTTAATGGCAGGTATAATAGCTTGGTTTTATATTAACGATGTTATGCATATAGGTATTTCTTCTATTAGAAGAGATAGTTATTTGGTTACAAAGGTTGTGTTTCCTATAGAAACAATTCCTATATATAATGTAATGTCGTTATTTTTTACGCATTTAATACTATTAGTTCTTGTATTTATAGTACTTTTTATTTGCGGATATTATCCAAATATATATTATTTTCAGATTATATATTATACCGGCTTTTTATTCTTTTTTAGTTGTGTGTTATGTACCTTTTTATCAACTTTATCTGTAATAAGCAGAGACTTTGAACAACTTATAAAATCAACAACAATGATTTTTTTCTGGTTATCTCCAGTTGTTTGGGCACCATCAAAATTAGCAGAAGGGTCTTTATTATTTAAAATACTTAAACTTAATCCTTTTTATTATTTTATACAAGGATATAGAGATACGTTTTTATTTAAAACATGGTTTTTTGAAAGACCTGCATATACGATATATATGCTAGTATTTACTTTATTATTTACATTGTTAACTGCATATCTTTACAAAAAACTCCATAATGAGTTTTCGGATGTATTATAGGAGGGTATTATGGCAAAAAAATTTACAAGAAATTCAGTTGATGTTAATATAGAAATTACAGATGAAATGAAAGCAACTATGTTAAAAGATTGGCCTGATAATATTCCGGATGAAAATGTTGCTGTTAGCGTTAATAATGTTACAAAGATGTATAAAATATATAAAAAGGCTTGGCATAGAGTTGTTAATGCTTTTTCAGATAAAGTTAAATATGGTGAGTTTTATGCTTTAAAAGATATTAATGTCAAGTTCCCGAAAGGTGAAACAATTGGTATACTTGGAGTAAATGGTTCTGGTAAATCTACTTTACTAAAAATGATTACAGGAGTTGTTACTCCCACAAAAGGAAATATAGAAGTTCATGGTAGAATCTCAGCATTGTTAGAGCTTACATCAGGATTCGATAAAGAACTTACGGGATATGAAAATATATTTTTGAAAGCAACTACTCTTGGAATTCCTTTGGATGAAATGGAAAAAAGAATTCCGGATATAATTGAGTTTGCAGATATAGGAGATCATTTATATCAGCCTGTAAGAACTTATTCTTCCGGTATGAAGTCAAGACTTGGTTTTGCAATAAGTGTAAATGTTGAACCTGATATATTAATAGTTGATGAAGCTTTGGCAGTAGGGGATGATACTTTTAAATTAAAATGTTTATCAAAAATTGAAGAGTTTAGAAAACAAGGGAAAACAATTCTTTTTGTAAGTCATAGTTTATTTACTATTCGTGGGTTTTGTACGAAAGCTATGTGGATAAAAGATGGGGAACTAATGGCTAAAGGTGATACCGATATGGTAACGAAACTTTACGAGGACTATTTAAAAGAAGTAAGGACAAAAAAGAGGATTCAAGAAAGAGAAAGCCAGGAAAAAGAAAATGAAATTTTTGAAAAAAAAGATATTTTAGAAGTAATAAAAACGAGATTTATAAACACAGATGTTGATTTGAATAATAGAATGAGATTTCAATATGGATCATCTTTGGTTTTTGAAGTTGAATATGAAGTTAAAAAAGAAATAGAAAATGATTTAGTTGCTTCTTTTTCTATTAGAGATATCGAAGACAGAGTTATTTTTGCAACAAGTAAGCAAAATGCAGATAATACAGTTGAATCTTCAATGGGACGACATGTATATAGAATTATTTTACCAAATTTAAAATTACTTCCGGGAACTTATAGAGTGGCTGGTGAATTATGGAATAATGAAGCAGGTCTTCATTTTAAATTTGCTACTATAAGAAGATTAATAATTAATAGTAAAGATTATCATGGTGATGGTGTTTATGAAATACCGTATAAGACTATGAAAGATGAATTGTTACTCGAAGAACGAAAGAATAACGGAACCTTGACTGACGAGTTCATTGAGAATATGTTTAAATTATAGTTATATAAAGAGGAATAAACATTATGTCTAATAAAGTTGAACAAAAATCAATAACCAAAGGACAAAGTTTAAAAAGAAGAACAGCAAAATTTTTATTAAGAGCATCTTTTTATATTTCATATATTTTACCTATACAAAAAAAGGTTGTTTTTGTTGCTAATAATACAGATAAATTGGATAGAAATCCTAAATATATTTATGATGAAATAAAAAGGCAAAATTTAAATTTAAAAACTGTATGTATGTTTAATATTGCAGGAAAAAAAGGTTTAAAAAACCAGATTAAATATTTACTTAAAAATATGTTATCAGAATATCATATGGCAACTGCAAATTTTATTATTTTAGATGCCCATTATTTTCCTTTGTATGTTATTAAAACCAAGAAGAAAACAGTTGTAATACAAGTTTGGCATGCAAGTGGTGGATTTAAGAAAGTTGGTTATAGTGTTTTAGATAGAAATTTTGGTATTAGTAAAAAGGATCTTGAAATCAGCCCAATTCATACAAATTATACTTATTGCTTGATGGGTAGTCAGTATAATGCAAAATTTTATGCTGAAGCTTTTAATGTGGGAATGGATAAATTTGTTACTAATATTGGTATACCTAGAACAGATGTTTTTTTTAACGAAGAATTAAAAAGTATGCTACCTGAAAAAGTATGTAATATGTATAATCTTCCAAAAGATAAAAAAATTATATTATATGCGCCTACATTTAGAGGTGAACATAAAACAGATGCATATTTTAAAGATGATTTAGATTTTTCTGTTATGAAAGAAAATATAGGTGAAAAATATATTATATTATTAAAACTTCATCCATGGATAACGGAAAAATATAAGATTAATGATGATTTAAAAGGTTTCTTGTTTGATGTAAGCGATTATCCTGATATAAATGAATTAATGATGATAAGTGATATAATGATTACAGATTATTCATCTGCAATATTTGAATATTCTTTACTTGAAAGACCTATGATGTTTTTTGCAAGTGATTACTATGATTATATTGATGAAAGAGGTTTTTATATAGATTTTCATAAAGATCTTCCAGGAAAAGTTTATACTGATACCATATCTATGGCAATGGATATAAAAAATGGTAATTTTGAAATGGATAAAGTAAAAGATTTTAAAAATCAAACATTTGAAGTTGCTGATGGTAAAGCCAGTGAAAGATTTGTAAATGAATTAATTAAACCTAATATTATAAAATAAAATTATACTTTTAAGGAGGAGTTAAAATGTCAACAGGAATGATCATTTTAGCCGGTGGTATAGGTAAAAGAATGGGGAGACCTGTACCCAAACAGTTTTTATTACTTGGAGGAAAACCTATTATTCTTCATGTGCTTGAAAAAATTGAAAAAATTGAAGAAATAGAAAAGGTTGTTATTTGTTCGCCTAAAGAACATATTGAAGAAATGCAAAGATTAATTTTTAACCACAACATTCAAAAAAATATTTTATGTGTTGAAGGTGGTAAAAGTAGACAGGAATCAACATATATAGGATGTAAATATCTTGAAGATGTAGACAGTGTTATTGTTCATGAAGCGGTAAGACCTTTTGTAAGTAAAAAGGAATATGAAGAATTAATTAATGATGAAAATGATAATGCAATTTATGGACTAGATATCCCTTTTACAGTTTTAAAACAAAAAGATAATTTTATATCTGAAAATTTGGTAAGAGATGAGCTTGTAAATGTTCAGCTTCCACATAAATTTGAATTAAAATTATTACTTGAAGCTCACGAAAAAGCAAGAGAAGAAGAATTATTTTTTACAGAAGATGCATCTTTATTCTATCATTATAATCCTGATAAAAAAATTAAAGTTTTACCAGGTTCTTTATACAATATAAAAATAACTACGCCTGTTGATTTGGTAACATGTGAACAGATATATAAAGAATTTATAGTAGGAAAGGAATAATATAAAATGAAAACATGTATTATTACTGGAGCAAGTCAAGGTATAGGTAGAGCTACAGCTATAAAAATGAGTAATGAAGAAGGTATAGATAACATTGTCTTAATGGCAAGAAATGTTGATAATTTAAATAAAACAAAAGAAATGATGAATCCTAAATGTAATGTTATGGTTTTACCTAATGATATGATGGATTTGGATGGAATTGATAAAAAAGTCGATGAAATTTATAAACAATTTGGTTCTATAGACTTACTTATAAATGGAGCTGGTTTTGTAAATCCTACAGCTTTACTTGATACGACAAATGATAATTTCGAAAGAACATTTACAATCAATACTGTTTCTATGCTTGTAATGATTAGAGCATGTGTGAGATATATGAAAGGTAAAGACGCTAAAATTTTAAATATAGCTTCAACAGCAGGATCTACTTCAAGACCTGGTTGGGTGGCTTATGCAGCTGCAAAAGCCGGAGTAATATCTCTTTCTAAAACATTAGCTGATGAACTTAGAGATTATAAAATTAAAGTTTATTGTATTTCTCCTGGAAGATGTGCTACTGAGCTTAGAAGGATTTTAGCTCCAGAAGAAGATCCAACAACAATAATGCAACCTGAAGATGTTGCGGAAGTAATTGCAAACTTGTTAAGAACAGGAGAAAACTGTTTAGATGGACAAGATATTATTGTAAGACAAAAATAGGGGGTAATAAAATGAGTGATTGTCTTTTTTGTAAAATAATAGCAGGTGAAATTCCTTCAACTAAAGTTTATGAAGATGAACTTGTATATGTATTTAAAGATATCGAACCTATTGCACCTTTTCATGCTTTGGTAGTTCCCAAAAAACATTATTCATCTATTTTAGATGTTGATGACGAAGATAAGATAATTAATCATATTTTTGCAGTATGTAAAAAAATTGCGAAAGATCAGGGCTTTGATGAAAAAGGATTTAGAATTATAAATAACTGCGGTGAAGATGGAGGTCAAAGTGTTCATCACTTACATTTCCATTTATTAGCAGGAAAAAAATTATCTTGGGAAGCTTAAAAAGAGCATTTTATATGCTCTTTTATTTTTTATGGCAGTTACAATTTGTACAGTTGCATTCTTCGCTGTTACAATCACATATTTTATAATTACCGCCATCAATAATTAGCTTTCCACCTTTTGTTAAAAAGTTAGCAATTTTTTTTCTGGCATTTGTATATAATATTTGAATAGTTGCTCTTGAAACATTCATCCATTTTGCACATTGTTCTTGTGAAAAATTTTCGTTGTCCATAAGTCTTATTACTTCATATTCTTCTACTGTCAAAGTTGTTGTTTCGCTATTATTGTTTTGTGATATAAAAGTATTTGATATAGGCATTTTGCAAACATTTTTGCATTTTGTAGGTCTTGGCATTTTTTCACGTCCTTAATTTATTTATATATAATATTAAATAGGATTTATTTTTTTGTCAATATTTATGTAAAATAAAAGCTGACGTTATGTCAGCTTTACATATAAATAATTAGTCCATATTATTATCTACTTTATTAAAGAAACTTAGAGAATATAATCCGCTTATTCCAACTAAAGCAAAGATTATTCTGCTTACTATTGATGATTGACCACCAAATAATGCTCCAACCAAATCAAATTGAAAAAAGCCGATAAGCCCCCAGTTTATAGCACCAATGATAACTAATAATAAAAATAGCTTATTCATCTTTTTCACTCCTTTTTAGAAATTTTCTATTTTATTTTTTCCCAAAAAGAAAATTTTATGATTTTTAAATAAAAAAGACTTGTAAAATATACAAGTCTTATTTTGCAACTTCTATTAAATTATCAGGTGTATTGTTATATACTCTTGAATTCTTAGGTACACTTGTTGTCAACCAAACATTACCTCCGATTATAGAGCCTTCACCAACTGTAGTACTGCCTCCAAGAATAGTTGCTCCGGCATATATAATTACGTTATCTTCAATATTTGGATGACGTTTAACTCCTTTTACAGGGTTACCATTTTCATCAAGTTCAAAACTTTTTGCTCCAAGAGTAACTCCTTGATAAAGTTTTACATTATTGCCTATAACGCAAGTTTCTCCTATAACAACTCCCGTTGCATGGTCTATAAAGAAATATTTTCCTATTTGTGCTCCTGGATGAATATCAATTCCTGTTTTTGTATGTGCATATTCTGTCATTATTCTTGGAATTAGAGGTACCTTTAAGTTAAATAGCTCATGTGCAAGTCGTTGTATTGTAATTGCTTCAAGGTAAGGATAGCTTAAAAGTATTTCTTCAATGCTCATAGCAGCAGGATCTCCGTTATAAGCAGCTACAATGTCTGTTGATAAATACTCTCTTACCTTTGGTATGCTTTCCATAAACTTAATGGTTGCTTCATCAGCTTTTTCTTTACATTTTGTACAATTTTTATTTTTATTTTCATTGTCACACATGTTTATGTAGACTTCTCTTATTATACTGTTAAGCTCCATTGCAGCAGTATTTAATCTTTTTCTAACATATATGTTTATAAATTCATTATTATCCAAATCTTTTTCATATATGGTAGGGAAGAGTCCTGCTTCAAGATTCTTTATGATTTCGTTAACTTTTAATTTCATGCCAAAGCCGCTGATGCCTTCATCTGTAAGTTCTTTTTGATTGATTTCAACAACTTGACTTGATATTTCCTTGCTTCTTGTTTCAAGCCATTGTTTCATGTTTATCATATTATGTCTCCTTTTTATTCTTCTAATAAAGGTAATGTTATTATAAATTCACTACCGACATTTTCTTTAGTCCTAACTCTTATTTTACCTTTATGGTCCAGAATAATGGATTTTGCAATACTAAGTCCAAGTCCCATTCCGCCTGTTTCTTTATTTCTTGATTTATCTGTTCTGTAGAATCTATCAAAAATATTTTTTAAATCTTCTTCTTTTATGCCCATTCCATTATCCTTAATAGATAGTATAGCATTATTGTCTTTACTTTGTAAATTGATTTTTAATGTAACATTATTATTTGAATATTTTATTGCATTATCTATTATTATTCTAATTACTTCTATTATCCTAAACTCATCAGCATTTATATATATATTTTTATCTATATTATTTATAAATGTAATATCAGGATGGGTTATTGTAAAATCTTTTATAATTAGATTTACACTGTCTGTTAAATTTACTTTATCAAAATTATAGTTTATTTTCTTTTTATCATATTTTGCTAAAAATAATAATCTGTTAACAAGATTTTTCATATTTTCAGCTTCAAAAATGATAGAATCAACACTTTCGTCTAAAATTTCTTCATCTTTTTTACCCCAGCGTTTTAACATGTTACCATATCCGGAAATAACTGAAATAGGAGTTCTAAGTTCGTGAGAAACATCAGAAACGAATCTTTCTTGTTTTTCGTATGCATCCTGGAATGAATCTATCATTTCGTTTGTTGTTTTGGCAAGTTCTTTAAGTTCATATTCTGCTTCTGATACATCAAGTCTTAAATCTAGATTTTCTGCGGTTATTTTTCTTGTTGTTCTGTTCATTTGGTTTATTGGAGCTAAAGTTTTTCCTAGTTTCATTCTTCCAAGAATAAGAATAATAAGTGCACCAAAACATAGAACAATAGAAACAGGAGGAATTACTGTTGTTAATCTTTCTATAAAAGGTTTGGCGGAATAAAAAATAAGAAGTTTATATATTCCGTTATCTGTCTTAATATCTCTTGAACTAACCAAATATCCTTTATTTAATAATGATATTCTTGGGAAGGCTTCAAATAAATAATTATATTTTAAATCTTTAATATATGTTTCTATATTATCATTTTTTTCTAAAAGATAATAATCTCCGTTTGTATTTATAATTGATATTATTGATTGTTTGTATTTTTTTTCTATGTTTTCAATATTTTCTATTATATAATTTTTATCTTCAAATCTTCCGTTTTTTAAAATTTTTGTAACGGTATTATTAATTTTACTGCTTTCATTATATGCTTCATCATATGTTGATTGTAAAAGAGAAATAGACAGCACAATAACAGCTACTACGGCAATTACCAAATAAAGGTATGTATACCATAGAGCCGTTTTTTGCTTTATGCTCTGACTATTTTTTCTCCTTCTTTTTTTCTCTTTTTTACTATTCTTCATCATCATCTTTAAATTGATAGCCTATTCCTCTTACTGTTCTAATATAATGTGTGTTGTATTTTTGATCAATTTTACTTCTTAAATATCTTATATATACATCTGTAACATTTGTTTCTGATTCATAATCATATCCCCATACATTACTAACGATTTGCTCTCTTGTTAGAACTATATTTTTATTTATCATAAGATATTCTAAAAGTTCAAATTCTTTTTTTGTAAGGGATATTTCTTCATTGTCAAAATGTGCTGAATAAGTATTTTTGTTTAAAACTATTTTACCGGCTTTAATTATTGCTTCTTTTTCTTTTTTTTCATTTTCTCGTTTTGATCTTGATAAAATTTTTCTTATTCTTGCGAGAAGTTCTTCTATTGCAAAAGGTTTAGTCATATAATCGTCTGCACCTATATCAAGCCCCATAACTTTATCTGAAACATCTGATTTTGCTGTAAGCATTATTATAGGTGTTTGAATGTTATTTGATCTTAGTCTTCTGCAAATCTCTATTCCGCTTAAATTAGGAAGCATTAAATCAAGTATAATTAGGTCGAATTTATCGTCCATAGCTTTAATAAGCCCGTCTCTTCCTTCTGTAGCTATTGTTAAGTTATATCCCTCATGTGTCAGTTCCAATTGTAAAAAACGTGCGATTTTTAATTCGTCTTCTATAAGTAATATTTCGTTCATTTTTTCCTCCTGGTTACATTATATCAATAATATTGAATCCATCTTCATCTTTTGAAATTTTTGTATGATTAACGTATGTATTTACATTATTTATATTTTTATTTGTTTTCTTTTTTATTTTATTTCGTTTATAAGGAATAATAACATCTTCACTATTTACTAAATCCATTGTGATTGATGAATTTGTTATCATTATAAATACTAAGAAAAGACCTATAAAAATTGAAGGTATTGGAACAATAATACAAATTAATATAGGTAGAAGTAATGGTATATCCATTATATTTTCATTCATATAATTAATTTTAAAACGATAACTTTTTTCTCCAAAACTTATTGATACAATATGTTTATATAGTCTTATTATATATCTTTCATCATAATTTATAATATACTCTAAAGCCTTTTCATAATTATTTCTTGAACGTATTAAAGCCTTTTCGCAAAAACCGTAATCTCTGCCAGTAGCATCTCTTAACATTTCAATTTTATTTTCATCTAACTTCATATTTTCCCTCTTTGAATTAAAATATATTTTAATTATAATATATAATCATATTTTATTAAATAATAATACAAATATATTAGATTAAAATTTGTTTATTATTAAAAACAAATTATATTAACTTGAGAATGAGTAAAAAACAATGTATAATAAATACAATTAAATAAATAATTTAGGAGTGTATTGATGGCATTTAATAAGAAAAATGTAACCATAGAATATATAGCTAACGCGGGAGTATTGTTTGAAAATAAAGGTAAAAAGATTTTAATTGATGGAGTTCATATTAAACCTGTACCACCTTATTTTAGCGTTAAAAAAGAAACAATGCAAAAAATTATAGATGGAGTTGCTCCATATGATAAAATAGATATTTTAGTTTTTACTCATCATCATATTGAACATTTTGATGCTTCTTGTGTATGTGAGATTTTAAAAAATAACAGATTAACACAACTTATTTGTACTTGTACTGTTATGGAAAGATTAAAGGAAAGTGCAAATTTTGATCCTATTATAGTTTCTCAAGTGCACGAATTTGAAATTCCTTTTTTCAAATCAATTTTAGCAAGTATCAAGAATGTATCATTTGAAGTTATTTCTTTACCTCATGACGGTAAAAATTATGAAGATGTAGAAAACTTTGCTTATTATTTTGAATTTGGTGGAAAGACTTTTATGCATCTTGGGGATAGTGCACCTGTTGTTGAGAATTTTAAAGAAGCTGGAATTTTTGAAAAAGATGTTGATGTTTTAATTGCTCCTTTCCCTTATATTGCTTTAAAAGCAGGAAGAGAAATAATAAACAGACTTAATCCAAGAAGGGTAATAATTGTTCATTTACCAGATAAAAATCTTGATAAAGGTAATTGGTTATATAATACATTTAGAGTATTTAAAAAATATGAAAGAGAACTTCCTCCAACAGATTTCTTTACAAATCCTGGGGAAGATATGACAATAAAATAAAAAAGAGCTTAATAAAAGCTCTTTTTTTTTATTCAACCTTTCCAAAGTCCGAGAAAGGTAAAATTCTAAATACTATTTTTGATTTAAAATTTTCTCTTGGAATAAAACCTATTTCTGCAGACCTGCTGTCTTTTGAGTTTGGTCTATTATCTCCAAGAACAAAATATTTTCCTTCAGGTACTGTTGTTAGAGGATAATCATCGTAAACCAAATCTTCTGAAATGTAAGGTTCATATATTTGTTCTCCGTTAACATAAACTTTAGAATTTTTAATTTCAACAGTATCTCCCGGAAGTCCTATAACTCTTTTTACATAATCATTGTTTTCATCAATTTTTACTACTGCTATATCTTGGAACTGAGGATCAGAAATAATATAAGAAATCTTACTTGCAATAACTTTATCCGAATCATTTAACGTTGGATACATGCTTGTTTGTTTAACCATTACAGGTTCAAATATAAATGTTCTTATTACAAGTGCAAGAATAATTGCAATTAATATTGTTAATCCCCAGCTGAAAATTTCTTTTATACCTTTTACCATTTTTATCTCCCTAAAAATTAGTCTTAGTATAATATACTTCTAATAAATTAATTTGTAAAGGCTTTTTTGTTATTCTAATGAAAAATCTATAGGTGTTTGACCATGTTCCATAAGAAATTTATTTGCTTTTGAAAAAGGATGGCTTCCGAAAAATCCTCTTGAAGCAGATAAAGGGCTTGGGTGATGGCTTGTTAGTATTAAATGATTAGGATTTGTTATAAGTTTCTTTTTGGAAATTGCAAAGTTTCCCCAAAGAATAAATACAAGAGGTTTTTCTCTTTCGTTTAGTAAAGATATTATTTTATCTGTAAATTCTTCCCAGCCTAGATTTCTGTGGCTTGCTGCATGGTTTGCACGTACCGTTAATACTGCATTTAAAAGAAGAACTCCTTGTCTTGCCCATGGTTCTAAACATCCTGTTGTCGGACGCTTTATTCCAAGATCATCTTCAAGTTCTTTAAATATGTTAAGTAGGGAAGGGGGAGGAGCTACACCTTTTCTGACTGAAAAAGACAAACCATGTGCTTGTCCTACTCCATGGTATGGATCTTGTCCTATAATACATATTTTTGTATCTTCATATGATGTATAGTGAAGTGCATTGAATATGTCAAACATATCAGGATAAATTTTATAATGTTTGTACTCATAAACAAGTTTTTTTCTTATTTCTTTATAATAGTCTTTTTGAAATTCGTCTTTTAATAAATCCTGCCAGTCATTTTTAAATTCAATTGCCATTTTTATTCCTCCGCATTATTATCATTAATAAAATCATTTATAACTTTATAAGCCATTGTTATACCGCAAACACTTGGTGCAAACATCATACTTGATGGCGTTTGATATTTTTTATTAACTTCATTTTTTGAATAGCATACTGTAAGTTTTTTTATATTTCTTTTCCTTAGTTCTTTTCTTATTATTTTAGCCATTGGGCAATACTTAGTTTTAAAAATATCTGTAATTACAATATTTTCAGGGGAAAGTCTGTTTCCCATTCCCATTGAAGAGATAATTTTAATATTATTTTTATAACAATATTCTATTAAATCAATCTTACTTGTCATTGAATCAATTGCATCAATAACATAATCAAATTCATTGTTTACAATTTGAGGAATATTTTCTTTATTAATAAAAGTCTTTAATTTAATTACGTTTGCATTGGGGTTTATATCCATTATACGCTGTTTTAGTACATCAACTTTATATTTACCTATTGTAGATTCTAAAGCTATAATTTGCCTGTTTAAATTCGTTATATCTACTTTGTCATTGTCAACTATTGTTATATTATATATTCCACTTCTTATTAATGCTTCTGCGCAGTAACCTCCAACGCCTCCGCATCCAATTAAAAGAACGTTTTTGCTCTTTAACATTTCGACGTTTTCTTTTCCTATAAGAAGTTCGTTTTTATAAAATCGCATTTTCTTCTCCTTATAAAAATAACCACGGGAATACCGTGGCTATTTTTTATTGATTATCTTTTTTCCAAAATTTTATTTCCACATCTCCAATTTTCATTTCTACTTTTTCATATGGATTTGGAACTTCTTTTCCATTTTCATCAATGACTGAGTCTTTATATGTTGGAAGAACTTCTTCTCTTGGATATCTTGAGTCTCTTTTTATTGTTCTTCCTGTTGAAGAGTCATTTATGATTGTCATATTAGGTTCTCTTTCCAATTGTTCTGATGTTGGAGAATATCTTCTATATTGTCTTTTTGGTCTTGTTTGTTTTTCTTGTTTATTATCGTAAGGATTATCCATAGGTATTCTTGAAGAATAATCATTAGTAGGAATCTTTGAAGATTTTCTTTCTTCGTCTTTTTCCAGCTTTGTTGTTATAGGAGTATATTGTTCTTTTTGTGGTTTTTCTTCTTCTTTATCAAAGCCAGGAGTATAAGTCATGTTTGGGATATTAGTCTTTTTTACTTGTGTTTTTGTTTCGTCTTTTGGTGGAATTTTAGGTTGAACTTTTCCGCCTTTTACTTTTGCTAATTCTCCAGAACTCATAACGTAAATTCCGTTATCATCTATTTGAGGTGAAGACACTGCTTCTTCTCTTCTTGTAGTTGTTCCTTTTTTAAATTTATAATAAGGATTTTCAACTATTCTTCCATCTGTTATTATGAATGGACTGTCTACATCTACATCAGGCATTGGATTTACAGGATCAGCTGTTTTTTCTTGTTTTTGTTTTCCTACTTTATTTAAGAAGTCTTTTGCATCTTGAATATTATTTCTTGATGCAACGATAGGTTCTTCTGTAGATACTTCCTCATCTTCATCACTTAACATGTCTTTTTGTTCTTCATCTTCTTCATATTCAACAGTTTGAGAAAGATCTTCATTTGTTACTTCTTCTATTTCATTATCATTTTCATCTTCGTCTTTAAAGAAATCATAATCAATTTCTTCATTATTTTCTTCTTCGTTTTCATCTTCTGCGATATCTAACGATTCTTCGTTTTGTTTAATGTCATTTTCAGCTGTTGTATCATCTTCTGAAAGACTTCTAAGTTCATTTAATAATTCTTGAATTTCTTCATCTTCTTCATCATCGCCTAAGGCTTCTGTTAATAAGTCTTCAAGGTCAGAATCTTTATTGTCATTTGTATCTTCATTTGCTGCCAATGCTGCGGCTTCAAGAGGAATATCTAAATCATTTTCATCATCATCAACTTCAATTTCTTCGGTTACTTCTTCAACTTCTTCAGGTTCTTCTTCTTGTTCATTATCAAGTTCATCTTCTGATAATGCATCATCTATAAGAGAATCTAAAGAGTCATCTTCAGCAAATAATTCTTCTTCACCGGCATTAAACTCGTCTTCAAGTTCTTTTAATAAATCTTCGTCTTCTAATTTTGCGCCTTCTTCTTCAATTTCTGATAAATCATCTTCATTAGTTTCTTCTTCATCATCTCTTAAATCTTCTAAATCGAAGTCTGCAAAATAGTCTGTTTCTTCTTCCGGTTCTTCATTTGATAATTCTTCTAACTCTTCATCTAGACTTACGTTTTCGGTAGTATCTTCAACATCATTATCGTTAGCTTCATTATCAAAAATGTCATCACTATCCATAGATGTATAATCTATTTCATTATCTGCTGGTTCATCATCATATTTTTCTTCTTTTGCTTCATCAAGTAATGGAGCATCTTTTTTGTCTTCACTGCTTAACTCTTTCATGTATTGTTCATATTCGTCTTCATCCATATATTCTGTTGTCATAATACTTTGAATGAAACCAAATGACGAAATTGCCATGATAATTGTTCCAGGAGTTAATACTTCCGCAAAAATTGAAGGTAATGGTAACGGAATAATTGCACCTAAATATTTCCATAGAAAAATTGTTGAATCAGTTGCAACGGACATTGTTGCGGCAAAATTTGCAGTGTACGTTGCTGCGGCATCTCCTAGGGCAATATTTAATGCTGATTCACTTACAGGCATTAAACCTCCGTTTAAAACTATAATTACAAAATTCATTAATGCCCCAATTAAAAGTGCATAAACCCATATTCCTTCTAGATTCAAGAATAGCCCGATAAATAAAAGTATGTATGCTACTATTGTTATCCAAAAAGCATAATCATTTAAAGCTGTAACTCCAGCCAATGCCAAAACTTTTTGTGACATGAATAAAATTATTGATACTAAAAAAATGTACCAACCTCTAAGTCCTCCCACAAAAAAGTTTTTTATACTACCTTTTCTTATCAGTCCCACTATTATGGAGATAATCGCGATTTCAAGTAAAAACATAATTAATTCCTTTCTTAACTGTAAAAGCTAAAGTTTTTTCTTAAAAAAATATTTATAAAACGTTTATATTTCATACAATATTATAGTAGTGTCTAAGGGTAAAACCGTAGACACTACATTTTAACATTTTTTTTAATGAAAATTCAATAGTTTTTAACAATTTAGTCTAAAATTCAGGCTCTATTAAGCCATATTGACCGTCTTTTCTTTTATATATTACATTAACGGAATCAGTTGTTGCATTTAGGAATACAAAAAATACATGATCAAGTAATTCCATTTGCAATGCTGCTTCTTCTGGAAGCATAGGTTTTATTGCAAATTTTTTGCTTCTAACGATCTTTGAATTATCTTGTTCGATTTCTTCCTCCTCTTCTTCATATCTTATTGAGTCCGTTAATTTCTTTTTAAGTTTATCTTTGTTTTTCTTTATTTGAGCTTCAAGTTTTTCAATGGCTTTATCAATTCCGTTTCTAACGTCTCTGTCTGATACTTCAACTCTTAAAAATGTTGAATCAACTGTAAGTGTGATTTCAGTTGTAACAAGGCCTCTTACTTCGCTAATCATAATGATTGCTTTAGGATCTTTAGGGAAATATTTGCTTAATCTGTCAAGCTTCTTTTCCGCTTCTTTTTCAATTAAAGCATAATCACCATTATAATTTTTAAATTTAATGTCAGTTCTCATGATCTTTACCTCGTTTCTTTAATTAATGCTTTCAGTGGTTGCAAGAGTTAAAAAATAAACTTCTTTTGCACCTGCTGATAATAATATTTCACTTAACAAATTTATGGTGCTTCCTGTTGTAAAAACGTCATCAACTATTAGAATTTTCTTGTTTTTTATTTCATTTTCTTTCTTTATTTTAAAAGCACCCCATAAATTTGTTTTGCGCTTGGTTTTACTTAGATTTTTTTGTTCTTTTGTAGATAATGTTTTTATAATTATATCATCCCTTAACTCTTTATCTGTATTGTCTTTAAAGCCTTTTGCAATAAGATAAGCTTGATTAAAACCACGTTTTTTTAATTTTGATGTGTGAATTGGCACAGGTAGTATCAAATCTACTTCTTTTAAAAAATCTAAGTGCTTGGTTTTTTCATATAAAATATTACCAAGACTAATGCACAAACCTTTATGTTTTTCGTTCTTAATTTTACTTATTATTTTTTTTGAATATTTTCCGTAATTCCATAAACTATATCCTTTTTTAAAAGAATAATTTTCGTTTTTGCAATTACTACAAATTCCTTTTTCATATATTTTTTTAGAGCATTTTTCGCATCTGTTGTTATCTTTAATCCACTCTAATTTATCATTACAGTATATGCAATATATATTGTCTTCTTTTAATAGTATTTTACCGCAAATACAACATTTTGTATTGTTTGGATAAAAAAACTTTTTTATTGTTTCTTTTATTAGTATATTAACATTATAACACGTTTTCATAAATTTTCTACTTTTTAATTGTTTTAATTGATATTTTTTTTGGAACAAACGGTTAGAAAATAAACGTTTTTTGCTTTGTTTTCTTTTAGTACTTTACTTATCTCGTTTATTGTAGATGAAGTTGTTAAAACATCATCAATTATTAATATGTTTTTATCTTTTATTTCATCTTTGTTTGTTACTTCAAAAGCTCCTTTTAAATTTTCTTTTCTTTGTTTTTCATTTAAACCAATTTGATCTTTTGTTGCTTTTGACTTAACTACAATATTTGATTTCATTGGAATATTTGAACTTTCTGAAAAGCCTTTTGCAATAAGCTTTGCTTGATTATATCCTCTTTGTTTAAATCGTTCTTTGTCTGATGGAGTTGGAATAATAAAGTCTATTTCATATAGAAAATCCACTTCATCTGTTTTTTCATATAATAGGTTTCCAAGTTCTAAGCAAAGACCTTCGCACCCTCCATATTTAATTTTTTTTATTATTCTTTTTGAATATTTATCATAATTCCATATTGAAAAGCCTTGCGTAAAATAATTGTCTTCTTCTTCGCAGCTTTTACATAAATTTGAATATGAAATAGGGGAGAGTTCTCTCGAACAAATTTCACATCTTTTTCCTTTTATCCATTCAATTTTATTATTGCATTTTTCGCAGAATATTTTATTTTCGTTTAAAAATATTCTATTGCATACGCTGCATTTTGGTGTTTTAGGATAAAAAAATCTATTATAAGATTCTTTTAAAATATTTAAAATATCCATTTAAAATTCCTTTTATAAATATTCGTTGAGTCTTTCTTTTAACATTGTTTTTCTTTTATTTTTATAAGCACTTTTAATCATGCTTTTAAGTGCATTTACTTCTCCGATTAATATCACCATTTCTTTTGCTCTTGTAATTGCCGTATAAAGTAAATTTCTGTTTAAAAATCCGCTGTATCCTCCGAAAATAGGAATTATTACTGCCTTAAATTCGCTTCCTTGACTTTTGTGTACCGTTATAGCATAAGATAGTGTTAGTTCATCTATTTGATCTTTTTGATATGTTACTCTCTTTTCTTCATCAAATACTATTTCAAGAGTTTGTTTCTCTTTATCTATTTTTTTGATTATTCCCATATCTCCGTTAAAGACACCTTCACCTTTTTTAAGAGTGTTAATATCTGTCCATTTCATTTGGTAATTGTTTTTTATCTGCATTACTCTGTCATTTTCTCTAAAAAGGGTAAGTCCAAAATTTAATTCGTTTTTTTCTTTATGTTCCGGATTTAATAATTGTTGGACGGATTTATTAAGTTCGTTAACTCCTGCAAGTCCTTTTTTTAGAGGGGATATGATTTGAAAATCTTTTAACAAATCATAATTTTTCAAAGGTGTATTTTTATAGTTGTATATTATATTTAATATATTTCTTTTAATTTTTTCTTGAGATATTGTATTAATAAAATAAAAATCTTTTGCTTCTTTGTTTAATACAGGAAGCTGTCCTTTGTTTATTCTATGTGCATTGGTTACGATAAGACTTTCTTTATCTTGTCTATAAATTGTGTTTAATTTTATTACAGGGAATATATCGCAGTTTATTAAATCTGCAAGTACGTTTCCGGCGCCTACTGATGGAAGCTGGTCTATATCTCCCACAAAAAGCAGAGATGTCTTGGGTTTTACTGCTTTTAAGAAAGCATCAAAAACCGTTATGTCAACCATGCTCATTTCGTCGATTATTATATAATCACTGTCTATTTGATTATCTTCGTTTTTACCAAAGGATAAAAAATGTTCTTCCTGTGGTGTGTATTCATATTCAAGAAGTCTATGTATTGTTTTTGCTTCACTTTTGGTGGATTCACTCATTCTTTTTGCTGCTCTTCCTGTTGGGGCAGTTAAAGTATATTTTTTCCCAATACTTCCAAGTATATAAATAATAGCATTAATTATTGTTGTTTTTCCTGTTCCGGGTCCACCTGTAATGATTGAAATTTTTGAAGTTATAGAAGTTTTTACAGCTTCAATCTGGTTTTTATCTAATTTAATCTTATTGTTTTTTTCATAGCCTTCAATCAATCTATCAAAGTCAATTTCTTGTTTATTTATATCTTCAAAGCTGTTTATGTACATAAGATTTTTTGCACATTCGCATTCACTTTCATAAAGCTGCTTTATAAAACATCTTTCTTCGTTATCTATTGTTTCCATTATTACGCTGTCGTCGAGAAATAGTGTTTTTAAATGATGATCTACTATATCCTTATCGACTCCGAGCATTCTGGCTGTTTTTTCTTCTAAATCATCTTTTAAAATATATGTATTTCCATCTTGATAACAATTGTTTAAAACATATTTTATTCCGCTTATAACTCTGTAAGGGCTTTCAAGTTCTATTCCTACACTCATTGCTATTTGATCTGCTCTTTTAAAACCTATTCCGTAAACATCGTCAATAAGTGCATACGGATTTGTTTGTATTATAGCTAAAGTATCTGATTTGTACTCACTATAAAGCTTTCTTGCATAGTTTGGTTTTATATTGTATTTTGCAAGCTTCATTATTACATCACGCATATTTGACTGATTTTTATATTCTATTCCTACAATTAATGCTGTTTTCTTTCCGATTCCTTTTACTTCGCATAATCGAATAGGGTCATTTTCCAATATATCCATGGTTTCTTCACCAAAATGTTCTACGATATCTTTTGCTTTTTTAGGTCCGATTCCATTTAACATTCCACTTGCAAGATAATTATATATTGAGTCTGTATCAGTTGGTATTATGATTTCTATACTTTCGACTTTAAATTGTTCTCCGTATTTAATGTGGTTTGTATATTCTCCACTTGCTTCAATGTCAAGCCCTGGTTTAATATTTTCAAAATAACCTACTATGGTTACAAGTATACCGTTACAATCAACATCAGCTATTGTGTATAAATTATCGGGATTATGATAAATTATCCTGTCTATTTTTCCTCTTATTTTATCGCTCATTTCATACCTCGTTATAAAAAATTATATCATATTAAATTAAAAAAGAAATAAAGTCTATTGAAAAATTTAATATTATGGTATTATTAAAATATACATTGATAGAGGGAAAGATATGAAAAAAATAATTAGTTTGTTTTTTGTTTTGGTGTTTATAATTATCCTTTGTTATTCTTTTAATATTGATTCATCAAGTGCAAATGTAATTGACTATAAAGAAGTTCTTTATAGTATAGAAGATATCCATATTATTGATATTAAAACAAATGATAAAGTAAAAACAATATCTGATAAGAAGGATATAATATCATTTATAGATAAACTTGATATTGATGAATGGAAAGTTTATGAAAATGATGCAATGTATAAGGGGAAAGAAAACGAGAAAAATAACTTTTCTTATAAC
>NZ_SPHL01000025.1 GCF_005844425.1 Anaerofustis stercorihominis | reverse complement strand
GTTGTTAATTATAACTGTAAGCAAAGAAGATAAACAAACAAGTATTCAAAAAGCTAAAGAATTCATTAATAAATATGAAAGTTCATCTGAAACATTAATTAAATTTGACTATGAAGAAAACAAAGAAAATACTTCTATTATAATGCCTTCACTTGTTAATTATGTAGGGCAAGGGTATTTATATAAAAATTTAGGTTATGAATATGAAGGTTCAATGCTTGTATTAAAGAAATATTTATCGACTGAATATTTATGGAATAATGTAAGAGTTATGGGCGGAGCATACGGTTCATTTATTCAAATTGATAAATATGGTAATTTAGGACTAGTTTCATATAGAGATCCAAATGTAAAAAGAACCTATGATGTATATAAAAATCTTTTTGAATGTATAAATAATCTTGATTTAACCGATGAAGATGTAAATAAACTTATAATTGGAACAATATCTGATATGGATATTCCTTTAACAGTATATGGAAAAATAAGAGAGTACGTTTCAAGAGTATATACATTGGATACTTACGAAGATATAAAGAAAAGAAGAAAAGAAGTATTAACGACTAAAAAAGAAGATTTAATTAAACATGCTAAAATGTTTGACGAGGTAATTAAAAATTCGGTTAAGTGTGTTGCCGGAAATAAAGCAAAAATAAATGAGTGTAAAGACTTATTTGATAATGAAATAACACTGTTTTAGACTAATAATCGAAAGGATGCAATATGCAAAACAAAAGAAGATTAAAAAGAGTTATTTTAAGCTTTTTAATGACTTTTATATTAATATTTAATTTTAGTTCAAGTATAAATGCAGCTGCGCCTACCGTAAAAAAAAGTTCGAGTTTAGGGCTGTATTTATATGAAGATTCAACCCAAAGTGAACTATATAATTATAATGGAAATAAAAAAATGTACCCAGCCAGCACTACCAAAATTATGACAGCGGCTGTTACTTTGGATTATGTAAAAAATTTAGATGAAGAAGTTACCGTAGGAAGCGAACTTGATTGGCTTCCTGCCGGTAGCTCTGTATCTGATTTAATAAAAGGTGAAGTCTTATCATATGAAGATTTGCTATACGGTTTAATGATTCCTTCCGGTAATGATGCCGCAATCGTTCTTGCGTGTAATGTTGGTAATGTTATTAACGGAGAGAAAACAACAAAAAAGAAAGCTTATGATATTTTTGTTGATGCAATGAATAAAAAAGCAAAAGAACTTGGAATGAATGATACTCATTTTACTAATCCTCATGGTTTTCACGATAGCAATCATTATTCTACTGCTCATGATATGGCTTTAGTTGCTGCATATGCTGATAATAACGATTTTTATAATAGAGTTGTTAATTCTACATATTATGAAACAACTACCAATAAAACAACTCATAGGTGGTCAGGGCATAATTATATAATAGTTAAATCCAGCGATTATTTTTACAGTCTCGCAAAAGGGGATAAAACCGGATATACATCTCAGGCCGGAAGATGCGTAATTGTTTCCAGTGAAAATGCACAAGGTGTAAAATACTATGCCGCCGTACTTCATGCATCTTCTACAAAAGAACAGTTTACATATGCGAAAGATCTTTTAAAATATGGTAATACGGAAACAAAAAAACTTTTAATAGAAGAAAAAGATAAAACGCTTTATAAATACACGGTGCAAAACCTGGCTCTTGGAGAAACAGGTGAGTTAAAAGTTAAAGTCAATGATGATATTTATGTTTATTCAAATAAAAATTCAACAGAGGAAAATTTTAGAATAGAATTTTCACCAAATGAAGATTATTTGAAGAAAACAGCAGGAGAGGAATTAGAACTTGTAAATTCCATACATGAGGATGACAATATAGGAAATATTAACGTTTATTTCAATAATAAACTTTTTAAAAGTGTTCCTGCATTTTCTAAAAGTGACGTAAACATGAGGTCAGCTTTTGATATATTTATTACAAATGCGCTTATATTTATAGCTTTAGCTTGTCTTATTGTTATGGCTCTTGTTATTTCTTCAAAACACAGAACAAAAAAGAGAATAGAAAAAAGAAAAAAAACAAGAAGAAGAAGACTTCAAAATGAAATAAAAGCCTATGGCTCACAAAGTGTAAGACCAAGACCTGCTTATAATTCAAAAGGTAAAAAAATTAAAATCGCAAAAAAAAATAAACCTCAAAAAAGACGCCCAATTACAAAAAAAGTTTATAAAAAAGGTAAAAGAAGAAGATAGAAATGAATGATAAAACTTTTAAAGCTTTAGAATTTAATAAAATAATTTCACTAATAAGTGAACATGCTTACAGCGATAATGCAAAAGAAGAAATTTTAAGTTTATTGCCAACAGATAATATTTATTTAATTTCTGATAAATTAAATGAACTTGATGAACTTGTTAAATTTTCTCTTTCTTTTTCATTGCTTCCTATTTATGGATATAAGGTTAATAAAGATATTATATCAAGGGCATCTAAAGACGGAATACTTATAAATGATGATTTTATAAATATTTCAAAAAGCATAAAATGTGCTACTTTGGTAAAAAAACATATTTTATCTAATTTGTCGCAAGAAGATACTTATCCTACATTGGAAGATTATGCTAATAACATTGAAGATTTATCTTATCTTCAAAAAGAAATTGATAGAATAATAATAGACAGTGAAACCATAAGTGATAAAGCCAGCAGTACTCTTTATGATATTAGAAGAAATATAAAGAATACAAATAATAAAATAAGAGAGAAATTAAACAGTATTATAAATTCAAATAAGTATCAAAAATACTTAAGTGAAAATATTGTAACTATAAGATATTCAAGATATGTTGTTCCTGTAAAATCTGAATATAAAGGTGAGGTTAGAGGTATTGTTCATGATACATCTCAAAGTGGGGCAACTTTATTTATAGAACCTGAAGCAGTTGTTAATTTAAACAACAAGCTAAAAGAACTCGAAATAAGTGAGCAAAAAGAAATTGAAACTATTTTAAAAATTTTATCATTAAAGGTAAAAGAAAATGCAAACAGTTTAAAATTTAACGAAAATATTCTTTTATATTTAGATGTTTTAAATGCTAAAGCAGATTTTTGTATAAAAAACGAATACAGTAAACCTATTATAAGTGAAGATAACACGATTGATTTGAAAAAAGCCAGACATCCTCTCATAGATATAAACAAAGTTGTACCTTCAAACATTGTTTTAAATAAAGATTTTAAAGCTTTGATAATTACGGGTCCAAATACAGGCGGGAAAACGGTTACTTTGAAAACAGTTGGCTTATGTTCACTTTTAATGCAGTGTGGACTTTTTATTCCTGCAAATGAAAATAGTTGTCTACCGATTTTTGAAAATATTTTTGCTGATATAGGAGATAAGCAAAGTATTGCTCAAAGCTTAAGTACTTTTTCTTCTCATATGACAAATATAGTTGATATTGTTAATTCTTCAAATGATAAAACACTTGTTTTAATAGATGAATTAGGAGCCGGCACAGATCCTGTGGAAGGTTCTGCTCTTGCCGTTGCAATAATAGACAGACTTAAAAATATCGGGGCAAAAGTTTTTGCAACAACTCATTATAGTGAAATAAAGGAATATGCCATAACTAAAAAGGATGTAATGAATGCAAGCGTTGAATTTGATGTTGAAACTTTATCTCCAACATATAAATTAATACTTGGTATTCCAGGTAAATCCAATGCATTTGAAATTTCTAAAAAACTTGGACTTGATATTTCAATAATTGAAAAAGCTAAGAAAAATATAAAAAAAGAAAATAGAGATATCGAACAGCTTATAAAAGAACTTAATGACAAAACAGCTTTAGTTGAAAAAGAAAAAAATGAAGTTGAAAAATTGTTAGCTGAAAATGAGAAGTTAAATAATGAGTTAACAAAAGAAAAAGAATATATAGAAAACAATAAGTCAAAAATTATGCTTGATGCTTCTTTAAAAGCAAAAGATATTATTGCAGATGCAAAAAGAGAGTCTAAAGAAATTATAAACAAATTAAATAGAATTAGCATTCCAAAAAATGTTAATGCTAATAATGATAAATATAAAAAAGATATTGATAAAATTAAAAACCAAATAAAAGAAAAAGAAGAACTTTTAAATTCTTATATTCCTTCTCATGAAATAAAGAAACAAGAGAACAAACAAAACAAAAAAGAGGATTTCAAAGCTGGACAGGAAGTATATATAAAAAGTTTGGATCAATATGCGACAATACTTGGATTTGATAATAAAAATAATGTGTTTATTCAAGCTGGTATAATAAAAACAAAAATTCCAATTTCTAAAATAGAGCCTTCAAAAAGAGAAAAAGAACAGTTACAAAAATCAGTAATTAAATATTCAAATACAAAAGCGAAAACTATAAAAACAAGTTTGGATTTAAGAGGAATGTATGCTGATGATGCTATTTTAAAAGTGGAAAAATATTTAGATGATGCATATTTAGCAAACTTAAAACTTGTTACAATAATTCATGGGAAAGGTACCGGGGTACTAAAAAAAGCCGTTAGTGAACTACTAAAAAATCATCCATATGTAAAAAAATACAGACTTGGTGATATAGGTGAAGGTGGAGATGGTGCTACTGTTGTAACATTAAAATAAAATATATTTAACATATAATAATAAATAAAGAAAAGGAATTAACTATGAATATTATAATTGTTGGTTGTGGTAAAGTAGGAAGTACTATTGCAGAACATTTGCATGATGAAGGTCACTCTATTGTTGTTGTTGACAGAAGAGCTGATAAACTTGAAACTTTAAGTAATAAAATTGATATAATGACTGTTGAAGGTAATGGCGCAACAAATAGCATTTTAAATGAAGCAGGAATTGAGAATTGTGATTTACTTATTGCTGTTACAAGTTTAGATGAAGTAAACTTATATTGTTGTTTAATTGCAAAGAAAGCAGGCGCAAAAAATACAATTGCAAGAGTTAGAAATCCTGAATATGCGGAAGATATTCATATTGTAAAAGATGATTTAGGATTATCACTTTGTATTAATCCGGAACTTACAGCGGCAAATGAAATTTCAAGGCTTATTAGATATCCCGGAGCAATTGAAATTAACAGATTTACAAAAGGTGGAGTTGAATTATATAAATTAAAAATTCCTGAAAAATCAAAATTAGACGGTAAACTTATAAAAGATATTAATGTAAAAGATAAAAGTAATTTTCAAATTTGTGTAATTGAGCGTGATGATGATGTTTATATTCCATCCGGTGATTTTATGCTGAAAAATTTAGATAAAATATATATATTATCAAAACCTGCTGATGCAATGAAAATGTTTAAAGTTTTTGATATTAACGTTGAAAAGGGAAGAACTGCAATTTTAGTTGGTGGTGGAAAAATTGCGGTTTATCTCGCAAAATTCTTAATTTCGAGTAATATTTCTGTAAAAATTGTAGAAATGGATGCAGAAAGATGTGAAGAATTAAGTGATATTGTTCCAAATGCAACAATTCTTTGCGGAGATGGCTTGGATAAAGAATTTTTACTTGAAGAAGGTCTTGCCACCGTTGATTCTTTTGCTTCACTAACGGGTTTAGATGAGGAAAATATTATTTTATCTTTATATGCGGCAAGTGTATCTAATGCTAAAATTATTACAAAAATAAATAAATTATCTTTTGATAATATAATTAGCAAAATGGATATTGGCAGTGTAATAGAGCCTAAATATATTACAAGTGAATATATTATTCAATATGTAAGAGCAATGCAGAATTCTTTAAGCAGTAATGTAGAATCAGTGTATAAAATTGTCGGAGGACAGGTTGAGGCATTGGAATTTAGTGTAAAAGAAGAATCATTTATTACGGGTATAAAACTACAGGAACTTGAGCTTAAAGATAATTTATTGGTTGCAAGTATAAGCAGAAATGGTAATTTAATTATTCCTTCCGGTTCTGATACTATTGAAGTCGGGGACAGTGTAATAATTGTAACAACACATAAGAAATTAAGAGATTTAACAGATATAGTAAGAAATTAATTATATTTAGATTTGGAGATTTAATATGAATAAGGGAATGATAAAGCATATTACAGGTTGGGTTTTTATTTTGATGGGTATAGTTTTACTTCTTCCAACTTTGGTTGCTTTAATTTATAAAGAAACAACAGGATATTCTTTTATTATCATTTCATTGATTAGTTTTATAATAGGTCTATTATTAATATATAAAAAGCCTAAAAATCAGGTGATATATGCAAAAGAAGGATATGCGATTGTTGCTCTTAGTTGGATTATAATAGCATTAATAGGTGCAATGCCTTTTATTTTAAGCGGAGAAATACCAGTTTTTTTTGATGCTCTTTTTGAAAGTTCTTCGGGTTTTACTACTACAGGGGCAAGTGTTGTTGCCGATGTGGATGCTTTGAGTAAATGTACATTGTTTTGGCGTTCTTTTATGCATTGGCTTGGAGGAATGGGAGTTTTAGTCTTTATAATAGCCGTTATACCTTTGATAGGAGGGGGACAAAATATGCATCTTATGAGAGCAGAATCTCCCGGTCCTATGGTAGGTAAATTAATGCCTAAATTAAGAAGTACTCCTATGATTTTATATGGTATATATTTTGGATTAACGGTTATAGAAGTTATTCTTTTGATTATTGGGAAAATGCCTTTATTTGATGCCATTTTAAATTCCATGGCAACTGCAGGTACCGGTGGTTTTTCAATGAGTAATGCCGGAATGAGTTTGTATAATACATATTGTCAATTTGTCATTTCTATTTTTATGATACTTTTTGGAGTAAATTTTAATATTTATTTTTTAATACTTGGGAAAAAAATAACAAGAGCGTTTAAAAATGAAGAAGTAAGATGTTATTTAGCCATAATTGCTCTTGCAACTATTGTAATAGCTTTTAATATTAGAGGAGATTATTCTTCAATATGGATGGCTTTTCATCATTCACTTTTTCAGGTTGCAAGTATAATGACTACAACAGGTTTTTCAAGTGTGAATTTTAATTTATGGCCACAGCTTTCAAAAACGATACTTTTAATTTTAATGTTTATAGGAGCATGTGCAGGAAGTACCGGAGGAGGTATAAAAGTAAGCAGATTTATTATTTTATGTAAAGATGCTTTTAATGAACTTTCAATGCTTATTCATCCGAGAAGAGTAAAAATAATGAAAATGGATGGAAAGAAAATAGAAAAGAAAACATTCCATAATGTTTGTGCATATTTATTCATTTATACGATAATTTTTACGGTATCATTATTACTTATATCTTTAAATAATTATGATTTTGCAACGAACTTTAGTGCTGTTGCAGCTACAATGAATAATATAGGTCCCGGATTAAACCTTGTTGGTCCTGCAACAAATTATGGATTTTTATCAGATTTTTCAAAATTGGTATTATCATTTGATATGATAGCAGGAAGACTTGAATTGTTTCCACTTTTAATTTTATTTGCTCCGGGAACATGGAAAAAATAGTTTTTCTAAGAGGGGTTTATGTTAAGAGAATATCATGGTATAGTTATAAAAAATATAAAATATTCGGATAATGATAGGATACTTACTGTTTTTACAAAAGAAAGAGGTAAAATAAGCGTTATGGCAAAAAACGCTGCTTCAAAAAGAAGTAAGGTAATAGCCCAAACAAGTACGTTTTCTTATAGTTATTTTGTATTATATCCAGGGAAAAATTTTTATACATTAAAAAGTGCTGATTATATAAAAAGTTTTCCGGGAATACAAACAGATCTTGAAAGACTTTCTTTTGCAAGTTATATTTGTGAGCTTATTGATATATTTTATGAAGATAAAATGGAAGAAGAAATAACTTTTAATCTTTTATTTTATACTTTGGATTTAATTCAAAAATGTAAAATAGAAAATATATCTTTTGTAGCTCTTATGTTTATGTTAAAGCTGCTTGGTATTTCAGGGATTATTCCTGATTTTAAATATTGTAACATATGCGGTGATGCAAAAAGCAGTGATTACTACCTTGATTTTGAAAGCAGTATGTTGTCTTGCAAAAAATGCACAACAAAGTATTTTTCATCAAATAAATTAACTTTAAAACAAATAAATTTAATCAATGAACTTACTTATATAAACTTAAAGGATATTAAAAAAGTTGATTTTAAAAATATTTCTTTAAAGGAATGTAACAATATAATTGTAATTTTGAATAATTATATAACTTATAATCTTCAAAAGAAAACAAATAGTTTTAAATTTTTATCAGATATGATAGAATTAAATTAATATATGCAATAAATAAAAAATGGAGGAAGAAATGACAAGAAGGCTTAGTTTAAATGAAATAATAAGTATTACAAAAATGAGAGGAATAATATTCCCAGGTTCTGAAATTTATGAAGGACTTGCAAATAGTTTTGATTATGGTCCTGTCGGAACACTTATTTTAAATAATGTTAAAAATGCATGGTTTAAAAAATTTATTCAAGAATCACCTTACAATGTTGCGCTTGACAGTGCTATTTTGGTTAATCCAAAAGTTTGGGAAGCAAGCGGTCATCTTAAAAACTTTAATGATCCTTTAATGGATTGTAAAAATTGTAAATCTCGTTTTAGAGCTGATAAATTAATTGAAGATGATTTAGAAAAAAAAGGTCTTGATGCAAATGCTGATGGATGGAGCAATGAAAAAATGGAAAATTATATTGAAGAAAACAATATAGTATGTCCAAATTGCGGTAAACACGATTTTACAAAAATAAGACAATTTAACTTAATGTTTAAAACTTTCCAAGGTGTAACTGAAGACAGTGTTAATACAATTTATCTAAGACCGGAAACTTGTCAGGGTATTTTTATAAACTTTAAAAACGTTCAAAGATCAACAAGAAAAAAATTACCTTTTGGTATAGGACAAATTGGTAAGTCTTTTAGAAATGAAATTACACCTGGTAACTTTATTTTTAGAACAAGAGAATTTGAACAAATGGAACTTGAATTTTTCTGTGAACCAAAAGACGAAATGAAATGGTTTGAATACTGGAGACAATATTGTTTTGATTTCTTAGTTTCTCTTGGAATTAATAAAGAAAACATAAGATTCAGAGATCATGCAAAAGAACAATTATCTCATTATTCAAATGCTACAACAGATATAGAATATGAATATCCTTTTGGATGGGGTGAACTTTGGGGAATAGCAGACAGAACTGATTTCGATTTAAGATCACATGAAGAATTCTCAGGTAAAGATATGAAATATGTTGATCCTATAACAAATGAAAAATTCCATCCATATTGTATTGAGCCGAGTGTTGGAGCAGGTAGATTATTCTTTACACTTCTTTGTGATTGTTATGTAGAAGAAACTTTAGAAGATAATACAACCAGAAACGTATTTAAATTACATCCTTATTTGGCTCCTTATAAGGTAGCAGTACTTCCATTAACAAAGAAATTATCTGAAAAAGCAACTGAAGTATATGCTGAGCTTTCTAAATATTTTATGGTTGATTATGATGAAGCCGGTAATATTGGTAAAAGATATCGTAGACAAGATGAAATCGGTACTCCTTACTGTGTTACAATAGACTTTGATACATTAGAAGATGGTGCTGTTACTGTAAGGGACAGAGATTCAATGGAACAAGAAAGAATAAAGATTGAAGATTTAGTTAAATATATTAGCGAAAAAGTTATGTTTTAATTAATAACCTTAATAAATATTACATTTGTCGTGATGATTATATAAACATGGCAAGTGTAATATTTTTTTTATGGGGTATTCGTATTGTAATTGTTTAAAAAATATAGTAAAATAATATTAATAATTAATGTAAAAGTTTAAATTATATATTTAAAGGAGAAAAGTATGTCATTAAAAGATATTATCAACATGCATAACAGAGAAAAAGAAGAAAAAAAACAGTTAAGGCTTAGAAAAAAAATTGAAAAGAAAAAAACTATTGAGCCTATGACTAGAGAGCAAATAGAAGCAGAAGGAGATATACTTGAACTTTTTAAAGAAAAAATAGATTACAGAGCAAGATGTTTAGAACAAAAACGTATCGTTGATGCAAACATTACCAATAAAGATATTATGATTATAATTGATATTATGTTGGAAGATTTTGATAAATATAAAGAATTTTTATTAGAGCAATGTAAAAACGGCAGTTATGAGCTTAAATATTCAGCAAGTGTTATTTGTCTTAGAACAGGTTTTAATACAAATGAAGCTTTGGAAAATTTAAGATATTTTGCAAGACATAAAAAACAAAATGGTGTTATTGCATATGAAGCAAGAGAAATTTTAAAAAGATTTCATGAAAAAAGACTTCCATCTTATGAAGGATTTGAAGTTCAATATAAAAACTAGTTAATATGCTGTTTTACAGCTTATTATAAATATTACAGTTTTTTACTGTGTAATGTCATAAACATTTATTGAGGAGGATGGTTAAAATGTGTGCTAAAAAATTTGTTTATGCCTTTAAAGAAGGAAATGCAAGCCAAAGAGATTTACTAGGTGGTAAAGGAGCAAACTTGGCAGAAATGACAAGTATAGGTTTACCTGTACCTCAAGGTATTACAATCACAACAGAGGCTTGTATAGATTATTACAAAACCGGTTGTGAAATTGATAAAGAAATTATCAACCAAATTTATGAAAAATTAGCTGAACTTGAACAAATAACAGGAAAACAGTTTGGCGGGGTTGAAAATCCATTGTTGGTTTCAGTTCGTTCTGGAGCAAAGATATCAATGCCTGGAATGCTTGATACAATATTAAACTTAGGTTTAAACGACAGAACAGTTGAAGCTTTAGCAAGGAAAACAGGAAACGAAAGATTTGCATATGATAGTTATAGACGTTTTATACAAATGTTTTGTGATGTTGCACTTGGAATGAATAGAAATTTATTTGAAGATATTCTTACAACAAGGAAAAAACAACAGGGATACAAATATGATACCGAACTTACAACCTTTGATTTAAAACAAGTTGTAAAACAATACAAAGAATTATTCTTAGATCAAAAAGGATATGAATTCCCAGATGATCCTAAAGAACAATTAATGGCTGCTGTTGAAGCTATTTTCAAATCATGGAACAACCCAAGAGCTATTGCTTATAGAAAATTAAATGATATACCAAATCGTATTGGTACTGCTGTAAACGTTCAATCAATGGTTTACGGTAATATGGGACAAACATCAGGAACAGGGGTTGCATTTACAAGAAACCCTGCAACAGGTGAAAATAAAATTTTTGGTGAGTTCTTGATGAATGCTCAAGGTGAAGATGTTGTTGCCGGTATTAGAACACCTCAACATATTGATACTTTAAAAGATGTAATGCCTTCAGTTTATGATGAGTTTATCAGTGCATGTAAACTTTTGGAAAATCATTACAAAGATATGCAAGATATTGAATTTACAATTGAAGAGGGTAAATTATACTTACTTCAAACACGTGCAGGAAAGAGAACTGCTCAAGCTTCATTAAAAGTTGCGGTTGATATGGTTGAAGAAGGTTTAATTACAAAAGAAGAAGCTATCTTAAGACTTGAACCTTCAACATTAAATCAATTGTTACATAAAGGTTTCGATACTGATGAGTTAGCAAAAGCTATTCCTTTGACAAAAGGTCTTCCTGCTTCTCCGGGTGCCGGTTGTGGTAAAATTTACTTCTCTGCAGAAGATGCTGTTGAAGCAAAAGAAAGAGGAGAAGAAGTATTACTTGTTAGAAAAGAAACTTCACCTGAAGATATTGAAGGTATGAACTCTGCAAATGGTATTTTAACTGCTACAGGAGGTATGACTTCTCATGCTGCCGTTGTTGCCAGAGGTATGGGTAAATGCTGTGTAGCCGGTTGTGAAGCTGCTCATGTTAACGAAGAAGAAAAATATGTTGAAATAGGCGGTAAAATATTCTATGAAGGATATTATTTATCAATAAACGGTTCAACAGGTAATGTATACGAAGGAAAGATTAAAACTGTAGATGCTGTTTTATCAGATGACTTTAATAAAGTAATGGAATGGGCTGATGAAATAAGAAGACTTAAAATAAGAACAAATGCAGATACAGTAAAAGATGCAACTGTTGCTGCTAATTATGGTGCAGAAGGTATCGGATTATGCAGAACAGAGCATATGTTCTTTGAAGCTGATAGAATTTTTGCTTTTAGAAAAATGATTTGTGCTAAAACATTAATTCAAAGAGAAGATGCATTAGCTGAAATTCTACCAATGCAAAAGAATGATTTTAAAGGTCTATTTAAAGCAATGGGTGGAAAACCAGTTGTTATCAGACTTCTTGATCCACCACTACATGAATTCCTTCCTAAAGAAGATGAAGATATTAAGCAACTTGCAAAAGACATGGGATTAACTTTTGAAGAATTAAAAGCAAGAGTAAACGAACTTCATGAACTTAACCCAATGCTTGGTCATAGAGGTTGTAGACTTGCTGTAACATATCCTGAAATTGCAAATATGCAAACAAGAGCTATCATAATGGCTGCAATCGAAGCAAAACAAGAAGATAATTTAGATATTACTCCTGAAATTATGGTACCTTTAGCAGGTAGTTATTTAGAACTTAAATATGTAGTTGACAGAATAAGAGAAACTGTAAATGATATATTTAAAGAAACAGGAATTAAAATTGATTACAAAGTTGGTACTATGATTGAAATACCAAGAGCTGCATTAACTTCAGATCAACTTGCAAAAGTTGCGGAATTCTACTCATTTGGTACAAATGACTTAACACAAATGACATATGGATTTAGTAGAGATGATGCCGGGGTTTATATTAAAGAATATATTGAAAAAGGTATTTTCCCTAAAGACCCATTTGCAACAATTGATACTGAAGGTGTTGGTCAACTTGTTGATATGGCGGTTAAGAAAGGCAGAGAAGTTAATCCAGATATTCACTGTGGTGTTTGTGGTGAACAAGGTGGGGATCCTGCAAGTATTGAATTCTTTGACAGTGTAGGACTTGATTATGTATCATGTTCTCCATTCAGGGTTCCAATTGCAAGACTTGCTGCTGCTCAAGCTAGAATAAAAAATTCTAAGAAATAAAAATTACTAAAAGGCACTTTTATAAGTGCCTTTTTTTTGAAGGTTAAATATATGAATGAAGACTATAAAATAAGAAAAATAAAAGGTAATGAGATATATTTTTTGAAAGATTTTACTTATTATGCAATTTATGTTGGAAATAATATTACAATTTCAAAAGATATTTTAAAAGATCCAAATATTAAAATATATTATGAGAATTTCAAATTAAATAAAGATATTTGTTATGTATGTGAACATAAAGGAAAAATTATTGCTATGATTTGGAGCATATTGTTTGATGATAATATACATGGATATGGATATGTTTCGAAAGAGATTCCTGAATTATGTATGTCTGTAGAAAAAAATTACAGAAATAAAGGTATTGGAGAAAATTTATTAAAAATATTTTTACTAAATTTAAAACCAATGTATGATAGTGTATCCTTATCTGTAAGTAAAGATAATTATGCAAAAGATTTATACTTGAAATATGGGTTTAAAATTTATAAGGAAAATAAAGATGACTATATAATGTTAAGCGAAAAGTAAAAAATTTTTTGATAAATTTGTCATATATTAAATAAAACTTGACAATATTATGTAAAAATGGTAAAAAAGAAAGGTAAATATAAAATGATAGAGGTGCGGTGTTCATCAGTACTTTATATTATATTTTGGGACTTATATAAAGGAAAGGGGATACTGCCGAAGAATATATATTACCCAAATAATTTATATTCTGGTATATTACATAATATGTAATATACTGTCACGATTGTGGAGCGCTATCGACAGTAAATTTATTTTGCCATGAATGCGTCCTAAAGTGATGTCATTTAAGGCTTTTTTATTTGTCTTTATTTACATAATTTAAATACATTGAAGGGGTGTACGATGAAAATTTCAAAGAAGAAATTAATGACGGGTATTGCTAGCTTTATGCTTATTTTAATGTTAGTATTCCCAATCTTAGGTGCAGAAACAACTGAAGCAGCTAAACCAGCTATGTATGCAACTTTCTGGTCTTTAGTTCCTCCAATTATTGCTATTGTTCTTGCACTTATTACAAAAGAAGTTTACAGTTCATTATTTATAGGTATTGTTTTTGGCGGTATTTTTTATGCTGCAGGTAGTTTTGAAGGAACTGTAACTCATGTATTAAATGATGGTATTATTGCTGTTCTTTCAGACAGTTACAATGTAGGTATTTTAATTTTCCTTGTTGTTCTTGGAGGAATGGTTGCCTTAATGAATAAAGCAGGCGGTTCTGCTGCTTTTGGTAACTGGGCAAGTAAAAAAATAAAAACACGTGCAGGTGCTCAACTAGCAACGATTTTATTAGGTGTATTAATTTTTATAGATGATTATTTTAATTGTTTGACTGTTGGTAGCGTTATGAGACCAATAACAGATAAACATAAAGTATCAAGAGCAAAGCTTGCTTATCTTATAGATGCTACGGCAGCTCCTGTTTGTATTATTGCTCCTATATCTTCATGGGCTGCTGCTGTGACTGGATTTGTTCCGGGGGAAGATGGGTTTTCTGTATTTATTCAGGCAATTCCTTTTAACTTTTATGCATTTTTGACAATTACAATGATGATTTCTTTGGTTTTACTCAAATTTGATTATGGTCCAATGAAAAAGCATGAAGAAAACGCTTCAAAAGGAGATTTACATTCAATTTTAAATGCAGGTTTTGTAGAAGAAGAAACAACAGAAGTAAATGAAAATGGTAAAGTAATTGATTTAATTATTCCTATAATTTCTCTTATAATATGTTGTATTATTGGAATGGTTTATACTGGCGGTTTGTTTTCCGGAGCAGGATTTATAGAAGCCTTTTCAAACAGTGATGCATCTGTGGGATTATCTATAGGTAGTATATTTGCTTTGTTTATAACTGTTATTTTATATGTTGCAAGAAAAGTTTTGAAATTCAATGAATGTATGGATTGTATTCCAGAAGGGTTTAAAGCTATGGTTCCTGCTATTTTGATTTTGACTTTTGCTTGGACATTGAAAGCTATGACAGATAGTTTGGGAGCTGCTGAATTTGTTGGAGGTATGATGCAAAATAACGCAGCTTCTTTAATGAACTTTTTGCCGGCAATCATATTTTTGGTTGGATGTTTTTTATCTTTTGCAACGGGTACATCTTGGGGAACGTTTGGTATACTTATTCCTATAGTAGTTTCTGTATTTGCTAATTCAAATCCTCAACTTATGATTATATCAATTTCGGCTTGTATGGCCGGTGCTGTATGTGGAGACCATTGTTCTCCTATTTCCGATACGACAATTATGTCTTCAGCTGGTGCCAGATGTGATCATGTCAATCATGTATCGACTCAGCTTCCTTATGCTATGACTGTAGCAGCCGTATCTTTTGTAACATACATTATTGCAGGTTTTGTTCAAACAGCATGGGTATCACTTCCTATTGGTATAGTACTAATGGTAGCTGTTTTATATGCTATAAAGAATATAACTAAAAATAAATAATAAAAATATTTCAAATACAAAAAAAAGCATCATTTAATGATGCTTTTTTTTATTTAAAAATAATTATATGTTTGAAATATATATAAGCTTATATGATATTTCAGATAGTAAGATAGGGTAGGTGATAGTATACATATATTAATATTTAACGAATAGTAAGTTTTAATGCAATAAAAATTTTACAAAATATAAAGTTATATATCTTTTAAAATGACTAAAAAGTAAGGAGGTTTTTGCATTATTTTTATATATAACAAATATTTTATATAAAAATAATGTTACAAACAATATATAAAAATGTAATAACTATATTTATGGTTGTGTTTGTATGTAATATATGTACAATATATAGTATATAGTTATTTTTTTATGTGAAATTTGTGTGTATTATGTAACTTTTAATTGAAAAAAAATGGAAATAATGATATATTTATTGTAGATTATTGTCTAAAGAGGATTAAGCTTTAAAGGGGGTACGACCGTGACAAAAATAAGAAAAAATTTAGGAACTTTTATTTTAACAATTTTATGTTTATTAATGGTTTTTAGTTTTCAAAATTTCAGTGTTGTAAATGCTGCTTCGGGATTAGAAGACGAAAACCAAACAAAACTTGATCAGGCTACAGGTGTAGATACTGATGGGGATGTTTATAATGTTGAAGACGATGATAGCGGTAAAGTTGAAAGTAACGGGATTTCAACTTTTAGTGCAAAAAGTACATCTGTAAAAATTGTAAATTTTAGAACAAAAGGTAACGCCGTAACTAACTATACTGAAGTTGGAACGGGTGTTTCAGGTTATACTAATGGTGCTTATGGAGCTGATGCTGCATATCTTGGAACAAGCAACGGTAAAGTTAAATTTATGCTTTCAGGTGTTGTTGGCTGGGTAGATGAAGACGATGTACAAGTTATTAATTTTTCAAGTGCAAAATCATCAAGTTGTTATAAAGTATCAGGTGGAAGATTAATTCACTACATTACATGTGACATGACCACACCTGGACATGCTACATCTTTGGATAATGGTGCTGCACCATCATATTTAAAGAGCGGAACAACTTATTATAGTTATGATGGACATTATTTCTATACAAGTTATAGTACTATGCTTACTGATTATACTAAGGGTGTTCGTACAAATTCTGTAAATAAAAGTAATCCATACTATAATTACTTCCAATACCTTCCTTTAAGAAGTGAAACATCATACAGTTCAAGTTCATTAAATTCATTGTTAAATGCAAAAATAAGTGATTATACTTCATCTTCTTCAAAGATGAAAAGTACAGCAAGTACATTTTTAAAATATCAAAATACATATGGTGTAAATGCATTGTTGGCTATCGGAGTAGCCGGAAATGAAAGTGCATGGGGTACAAGTTCGATTTGTAAAAATAAAAATAACTTATTTGGTTTAAATGCTGTGGATAGTTCTCCTGGAACAAGTGCTAGTACATATGCAAGTATTGATGAATGTATAAAACAGTTTACTGAATCTTATATGTCAAAAGGTTATCTTAATCCAAATGATTGGAGAATGAAAGGTGGATTTTTAGGTAATAAAGGAAGCGGTATTAACGTGAGCTATGCTTCTGACCCATATTGGGGTGAAAAAGCTGCAAATATGGCATATACTCTTGATAAAAACGGCGGAAGAAAAGATGAAGGAAAATATACTATTGGTATAAAAGATACTATCAATACAAATCATAATAGTGTTAATGTAAGAAACAGTGCAAGCACATCAGGTAAAGTATTATATAATACTGATACATATTCAAATTATGCTGTTTTAATTTTAAATTCAAAAGCTACAAATTCATTCTACAAAATTCAAAGTGAACCTGCCTTAAATTCTGGTAGAACAGCTATAAGCAGTAACGGTAAATATGATTTTGACAGTATGTATGCTTATATTTCTTCTGATTATGTAACTATTGTTAATAAAGGAAGTGATGTAGCGGTAAGCAAATCATTATCTTCTATTTCAATTTCAACTGCTCCAAAGAAAACAACATATACAGCAGGGGAAACATTTGATTCAACGGGAATGGTTGTTAAAGCAAAATTTAGTGATGGAACTACAAGTGATGTTACAAAAAGTGTAAAATATTCAACATCTTCATTAAAAACAGGAACAACAAGTGTAACAATTAGCTATACATATAACGGGGTTACAAAAAATGTTACTCAAAAAATAACAGTAAAAGACCCTGTAACTGTAAGTAAAGTTGCTATTAATCCAACAACTATTGATTTAGAGCAAGGAAGTAGTAAAACTTTTGGTGTTTCTGTAACAGGAACTGGAAGTCCTGCTCAAACAGTAAAATGGAGTATAAGCGGACAAAAAAGCTCTGATACAAAAATAAGTTCTACAGGTTTATTAAAAATTGCTTCAGATGAAACTGCTAAAACAATAACAGTTAAAGCCGTTTCAACTGTTGATACAACAAAGAATGCAACTGCAACAGTTAATGTTGTTGTGAAAGAAGATAATGATAATACTGATGTTACTAATCCAGATAAAGATGATAATACATCTCAAGGCGGTAATGACTCAGGTTCATCTGTGACTGATCCTGACAATGGAGATCAATCAGGTGATGGCGGAGATGTTACAAAACCTGAAGAAGGTGATAATCAAGGAAATACAGACGGTTCATCTAATAATGGTAATGAAGATAATAAAGTTGAAGTTATAGAACAACAACTTGAAGATAAAAATACAGGTATATTTGTTAATGGTGTTTTACCTACAGATACAAAATTATTAGTTGAAGAAATTAACGAACAAGATAGTCATTATGATCAATTAACTGCAGGAGTAGAAAATAATACAATTTTAGGTGTATATGATATTTCTTTAAGTAATGAATTAGAAGAAGGACAAAGTGTTTCACTTGGTTTTAATGTAGATGAAAAATACAATAATGAAGAGGTTGTAGTACTTCATTTTGCTGAAGTTGATGGCGTAGTATTTACAGAAACATTTAAAGCTAAAGTAGAAGATGGTCAAGTAAAAATAGATGTTGATGGATTCTCTCCTTATGTTATTGCATTAAACGATGCAAATAATAATAACAATAGTACGTCTACAACAGATGATCCAAAAGATGATGCTAACAATACAAACGATAACGATAATAAGGGTGATAATGCTATAACAAATAATAATGATAATAACGGTTCATCAGGTGATAAAAGTAATGTAGAAGTAGGTAAATCAGAAGATTCTGCTATAGCTTCACAAAGTCAAAGTAGTGATAATAATGCTCAAAGCAGAAGTGTTGAAACAGTTAATACAGCTGATGAAAATAATATAGCTTTATGGACTTCATTATTTGTTCTTTCAGCTATTGCTTCTTTAACAATAAGTTTTGTATTAATTAAGAAGAATAAATTAAACTAATAAGAAATAAGTGAAAAAAATAAAAAGAACAAGTTGGATTAATCCTTCTTGTTCTTTTTTATATTGCAATATAAATTGTTTGAATATTGCAAATAATCTGAAATTATGGTAGAATAAAATAACTATTTTTATATAGTAATAAAAATTTAAAGGGGTACTTATTATGAAGAAAAAATTAGTAGTATTACTTGCTTTGATTTTAGTTGCGGGCATGACTTTAACAGGTTGTGGAAGCAAGGAATCAGAAGTAACAAATGATGAAAATACTTTTGTTGTAGGTTTTGATGCAGAATTTCCACCTTATGGATATAAAGATTCTGATGGAAATTATGTAGGTTTTGACTTGGATTTAGCACAAGAAGTTTGTGATAGAAATGGTTGGACACTTGTAAAACAACCTGTTGATTGGGATTCAAAAGATATGGAAATTGATTCTGGAACAATAGATTGTATTTGGAATGGTTTTACAATGAATGGTCGTGAAGATGATTATACTTGGACTGAACCTTATATAGATAATAAACAAGTAGTTGTTGTTTCAAAAAGCTCAGGAATTACTGATTTTGCTGGACTAAAAGGTAAAACAGTTGAAACACAAAAAGATTCTTCAGCTTTAGCAGCATTACAAGGAGATCAAAAAGATTTAGCAGCAACTTTTGCAACACTTACAGAAGTTGCAGACTATAATTCTGCTTTTATGGATTTAGAAGCAGGTGCTTGTGACGCAATAGCAATGGATATTGGCGTAGCAAATTATCAAATTAACTCAAGAGGAAAAGCATCTGAATTTATTATTTTAGATGAAATTATTTCTTCTGAACAATACGCAGTTGGATTTAAAAAAGGCAATACAGGACTTAGAGATAAAGTTCAAGCAACATTAGATGAAATGGCAAAAGATGGTACTATAGATAAAATAGCAGAAAAATATGCTGATTTCGGTGTACCTGGTTCACTTTGTATCGGTAAATAACATAGATTAAAATTATTAGGAGTATGACTGTATGGATTTAGGAACAATGTTTAGTGAATTAAGCAGTGGGATGATAACCTCTATTGAGATATTTGTCCTAACTTTGATTTTTTCTCTTCCTTTGGGTTTAATTATAGCTTTTGGACGAATGTCAAAAATAACACCAATTAGATGGTTATTTAAAATATACATATCAATAATGAGAGGAACACCTTTAATGCTTCAATTAATGGTTGTATTTTGGGGACCTTATTATATATTTGGTATGCAGATTTCCAGCAGTTATAGAATGGTTGCGGTACTAATAGGTTTTGCGATAAATTACGCCGCATATTTTGCGGAAATTTACAGAGGGGGTATAGAATCTATGCCAGACGGACAGTATGAAGCTGCTAAACTTCTAGGATATAATAAAGTTCAAACTTTCTTTATTATTATTTTCCCTCAGGTAATAAAAAGAATTCTTCCTGCAACAACGAATGAAGTTATTACTCTTGTAAAAGATACTTCATTATCATTTGTAATAGCAATACCGGAAATGTTTACAGTTGCAAAACAAATTGCAGCAGCTCAATCTTCAGTTGCGGCATTTATAGCAGCAGGAATTTTCTATTATATATTTAACTTTGTTGTTGCTTTTGTAATGGAATATATTGAAAAGAAATTAAGCTATTATAGATAAGGAGAAATATCATGAGTTTACTTGAAATTAAAAATTTAAAAAAGAGTTTTAATGGTGTTGAAGTTTTAAAAGATATTTCTCTAAGTGTTGATAAAGGAGAAGTTCTTTGTATAATTGGACCTTCGGGGTCTGGTAAATCCACATTACTTAGATGTGCCACAAATCTTGAAAAAGAAGACAGCGGTACAATTTCATATGATGGGACATTTGGACTTGTATTTCAAAGTTTTAATTTATTCCCTCATCACTCAGTTATGAAAAACATAACAAACGCACCTATTAAAGTACAAAAAAGAAATAAACAAGAAGTTTATAAAGAAGCAAGAGAGCTTTTAAAGAAGATGGGGCTTGAGGATAAAGAAAATGCATATCCTTGCGAACTATCCGGTGGACAGCAACAAAGAGTTTCAATTGCAAGAGCTCTTGCAATGAACCCTGACATATTATTCTTTGATGAACCTACTTCTGCACTTGATCCTGAACTTACAGGAGAAATACTTAAGGTAATAAAAGACCTTGCAAGTGAACATATGACAATGGTCATTGTAACTCACGAAATGGATTTTGCAAGGAAAGTTGCTGATTACATAATATTTATGGATAATGGTTATATTGAAGAACAGGGGACTCCTGAAGAAGTATTTAGCTCTGAAAATAAAAGAATGAAAGCTTTTCTTGGTAAATTGAAAGCTGAATAATTTAAAGAGGTGATAAAACACCTCTTTTTTTGTTGACAAGTAAAATATATAAGTATAATATAAAATTTGCAAAGATAAAAACACAGCGCGGTTGGTAGTCCGGGCATAACTATAGTTATAAGTAACCTGCCTCCTTGGTTGTCCGTTCTTTGTTTAATAAACAAAAGGAGGGATTTCTTTGGATGAAGTAAGGGTAAAACTTACGGTATATTTTGAAAGTCCGTTTTATGTGGGAGTAGTGGAAAGACGTTTTAATAAGACTTTTGAAATTTGTAAAATTACATTTGGGAAAGAGCCTACTGATAATGAAATTTATGAATTTTATAATTTTCATTATTCTAAATTAAAATTTTATCAGGCTCAAAATTTTGAAAGTAATATAAAACAAGTAACTAATCCTAAAAGAATTAAGAGAATGATTAGTAAAGAAATGAATGGGAGAAGTATTTCCACAAAATCACAAGAGCTTCTAAAGAAACAATATGAATCAAGAAAAACTAATGTAAAGAAAAATATGAAGTTAGAAGCAAGACAAAGACAAAAGGAACTTTTCTCTATGAAACAAAGAAAGAAGAAAGAAAAACACAGGGGTAAATAACCTGTGTTTTTTATTTTACATTTTACGTCTTATAATGTAAAATAAAGATGTTAAATTGAAATAAAAGAGGTATATATGAAAAAGAAAGATATAATTGAACTTAACATAACAGAAAATGTATCAATGGAAAAATCCATGGGGTATTATGAAGATAAAAAGGTTCTTGTAAAAGGAGGACTTGCCGGACAGGTTGCGGAAGTATTCATAAAGAAAGTAAGAAAAAACAGAGCCGAAGGAAATATTAACAGAATAATTAAGAAGGCTGATTATGAAATTGAGCCTATGTGCGAAAAGTTTGGAATATGCGGAGGATGTTCTTTCCAAAATATTTCTTATGAAAAGCAACTTGAATTAAAAGAAAATTATGTAAGAGGACTTTTTGATAAGGCAGGTATAGAATACGAAGAGTTTCTTCCTATTATTGCATCTCCAAAAGAGACAGAATACAGAAATAAAATGGAGTTTTCTTTTGGTGATATGGAAAAGGATGGACCGTTGTGTCTTGGAATGCATGAAAAAGGGAAACATCATAATATAGTTTCAACAGAAAATTGTCTTATTGTTGATGAAGATTACAGAAAAATATTATTTAACACTTTAAATTATTTTACTCAAAAAAATATAAAACATTACAATAAATTCTCTAAAGAAGGAACTTTAAGACATTTAGTAATAAGAAAAGCATCATATACTGGAGAAATACTTGTAAATTTAGTTACTACGTCACAGGATAAAATCGATACAAATGAATATAAAGATATTCTTTTAAACTTGGATTTAAAGGGAGAGATTGTAGGAATAATGCATACTATAAACGATTCTTTTTCAGATGCTGTTTTAGCTGATGAAATAAATATTGTTTATGGCAGAGATTATATAATGGAAAAATGCTTGGGACTTGATTTTAAAATTTCTGCATTTTCATTCTTCCAAACAAATACTCTTGGCAGCGAAAAATTATATAGTGTTGTAAAAGACTTTATCGGTGAAGATAAATGCGATGTAATACTTGACCTTTACTGCGGTACAGGTACAATAACTCAAATTTTAAGTGACAAAGCTAAGGAAGTTTACGGGATTGAAATCGTTGCTGAAGCAATTGAAGCCGCAAAGGTAAATGCAAAATTAAACGGAATATATAATTGTAAATTTATATGCGGTGATGTTTTAGAGGAAGTTGATAAAATTGATGTAGAATCAGATCTTATCATTCTTGACCCACCACGTGCGGGAATTCACTCAAAGGCAATAGACAAAATAATCTCTTTTAAACCTAAGAAGTTTGTTTATGTAAGTTGTAAGGCAACTTCTCTAATTAGGGATTTACCTTTCTTTATTGAAGCAGGGTATGAAGTTAAGAAGGTTAGAGCTGTTGATATGTTCCCTCAGACAGGGCACGTTGAATGTGTGTCAGTGCTAAGTCGAAAAGCCCAGTAAAATAAGGAGTTTTGAAAATAAAAAAAATTCAAAAAAGTGAAAAAAGTAAAAATTTTTGAACTTGTAAAAATAGGGTTGTATGTATGTAATATGTTTCCACATACTAGTTTCAAGATTAAATCCTTTAGATATGTTACAAGGATTAAATCTTAATTTTAACTATTTTATAGTTTTATTTATATAACTTTATTATTAAAAATTTATTATCCAAAGATTTGGTAGATATACTACTTATTAATCATATTATAAAATAACATATTAAACATATTGAACTGATTAGAGGAATCAGTTCTTTTTTTGTGCCAGAGATGGAATACATAGCCATTTTGCTTAATTGTAGAATGGCTAAATTTAAAAGAAAGGAGGAGAATATATGCAAGAAAGTAAGTGCAAGGTAATTGCTATCACAAATCAAAAAGGTGGCGTTGGTAAAACAACTACTACTTTTAATCTTGGAGTAGCATTAGCAAAACAGGGGAAAAAAGTCTTGTTAGTAGATGTTGATCCACAGAGTAATTTAACGACCTATGCAGGTTGGTACAACTCAGATGAATTAAAATACACTTTATCAGACTTAATGGAGCAATCAATGAATGATGATGAAATTAAAACAAAAGAATGTATATTGCACCATAAAGAAAATGTAGATTTAATTCCTTCTAGTTTAAATCTGTCTGCGTTAGAGAATTCATTAGCCTATGCTATGAGTAGAGAATATACTTTAAGAAATTGTTTATCTGTTGTAAGAAATGATTATGATTATATACTTTTAGATTGTCAGCCAAGTTTAGGAATGCTTACTATAAATGCTCTCGCAAGTGCAGATAGTGTTCTTATTCCAGTTCAAAGTCAGTATTTTGCATTAAGGGGAATGACTGATTTGTTTAAAATAATAAACAAAGTAAGAAGACAAATAAACCCTACACTAAAAATTGATGGAGCATTATTAACATTAGTTGATAGAAGAACTAATCTTTCAAAAGAAATAGAAAAACAGATAACAGAGAATTATGGGAGTATGTTAAAGTTATATAAAACTCAAATACCTCGTGCTATTAAAACTGCTGAATCTACTTCACAAGGAGAAAGCATTTTCTCTTATGATAAAAATGGATTAGTAGCAGAAGCATATTCTTCATTCGCAAAGGAGGTGCTTAACGATGGCAAAGAGCCTATCAAAAATGCCACTACCAAAGTTAGATGACCTTTTTACGACAGAAGAAGAAAGAAATATTGCTAGTTTAGAAAAAGTTGTTGATATAAAAATTACAGATATTGACGATTTTCCAAATCATCCATTTAAGGTTATAGACAATGAAGATATGGAAAAAATGCGAGATAGCATTAAAGAAAATAAAGTTCTTGTTCCTGCTTTAGTAAGACCAAAGCCTAATGGAAGATATGAAATGATTTCTGGACATAGAAGAAAAAGGGCAAGTGAATTAGCCAATAAAGATACCTTACCTTGTATAGTAAGAGAATTAACAGATGATGAAGCAACTATTATAATGGTAGATAGCAATATTCAAAGAGAAGAAATTTTACCTAGTGAAAAAGCCTTTGCATACAAAATGAAATTAGAAGCACTTAGTCATCAAGGAAAAAGAAATGATTTAACTTCTCGACAGGCTGTCGAGAAGTTGACTACTGCTGATGAAGTAGGTAAAGAGTATAATGAAAGTGGCAGACAAGTTCAAAGATATATTAGGCTAACTGAATTAGTACCAGAATTACTTGATAAAGTAGATAATAAAGATATTGCTTTTCTTCCTGCAATAGAATTGTCTTATCTAACAAAAGAAGAACAATACTTTTTGTTGGATTGCATAGACTACAATAGTTGCACTCCATCTCACGCACAGGCAATTAAAATGAAAAAATTAAGTCAAGATGGAAAACTTACAGAAGAAACTATTGATAGTATAATGTCAGAAGATAAGCCTAATCAGGTTCCCAAAATGAAATTCAATGAAAACAGAATAAGAAGTGTACTCCCAAAAAACATTGAAGATAAAAAAATTGAAGATTATGTTGTGAATGCGATTGAATTTTATAACAAACACTTGCAAAGACAAAAGTCTATGGATGCAAGATAATGGGAGTTTGTATTCCACAAATCCCTCCTTACAATCCACCCTAGTATATATTACTAACTGTTATTTACTAACTGAAAGAAAATTGTAGAAGTGCAAGATTAAAAAGTTTAGATTATAATATCACTAAAGGAGTGATAGATATGGGCAAGAAAATACTTTTTTCAGTCAGTATAATTCTTATTTTGAGTAGTGTTGGAATATTTCTTCTTTTCAACAATTTTATTGAAAAAGCAGAAAAGAAAGACACAGTAAACGATGTTGTAGTAGAAGAAAATCAGGAACTTGATGATGAAAAGAATGTTAAAAAAGAGCACGAAACAGAAACAAGTGAAATCATTGATGAAATAGAGGAAAATACTGGTGAAAGTAATGAAACTATTCAAGAAAATACACAAGAAAAAAATTCTAATATTCAAAAAAATGAAAGTAACCAACCTGTTAAAACAGAACAAAATGATGAAAAAAATCAAGTTCAAGAAGAAAAACAAGAATCTACAACAATAGAGGTGCCTAAAGAAGAACAACCTCCACTGATAGATGAAGAATTAGAAAAGTTAAAAAAACAAGTTGAATATGCTACTTATGAGGAATGTCAAAAAGCAGGTTTTGAAAAGGCATTTTCGGACACAGTTAATATTTTAGGATTTAGTTGTCAAGAGGTAATTTATAAAGGCAAAGTTTTAGGTTATAAGTTGCATATTGATTATACAAATCCAATGGAATAATTTATTTTGATAAAAGCAACCGTAAAAGGTTGTTTTTTTAATTTTTAGAAAGGATATGATAAGAATGAAAAAGAAAAAAATAGTATCAGTGTTATTGATTGCACTGACCTTATTTGAAGTATTCGCATTTGCTATTCCAACAATAGTTAATGCTGCTACAAGTGGAACTTTATCTCATCCAAAAGTTCCAGATGTATATTATACAAGACGTGGTGGTGGCAAACCTTATATGTCTGCACAATACGAAACTTATACAATGGATGGAAAAACTGTTTATTGTATAGAGCCAGGAGTTGATATAACTACTACAAGTTATTTAGGGTATGATGGTCTTCAAGCATCACCATATAGTGCTGAAATAAGTAAAAAAATTGAATTGATTGGTCATTATGGATACGATTATCCTGGTCATCAAACATTAAGATATAGAATGGCAGCACAAGCATTGATTTGGGAAACAACAGGAGGACAAATTGTAGAGTTTTGGACTGAAGCCTCTGGTTGGGGAGATTATATTAATATTGATGCAGAAAAAAATGAAATTATGAGATTAGTAAATACTCATTATAATAAGCCAAGTTTTAATGGAACTACACAAGATGCAATAATAGGAAAAGAAATTAAAATCACAGATTCAAACAATGTTTTAAGCGAATATGAAGTGTATAGTTCTGATAATTTATCAGTAAGAATAGAAGGTAATAATATTTATGTAACACCCTTAAAAGTAGGAGTTCAAACATTAAATGTTGTAAGAAAACATTATGATAATTATACAACTATAGTATATACAGGTAATGGAGTTAATTCACAAAAAATGGGTTATTTTAGATTTTCAGATCCAGTAGTTGCTTCTGTTAAAATTGACACAAAAGGTGGAGACGTGACAGTAAATAAAAATGATAATGACACTCAAACAAATGAGCCACAAGGTGTAGAGGCTACTTTAGAGGGAGCAGTATATGGAATTTATAATCTAAATGATGAGTTAGTTGAAAAGGTAACAACTAATAGTGAGGGAAAAGTTACCAGTCCAATTTTACCCGATATTGGAACTTTTTATTTGAAAGAAATTAGTCCAAGCACAGGGTATGAATTAGATACAAATAAATATTATTTTGAAATTACAGTTGATGATTTACACCCATCTATAAATGTCTATGAACAAATTATCAAAAGAGATGTAGAAATAAATAAATATTATGCAAGTGCAGAAACTGGAATTCTAAAACCAGAAGTTGGAATAGAGTTTGGTATTTATGATAGTAAGGGGAATCACGTTACAACTGTTAAGACTGATGAACAAGGATATTCAAAAATAAATCTTGTATATGGAACTTATACAGTAAAACAGTTGAACACAACAGAAGGTCACGAAAAAGTTAAGGATTTTAAAATAGTTGTTAATGGAAATTCACCACAAACCATAAGATATTCATTATCAAATGCCCCAATTACTGCAAAATTAAAATTAGTAAAAACAGATTCAGAATCTGGAAAAGTTATACCATTTCAAAATGTAACATTTAAAATTAAAAATGTTGATACAGATGAATATGTATGTCAAAAAGTAACATATCCAAACAAAGAGGAAATATGTGAATTTAAAACAGATGAAAATGGTGTATTTATCACTCCTTATCCTTTAATGAGTGGAACTTATAAAATTGAAGAATTAACAAGTCCTGATGGATATTTATTAAATCAAGATGGTGTTATTTTTAGAATTGATGAAAATAGTTCAATTATTGAAGATGATGAATATGGTAAATATATAGAAATAGAATTTGCTAATGATAAAATAATGGGTGAAGTTGTAATTGAAAAAACAGGAGAAGCATTTACTATTGAAAATGGAAAATTTACTTACAAAGATGTTAAATTAAGTGGTGTAGAATTTTCAATTTACGCTAACGAAGATATTACAACATTAGATGGAGTAACCCATTATAAAAAAGGTGAATTTATTAAATCTATTGAAACAGGAGAAGATGGCATAGCAATATTTACAGATCTTTATCTTGGAAAGTATTTAATAAAAGAAACTAAAACATTAGATAATTATGTTATAGATACAACAGAACATTTTGTTGAATTAACTGAAATAGACAATAAAACTGCTATTGTGTCAGAAACTTTACAATTAAAGAATGAATTAAAAAAAGGCGATTTAGAGTTTACAAAAACTGATTTAGTTAATGGAGAACCTATTCCAAACACAACTATTGAAGTTTATACAGAAGATACAAACGAACTAATTTTTACAGGAACAACTGATGAACAAGGTATGATAATTATTAAAAATTTAGTAGCAGGTAAAAAATATTATATTTTAGAGAAAGAAAGTGCGACAGGCTATTTAATTACAGATGAAAAAGTATCTTTTGAAATAAAAGAAAATGGTGAAGTAGTAAAAGCAGAAATGAAAAATAAGCCAATTACAGGAACTCTAGAATTTACGAAAATTGATTTATCTACTGGAACTCCTCTACCTAATACTTTAATTGAAATCTATAACGATAAAGATGAATTAGTATTTTCAGGAAGAACAAATGAACAAGGTATGATAATTGTTAAAGATATGAGATATGGTCGTTACTATATTTTAGAAAAGGAAGCACCTGAAGGATATATTCTTAATGAAGAAAGAATGTATTTTGAAATAAGAGAAGATGGAGAAATCGTTAAAGCAACTATGGAAAATGAAAAAGTAGTAGTAGAAGTTCCTAATACAGGAATAAATGATTATCATATTATTGAACTAATTGGAGGAATTTTAATTATAAGTGGAATAGGAGTTGTTGCTTATTATGTTAAAAAGAAAAGAAAATAATAAGAACAAAGATAAAAAGAGTCAACTTTTAATAGTTGGCTCTTTACTTATCTTATTGGGTTTAGGTGTAATAATTGGAAAAATATATTTTGATATAAGGTCAGATAATT
>NZ_SPHL01000024.1 GCF_005844425.1 Anaerofustis stercorihominis | reverse complement strand
GCATATACAAATAACGAAATTGAAGAATCAATATTTTTAAATATATATTCTAAACTAACTTACGAAGAAAAAATAAAAGTTCGTGGATATATGGAAGGACTATTATATGAACATAAAAAATAAAAGCGGATATATACCGCTTTTTTTTACATAATACATATTATATTGTAATTTTTTATGAGGATAATAATCTATTTCATGAATTCCTTGATAATGCTGTTCAATATACTAATCTTTTTTATTTACGTATATAAATAATGTATTTATGCCTGTGAGATATTTTATATCAATTTTTATATACTTCTAAACTTTAGGTTCGTTTTGAATACTCTACTTACAAGTTGCTTTTTGCATTTTTAATTCCTGAAAACACATCATTTATCCATAATTTATCACTATGAAATATTTTCTTGCCTTCAAATGATACGTTAACAACAGCTATATCAATGCTTTTGAAAACCTTATTGTTAAAATCATCTTTGCACATTCTGCCATAAGAAAAAAACAAATTAAACATATCAATAAATTTTTTCATAATTACATTTTCTTTTTATGATATGTCTTCATTATATTTATCCACAAATTTTTTTGCGTTGATACTATCTGAAATATAAAATAACTTTTTACCCTTTATCTTTTGAGTGTTTTCAGCTCCCTTACCAAGAATTGATATAACGACATTATCGTCAAGACTATCTTTAATAGCCTCTTCAATGGCTTTCGTTCTGTCTTCTATTATCTTTACCTTAGATTTATCTTCTATATATTTTAAAATATCCAAGCAGATATCATTAAAGTCTTCATTAGAAGAATCATCAGTAGTTAAAATAAGCTCATCACAATTCATTTCACAAATTTGCCCAATATCTTTTCTCCTATTTATTGCTTTATCCCCCGTAGAGCCTATTACGCAAATATGTTTTCTTCCCGGATATTCTTCGTGTATAAACTCAAAATACTTACTAAGGCTAAGTCCGTTATGAGCATAATCTACAACTATAATTTTTTTACCATCTTTTGTTTTATATATTTCCCCTCTCCCTTTTACTTTTACATTCAATATTCCTTTATATATATACTTATATTCAATTCCCAAAGTATCACATACGGCAATACATGCTACTGCGTTTTCTATGTTATATCCGCCTTTTAATTTAATACTGTAATCATATATCTTTCCGCCATATTTCACTTTAAAGGCATTACCCATATTATTTGAATTTGAAGATATTATCTGATAATCAGCCTTACTGCTTTTGCCATAAGTTATAATCTTATTTTTATCCTTATTTTTTAATGCATTTTGAACCTTATCAAAAGACATCAATTCTTCATTTATAACTATATATTCACTATTTTCTATTAATTTTAATTTTGATGAAAAATAGTCATTGAAGTTTTTATGCTCAATATCTGAAATATGATCATAACCTATATTCAAAAATACTCCTACATCAAAATTAATACCATAAACTCTGTTATATTTATAAGCAATGGAAGAAACTTCACAAACAAAATATTCCATACCTAAACTGGAAGCATTACTTAAAGTCTTATATACTTCCAAAGATTCGGGAGTTGTTAAAACGGCATCTCTTGTAATGCTACCATCAAAAGTTTTAATAGATGATATGATACCACAAGGAATATCACTTTTACCCAGCAAATACGTATCCAAAACATTTTTTATAAAAAAGGAAGTAGTACTTTTCCCTTTTGTTCCGGTAACACCAATCTTTTTTAATTTTTCAACTTCTTTACCATAAAATATTTTAGATAAAACAGCAAGAGCCTTTCTTTCATCAGAAACTATTATGTAAGGAAAATCTTCAAAATGCACTTTTTCACTCACATATATAACAGCGCCCTTTTTTATCGCATCCTTTAGATACAACCTATTAAAATTAAATCCCTTGCATACAAAAATCTTATTTTCGCAGTCCATTGTAGAATTATAACTTATACCATGGATTGCCTCCTTTATATTCAAATTTTTATAACTTACAAGAATTCCTTCCCGTGATAACTCCATTAAAATATCTTTGATGAATTTTTGCATGATTATTCCTCCATAAAAATACGTAATACTTTGTAATCTTTTATATAAAATATCATTAAATAATTACAAATTCCTTTTATAAAACCTTAACAATTTATAAACATTATTTTGTAAAAAAAAAAAACGGCAAAACGCCGTTTTAAATTATTTTACTAACCCAATTTTCAATTAAATCATAACTTACATTCAAATCTCCCCTGCCTGTAAGAATCTTTATGTCAGGTTTAGGTGAGCCATGATAGTCACTTCCTCCACTTTTATAAATATTATGCTTATTTGCATAATCGATTAAAAATTCTCTGTCTTTTATAGAATGTTTTGCATGTAAAACTTCTACCCCATCAAGCCCAAAACTTCTTGCATAGTCAAGCATTTTTTCCACTCTATCATGTTCCATATGATGAATACAAGGATGAGCAAAAAATGCCATTCCGTCTGCTTCGTGAATAATATCTATTGTCTGCTTTATTGTTTTAAAAAATCTTGATTCATCAACATAAAAACTACTTTTTTTATTTGCACAATTATCCCAAAAAAACGCTGACGGATTCATAAGAGATGGATATTTTTTTATATTTTCTTCATGTCCTAATGCACTTATAATAGTTCTTTTATATCCCTCATTTTTTTCTCCGTCCTCTATTTTTAAACCATCATCAACTATAATTCCGTTTTTTCTAAATACATCAATATACTCTGTTAATAATTCTTTTTCTCTTTTAATATCCTCTTCTTTGGATTCAAGACTTTTTAAAATTTTTCTCATTTTCTCTATATCTATATTATATCCGAGTATATCCCTCATTTCACTTTCATAAGCACAGGAAAGCTCAACTGCAGGAATAATTTTTATTCCCATAGTATCAATGTCTTTTAAATCATCATATGCATTAACGGTATCGTGATCTGTAATAGAGATTAAACTTATATCTAAATCTTTTGCTTTTTGTATAATCTCTTTTGTACTGTCATCACCGTCAGAATTATTAGTATGTAAATGCAAATCTATATTCATAAAAACACCTTCTTTATTTTAATATTATTTTATCTACTTTATCTACCCAATCTTTAATCATATTATATGAAACTATTAAATCGCCTTTTCCTTTAACCATACTTATATCAGGTTTTGTTCCTCCGTGAAAATCACTTCCACCACTTTTATAAAGTTTATACTTTCTTGCAACTTCAGCAAGGAATAACTTATCATCAAAAGTATGCTGAGAATGCAGAACCTCTATACCGTCTATACCACATTCCATGGCATGATTTATAAGCTGAAGAGTCCTTAATTTGCCTATTCTGTACATACACGGATGAGCCAAAAAGGCAAGACCTCCCGCTTTATGTATAAGTTCTATTCCTTCTTTAATTGTAGGATATTCCTTTGATTCGTCTACAAAAAATTTACTGTCACTGTTTGAACAATAATTCCAAAAAAACATAGTAATTTTAGATATAAAAGGATACTTCTTTATATTTTCGGGATATTTTATAAGGCTGTTGTAAATTGTTATATACGCTTCGCTTTTATTTCCTCTATGAACTTCAAGCCCGTTGTCAAATACTATTCCGGCATCTCTGAAAACTCTTTTATATTCATTTAAAAGTCTTTTTTGTTTTTCAAGTTTTGCTTCTGGAGAATATCTTTCACTTACAAATTCATCTATAACCTTAGTATCAATCCCATATCCAAGGACATCTCTTATAACACCATCAAAAGAGCATCCAAGTTCCGTTGCGGGAATGATGTTTATCGGTTTATCTAATTTAAATGTTGTATTTTTAATATCTTCATATGCCTTTACATTATCATGATCCGTTATTGCCGCATAATCTACACCAAGTTCATTCATCATGTTTATCATTTGAGCGGGAGTAAAAGTTCCGTCTGAATACGTACTATGCATATGTAAATCTACTATTTTTTCCATAACAAACCTCATTTACAAATTTATAAATTTATTATATATCAATATTTTTTACTTTTCAATTAAGCAAAATAAATTAATATGCTATAATTATTTTATCACAATATACAATGTTTGGTATTTACAATGTAAAAAAGGAACAAATGTGAGAACACACAAAATTTATCCCAAAAAACAGGAGAAAGAAGATGAAAGAATATATTTGCGAGAGCGAAGACATAAAAATCAGAAAATTACAAGATACCGATGAAGAACTTACAATGCTTGGGAAGTGGAGAGATGACGAAAGAGTAAGCAGGTTTTACGGAGGTAGAGACAAAGATAACTCACTTGAAGGACTAAAGAAAAAATATCTTCCACGAATTCATGGTGAGGAAAATATGCAGTGCTGTATAATAGAATATAAAGGACAAGACAGCGGATATATGCAGTTCTTCCCTTTAAAAAAGGAAGCATACAAAGAACATAAACTTGAAAATTATAAAAATGCCTATGGAATAGATATATTTATAGCAGGTCACATGGGCCATAGCAAAGGGCTTGGTTCAAAATCTTTAAAAACATTGTATACATACCTTTTTAACGAAAAAAATGCCGACCTTGTAGAAATATGCCCAAGAACAGTAAACGAAAGAGCCGTTGCCGCATACAAAAAAGCAGGTTTTACTCCTCATTCAAAACTTGAAAAAGGAGAATTCTTTGAAGGTAAATGGTACGAAGAAACAGTAATGATAATCACAAAATAAAAAAGACTTCATTAGAAGTCTTTTTCTATTACATTATAATTATTTTCTATTGTCTTTTTAACATCTATTCTTCTTTGATTTGAACTGCCAACAAAGGTTTTATTATATGTCTTGTTTTCAATTTCAAATTTTCCATCCATAATATAATCATTAAGTTCAATAAGTTTAAGTATATATGGATTTTTTTTATTCATTTCAAGCAGCTCTTCAAATCTAAATCCTGTATATGTTATTAAAGATAAACCTTTTTCCTTAATTTTCTTTCCTAAAAAATATAAACTTTCTGCCTGCATAAAAGGCTCTCCTCCGGAGAATGTAACTCCGCTTAAAAGAGGATTTTGCCCAATTGCATTTAGCACTTTTTCATGAGAAACAATTTGCCCTCCATTAAAATCATGAGTTTGAGGATTATGACATTCAGGACAGTTATGAGGACAGCCTTGAACAAAAAGTGTAAATCTTATTCCGGGACCGTCCACAATTGATTCTCTTACTATTCCCGCAATTCTTATTTCTTTTTCTTGATCCATTATAAAGTTTCCATTTCAGAGTTAAGTGAATGTTTTACTCTGTCTGATTCTTCTGCTCTTTTTGCATCATTAAATCTATCAAGAGTTCCTACAAGGTAACCTGTTATTCTTCTTATTCTGTCGAAAGGAATCGGTTTTACTTTTGCACTTCTTCCAATAAAACCATCTTCGTCTGCATATAAATTAAGTTCAAGAACTTCGCTGTTTTTTTGTTTTTCAACATCTTTAATATATGCCTTAATTTCTTCTTTTGTTAAATCCTTTATTTCTCCGTAAACATATACGTTTGTTTCACCTATTTTTGTTTCATATGTTAGTTCTTTTGCTGTATTCATTTTTTTACCTCCTATAAACTTTCCATTTCAGAGTTAAGTGAATGTTTTACTCTGTCTGCCTCTTCCGCTCTTTTACCGTTATTAAATCTGTCTAATGTTCCAACTAAATAACCTGTTATTCTTCTTATTCTTTCAAAAGGCACTTCAGTATCATTTTCTTTTCTATGACAACATGGACATTCGTCATATATTACACCGTTATATCCGCAAACAGGGTCTCTGTCAACAGGATGGTTAATAGCACCGTAACCAAGACCCATTTCTTTCATACATCTTACTATTTTTTCAAATGCTTCAAGGTTCTTTGTTGTATCTCCGTCAAGTTCGACATATGTTATATGCCCCCCGTTTGTAAGTGCATGGAAAGGAGCTTCTTTCTTAATTTTTTCAAATGCACTTATTTCATATCCTACAGGAACATGGAATGAGTTTGTGTAATAATCTTTATCTGTTACACCAGGAATAATTCCATATCTCTTCTTATCCATTTTTACAAATCTACCAGATAATCCCTCTGCTGGAGTTGCAATTAAAGAGAAATTCAAATGAGTTTTATTTGTTATATCATCAAGTCTTTCTCTCATATGTTTAACAATTTCAAGACCAAGTTTTTCACTCTCTTCACTTTCACCATGATGCTTACCAACTAAAGCTGTAAGTGTTTCTGCAAGTCCAATAAAGCCAACTGTTAATGTACCGTGTTTTAATACTTCACCTACAGTATCATCAGGTTTAAGGTTTTCTGAATCAAGCCATACACCTTCACCCATTAAGAAAGGTGAATTTCTTACTGTCTTTGCACATTGTATTTTAAATCTATGTAAAAGTTGATCTGCACATAAATCAATTTTTTCATCTAATGTTTGATAGAATTTATCAATGTCTCCCTTTGCTTCAATAGCAAGTCTTGGTAAGTTAATTGATGTAAAGCTTAAGTTTCCTCTTCCTGTAACAATTTCTTTTGTCTTATCAACATTGGCCATAACCCTTGTTCTACATCCCATATATGCAATCTCAGTATCAGGATCTCCTTCTTTATAATATTGAAGATTGAATGGAGAATCTATAAATGAGAAGTTAGGGAATAATCTTTCGCTAGATACTTCCATTGCAAGTTTAAATAAATCATAGTTAGGATCTCCAGGATTATAATTTATTCCTTCTTTTACTTTAAAGATTTGAACAGGGAATATAGGAGTTTCTCCGTTTCCAAGTCCTGCTTTTGTTGCAAGAAGAATATTTTTTATAATCATTCTGCCTTCACTTGAAGTATCTGTTCCATAGTTAATTGAACTGAAAGGAACTTGCGCACCTGCTCTTGAATGCATTGTATTTAAGTTATGTACCAATGCTTCCATTGCTTGATATGTTGCTTTGTCTGTTTCTTTTAGAGAGCTTTTCTTTGTAAATGAAATCAATGTATCAATATCTTTATGATCCAATTTATCTAAAGCTTCTCTTTCAAGCTTCATAAACTCTTCATTATCATCTAATTTTGGATAAAGACCGCTTTTTTCTTCTATTTCTTTATATAATTCTTTTGCTACTTCTTCGCCGTTTTCCATACCTGCAAGAAGTTCCAATGCTTTACCCATGTTAGTTACATATATTTTCTTATAAGTTTTTTCAACTCCTGCTGATAAATCATAATCAAATTTTGGAATACTTTGTCCGCCATGTTGATCATTTTGGTTTGATTGAATAGCTATACAAGCAAGAGCAGAATAAGTTCTTATATCTTTTGGCTCTCTTATATATCCGTTACCTGTTGAAAATCCACCTTTGAATAATTTTGTTAAATCAATTTGACAGCATGTTGTTGTTAAAGTATAAAAGTCTAAATCGTGAATATGAATATCACCTTTTGAATGAGCTGCAGCATGTTTTTCATCTAAAATAAACATACCATAGAAGTTTTTTGCACCTTCAGAACCATATTTAAGCATAGTTCCCATTGCAGTATCACCGTTAATATTGGCATTTTCTCTTTTAACATCATTTTCTATTGAACTTTTGAAAGTTAAATCTTCATAAATTTTCATAAGAGTTGTATTCATTTCTCTTACTTTATTTCTTTCGGCTCTATATAAAATATAATTTTTTGCAGTTTTAGCATGTCCACTTTCAATTAGTGTCTTTTCTACTATATCTTGTATTTGTTCAACAGTTGGAATAATGTCAACATATCTTTCATTTAATATTTTATCAACTTGATCAGATAGTTCTCTGGCTATTTGATAATCCTGCCCGCCAACAGCTTCCGCAGCCTTATAAATAGCATCTGTTATCTTTCTTTTTTCATATTTGCTTGTTCTTCCGTCTCTTTTTAAAATCTCTGTTACCATAATTATTTCTCCATATATATTAATAAAATTATATTTCTCCACTGAACGTATTCAATTATATCTTGTGCATATTACTTTGTCAAGCAGAAAAGATACACAATATATAGTGTTTTAAATAATAAAAATAATAATCCGATATATTCATGTAATAAAATACTTTTACTGTTATGTTTAACTGAATTTTATTTGTAATTTTAATTTTGATTTTGCTTTTCAAGTATTTTTATCCAATAAAAAAAGACTAATGATTTTACATTAGTCTTTATACAATTTCTTCCATTTTATTTTGTCTCGAATAAGCTATCTGCCATGGAGCATACATAAGCACCCAAACAAATAAAACAAGCAACAAAGCTGCAGGAATATAAAAATTTCCAAACACATTATATAGTATCTCAAGAGGAGAGCCTGGTGCAGGAGAACTTAAAAACATAAAATTTGTTCCCCATGCTTTATTCATAAAATATACGGGAACGGCAATTATACCAACTAACAATGCTGTCTTTGGCAAAACTTTATAATTAGGTTTTAATCTTGCGCTATATAAAAGCATAAATACAAATACAACAAGCCATGTATGAATGGTAAAAGAATTTATGCATGAAAAATGAAGCATTGGATATTCTGTCCAATCAGGGAATAATAATGCTGCCATTGCTCCGGGAAGAGAAAGCGCATATAAATATTCACCGCAAATTTTCCCGGGTTTGAAAGCATACCAAAAAGTAAAAAATATAGATATACCGCATAAATGAAATGGTAAATGCCCAAGATTAAAAGTTCCTGCATAAATATGAATAATATCTTTAATGATTTCTTGTATAACTATAACTATTGCAAAAATTTTTAATATTTTATTTTGTTTTTCATAATCGGCTTTTTTAAATATACGGCACATATAAACTATAAATAATGCTATAGCAATAAGCCAGGTTAAATGTTCAACTCCGTATGTACTCCATGTTAAATTTGTAGGAATATCTTCCGGTCTTGAAAAAAAATATTTTAATGTCATTTATTCTTGTCCTTATTTTTTATTGTAACAGTAAATTAAATAATTTTAATTTCTCAATTTTGATGTTACAAATACATTATAATACATTTTATTTTAATATTACAAAATTTATCTATTTTTTACATAAAAAAAGAACTTCAAAAGAAGTTCTTTATATCATTTTTTCGAAATCATCTTCAGAAATTATTTTTATTCCAAGAGTCTTTGCTTTTTCTTCTTTACTTCCTGCATTTTCACCGGCAAGAACATAAGTAGTTTTTTTACTTACGGAAGAAGAAACTTTACCTCCGTAGCTTTCAATTATCTTCTTCGCATCATTTCTTTTATATTTGGATAATGTTCCCGTTAAAACGAATGTCATACCTTCAAACTTCAAATCTTCGTTTTCTTCATTAATATATTCCATATTAACTCCTAAAGATTTTAACTTATTAATCAAAGATATTTTCTTTTCATTATTAAAGAACTTTATAATTTCATTTGCCATCTTATCCCCTATTTCATTAATAGATATAAGATCATCATATGTGGCGTTCATTAAATTATCCATACTTTTAAATTCTTTTGCGAGAAGTTTTGCTCCCTGCTTTCCAACTAAATTTATGGACAGCGCAAAAATCAAATCCTCAAGAGAATTTTCTTTTGATTTTTCTATTGCTTCAATCATGTTTAAAACGGATTTTTCACCCATTTTTTCCATTTGTTCTATTTGTTCTTTTTTATCTTTTAATCTGTAAATATCGCTTACATCTTGAATTAAGTCCGCTTCAATTAAGTTTTCCAAAACTCTCTCTCCCAAAGTATCAATATTCATCGCATCCCTTGAAGCAAAATGAATTATTTCTCTGGAAATTTTAGCCGGACAGTCTATATTTACGCATTTTATTGCGCTTATGCCTTCTTCCCTTACAACTTCATGACCACATACAGGACAAGTCTTTGGCATTTCAAAGATTATTTCTTCACCATTTCTTTCTTCTTTTACGGAACTTACAACCTGAGGAATTATTTCTCCGGCTTTTTTTACTATAACTTTATCCCCTATTCTTATGTCATTGTCTTTTATATAATCTTCATTGTGAAGAGTTGCACGACTTACAAAAGACCCATCTATATTTACACCTTCTAAAATTGCAACAGGGGTCAATGTTCCGGTTCTTCCTACATTTACAATAATATCCTTTAGTAAGGTTTTTACCTTTGTTTCACTAAATTTATAAGCAATTGCCCACCTTGGATTTTTATTTGTAGAACCTAAAACTTCTCTATCTCTTAAATTATCAAGTTTTATTACAGCTCCATCTATTTCATAAGGTAGTTTTTTTCTCTCCTCTTCTTTTTCATTTAAAGCCTTAAATATTTCATTTATATTACTAAACTTTTTATATTCACTTACTTTAAATCCAAGAGTTTTTAAATAATCAAGACTTTCACTATGAGAAGAAAGTTCCACCTCGTCTATATGCTCTAAATTAAATATAAAACAATCCAAATCCCTCTTTGCCGCAACTTTTGAATCAAGCTGTCTTATTGAACCTGCTGCCATATTTCTAGGATTTGCAAAAAGACTTTCTCCGTCTTTTTCTCTTTGCTTATTAATCTTTTCAAAGTTATCTTTATATATTAAAACTTCGCCCCTTACGGTCAAATTAACATCTTTGTTTAATTTAAGAGGAATTGTTTTTATGGTTTTAACATTTAAAGTAACATCTTCACCAACTTCACCGTCTCCTCTTGTTGCTCCTGTTTTTAATATACCATTTTCATAAGTAAGAACTATAGTTAGTCCGTCAAACTTATTTTCCAATGTATATACAGGATTTTCTATTTCTTTTTTAACTCTATTATCAAACTCTAAAAGTTCGTCAAAAGAAAAAGCATTAGCCAAGCTAAGCTGCTTATACTCATGCTTTACTTTTTCAAACCCATCAAGAGCCTTTCCCCCTACCCTGTCGGTAGGGGAATATTCTTTTTTGTACTCAGGATATTCTTCTTCAAGCTTCATAAGCTTTCTAAGAAGCATATCATATTCATAATCAGAAATACTTGGATTATCTTCCTCATAATATTTTCTGTTATGTTCCAATAATTCTTCTGTTAATTGTTCTATTTCTTTTTTTGCATCTATCATATTTTACCTTCTAAAATATATGAAGTTTATTACATTTCTTTGTTGGCTCGTTTCCTTTTATATAATACCTGATTTCTTTGTTTGCATTATCGCACTTTTCTTCATTAAATAAAAGTCCGCTGTCGCTGTCTACCGTAACTTGAGTAACTACTCTATTTTGATATTTATCCACCTCATCTTCCGGAATAGATATGGTTTCAACTTCAAGTCTTGTAAAGTATTCTCTATCCGTTACATCAATATTATCTTTTACAACCAATAAACTAGTGTAATTTACTTCTTCTTCTGTATCTGAAGAAGAATTTTCACTTACATTTGCAATCTTACCAAAATCATCTATTTCATCTGTATTATTTACATATCTTGAATAGAAAGATGCAACTCCTGATGAAGAAATACCATATATTACATCATTTTCAGGAGTTCCAACCCATATACTTGTTGCTAAATTACCGGTTACGCCACAGAACCAGAAATCTTTATCGTCATTTGTAGTTCCTGTTTTACCAAATGTTTCATATTGAGTCTGAGCCAATGTACCTGTACCTGATGTTACAACACCTTTCATACATTCAACTATTCCTTCATTTGCTTCACTTGTTCTTATGCGTTCTGCTTTTGCTTCTTCTCTTTCATAAAGAACGTCACCGTCTTTTGTTGTTATCTTTTCAACGAAATAATAAGGATATTTTTCTCCGTCATTTGCAAATGTCGAATATGCACTGGCAAGTTCCAAAGGTTTTAAGCCATAAGTAAGACCTCCAAGGGCAAATGCATAGTTATTATCATTATAAACAGCATTATCCTCAACATCTACAAGAGTTGTAAATCCAAAGTCTTTTACAGCATTATATCCTTCTAAATTGCCGTTTTCATCAGTTCCCAGTTCTTCAAAAAGTCTTAAACATGCTGTATTTAATGAATTTGTAATAGCCTGTTTAATTGTAACCCTTCCATAATATCTGTTACCCGCATTTTTAGGTGAATACCCATAAAGATTAATCGGACCGTCTTGAACGGTAGTATATATAGATTTATCAGGGAGTTCTAAATATTTGGATACATATAGAGGTTTTATGGTACTTCCCGGCTGACGAGGAGTATTTGCCATATCAATAGATGATGCACCTCCATAATATGCAAGAACCTTTCCATTAGAACCATCTACAGTAACAAAAGCCATATCCGCTCTATCAGTAAGACCATATGCAGACATAAATTCTTTTACACTTTTTATACCTGAAGTTTGTAAACTCATATTCATACTGCAATAAATCTTAAGCCCGTCCTGATTAATCATCTGTTCAACTTTTGCTTTTGCAGCATCTTCACTCATTTGGTCTTTTTCAGTAAAACTTTTTACCAATACATCTTGAGCTTCATCCAAAACTTGTTGAGAATAAGCACCACAGCCTTCTCTTGTTCTTCCATTAAATCCTTTTTCAGAATCTCCTTCTTTTATAGAAATCTTTACTGCTTTTGCTTCTTCACATTCTTCTTCAGTTATATATCCGCTTTCTACCATTGCATCCAAAACTTCTTCTTTTCTTATTTTGGATTGTTCATAACCTGAATCTGTAGTTGGATTGTAAACGGTAGGAGCCTGTGGAATACCTGCAAGCAAAGCACATTCTTCTAAAGTTAAATCCTGTACATGCTTACCAAAAAATCTCTTTGAAGCTTCTTCAACACCATATGTTCCTTGCCCCATAAATACATCGTTAAGATAAATTTCCAAAATTTCTTCTTTTGTAAATTCCTGTTCAAATTTTACTGCAAGTAAAATTTCTTTTATCTTTCTTGTATAAGTTCTCTCATCAGATAAGAATAATCTTCTTACAACCTGCTGTGTTAGTGTTGAAGCACCTTCGTGAATACCGTCTCCTTTTAGATTAACCACAATGGCTCTTAATATACCTTTAATATCAAATCCGTGATGTTGATAAAATCTTCTATCTTCAACGGCAACAACTGCATTAACAAGATCATCAGGCATATCATCAATGGAAACAAGGGTTCTGTTTTCATCATAAACTTCACCAACCAACTGATTATCCTCTGTTAAAATTTGAGTTTTAAGTTTAGGAGAATAAGTATATCCCGAAATATCAGGTAAGCTAAGGGAAACAGAAACAAATAAAGTTGCTCCCGCCAAAATAATACCAATTATAAAAATACCAATGATTTTTGTTAATGTTTTTCTCAATTTAGTACCCTTTCATTAAACAAATTATATTTATAATTTAATTATTTATCATTATTAAAAATTACAAAAAAATTATTTTTTTTAATTTATAATAATAATAATATAAAAAATGTAAAAAAAGAGGCTTTTAATGAATTATTCACAAAATTTTAATAAATTTCACATAATTATTTTATTCACCTTGATAACTTTATTAATATTACCACTTTTTATGCCTTTAGTAAATGGAAAGAATGAAAAAAAACTCACTAAAATAATGGGTGAAAACTGCGAGTGTAGCGCAAATCAAATGTATACATATCTAATAAAAAACAACGATAAAAAAGGCAATAATCCCATTACTAAAAAGTATGCACAAGACTTCGTCAAAACAACCATTAAAGAAGCAAAAAAAGAAGGTGTAAGAGCAGATATAGCATTTGCATTAATGATGCATGAAACAGGATATTTAAATTTTACAGGAGATGTAAAAAAGGAACAAAATAATTTTGCAGGGCTTGGAACCACGGGAGGAGGAGTAAAAGGTGCAAGTTTTAAAACAATGGAAATAGGAATAAGAGCCGTAATTCAGCATTTAAAGTGCTATGCTTCAACCAAACCTTTAAATGGGAAATGTGTTGACCCGAGATGGAACGACTCCCTTAGAGGAAAAGCCATATATGTGGAATACCTTGGATACTCTGATAATCCTTACAAAAAAGGATGGGCTTATCCCGGCAAAGGATACGGAAACAAAGTTTTAACTCATTTAAACAAAATAAAAAATATAAATAAAACAGAAGATATGACAGAAGAAAATATTGTTTTACAAAGAAAAGAGGCAATAAACAAAACCTTAAGCATATTGCTAAACCTATTACTAATCTACTTTCTATTTCTATTATTTCATAAAATTAACAAAAAAGAGAAATCTAATATCAGAAGAAGCCATTATCGCTAAATAACATATATTTAATTTACATTCTTATAAGACCATAAATATTTAATTCCACTTCATAAATAACGATAACCATCTAAATATAATTGAAAAAAATACTTTGCTATTATAAAATAATATATAAAGAAAAGAGGAATAATTATGAAATATAACACTGTAATATTTGATTTTGACGGAGTAATAGTAGACTCATGGCTTGGAATAGCAAAAGGATTTGTAAAGGCACTTGGAGCATATGGAATAACGGAAACAATAGAAAACGTAAAAAAAATGATTGGACCTCCTTTTGCAAAACTAATAATTGAAAAGTACGGATTTGACCAAGAAGAAGGCAAAAAAGCCATTATGATACATAGAAAATACGTACAAGAACATGGATGTTTTGAAGCAACGTTGTATGATGGAGTTTATGAAATGCTACAAACTCTTGATAACATGGGAGTACAAATGGCAATAGCCTCAAATAAACCAATAGAAAATGTAAAACTTCAAATAAAATATTTTGAAATAGAAAAATTTTTTAAAGAAGTAATTGCACAGGATACAATGCAGACAAGAGGAGAAAAATCGGATTTGGTTAAAGAAGCCATGGATAAATTAAACATTAAAGATCCTAAAAAGGTTCTAATGATAGGAGATAAACCTACCGATATAATAGGAGGCAAAAAAAATGGCACTGATGCCGTTATGGCAGATTATGGCTATGGCAGTGAAGAAGAAAAAGAAACTTGCAATGCCAATTACCATATAAAGACACCTCTTGAGCTTATAAACATCGTAAAGGGTGAATAAAATGATAAAGTTGCTTATTTTAGATCTGGATAAAACCTTACTGAGAGATGACGGAACCATATCAAAAGAAGATAAAAATGCAATACAATTATGCAAAGAAAAAGGAATTAAAGCAAGCATAATATCCGGAAGAAACGAAGAATCCATGATAGACATAGTAAAAGAACTTGATTTATTTGAAAGTGTACATATAGGCGTAAACGGAGCCATATTAATAGATTACAAAAATGGTATAAAAGAACTTGTTACGATAGACAACCACGTATATTCATTTTTGGTAAAAAAATTCAACGAAGAAAACCGAGACTTTATGCCTCTTAACAAAGACGGTTACTTTTACAACAAAAAAGGACCTTTATATCAAGATGTGATAACTTGGATAAAAGAAGAAAGCTTAAAAAAGGGAGATTTAAGCACGTTAAAAGATTGTTACAGAATTTCCGTACGTTTTGAAAATGAAAAGGACCTTGAACATTTAAAAAGTTATCTGCCAAAGAGCATGTACGGAACCGTTGACAGAAACGTATATGATATAAGACCGACAAAAGTAAATAAATTTACAGGGCTTAAAGAACTTATGAAACATTATAACGTAACAAAAGACGAAATTGCCACGATAGGTGATCAAGGAAGCGATATAGAACTTTTAAAAAACACAAAATATTCTTTTGCAGTCAAAAATGCATCCGAAGACGCAAAAAAGGCAGCCAAATTTTTACTTAACAAAACCAATAACGAAAATGCGGTGAGTGAAATGATAAAGATAATTTTAAAAGCATAAAATACATAAACTTTTATATTTATCAAATAAATTATTATTTTTTGGTTGACATTTAAATAATTAACTGATATAATCCATAAATATTAAAAATAAAAAGCAAAGGCGCTTAGAAATTAATTTCTAAGTGCCTTTTTTGTTTTTTATTAAATTATAAAAAACGGGGGTAATAAAATGAATACTGGAAACACTGGTTTTATTTTGATTTGTGCCGCATTGGTTTTTCTTATGACACCGGGCTTGGCATTTTTCTACGGAGGTCTTGTAAGAAGAAAAAATGTCGGTAACACAATGATGGCATGTGGCATAATCATGGGTATCGCAATCGTTATGTGGGTATTATTCGGATATGCTTTGTCATTCGGAGGAGATCACGGAGGAATTATCGGAGGAAGCAAATGGTTTGGATTTTCGGGAGTAGGAATGGAACCCGATTATTATTCCGACACCATTCCAAATTTGGCATATGCGGCATTTCAAATGATGTTTGCCGTAATTACACCGGCATTGATTACGGGTTCGGTCGCAGGAAGGATGAAATTCAAAGCATTGGTACCTTTTATAATTCTTTGGTCTTTGATAGTTTATTATCCTTTGGCCCATATGGTATGGGGAGAAAACGGATTTTTGGCGTCAATCGGTTCCGTTGATTTCGCGGGAGGGAATGTCGTACATATAAGTTCAGGAGTAAGCGGACTTGTACTTGCGTTAATGCTCGGAAAAAGAAAAGGATTTGAGCAAGGATTCAAAGGTCACAATACACCGTTTGTATTTTTGGGTGCAGGATTGTTATGGTTCGGTTGGTTCGGATTTAACGCAGGAAGTGCTCTTGCGGCAGACGGACTTGCGGCACACGCATTTATGACAACGGCGGTTTCATCGGCAGCGGCTCTTGTTTCTTGGGCTCTTATTGAAACTTTGAAAAACGGAAAACCTACATTAGTCGGAGCTTCAACGGGTCTTGTGGTAGGTCTTGTCGGAATAACTCCGGGAGCCGGATATGTTCCGATTTGGGCAGCGATTATAATAGGTCTGCTCGTCAGCCCAATATGCTACTTTGGCGTTTCATTCTTAAAAGGAAAATTAAAAATCGATGATGCATTGGATGCATTCGGATGCCATGGAATAGGCGGTATATGGGGTGGTATTGCAACCGGATTGTTTGCAATGACTTCTATCAATTCCGTAGCTCAATGGAACGGATTGGTTTTTGGAGACATAAAATTGTTTGCGGCTCAATTAATAGGTATAGTCGTATCAATACTAATTGCAGCTATAGGAACATTCATCTGTGCAAAAATCGTTGGAATCTTCACTCCGCTTCGTGTAACCCAAAAAGAAGAAAAGATAGGTTTGGACGTAACACAACACGGAGAAAGTGCATACCCGTCATTTAACGGATTGGATTAAGGAGGATATATTATGATAATCAAGATAGAAGCAATTGTAAGAGAAGAAAAACTGGAAGACGTTAAAGACGCTTTAAATAAAATAGGCGTAAACGGAATTACCGTTTCCCAGGTAATGGGCTGCGGAGCTCAAAAAGGATTTAGCGAATATGTAAGAGGAACAAAAGTTGACATAATGATGAGACCAAAAATTAAATTTGAAATCGTGGTTTCTTCCGAAGAATGGGAAGCCAAAACAATAAAAGCCATTGAAGAATCCGCCTTTACCGGAGAAGTCGGAGACGGAAAAATCTTCAGCTACGAAATAAGAAACGTAAAAAGAATCAGAACAAAAGAAACTGGAAAAGATGCTTTACAAGATTAAGTAAGATAAAAATAAAACCGACTTTTTAAGTCGGTTTTATGTCTATTCCGCATTTTCGGCATTTAAGTTATTCAAATTCCTTAATTTCCCCGATAAATAGTTACATACGGGAGAAGCAACAAATATGTTTAAGAAAAATGCCATACAAAAATTTCTCGGCCATACATTAAAGTAATTATTTAAAACATCAGCGAAGCTTTCCCCTCCTATTATACCTCCTATTACTGTCATTATCATTGACATGAACGTAACTATAAATACCGCATTAAACAACATAAAAGCAAGACTGCTTTTTTCTTCTTTCAAAAATGTTTTTATAATATAATCTTTTGCCTTTCCTACCACTAAATTTTGAATAATATACGCCGCTATAAATACAAAAATAAATGTATTAAAACTCTCAATAAAAACATTAATATTTAATGCGCCTAAATGCAGAACTGTTTCAAATAAATTCATGCCAAATACCATTATAAAACACATTATAATTCCTCTTACAAATTCTATTTTACGTCTTTCCATATTTACCTCCAAAAAAATAACGCGCAGTCATAAACTGGATTTACGCCATTTTATGACCACGCGTTTTAATATATTTTATCATATTTTTTTATTTTAAGTAAGAATAAATTTTAATTATTCATCATAAGAACCATATTCAAATTCAAAATCATCATCGTAATTAATTTCTTTTTTTATTGGAACTTCTTTTCTGTTTTTCACACTTTTAATTGATTTTGAAATAACATTACCTGCTTTTTTCTTTGGAGCAGAAACTGCTTTACTTTTTCTTACAGGTTTTTTAAGAGTTGGTTCCGGATAATCCTCATCAACACTTGCTTTAATTTGCTGTGTTAAAGACATATCTGCTTTTTCAAAATGAAGGGCTTCGCCTTCTTCATCTTCTATATCAAGAAAAGATAGATTATCTTCATTAATCATATTATCTTTTAAATAATCGTAGCTATTTGCTTTTGAATCATTTGTATAATCTTTTGAAAGATTTAATTCTTCTCTTAATTCTCTTATTGGAGAAGTATCTTCTTCTTCATAATATATCTCTTCTTCAACCAAATCTTTATTATATTTTGTAAAGAAGAAAAGTCCTGCAAAAATAATAACAGCAACCAAAAGAATAAATGCATTTCCTAAAATAAATAAAACTCCCGAAACAAGCATTGTTACCGCCAAAGGTATCAATACCTTAACAATAAAATCTTTTTCAAAAATATCTCTCATTTTAAAATTCATCTCCTATCCTAAATTCTCATCACTATAAGCCTCTGAGCTTGTAGGGTCATCTTCTATTGTAATAAATTTAGTGTATTCACCTCTAAATTTAAGTTTTACCTTACCAACACTACCATTTCTATGTTTTGCAATAATTACTTCTGTGGAATCATCTTCGCTTTCAGGATTATAATATTTATCTCTGTAAAGAAGCATTACAAGGTCGGCATCCTGTTCTATGGCTCCAGATTCTCTTAAATCCGAAAGCATTGGTCTTTTATTCGTCCTTGCTTCAGGACCACGAGAAAGCTGACTTAATGCAATGATAGGACAATCAAGTTCTTTTGCGATTGATTTTAATGTTCTTGAAATGGTTGAAATTTCTTGTTGTCTGCTTTCGCTTCTTTCATTTATTGTCATAAGCTGCAAATAGTCGATAATTATTAAATCAAGACCTTCTGTTGCTTTTAATTTTCTACATTTTCTTCTAAGTTCCCCTACGGAAATACCCGAAGTATCATTTATAAATAATTTTACTTTTTTCTCTCTTATTTCCCTTACGGTATCATATAAATTTGACCATTCACTCGGAAAAATATTGGCTATTCTAAGTCTTGAAGAATCTACTTCAGCTTCTCCCGACATAATTCTGTTTGCAAGTTGTCTTGTTGGCATTTCAAGAGAAAAAATGGCAACTGATTTTTTATATCTTATAGCGGCATTTTGAGCAATGTTTACCGCAAGTGCCGTCTTACCCATACTCGGTCTTGCTGCTATAAGAATCATGTCTCCTTTTTGAAAACCCGATGTTATATCATCAATGGAATCAAATCCGGAAGGTACCCCAATTACTTTTTCATCCAGCTTTTGTATTCTGTTTAGTTCGTTAACAGCATCACTTACAGCTGATGAAAGAGACGTAAAGTCCGTTGTACTATTATCCATAGATATGTTATAAACGGCTCTTTGAGCAGCTTCTATTATATCAAAAGATTCTATAGAATCTCCATAGCACTGATCAATAACACTTCCAAGCTCTCTTATAAGCCTTCTTCTTATTGACTTTTCTTTAATAATTGTACAATAATCATCAACATGATTTGTGGATATAACACTGTCTCCTATTTTTGTTAAAAACTCATATCCGCCTATTTTGTCAAATACATTATTTTCTTTCAATTCATTTGAAAGAGTCAATGTGTCTACCGCTTTTCCTCTATCAGCAAGAGAAACAATGGCTTTATAGACCCACTTATGTTCTCCGTCGTAAAAGTCGTCTTCACTCAAGACTTCTTTTACAATGTTTATAGTTTCACTGTCTATAAGCATACAACCAAGAACACATCTTTCTGTTTCACTGCTGTGCGGCATGACCTTTAAACTTAATTTATCTGCCAATTTTCGCTCCTTGTATTAATTACTTATATTAATATTATTCACTTACAACATTAATTTTTACACTTGCAACAACATTCTCAAATAATTTAACTTTAACTTCGTATTCACCTTGGTTTTTTATGTTATCCATAACAACTTTTCTTTTGTCGATTTTTAGTCCGCTTGCTTTTTCTATTGCATCACTTACATCCATTGAAGTAACAGAACCATAAAGTTTACCGTCAGGACCTGATTTAGCTTTTAAATCAACTTTAATTTTTTCAAGTTGTTCTTTCTTTTCTTTTGCTTCAGCAACATTTTTTGCATGATTTTCTTTTTCAAGTCTTATTTCTTCTTCCATTTTTTCTATATTGGCTTTTGTCGCTTCAACAGCTTTGCCTTGTTTAAATAAAAAGTTATTTGCATAACCTGTTTTTACGTTTTTAATTTCTCTTCTTTTTCCGATACCTTTTATATCTTCAAGTAATATTACCTTCACGCGCTATCCTCCTATTATATTTAATTATTCCTATTATAGCACAAGTTATTAAAATAATAATAAAAAATTATTAGAAGATCATTAATATATTACATTAATGAGTATTGTTTCTTGACTATTGTTTACAAAAAAAGTAAAATAAATTAATAGTTAAATTATGTTTACGAGGAGATTATTATGAAAGTAACAAAAGATGATGTATTATATACTGCTTCACTTGCAAAATTAAAAATAAGCGAAGAAGAAGCAGAAAAATATACAGATACACTTGAAAAACAGCTTGATTATGCAAAAGCACTTGATAATATAGATACAGATGGAATAAAACCTTTAGCCCATGTTTTAAATCTTGAAAATGTAGTAAGAGAAGATGAAGTAAAAGAGGGATTAACAATAGAAGAAGCATTACAAAATGCTCCAAGTAAAGACGAAAGATGTATAAACGTTCCTAAAATGTTATAAACCGAAGGTATAAGATGAATAAACTACAAATAAAAATACCGGCTAAGGTAAATTTAGGGCTTGATATTGTAGGAAAGAGAGAAGATAATTATCACAATATCAAAACCGTAATGCATTCCATAAATATTTATGATTATTTAACCTTTGAAAAATCCGATAAGATTGTTATTACATGCAATAATACCGAAGTACCAAAGGATGAAAGTAATATAGTTTATAAATGCATAAAAGAAATAAGCAAACTAAATAAAGAAAATGAATTACTGTCTGTTCATATAGAAAAGAAAATTCCAGTTTGTGCGGGACTTGGCGGAGGAAGTGCAAACGGAGCAGCTGCACTAATTGCATATAACAAAATCTATGAACTTAATCTTTCAAGAGATGAGCTTTGTTCAATAGGTGAAAAAATAGGTGCAGATATTCCTTTCTTAATCCATAGCGGCGCAGGCATGTGTGAAGGAATCGGAGAAAAAATCAGACCGATTTATCCATATATTCCTTGCTATGTAGTTTTATGCAAACCTGATTTTGGAGTAAGTACAAAATTTGCATATGACCTTATAGACAATGCAACGGATCTTATAAGACCAGATTTTACAGCTTTAATGACAGGACTTTTAGAAGCAGACAAGAAAAAACTTGAAAAGGGATTAATTAATGTATTTGAACCTTTTGTTTTAGAAAAATATCCTGAAATAAAATATATAAAAGACAAATTCAAAAAACTTGATGCAATAGGGGTGCAAATGAGCGGCTCAGGACCAAGTGTATTTGCTCTTTATGACAGCTTATCAAAAGCACAAAAAGCATATGAAGAATTTATAAAAGAATATGATACAGTATTTTTAACAAACTTTACGGAAAGCGAAAATGCACTTCTTACATATGAGTTAAGATAAAGCGACCGAAACGGTCGTTTTTTAGTTTATAATATATATTAAATTTATATTTAGGTGATACATATGAAAAAATACTTTAATATAATATATATTTTAATTCCCTTTTTATCAGTACTTATTTGCAGAATATTAAAACTTGCACAAGGAGAAAAAAACGAGGAAATTGTTTTTGGCATAATGGCGGGAATTATTTTGAATTTGATACTTTCTTTCATAATGTTAATAAGAAATAAATAAAAACGAATTACAAAAGGAATTCGTTTTTATTTTACAACCATTGTAAAACCAAAAGTTCCGCTTCCAAGATGAGCGCCTACAGTTGGTCCAATATTATACATATATTTTTCATCCACATCAATATCCATTGCTTTTAATTTCTTTACAAGCTCTTCACAGTTTGATTTTTCATTTGAATATGGGAAATATACAGGATAGCTCGTATCAATATCAAAACTTTTAAATAATTTAATAATTTTTTTGTACGCTCTTGTTTTGCCCAGTGATTTATCTTTCATATATAATTTACCAAGCTCGTCTATACTTATAATAGGTTTCATATTTACAGCTTCTCCTAAAGTCGCTTGAGCTTTTGTGAGTCTTCCGCCTTTATGAAGATATTCAAGTGTATCTACCATAACAACAGAACGAACTTTTGTTGTTAAAACTAATATTTCATTATATATTTCTTTTCCGCTTTTACCTTCATCTCTAAGTTTTATTGCACTGTCAACAAGCATTCTTACTCCCGTAACCGCATGTACGCTGTCTATTATAAAAATATTATCATATTCACACATATCTTTTGCAATGTTTGCACTTTGAACGGTTCCGCTTAGTCCGCTTGAGAGAAGTATTACAACAAGGTCATCGTTGTTTTCTTTTGCTTTGTTAAAATATTCTAAAAATTCATTAGGGGTTGGCTGTGCTGTTTTAGGAAATTCAGAAGAGCTTTCCAATTTTTTATAGAAAGTATCTTTATCCAAATCAACTCCGTCAAGATAATGTTCTTCTCCAAATGATACTGCAATTGGAACAACCTCTATATTTTTTTCTTTAATTTCATAAGCTTCATAATCAGAAGATGAATCCGTTAATATTTTTACTGACATGTTTCCCTCCCGTTAAATATTTCTACATTATTTGCTATTAATTCAAAAATATCCGTTGCCGATTTTGCTTTTTCTTCTCCGATTTTCTTTACAAGTTCATTTACAAGCTTAATGATTCTAGCATACTCATTTTTATATACTTTTTCTCCGTATTCACTTAAACTTACTAAAACCAATCTTTTATCTTTTAGACTTTTATTTCTTCTTATTATGTTTTTACCTTCAAGCTGTTTTATAAGTTTATTTACCTGAGATTTTAAAATATGAGTTTTTGAGCAGATATCTTTAAGTGCAACACCTTTTTCACTGCCTGTTAATGATTCTTTGTAAAGAAGATGACATATTATACCTTCATTAAATGATAAATTAATCATATATCTTTTATTTCTAAGTATAACTGATAGCTTCAGCCATGCATCTAAGAACTCTTCACTGATTTTTTCCATATTAACTCCTAAATTAGTTCACAAAGTAAACAATTTTTTCTATTATATTAAACAAGAAAGAATTTGTCAATAAAAAACAAGAATATCTCTATTCTTGTTTAAATTGGAAAATTTTTTATTTCTTTTCTCTTTTTTTCCATTTCCTCACTTGTAACACCCCAAAGAACCATACCGATTTTATTTACAGCTCTTTTTCTTACTCTACTGCTATACTCTCTGGAGTATCCAAGTTCATCACTTATTTCCGACATTCTCAACATTTTAAAATATCTCATTATAACAATTTGACGCTCAAGTTCCGTTAAACATTCCAGCGCTTTTTCAATTTCAAAAACTATGTTTTCTTTTTCTTTTAACTCTTGTTGAAGAAGTATTCTAAAATCGGAAATATTAGATGCTTCCGCTGCAATAAAATCTTCAAAACGGCTTTGCTCATCGGATAATAAGTAAGTATGATATCCTTTCAAAGAATTCATCTCGAGCTCTTCAAGACGTTTTTTAATCATCTCAATTCTCTTTACCAAAAAAGGATAATCATATAATCTTCTTTCTGTTTGTTTGTATAATTCGCTTTTCATATCCTACCTCCTAAAACGCACAATATCTAAATCGAACATTTTTTCTACAAGAATAGATTATCACACAATACGTGTGATTGTCAAGAAAAAGTAAACAAAATGTGTGTTTTTATTGATATTTTCACTGTAAATTGTGAATTTTTATTGAAAAAGTTAACATAATGTGATATTCTTTAATTAATAAATAGTCTTGGAGAAATAAAAATGGAAACAATTGGAGATAGATTAAAAAAATTAAGGAAAGAAAATAAGCTTACTCAAAAAGATATGGCTGAAAAACTTGGAATTCATCCAAATACAATAAGTATGTATGAAAAAGGAAACAGAAATATTCCATCAACAATGATAAAAAAAATAAGCGATACTTTTAATGTAAGTACCGATTATCTTTTAAGAGGAGAAGAAAAGAAGGAAAAACAAGAATTTTCTTCTTTGGACGAAAGTCTTTTAAACGATGAAAACTATCTAAATTTAACATTAAAAAATATGCTTAAAGATTCTCAAATGGTAGCTTTTCAAGACTATAAAAGCTGGAGCATTGAAGATAAAAAAGAACTTTTGCTTATTTTATTAAATAAAAAATAAACAAAATAAAAAAAGTACAACCTGGTTGTACTTTTTTAAATTTCATTTCTTCCAATAATTGCGTTTGCCAAAGTTGCACCGTCAGTATATTCAAGATCTGCACCTTGAGGAAGTCCTTTTGCAATTCTTGTTACTTTTATATCATCAAAAGGTTTTAACAATTTCTTTATAACCATTGCAGTTGTCTCTCCTTCAACATTAAAACCAGTTGCCAAAATAACTTCCTTAACTTCATCACTTGTTCCGATTCTGCTTATAAGTTCTTTAATTCTTATATCTTCAACCATTATTCCTTCCATTGGAGAAATAACTCCACCAAGAACATGATAAAGACCTTTGTATTCTTTTGTTTTTTCTATGGCAATTAAATCTTTCGATTCACTTACCACAAGTATTGTAGATCTGTCTCTTTTTGAACTTGTGCATATATCACAAGGATCCTTGTCTGTTATATTGTAACAAACAGAACAAAATTTAAGTTCTTTTTTTGCGGCTTTTATTGCATCGGATAAACTGTCAACATCAGCTTTATCCATATTAACTATATAATAAGCAAGTCTGCTTGCCGTTTTTCTTCCTACTCCCGGAAGTTTTGAAAGTTCATTTATTAAATTTAATATAGGTTTTGAATAAACGCTCATTTTATAGTCCCGGAATATTTAATCCGCCAAGTCCTCCCGCAATAGAACCCATTTTATTATTTGCATCTTCATTTGCTTTGTTAATTGCTTCGTTTACTGCAGCAACAACCATATCACATATGATATCAGCATCTTCTTCTTTTAACATATCTGGATCAATTTCGATAGATTCAACAAGTTTTTCTCCTGTTACAACTGCTTTAACAGCTCCGCCGCCACTTGTTGCCTCATAAGTTGATTCTTCAAGTTCCTTTTGCATTTTTTGCATATCAGCTTGCATTTTTTGCATTTGTTTCATCATTCCTGACATTCCTGCGCCACCGCCGAAACCGTTCATTCTTCCTTTTGCCATAATTTTATACCTCCGTTATTCTTCTTTCGCACCGAATATTTCCATGATTGATGCGTCATAATCTTCTCCTAAATCCATAATATCGTCATCATCCAATACTATTTCATTATCTATAGCAGCTAGTTCTTCATCGGAAACAAATTCCTCATCTTCGCCTGAAATAATTTCATTAATGTCATAATCAGGCATTGTACTTTCTAAAGACGCATTGTTGTCATTATTCAAAGAAGTGTCTATAATTTCCTCTTTTTGTTCTTTATAAACTTCTTCTGTATTAATTTTTGCTTCTTCTTTGATGTCTTCTTTTGCATCTTCTTTTATTTCCGCTTTAAAATCAGTCTTAAAATCTTTTTTCATATTCAAATCTTTTTTAAGACTTTTTAAGCTGTTTTTACTGCTATCATTTTTATATCTTAATTTTATCTTTTTGTCAATATAAGTTACATCTAATTTTTTCCCGGCTTTAAGACTTAGAGCTTCTTTGAATATTTTATCTCCATCGTTATCAAAGAAGAAATCCATCATATTTAAAGCTTTATCGGGATATATTGTAATAGAATTAAATCCTACTTCAACTACCTTAAATTTATTTACACTCATACCTACAAGAGGGTCTTTATTGCTGTTTATAATATAACGCTGAGTAAGAGACAAAACTTTCTCTGCCCAAGCAATCTCTTTTTTATCAACAATATATTCATCTTTTTCAGGTGAAACTTTCTTTGGTTTTTCTTTTAAATGTATAACTTCTTTTTTAGGAACACTTACACCGGAAAAATCCATATTTTTTATATTTTCAACATCTTCTTTAAGAGCATATAATTTTTTTATTTCTCTTTCCAAAGATTCTATTCTATCGTTTAAAAGTTCAATTTCTTCGCTGTCAGGCATACTATTAATATTTTGAGAATTACCTTTTTCTATAGAAACAAAACTTTCACCATCACCTTCACATAAATTGATTATCTTTGCCGTAAATAAAAATTCCGGTTCAGAGAAAAATCTCATATCATTTTTTAATTTTGAAAGAGAATATAAAATATCGCTTATCCTCTTACTGTCTTCTTTTGAGTTAAACTTTTCTAATAAAGAATCTATATAAGGCTTACTTTTATTTATTATTTTTTCAGGATTTTTTACGTTCATGGCTATTATTTTATTTGAATAATATTCCATAAGCTGAGTTATTATACTTCCTACTTCTCTGCCTTTTTCCATATATTCATGTACGGAAGTGATACTCTTTTCCACGTCCCCTTCTAAAATGCCGTTTGCAAGATTATATACTTCTTCATCGCTTATAAGCCCCAATATGTCATCAACGATTTCTTTTGTGACCTTATTGTCCGTTAGAACCGAAATAGCTTTATCAAGTAAACTTAAAGCATCTCTCATAGCACCTTCAGTGTTTAAGGCTATTAAAGAAAGCGCTTCTTTTTCATACTCAATTCCTTTTTTATCAAGAATATCAGCCAAGTGTCCTACAACAACATCACTGTCTATTCTAGAAAAATCAAAGCGTTGACATCTTGAAAGAATTGTAGGTAAAATTTTATTTGGTTCTGTTGTTGCAAATATAAATACTATATGACTTGGTGGTTCTTCTAATGTTTTAAGTAAAGCATTAAAAGCTTCCTGAGTAAGCATATGAACTTCATCTATAATATAAACTTTATATCTTCCGAAGTTTGGCATATAGCTTACCTTTTCCTTAAGGTCTCTTATTTCGTCTATACCTCTGTTTGAAGCGGCATCAATTTCTATAATATCGGCACTGTCCCCCATATTTATATCTTTACATGATGCACATTCATTGCAGGCTTCTCCGTCTTTATTGTTAAGACAACATATGCTTTTTGCAAAAACTTTTGCGGTAGATGTTTTACCTGTTCCTCTTATTCCACTAAAAAGATAGGCATGAGAAATAGAATCATTTTTTATCTGATTCTTAAGAATGTTTATTATATTATCCTGACCGATTATTTCTTCAAAATTTTTAGGTCTGAATTCTCTGTATAAAACGGTATAACTCATTATTCTACCTCTTTAAGTTTATATTCAAACACCTTGTCCATAAGGAAATCTATTCTTTCTATATCAGAAAGCATATATAAATATCCAAACACACATTCAAGAGCTGTCGCCAAACGATATGTTGCAATATTTACGCTTTTTGATGCGTGTTTTATCTTAGTATTTCTTCCTCTTTTTGCAACTTTTAACTCTTCTTGTGTTAAAAATTCTTTTAGGTAAGAAAAAATATCGGCTTGATACAAAGCCGATACGTAATTCATACTCATTTTGTTAAGATCCTTTACGCCTCTTATACCAAGCCTTATTAGTCTTTTTCTTATATTTACTTCGTAAACACTGTCCCCAAGATACGCAAGCTCTTTGCTTCCTATGGCAAGAATGTCTTTTTTATCTATTTTACTTTCTCCCACTTTACACCTTCTCTTGTATCTTTAAGAACAATTCCTCTTTTTAAAAGATCATCTCTTATTTTATCTGCTAAAGCAAAATCTTTATCTTTTCTTGCTTGTTGTCTTTGTTCGATTAATGCTAAAATTTCATCTTCTAAAATTTCTTCTTCTTTTTCTTTTTGAAGAAGACCTAAAACTGTGTTTAATTCCATATACATATCATATGCAGCTTTAATCATTTCTTTAGATGAATTTTCGTTTATATTTGAATTGATATCTTTGCTTAGTTCATATATTGTACTTACCGCATTTGCAGTATTTATATCATCTTCCATAGCATCTTTAAATTCTTGTCTATATTTAGGAAGAGAAGAAACAAATTCTTTTTCATCTTCCTTTAACTCTTCTGATTTAGCATTTTTAAGCATATATTCTAAATTTTCTTTAGTATTATATAATCTTTTTAATCCGCTTTCTGTTTGTTTTAATATATCAAACGAGAAGTTTACAGGTGTTTTATAATGAGCCGATAACATAAAAAGTCTTACAACTTCAAGATCAAAATCCTTTGCGATATCTCTTACCATAAAGAAGTTACCCTTTGATTTTGACATCTTTTCATTATTTATATTAATATATCCGTTATGAACGAAATAGTGAACGAACTCTTTACCGTTTGCTCCTTCTGATTGAGCAATTTCATTTTCATGATGAGGGAATATTAAATCCTCCCCGCCCCCATGTATATCAATAGTATCTCCAAGATATTTTCTACTCATTGCAGAACATTCTATATGCCATCCCGGTCTACCTTTACCCCATGGAGAATCAAAAGCAATTTCACTTTCTTCTTTTTGTTTTTTCCATAATGCGAAATCAAGAGGTGATTCTTTTTCATCACTTATATCAACTCTTGATCCCGACATAAGTTCATCTATAGGTTTTTTTGATAACTTTCCGTAATCTTTAAATTTACTTACTCTGTAATAAACATTGCCATCTACGTTATAAGCAAAACCATTTTTTTCAAGATCTTTAATTAAAGCTATAATATCATCTATACATTCACTTACTCTTGGATGAACAGTTGCTTTTTTTATTCCAAGTCCTTTTGCATCCTTAAAGTATTCTTCAATGTATTTATCAGATACGGCTTTTGCCGTAGAATGTTCTTCTTTTGCCTTGTTTATTATTTTATCGTCTATATCCGTAAAGTTTTGTACGTAATTAACCTTATATCCAATATATTCAAGGTATCTTCTTAAAGTATCAAATATAATAAAAGGTCTTGCGTTTCCTATATGAAAGAAATTATAAACAGTAGGACCGCAAACGTACATATTTACTTCATTTTCATGTATAGGTACAAATTCTTCTTTCTTACCTGATAAAGTATTAAATAATTTCATCTATTCTTTCTCCTCAAGCAAGCATACACAGTAAGCTTTGATTCCCTCTTTTCTTCCGCTGAAACCAAGTTTTTCTTCCGTGGTTGCTTTTATACTTATATTTTCTATAGGAGTATTCATAATAAAAGAAATATTTTCTCGCATTTTAGGTATATACGGAGCGATTTTTGGTGCTTGCATAACAAGAGTCATATCAGCATTGACAAGCTTATATCCATTTTTATCTATCATCCTGCATACGTCTTTAAGTAAAAGCATACTGCTTATGCCTTTGTATTTATCATCCGTATCCGGGAAATGCTTTCCTATATCACCAAGAGCCAAAGCTCCAAGAAGTGCATCCATTAAAGCATGAACTAAAACATCCGCATCAGAGTGCCCTATAAGCCCTTCAGAATAGTCTATTTTTTCGCCCGCTAAAATAAGATCCTTGTTTTTACCAAGTTTATGGACATCATATCCAAATCCTATACGCATTTTTCTACCTCTTCTAATTTAATTTTTATGATTTGAACACAAGAAATTTTGTAAAAAATTTTGAAAAGCCACGTTCTTTCTTTATTCTTGGGGCAGGTCTGTTTAACATGATTTCATTATCGCATTGAAGACATGTTAGTTTAACTATTTCCCCATCTTTATAAAGAGCTCTGTGCATCGTATCTTCCAAACAATTTTCACAAAATAAATATGTTTCAACAACAAATTCTTTTGACATACGAATTACCCCATTTCTTATAGTTTATCATATTATGAATTAAAAATAAATTTATTTTTCCCATTAAAGCAATAATTCATCATTTACTATAACAAGCTTTGAAGAAAAGGTTTTGCTTAATTTGTTTTTTGTATCAAAAATGTTATATACGTTCTCTTTTTCATATATATTTTCTTTTTTAAATATAATATACCTATCTTCAAGAAAGCCCATAAACATAAAGGAACTTAATAAATCATTCTTTTGCCATGAAAAAATTTTATTTATCTTCTCATCATAAATTATTTCATTATCGTAGTTGTTTGTAGCCTTAAAATATATTTTATTTCCACAAAAAATATTATTTAAAAATATATCTTCGCTCTTATATTTTTTTGTTATTTCCATCTTAATTACATCATAAAATAATATTTCATTTTTTAAAAAAGGCTTTGACAAAAACAAAACAACAACATTATTTAATTTACTTAATATAGTTATATAATTCAAACCTTTATTTGACCTTAAAATATCATATAAAATTATTTTTTTATGTATTATAGAGTAAATAAATTCATCAAATGAGATTACATAAATGTTATTCCTGAAATTATTCTCATCTGCAATATCAAAAGAGGTAAAAAAGTTTTTTATATAAAATTCTTCAATAACAACCATATGTTTATTTTCAAAGGAAAAAAGAAGAGGAGCGTTTAAAAGATTTTTCAAAACCAAATCTTCAACCAAAATGAACCTGCCG
>NZ_SPHL01000023.1:31330-31583 GCF_005844425.1 Anaerofustis stercorihominis | reverse complement strand
GAATCTTATAATTATATTAAAAACAACAAATTATATAAAAATTTTACAAATTTTGTGCTAATATATGTTTATGTCAAAACGGAGGCGTAATGTAGAATGAAAATATTTCTAAAAAATAATGAAAATAGAATAAAAAAATCAAAATTAGGATTTAGTTTTACAACTTTGTTTTTTGGTCCATTTGTACCTTTGTTAAGAGCAGATTTTTTCTGGACATTAATAATGCTTTGCACTTATTTTGTTGTGGGATATA
>NZ_SPHL01000023.1:391-31195 GCF_005844425.1 Anaerofustis stercorihominis | reverse complement strand
AATGAAGAAAAACTTAAATCAAAAAACATGAGTGTTACAAAAGAACAAATTGAAGAGTATCAAAATAAAAAAGAAGAAAAAAGAATTAAGAAAATAAATAAAAGACAACAAAGAGAGGAAAAAGAAAGAGAAAGACTTAGAAGAAAAAAAGAAGCAAAGCAGCTTAAAAAAGAAGAACAAGAAAAAAAGAATAATGCTAATAAAAATAGCGATAATTAATATTAAATTATAAAAATATACTTATGTATTTAAGTATATTTTTTTGTATAAAATAGTGGTGATAATATGGAAATAAGAGAAAAAATAAAAATTCAAAATAAATTTTTTAATAGCGGCAAGACCTTAGATATTAATTTTAGAATAGAACTTTTAAAAAATTTAAAAAAAGGTATTCTTGAAATGGAAGAAGAAATTTGTGAAGCTATAAAAAAAGATTTAGGTAAAAGTTATTATGAAAGCTATATGTGTGAAATTGGAATGGTTTTAACTGAAATAAACTATATGATAAAACATATAAAGAAATTTAGTAAAATAAAGAAAGTTAAAACGCCGATATCACAGTTTTACAGTAAAAGTTACAAGGTAAAGGTTCCTTATGGTTTAGTTCTTATTATGAGTCCTTGGAATTATCCTTTTATGCTTACGATCTCTCCTTTAGTAGATGCAATAAGTGCGGGAAATGTTTGTGTTGTAAAGCCAAGTGCTTATTCAAAATATACAGGTGAAGTATTAAAAAAGCTTCTTGAAAAATATTTGCCTAAAGAATTAGTAAGTGTTGCTTTAGGAGGAAGAGAAGTAAATAGCTTTTTACTTGATTTAAAATATGATTATATATTTTTTACAGGTAGTGTAAGCGTTGGGAAACTGGTTATGGAAAAGGCAAGTAAGAATTTAACACCCGTAACGTTGGAACTTGGAGGGAAAAGCCCTTGTATTGTTGATGAAAATACAAATTTGAAACTTGCAGCAAAAAGAATAGTATTTGGTAAATTTTTAAATGCAGGACAAACTTGTGTTGCTCCTGATTATTTAATTGTAAAAGAAAATATAAAAGATAATTTTATAGAATTGTTAAAAAAGGAAATATCAATTCAATACGGAGAAAAGCCTCTTAAAAATAAAGATTATGTAAAAATAATAAATGAAAAGCATTTTAACAGAATTGTATCTATGTTAAAAAATGAAGATATAATTTGGGGAGGGAAAGTTGACAGAGCGAATTTAAGAATTGAGCCTGCAATAATAGATAATGTAACATTTGAGAGCGCTTGTATGAAGGAAGAAATATTTGGGCCTATTATTCCTATAATGACGTTTAAAACAAAAGAAGATATTGTAGAAATAATAAACCATAACAAAACTCCATTAGCTTTATATTTGTTTTCTGATAATAAAGCTTTAGAAGATTATATTTTATCAAGAGTTAATTTTGGGGGTGGATGTATAAATGATACTATTGTTCATCTTACAAATGAATATATGGGGTTTGGAGGAGTAGGTAACAGTGGTATGGGAAGTTACCACGGGGAATATGGGTTTAATACTTTTTCTCATGAAAAAAGTATACTTAAAAGAAGCAATTTAATTGATATTAATCTAAGATATCAGCCTTATACAAAGAAAAAAGAAAATCTTATAAAAAAAATTTTAAAATAAAAAGAAGAGTTTGTACTCTTCTTTTTTGTTTTTAAAAAATTAAAGCATATAAAATAGGGATTAAAAGTCCCGGAAGCATATTTAAAACTTTTATTTCTTTTATTTTCATTAAGTCAAGACCGATACATACAATCATTGCATATCCAACCAGACATATGTTATTTATAAGTGCATCAGACAAATAAGGAGATAAATATATTCCAAGAATTGTTATTGCTCCTTGATAAATTAAAACGGTTAAACTTGAAAAATATACTCCAAATCCTAAAGTTGAAGCGAATAATATTGCTATTGTTCCGTCAAGTATTGATTTAGTGAAGAGAATTGTATGATCTCCTATAAGTCCGTCATTTAAAGATCCTATTATTGCCATTGCCCCTGTGCAGAATAAAACCGAAGCAGGAATAAATCCATCTGAAAATCCTTGTATTGAAAGTTTATTTTCTAATTTTTTTATTATCTGATTTGTCTTATAGTCTATATTTAAGATTTCACCGATAAAAGTTCCTATTACCAAACTTAAAACAAGTAATAATACATTATTTGATTGTAGTACTCCGTTATTATCTACTGTAATACTAGAAGTGATTATTCCAAGTATGCCTATTATTACAGTAGAAAGTCCCAGAGCGGTTTTTAAATTATTCTCTATTCTTTTATTTATAAATTTTTTAAAAAGCATTCCTATGGTACTTCCAAATAAAATTGCAATAACATTTACTATTGTTCCCATTTATTACCTCTTTGCCATATTAAGTTATTGATTGCTTTAATTTCATAATTAATATTTGTATCTAATATATTACTATTAAAATTTTTGTTTTTCAATAAAAGACTTTTTATATAAGTACAAAATTAAATAAATCAGCATACTATAATGGTGAATAACAATTTGGGAGGTAGTAATTTGAAAAAGATTATTGGACTTTTAGTTAGTGTGTTAGTTTGTCTGTCTTGTTTTGTTGGATGTGGAAGCAATAAAGATGAAGGACTTACAACCGTAAAAGTCAGCGAGGTTGCACGTTCAATCTTTTATGCACCTCAATATGCGGCGATTAGTCTTGGATATTTTGAAGAAGAAGGAATAAATATAGAACTTACAACGGCACAAGGAGCGGATAAAGTAACTGCTGCAGTTTTAAGCGGAGATAGTGATATTGGATTTTGCGGTCCTGAAGCAACTATTTATGTTATGCAGGGAGGTCAAGAAGATTATTTAATAAACTTTGCCCAAGTAACAAAAAAAGATGGATCATTTTTAGTTGGTAGAGAAGATAGTAAAGGGAATTTTAAATACTCTGATTTAATAGGAAAACATATTATTGCAGGAAGAGCCGGCGGTGTTCCTGAAATGACTCTTGAATATGTACTTAAAAAGAACGGTTTAGATATTAAAAAAGATGTTACATTAGATACATCTGTACAATTTGCAGCTATGGCGGGAACTTTTGTAGGTGGAACAGGTGATTATGTAGCATTATTTGAACCTAGTGCAACAGAGGTTGAAGAAAATAAACAAGGATATGTTCTTAAGTCAATAGGTGAAGAAAGCGGTGAAGTTCCTTATACAGTATATAATGCAAGAAAAGGTTTTATAGAGGAAAATCCCGATCTTATTCAAAGTTTTACAAATGCTGTTTCTAAAGGTTTAAAATATGTAAATAGTGCAAGCAGTGAAGAAATTGCAGATAACATAGCAGAGTTTTTTCCTGATACAGATAAGGATACTTTAGTTAAAGTAATTGACAGATATAAAAGTATTGATGCATGGAATGATACACCTGTTATAACAGAAGATGCTTTTAACAGACTTCAAGAAATTATGACTATGGCAGGACAGCTTGATGAAAAAGCAGCATATAAAGATTTAGTAAATACTACATTTGCAGAGAAAACAAAATAGATAAAGGAGTATGAGCAATGAGAAAACCTTTATTGGAAATTAGAGATTTGGTGAAAAACTTTCATACGAAAAACAGCATAATAACTGCAGTAGAAGGGTTTTCTCTGGATGTATATGAAGGTGAATTTATAGCTTTGGTAGGTCCCAGCGGTTGTGGAAAAAGTACTATTTTATCTATGCTTTCAAATTTAATTAAACCAAGCAGCGGTACTTTTACCATAAGTAAACAAGACCCTACAATAGGTTATATGCTGCAACAAGATGAGCTTTTTCCTTTTCGTACCATATTAAATAACGCATTACTTGGTCTTGAAATAAAATCAAGAGGAAAAATTGATGATAAAGATAAAAAATATGTAATGGAACTTTTAAAAATGTATGGTTTAGAAAATTTCATAAATGCTTATCCAAAACAACTATCAGGAGGAATGAGGCAAAGAGTTGCTTTAATAAGAACTCTTGCTCTAAAACCCGATATACTTTTGCTTGATGAACCTTTTTCAGCTTTAGATTATCAAACAAGACTTGCCGTAAGTGAAGATATAAGTTTGGCTATAAGGAGAAGCAATAAAACCGCAATTCTTGTCACCCATGATTTATCAGAGGCGATTTCTTTGGCTGACAGGGTGGTTGTTATTTCTCAAAGACCGGCAAATATAAAAAATATATATGAAATTAATCTTTCCGTTGATTCTTTAAGTCCAGTTGAAAGGCGTAAAGCAAAGGAATTTGCTGATTATTATGATAAAATATGGAGGGATTTAGATGTGCATATATGATAATTTAAAGAAAAAAGAACATGAAAATTTCTTAAAAAATATAAAAAAAGAAAATTTTATAGTTTTGTTTTGGAAAGTTGCGATTTTAGTATGTTTTGTTTTGATTTGGGAACTAAGTGCAAAAATGGGATGGATTAATCAATTTATTACATCTTCTCCAAGTAGAATTTTTAAAACAATAGTGGATTTAATAAAAACAAACGGGCTTTATAATCACCTCTTTATTACAACGTTTGAAACTGTAATGGGTTTTAGCATAGGTACAATTCTTGGAACGATAATAGCAATGATATTATGGTGGAGTGATAGGCTTGCAAAGATACTTGATCCTTATTTGGTTGTGTTAAATGCTTTACCTAAAGTAGCATTAGGTCCGGTAATAATCGTATGGGCCGGAGCAGGAATGGGTTCTATTTTAATTATGACTCTTGCAATTTCAATTGTTGCAACAATAATAGGTGTATATTCCGGATTTATGCAAGTCGAGGAAGAAAAGATAATACTGCTTAAGACTTTTAATGCAACAAAGATGCAAATTTTTTCAAAAGCAGTTTTTCCTTCAAGTATAGAAAATATAATAAATGCTTTAAAAATAAACGTAGGTCTTTCATGGGTAGGCGTTATAATGGGAGAATTTCTTGTAAGTAAAGAGGGTCTTGGGTACTTAATTGTCTATGGCTCACAGGTATTTAATCTTGATCTTGTTATGGCAGGAGTGGTTATTTTATCGGCTATTGCAGGAATTATGTATTTTTTAGTTTCATTCTTAGAGAAAAAAATCATTAAATATAATTAAAATATATTGAAAAATTTTCACTTATCGTATATAATAAATATAACTTAATAGAAAGTTTTGGAAGAGAATTAGAGAAACCATAACGAAATGCACATGTTACATGTGTTATTATGTTATGGTTTTTTTATATAAAATATAGTAATTAAAATAAAGAGAGGTACATATAATATGGCTAATGTAACAATTCTTGGTGCAGGGGCGATGGGAAGTGCCCTTTCTACTCCACTTAGAAAGAACGGACACAATGTAAACTTATGGGGGACTCATCTTGATACTGAAATTATCGATCAGTTGAAAAAAGACGGAACTCATATAAAACACAAATGTAAACTTGCAGACGGAATTAAGTATTTTTACAATGAAGAACTTGAACAAGCTATGGAAGGCGCAGATTTAGTTATAATGGGTATAACAAGTGATGGTCTTGCAAGCGTGTTTAAAAAAGCAATTCCTTATTTAAAAGAAGGAATGGTTGTAGGTAGTGTTTCAAAAGGTTTTGAATACGATCTTGAACAAAAAGACAAAGTAATTATTCTTCCTGATATTTTAGAACAATTACTTCCTGAAGAATTAAAAGGAAAAATTCCTTTGGTATTTGTTGGCGGACCATGTAAAGCTGTAGAAGTTGTATGGGAATGTCCAAACTCAGTAGATTATGCAAGTAAGGATATTGAAGCAGCAAAATATATGAGGAGTCTTCTTGCAACAGATAAATATAATGTAGGTGTTACAACTGATGTAATCGGACTTGAAATTTGTGCGGCAATGAAAAATGCTTATTCAATCGGTCTTGGAATGGCTGAAGGTTTTAAAGAACTTGAAGGTAAAAACAATAATAACTGTAAAGCAGCTTTATTCACATTTGCAGTTGCTGAAATGGGCGTTTTAACAAAAGCAATGGGCGGAAGTTATGCTTCTGTTATAGGTCAACCGGGTGTTGGAGATCTTGAAATTACATGTGAAGCAGGAAGAAACAGAATTTTAGGTGAAGTTGTAGGTGCTGGGATGCCGGGAACAAAAGCCATAAAGAAAATGAGAGATGAAGATATAACAGTTGAAGGTTATAATGCGATAAAATTTGCTTGGGAACTTGTAGCTCAACTTGAAGAAAAAGGAGTATTAAAAAGAGAAAAACTTCCTTTCTTGGAAGCATTATATGAAATTTTATACAACGATGCTCCATCATATGAAACAATCGTTAAAGTAATGAATAAATGTACAGGTTTTGATTACGAATAGGAGGAAGAATATGAAAAAAATAGTATTAGGTGCAGATGCAGTAGGTTTACTTTTAAAGGATGAAATTGTTAAATTTTTACAAGACGAAGGATACGAAGTAACTGATTTAGGAGTTAAATATGAAAATGATAAAACTTTTTATGCTCATATAGCAGAAAAAGTTGCATTAGCCGTAAGAGATGAAGATTATGACAGAGGTTTATTATTCTGCGGAACAGGTATTGGAATGAGTATTGCTGCCAATAAAGTTCCTGGAGTATGTGCAACTGTTTGTCATGACCCATATTCAGCAGAAAGAGCAAGCTTAAGCAACAATGCACAAATTATCACTATGGGATACAGAGTTATTGGCAAAGAAACAGCAAAAGTTGTTTTAAAACACTGGTTAGACAATGACTTTGAACAAGGTTGTAAGAGTCAAAGCAACGTTGATGAAGTAATGAAGCTTGACGAAAAATATCGTAAATAATTATTTTAATAATTATATATGTTTACCATTTTTTCTTTTTGGTAGGAAAGCCGCTTTTAGCGGCTTTTTTACATATAAAAAAAGAACCTTAATGGTTCTTTTTTATTGTACAGGTTCTTTTTTACTTATAAAGTCTTTTATTGTTTCTTTTGAAGCTTCTTCAATAGAAAAATCTAAATCGATATTTTTAATTTCAATATCTTTTTTATTTGCTATATCTAGTAATATTTCTTTTGTTAACCATGGATTTTTAATAAAAACAGGTCCTAATGCATTTGTATAAATTAAATTATTTTTTCTTGCTCCTTCTTTATGGTTTTTGTCATTTCCAAGTCCGTAGTTTACACTTCCGAAAGGAGTAATTTCATCAGTATTAAAAGTCATGTCAATTGAATTAATTTGGCATGATATTATTTCCATATCTTTACCATCTATATTAGCATTAAATGTTAAATCATCACCATATATCCATTTTCTTTCTGTTGCTTTCATATCAAATACATTTAAGCCTTCTTTTTCTCTTCCGTCTTCAAATTTAATGTTTTTTGCAAGTATTGCACCTGTTGTGCCAATTACAAACATATATTTATTTTCGTTTACGTATTTCTCAAATTCGTCTCTTTGATTATTAAAAGTTTCTACTATTGTGTCCATTACTTTTAATTCTCCCGGAGATAAAAGTATAATATCGAATTTGTCAAAGTCAATTTTTTCGTTTGGGCTGTCAATTCTTGTAGTTTTTAATTCTATACCCATTTCTTTTGCTATTTTCTCAAAAGCAAGAACATTTCCTCTGTCTCCATGAAGGTTTAATATATCGGCATAAAGGTAAGCTAAATTAATTTCTTTTCCCATTTTTTTCTCCTATAAATTGTTTTTCTTAACATAATTTTTAATATCTATAAATGTTTCAAGCCATGTTATTAAATAAACATTTTTACATTCAGCTTCATCTACTTTTTCAAGTATTTTTTCTACATCATCTGTATTTAATATATCTATTTTATCTTTTTCAACACCTTCATAGATAAATCTGTTTGCAGTGTCATAACATACATATTCAGAGAATGCGATATATTTCTTTATATTTGAATTTACAAGAGGTGTGAAATTACAGTCATATGCATAGAATGTGTTTGTATAGTGAGGTGGCTCGTCTTTTATTATACAAAGTCCAAGTATAAATGTTTTTTCTGTTTTATCATTAGCCACTACATCTATGGCAGATTGTAATGTTTCAGGGTTTTCTTGTTTGATTCTTATATATTTAAGTTCCTTATCTTTATACTTAATTGTTTCTATTCTTCCGCCAATGTTAATAAAAGTATTAAATGAATGTTGCATTTGTTCTTTTGTAAGTCCAAGTTTGTCTGCAAGTGCTATAACAAGAGCATAATTATACATCATGAAAGGAACGTTATATGGCATTTTAAATGTTGTTCCATCATAAGTAAAAGTTGCATTTTCAAAATCAACATCTTTCATTTGGTAAACTGGATTATCTTCGCTTTTAAAACCACAGTTTGTACAATTAAAGTTACCTACATTGTCAACATTGTAATAATTAAAGTTGATTTTGTGGTTGCATTTTGGACAAGGCATTGTAACTGCAAGTCTGTCATTATCAACTACAGATCTTTCGTTTCTTTCTACGCTGTAATATGTTATATCATCCGCAAAGTCTTCAAATGATTTACTTCTTGGTTCTTCATTGTTTAAATATAAATGCATATCTTTTGTTACAACATCTTTTATTTTTCTGTAAATAAAGTCAGGGTCAGCATTTCTGTGTACTTGGTCTTTTTGAAGATTTGTTATAACAAGATGTTTTGCAGGAATAACTCTGTGAATGTTTTTTAATGATCTTTCATCTATTTCAAAAACAAAATATTCAGGCTTTAATTTCCCGGTTAAAGTAGAGTTTTTGATTAATGTTGTTGTTATTCCGGCAATTAGATTTGCACCTTCAAGATTTGATGCAACGCTGTAATTGTTTGATTTTAAGACATGGTGTATTAAGTTTGTAGTTGTAGATTTTCCGTTTGTTCCGGTTACAAATATTACTTTATTGTAGTCAATATTCTTAAATCCCAAAGGAAAATTTTTATTAAGCTTTAAAGCTATTTTACCGGGAAGGTCTGTTCCTCTAGTTTTATCAATAATATTAATAAGCAGGATAATCAATTTAGATATTATCATATCAATATAAAACATACATCGTACCTCTTTTTCTTATATTTTACGGTAAATTATTGTATCATAACTATAAAAAAAAGTATAGTGATTATTAATTTGTCTGAAAATTAAATTTTTATTAACTAAAATTAACATGTGTTACATTTGCTTTCGTAAGAAAAATAAAAAAAAGTTATTTTTACTTTTTATCTTTAAAATCTTTGACAAAAGAAACTTTGTAAAGTATAATGTGAATATAACTAGTTTGAAAGGATTTTTTATGAATTATACAGAATACATTTTATCAAATATATTTTTGCATTTATTTTATTATATATTTTACCTAATACCGGTAAATAAACGAAAAATTACATTTGCTTCACCAAGAAATACTGTTTTGGATGGCAATATTAAATATATATATAGAGCTTTATACAAAAAAAGAAAAGATTTAAAATACGTTTTTCTATTTGAACAATACAGCTATTCGTTTGTAGGAAAAATATTTTATTTATTAAGACTTGTACGAGATATTTACCATTTAGCTACATCAAGAGTATTAATAGTGGATAATGCATATTTTCCTGTTCATATAATAAAGCATAAAAAGAAAACAACTGTAATACAAGTTTGGCATGCAGCAGGTGCACTTAAGAAATTCGGTAATGATGCAGTAAACGAAGGGGAAAGTGTTGAAGATAAATTTAGACATAAAAATTACGATTACTGTATTATGGGAAGTGATTTTTCAAAAGAGCATTATGCAACTGCTTTTGGGATGGATGAAGATAAAATTTTGGTTCTTGGAAGTGCAAGAACAGACTTGTTTTTTGATGAAGAAATATTATCAAGAGTAAAAAGAGAATTTTATGAAAAATATCCTAAGCTTAAAGATAAAAAAATTATTCTTTATGCTCCTACATTTAGAGGTAGAGGAAGTGATGCAGAAACTGAACTACATTTAAATATGAAAAAAATGGAAGAAGAGCTTAAAGATTTGGGATATGTTCTTTTGTATAAACCACATTTAAGTGCAAAATCAGAAGAAACTGAAGATAGTGAATTTTTGATTAATCTTGATAAAGAGGATATTTTAAATAAAATAATGCCGGTTTGTGATATTTTTATTACTGATTATTCTTCTGCGATAATTGAATATTCTGTTTTGAGAAAGCCTCTTATACTATATGTATATGATCTTGATGAATATAATGATAATCCTGGATTTTATCAAGATTTTAAAAAAGAAGTAATAGGAAAAAGAGCATATAAAACTGATCAGGTAATAGATATTATCAAAGAAGGTAATTTTGATTTTAGCGAATATGATAAATTTATTGATACACATTTTAAATATAAAGACGGAAAAAGCTCTGAAAGGATTGCTGATTATATTTTAGATAACTTTATAAAAATTTAACATAATATTTTAAGGAGGTAATTATGGCAACGGGCGTAATAATGCCTAGACAAGGGCAATCGGTAGAAAGTTGTATTATTACTAATTGGAACGTAAAAGAAGGAGACAGCGTAAAGGAGGGTGATGTTTTATTTGAATATGAAACAGATAAATCTGCTTTTGAAGAAGAAGCCAATGTAAGCGGAACAATTTTGAAGATTTTGGCAGAAGAAGGTGACGATGTACCTTGTCTTGATATTGTTTGTGTGATTGGCAGTGAAGGTGAAGACATAAGTGAATTTTTATCTAAAGAAGGAAACGAAGTAAAAGAAGAAGTAAAAAACGACGTAGAAGAAAAGAAAGTTGAAGTAGAAAAAACACAAGTTACTTTATCTTCAGTTTCTGGTGAAAACAAAGTTTCTCCAAGAGCAAGAATGCTTGCAGAAGAAAAACATTTAGATTTAGACAAAGCTGTTGCCACAGGTCCAAACGGAAGGGTAATAGAAAGAGATATTTTAACTTTGGCTAAAAATGGATATAAAATCAATAATGAAATTCAACAAGAAGAAAGTTCTATTTTTATTAATGAAAATGTAAACGATACAATAAATGAATATGAAGATATTCCTCATTCAAATGTAAGAAAAGTTATTGCAAAATCAATGCATGCATCTTTAAGCAATATGGCTCAACTTACATTTAATCGTAGCTTTGATACTACAAACATGATGAATTATAGAAAGACTATAAAATCATCAATGGAAAGTTTGGGACTTGAAAAGATTACCGTAAACGACATAATAATGTACGCAGTATCAAGAATTATTTTAAATCACAAGAGCTTTAATGCTCATTATGATGATGAAAAATTGAGAGTATTTAACAATGTTCATTTAGGTATGGCTGTTGATACAAAGAGAGGACTTTTAGTTCCTACAATATTTAATGCAAACAAGATGTCTTTAAATGAAATATCAAAAAGATCAAAAGAACTTGGTTCTATGGCAAGTGAAGGTAAGATAAGCCCTGATTTATTGAGCGGTGCTACATTTACCGTAAGTAATTTGGGTTCTATGGGAATAGAAAGTTTTACTCCAATAGTAAATCCACCTCAAACAGGTATCTTAGGTGTTTGTGGTCTTGTTGATAAAATAAAAGTTGTAGATGGAAATATTGTTCCATATAAAGCAATGAACTTATCACTTACATGTGACCATAGAGCAGTAGATGGTGCTGATGCAGCAAGATTATTAAAGGATTTATGCGAAGCGCTTGAAAATTTCTCTGCTTTGCTTGCTAAATAGGAGGTAAATTTTTATGTATGATGTAATCGTTATAGGTGCAGGCCCAGGCGGATATCTTGCTGCTGAAAGAATATCAGCCGAAGGTAAAAAGACTTTACTTATTGAAAAAGAGCATATTGGTGGAGTATGTTTAAACGAAGGCTGTATACCTACAAAAACATTATTATATTCTGCAAAACTTTATGATGGAGCATTACACGGTGATAAATACGGCATAAGTGCAAAGGATATAACAATTGATCATAGTGCTGTAATAGATAGAAAAAATAAGGTTGTTAAAACTCTTGTTGGTGGTGTTTCTATGGCATTAAAATCAAAAAAAGTAGAAGTTATTATGGGTGATGCTCAAATCAAAGAAAAAAAAGACGGTAAAATTCAAGTAGAAGTAAACGGTGAGATAAAAGAAAGTACATATTTGATTATTGCGACAGGATCTGATAGTGTAAAACCTCCTATTCCTGGAGTAAAAGAAGGACTTGGAAGCGGATTTGTTTTAACAAATAAAGAAATTCTTTCACTAAAAGAAGCTCCAAAGAAATTAGTTGTTATAGGAGGCGGAGTTATCGGTCTTGAAATGGCAAGTTATTTTAACTCTATAGGTTGTGAAGTTACAGTAGTTGAAATGATGGGTAAAATTGCCGGTCCTACAGATATAACAATATCTGAAAGTTTAAAGAAAGAATATGAGAAAAAAGGTGTTAAATTCTATTTAGAATCAAAAGTAACTAAAGTTGATGATAAATTTGTTTACTTTGAAAAGAATGGTGAAGAAAATAAAGTTGAAGCAGACAAAGTATTGTTATCAATAGGAAGAAGAGCAAATATTAACGGAATAGGTCTTGAAAATTTGAATGTATATACCGAAAGAGGCTGTATAAAAGTAGATGAAAAACAACAGACAAATATAGCAAACGTATATGCAGTTGGAGACTGTGTAGGTGGCGTTATGTTAGCTCATACAGCATACAGAGAGGCGGAAGTTGCAGTTAATAATATTTTAGGTAAGAAAGACAGAATGAAATATAATGCTGTGCCAAGTGTAATTTATACCAATCCTGAAATTGCAAGTGTGGGAGAAAGTGAGCAAAGTGCTGAAGAAAAGGGTATTGATTTTATAGTAAAACAACTTCCTATGCAGTATTCTGGAAGATATGTAGCTGAAAATGAAGGCGGAAGCGGAATAATAAAAATAATTGTAGATAAAAAATGGAATACCTTAATAGGTGTTCACATGATGGGAAATTACTCAAGTGAAATTATCTTGGCAGCTGCAACAATGGTTGAAAGTAATATGAATATAGAGGAAATAAAAAAGGTAGTATTCCCTCATCCAAGTGTTGGCGAAATAATAAGAGAGGCAATATTTAGTATATAAGGAGAAAGTAAAATGACTAAAAGTTTATATGTTGACCCAAACGAAGTTAGAAAAAAAGGCACGATAAAATTCGAAGATATAAAAGTTAATGATTATCAAAAAAAGGTTAAAGATGTACTTGATGAATTCTCTACTGATGAATTTAAAAGAATTTACAGAGATATGTGGTATATTAGAGAATTTGAAACAATGCTTAACTTAATAAAAACAAGAAGCGAATATGAAGGAATGGAATATAATAATCCAGGTCCTGCTCATCTTGCAATTGGTCAGGAAGCAGCTTATGTAGGTCAAGCATTTGATTTAACCATTGACGATTATTCTTTCGGTTCTCATCGTTCTCATGGTGAAGTTTTGGCGAAAGGTTTATCTGCCATAGAAAAATTAAGCGATGAAGAATTAACTAAAATAATGGAAGAATTTGATGGTGGAAAAATCTATAAAATAATAAAAGAAAATACAACTTCAACTGATGTAAAAGATATAGCAAGAGAATTTTATTTATATGGATTTTTAGCTGAAATATTTGCAAAAGAAACAGGCTTTTCAAAAGGTCTTGGTGGTTCAATGCATGCTTATTTCTTACCTTTTGGTCTTTATCCTAATAATGCCATTGTAGGGGGCTCTGCTCCTATAGCTACAGGTGCTGCATTATATAAAAGAGCAAATCAGAAAAAAGGTATAGTAATTGCAAACTGTGGAGATGGTGCAATTGGATGCGGTCCTGTATATGAATCAATGAACTTCGCAAGTATGGATCAATTTAGAGAGCTTTGGGAAGATGGATTTAACGGCGGACTTCCTATTATTTATAATGTATTTAATAATAGTTATGGTATGGGTGGTCAAACTAAAGGTGAAACAATGGCTTATGGTATGGTTGCAAGATTAGGGGCTGGGGTTACTCCTAACCAAATGCATGCTGAAAGGGTTGACGGTTATAATCCTCTTGCTGTTATAGATGCATATAGAAGAAAGAGAAAAATAGTTGAAAGCGGAGAAGGTCCGGTACTTCTTGAAGTTGTTACTTATAGATTCTCAGGTCACTCTCCATCAGACTCTTCTACATATAGAACAAAAGAAGAAATTGCTGCATGGGAAGAACAAGATTCAATCGTTGATTTTGGAAATCAAATGGTAGAAGCTGGTGTATGCACTAAGGAAGATTTAAAGGAAATAGAACTTGCAGTAAGAGAAGATATTAAAAAAGCTGTCAAACTTTCAATAGACCCTGAAATATCACCAAGAATGGATCTTGATAATCATCCTGAACTTATGGAAAATATTATGTTTTCTAATGAAAAGATAGTAAACAGAGATGAAAGCAGAGTTCCTGAAATTAATCTTGAAGATAATCCAAGAATAAAAGCAATAGAAAGAAAAGTAAGAAGTGCTTATGATGAAGATGGTAAAAAAGTATCTAAAAACAAAGTTTTTCAAATAAGGGATGGTTTGTTTGAAGCGATAGTTGAAGGTTATAAAAATGACTCTACACTTATTGCCTACGGCGAAGAATGTCGTGACTGGGGAGGTGCTTTTGCAGTATATAGAGGATTAACAGAAGCTCTTCCATATCACAGATTATTCAATTCTCCTATTTCTGAAGCTGCCATAGTTGGAACAGCCGTAGGTTATGCTATGGCAGGGGGAAGAGTTATTGCAGAACTTATGTATGCTGATTTTATCGGTAGATGTGGAGATGAAGTATTTAATCAAATGGCAAAATGGCATGCAATGAGTGCCGGAGTACTTAAGATTCCTGTAATACTTAGACTTCCTGTTGGAAATAAATATGGGGCACAACATTCTCAGGACTGGAGCGGACTTTGCACACATATTCCAGGACTAAAAGTTGTTTATCCAAATACTCCTTATGATGCAAAAGGTCTTATGAATTCAGCACTTAGAGGAACAGATCCTGTTATATTTGTTGAAAGTCAAAAAATGTATGACAAAGGTGAAGAATTTGAAGAAAGTGTTCCAGAAGGCTATTATGAAATAGAATTTGGTGAACCAAGCATAAAGAGAAAAGGAAACGATGTTACAATACTTACAATCGGTCCTACATTATATACAGCATTAGGAGCTGCTGATAAACTTGAAGAATATGGAATAAGTGCAGAAGTAATAGATGCAAGAAGTCTTGTTCCGTTTAACTATGAAAAAGTAATAGAATCTGTTAAGAAAACAGGCAAAATTATTCTTGCATCAGATGCATGTGAAAGAGGTTCATATCTTCAAGATATGGCAAGTAATATTACAAGACTTGCTTTTGATTATCTTGACGGACCTGCTGTTGTTGTGGGAGCAAAAAACTGGATTACTCCTGCGCATGAACTTGATCATACTTTCTTCCCTCAAAGCGATTGGATTATTGACGCCTTTCATGAAAATATAATGCCAATCGAGGGATACACCCCAAAACATAACTTTACACCTACAGAACTTATTAGACTAAATAAGCAGGGTGTATAACAAAAAGCTCTCCTTAAAGGAGAGTTTTTTGTGTTTTTATTATTTGCATTTTTATATATTATAGGTATTATATATTAGGAATATATAACAAAATTTTTTAACTTTTTATATAAAAATATATAAAAATACTAATTAAAATATATAAAAATATGTTATTATTAATTAATACATAAAAGTTTAACTTTTTTAATAATATTATTACATGATTTGGAGTAAGAGATGATAAAAAGAGTATTTATAGGTAAAAAGGATGGGTTTGATACCTCAGGTGCAAATTTATTAAGTGATTTAAAAATCAACTTAAATATTTCTTCTTTAACTAAAGTAAACATATTTAATAGATATGATATTTTAGTTGATGGCGAAGAACATTTTGAAAATTTAGTTAACAATGTTTTAAGTGAAGTTAACGTTGATAATATTTATGTTGATAAATTGCCTGAATTTAGCGGTGCAACATTATTTGGTATAGAATACCTTCCGGGACAATATGACCAAAGAGCAGATTCTGCAGAACAATGTGCTAATTTAATTATGAACAATGAACAATTAAAGGTTAAAAATGCAAGAGTTTATGTTCTTTATGGCGATATCAGTAATGATGAATTATTAAAAATTAAAAATTATTTGATAAATCCTGTCGATTCAAGAGAAGTCGAAGTTGACAGTAAAATCGATATGGAAGATGAAAAAGTAGAAGTTAAAAAAACTCCTATAATTGAAGGTTTTATTGATTCTGATGATGAGTATCTTGAAAATCTTTTAAGTGAAATGGGTCTTGCAATGGATATAAACGACCTAAAACTTATAAGAGAATATTTTAAAAATGACGAAAAAAGGAATCCTACTCTTACAGAAATAAGAGTTCTTGATACATATTGGTCTGACCATTGTCGTCATACAACTTTTTCTACTCATTTAACAGACATTGATATTGAAGCTGGCGGAATAAATGATGAAATCAAAGAGACATATGATGAATATATGGCTCTTAGAGAAAAAATATATGTAGGTAAAAATAAACCTGTTACTCTTATGGATATGGCAGTAATAGGAACAAAAGAAATAAAAGCAAGAGGTTTATTAAAGGATCTTGAAGAAAGTGATGAGATAAATGCTTGCAGTATAAGAGCTGATGTAGATGTTGACGGAAAAGATGAAAAATATCTTATCATGTTTAAAAATGAAACACACAACCACCCAACAGAAATAGAACCATTCGGTGGTGCAGCTACTTGTCTTGGTGGAGCAATAAGAGATCCCCTTTCAGGTAGAAGTTATGTATATCAATCAATGAGAGTTACCGGTAGTGCAGACCCTACTGTAGCATATGATAAAACTTTAAAAGGTAAACTTTCACAAAGAAAGATTACAACAGGTGCTTGTCATGGTTTCTCTTCATACGGAAACCAAATCGGACTTCAAACAGGACAAGTTAAAGAATATTATCATCCAAATTATGTAGCCAAAAGGATGGAAATTGGTGCAGTTATAGCTGCTGCAAAAGAAGAAAACGTAAAAAGACTTACATCTGATCCTGGAGATATAATCGTTCTTGTTGGCGGAAGAACAGGTAGAGACGGTATCGGAGGTGCCAGTGGTTCTTCAAAAGAACATACTGAAAAATCAGTATTAACTGCAGGAAGTGAAGTACAAAAAGGTAATCCTATAGAAGAAAGAAAACTTCAAAGATTATTTAGAACTGATGAAGTTGCAAAAATGATTAAAAAATGTAACGACTTCGGTGCAGGCGGAGTGAGTGTTGCAGTAGGTGAACTTGCTGATAGCTTAAATATTAATCTTGATAGTGTACTTAAAAAATATGAAGGTCTTGATGCTACTGAAATTGCAATAAGTGAATCTCAAGAGAGAATGGCCGTTGTAATAGCAAAAGAAGATAAAGAAAAATTCATAGAAGCTGCAAGAAAAGAAAATCTTGAAGCCGTTCAAGTTGCAACAGTAACTGATGACGGTAATATCGTAATGACAAAAGACGGCGAAGAAGTATTAAAAATCAAAAGAAGTTTTGTTGATACTAACGGAGCAAGCAAAAATGCAAGCATTAAAGTTGGAAAAACTTCAAATGTTATATCTTCCTTAGCTGATAAAAATAAAACAAATAAAGAAAACTTTATAAATATACTTAAAAATCACAATGTTTGTTCTCAAAAAGGACTTGTTGAATATTTTGACAATACTATCGGGGCAAACAATGTTTTGATGCCTTACGGCGGAAAATATATGTTAAGTGAAGTTGACGGAATGGTAGCGAAAGTACCTCTTGAAAAAGGAGATACAAAAACAGCAACTGTAATGACAAATGGATTTGACCCTGAATTATTAAGTGAAAATCCATATCTTGGTTCAATTTATGCAGTTGTTTCTTCTGTTTCAAAAGCAGTTGCAATAGGTGCTGATTATAAAAAATTAAGACTTTCATTCCAAGAATATTTTGAAAGACTTAGAAAAGACCCTACAAGATGGGCAAAACCATTTATTGCACTTCTTGGTGCTTTAAAAGTACAACTTGAACTTAATACTCCTGCAATCGGAGGAAAAGACAGTATGTCTGGTTCTTTTGAAGATATAGATGTTCCTCCAACACTTGTTTCATTTGCTGTTGGTATTGTAAATGCCGATAAAGTTGTAAGCAGTGAATTTAAGAAGGCAGGAAATAATGTATATGTAATTAAAATAAATAAAACAGAAAATAACACTCCTGAGTTTGAAAGCGTAAGAAAAGCCTTTGATTTGGTTCATGAATTAATTGAACAAGGAAAAGTAAAAGCTTCAAAATCAATAACTGTCGGCGGTGCTTGTGAAGCTGTTTCAAAAATGTGTTTCGGTAATAAAATCGGTTTTGAATTTTTAGATTCAGACTATGATATTTATGCTAAAAATTATGGTGATATCATCATTGAAACAAGCGAAACAATAGAAAACGAAAATGCTGTTTTGCTTGGTAAAACAATAAGCGAAAAAGAAATAAGAGTTAAAGGTGAAGTTCTTGACCTTGAAATGCTTATAAAAGAATGGGAAAATCCATTGCTTAGCGTATTCCCAATTGACAGCGGAATTGAAACAGACGTAAAAGAAATCAGTTATACAAAAGGAAGTATAATAACAAGAAAAACAAGCATTGCTTCTCCAAAAGTTATCGTTCCCGTATTCCCTGGAACAAACTGCGAATATGATACTGCAAAAGCTTTTAATGAAGCAGGCGGAAACAGTGATATATTTGTATTTAAAAACAAAACTCAAAACGATATAGAAGATTCTGTAATCGAACTTGAAAAGAGAATAAGAAATTCTCAAATTATTGCCCTACCCGGCGGTTTCTCAGCCGGTGATGAACCTGATGGTTCTGCTAAGTTTATCGTAAGCGTATTTAAAAATGAAAGAATAAAAGATGCGGTTATGGATTTACTTAAAAACAGAGACGGCTTAATGCTTGGTATTTGTAACGGCTTCCAAGCTTTAATCAAAACAGGTCTTGTTCCTTACGGAGAAATAAGAGATCTTGATGAAACAAGCCCAACTCTTACATTTAACTTAATAAACAGACACATAGCAAATATTTCATATATAAAAGTTGCATCAAACCTATCTCCATGGTTTAAAAATGTTAATGTAGGCGATACATTTGTAAATCCTATATCTCATGGAGAAGGAAGATTTGTATGTAATGAAGAAGTTTTACAAAAACTTATAGATAACGGACAAGTTGCAACACAATACACAGATGAAAGCGGTAATTTATCTGTTTCACCAAGAGTTAACCAAAACGGAAGTGTATGTGCAATAGAAGGTATCACATCACCTGATGGAAGAATTTTAGGTAAGATGGGACACAGTGAAAGAAAAGGAAGCAACTTATATAAAAATATTTATGGAGAAATGGAACAAAATATTTTCTTAAGTGGTGTAGAATATTTCAAATAAAAGGAGAAACTAATGGGAAAAGTAGCAGTTATTATGGGAAGCGACTCTGATCTTGGAGTTGTAGAAAAAGGTTTAAAAGTGTTAAAAGAATTTGGTGTTGAATATGAAGCAAGAGTTATTTCAGCTCACAGAACACCAAGACAAGCTGAAGAGTTTGCAAGAAATGCAAAAGCAAACGGATTTGAAGTAATAATAGCGGCAGCGGGAAAAGCTGCTCATTTAGGAGGAGTTTTGGCAGCAATGACAACTCTGCCTGTAATTGGAATTCCAATTAAAACTTCATTAATGGGTGGTATGGATTCACTACTAAGTATAGTTCAAATGCCAAAAGGAATTCCTGTTGCAACAGTTGCTGTTGACGGAGCTGAAAATGCAGCTTTATTAGCTATTCAAATGATGGCGCTTAAAGATAAAGACTTGGATAAAAAACTTGAAGACTACAAAGTAAAAATGGAAGAAGAAGTAGTTGAAAAAGATAAAAAATTACAAGAAAGAATTTAAGGGGTGTTAAAAATGGAAAAATTAGAAATGTTATATGAAGGAAAAGCAAAAAAAGTATTTAAAACAGAAAAAGCAGATGAATATATTATTGAATATAAAGATGATGCAACAGCATTTAACGGTAAGAAAAAAGATACAATTGCAAACAAAGGTATTGTAAATAATAAATTTACAGGTATAATCTTTGGTATGCTTGAAGAAGCCGGTGTTCCTACACACTTAATCAAAGTTCTTGACGATACTCATCAACTTGTAAAAGCTGTTGAAATCGTACCTGTAGAAGTTATTATAAGAAATGTTGCAGCAGGTTCAATTTGTAAAAATTTAGGACTTGAAGAAGGAAAAGAACTAAATCCTACAGTATTTGAATTCTGTTATAAAAACGATGATTTTGATGATCCTTTAATTAATGATTATCATGTTCTTGCAATGGGACTTGCAACACAAGAAGAAATTGATACAATTAAAGAATATACATTTAAAATTAATGAATTACTAAAAGATTTCTTCTTAAAACACAACTTAAAATTAATTGATTTTAAAATCGAGTTTGGTAGATGTAACGGAAAAATCGTTTTAGCTGACGAAATTTCTCCTGATACATGTAGATTATGGGATAAAGATACAAACAGAAAAATGGACAAAGACAGATTCAGAAGAGACCTTGGTGATGTAGAAGAAACTTACAAAGAAGTTTTAGGCAGAATAAGCGAATAAGGAATACTTTATTATTTATTAAATTAAAAAAATAAGGAGATTTTACTTTGGGGTATCAATTAGATAAATTTAAAGATGAATGTGGTGTAATGGGAGTATTGCAAGATACTCCTGAAAATACAGCAGCTTATGTATATTTAGGACTTTATGCTCTACAACATCGTGGACAAGAAAGTTGTGGTATAGCAGTAAACAACGATACTGAAATAACACAACATAGAGGTATGGGACTTGTTGGGGATGTATTTACATCAGAAGAATTAAAAAAACAAAAAGGTGACATTGCAATTGGTCATGTAAGATATTCAACAGCTGGGGATAGTGATATTAAAAATGCACAGCCTCTTACTGTAAATTGTAAAGATTGGCAAATTGCTTTAGCTCATAATGGAAATCTTGTTAATGCTGATGCAATTAAAAATATGCTTCAAGATGAAGGCGTAATCTTTATGACAAGTTCTGATACAGAAGTTATCGCAAATTTAATAGCAAGAAACTATAAATTTGGTATAGTTGAAGCATTAAAAAGAGTAGGACAAATTGTAAAAGGTGCATATGCTCTTGTTCTTACAATGGGAGATATGTTAATCGGTGTAAGAGATCCATATGGACTTAGACCATTATGTCTTGGTAAACTTGAAAATGGTGGATATGCTCTTGCCAGTGAATCTTGTGCTCTTGATGCAATAGGGGCAACTTTAGTAAGAGATGTTGAACCTGGTGAAATTATTGTTATAAGCGATAAACACATTGAAAGTTATAAAATAGAAAATTGGGCAAAGCCAAGAAGATGTATTTTTGAGCTTGTATACTTTGCAAGACCTGATAGTATTCTTGACGGAGATGAAGTTCATGAATCAAGAGCTATGGCAGGAAAATTACTTGCTAAAGCTGATAAAGGAAAGATTAATGCAGATGTTGTTATGGCTGTTCCTGACAGTGGGGTTTCTGCCGCAATCGGATATGCTGAAGAATCTGGAATTCCTTACGGTGTGGGCTTAATTAAAAACAGATATATTGGAAGAACATTCATTCAGCCTACACAAGCTATGCGTGAGGAAGGTGTTGATATAAAATTAAATATTTTAAAATCAAACGTTAAAGATAAAAGTGTTGTTTTAATAGATGACTCTATCGTTAGAGGAACAACTTCAAAAAGAATTGTTGACAAATTAAGAAAAGCAGGAGCAAGAGAAATTCACTTTAGAGTTGCATCTCCTCCAACATCTTACAGTTGCTTCTTCGGTATTGATACTCCTAATAGGGAAAAATTGATATCTTCTCAATTATCATTGGAAGAAATTAAAGATTTTATCGGAGCTGACTCATTATATTACTTAACAATAGATGAATTAAAACAAACTGTAAAAGATTTTGATAAAGGATATTGTATGGCTTGCTTTAACGGAGATTATCCAATGGAAGTGCCTTTTAGAGAAGAACAGGTAAGGAGTAGTAAATAAAGTGGAAAAATTAACTTATAAAAACAGTGGTGTAGATAAAGAAGCCGGATACGAAAGTGTTGAACTAATAAAAAAACATGTAAAAGAAACTTTCAGTAAATATGTTTTAACTGGACTTGGAAGTTTTGGTGGTGCTGTTGAGCTTCCTGAAGGTTATAAAAAACCTGTACTTATAAGCGGAACAGATGGTGTTGGTACAAAACTTATTCTTGCTCACAAACAAGATATACATGATACAGTAGGTATCGACCTTGTTGCAATGTGTGTAAATGATATTTTATGTCATGGTGCAAGACCTTTATTTTTCCTTGATTATATTGCTTGCGGAAAAAATTATCCAAAGAAAATTGAATCTATCGTAAAAGGTGTAAGTGAAGGTTGTAAACAAGGTATGTGTGCACTTGTAGGTGGAGAAACAGCTGAAATGCCTGGAATGTATAAAGAAGATGATTATGACCTTGCAGGTTTTTGCGTAGGTGTTGTAGATAAAGATAAATTTATTTCAGGAAAAGATATAAAAGAAGGAGATAAAATTATTGGACTACCTTCAAGTGGTGTTCACAGTAACGGATATTCTCTTCTTAGAAAATTATTCTTTGAAGTAAAGGATTATGATGTTGATACTTATGTAGAATCTCTTGGTGATACAATAGGAAAAACTCTTCTTACTCCTACAAAAATATATGTTAAAAGTATTTTATCACTACTTGAAAAAGTTGATATTAAAGGTATGTGCCACATTACAGGTGGTGGATTTGTAGAAAATATTCCACGTGTAATTCCTGATGGACTTTGTGCAAAAGTTGATACAAACAAAGTAAATGTACTTCCTATATTTGATTTAATAAGCAAAGAGGGAAATATTGATAAAAAAGAAATGTTCTCAACATTTAACATGGGTATAGGTTTTGTTGTAGTTGTAAGAGATGAAGACTGTGATAAAACTTTAGAAGAATTAAAAGCTCTTGGTGAAGATGCTGTTGTTCTTGGTGAAGTTATTAAAGGTGAGGAGAAAATTGAATTATGTCTTTAAAAAAAATTGCGGTTTTAATCAGTGGAGGAGGAAGTAACCTTCAAGCTGTTATAGACAAAGTTCATAAAAAAGACGGAATAATTGATGTTGTAATCTCAGATGAAGAAGATGCTTACGGTCTTACAAGAGCAAAAAATGCAAATATCGAAACAATGGTTATAAACAACAAAGATTATGATTCAAGACAGGCTTTTTCCGATGCTATAAAAGATGAGCTTGTAAAAAGAGATATTGATCTTATTGTTCTTGCAGGATTTATGAAAATATTATCCCCTTCATTTGCAAGAGAGTTTAAAAATAGAATTATAAATATACATCCATCTTTAATACCTTCTTTTTGCGGAAAGGGTTATTATGGAATAAAAGTTCATCAAGCAGTACTTGAATATGGTGCGAAAATAACAGGCGCAACAGTTCATTTTGCTGATGAAGGAGCTGATACCGGACCTATCATAATACAAGGAACAGTTCCTGTATTATACGATGATACACCGGAAATTTTACAAAAAAGAGTTCTTGAAGTGGAACATATGATTTTACCTAAAGCTGTAAGTTTATTTTGCTTAGATAAACTTGAAGTTAGAGGCAGAATAGTTTATATTAAAGAGTAATACGGAGGAATATAATGATAAAAAGAGCACTTATAAGCGTTTCTGATAAAACAGGTATTGTAGAAGTTGCCAGAAAATTAGAAGAAATGGGTGTAGAAATTATATCTACAGGCGGTACAAAAAAAGCACTTGAAGATGAAGGTGTAAAAGTTATTTCTGTTGAAGAAGTTACAGGTTTCCCTGAATGTTTAAACGGAAGAGTTAAAACTCTTCATCCTGGAATCATGGCTGGTCTTCTTGCAAAAAGAGATAATGAAGAACATATGCAGCATCTTTTCGATTTATCAATACAACCAATTGATATGATTATCGTAAATTTATATCCTTTCAAAAATACAATTTTAAAAGAAGGATGTACTTTTGAAGATGCTATTGAAAATATAGATATCGGCGGACCAACAATGCTTAGAGCTGCTGCAAAGAATTTCCAAGACGTTGCGGTTGTTATTGACCCTAAAGATTATGATGTTGTATTAAAGGAACTTGAAGAAAATGGAGAAGTTTCTTATGATACAAAATTAAATTTAGCTAAAAAAGTCTTTATGTCTACAAGTTATTATGATACATTAATAGCAAACTATTTAAGAGAAAAAGTTGGAGATGATTCATATCCTGAAACTCTTACTCTTTGTTATGATAAAGCACAGGATTTAAGATATGGTGAAAACCCTCATCAAGATGCTGTATTCTATAAAGAAGTACAACCTATGAAAGGTTCTCTTCCATTAGCAAAACAACTTCATGGTAAAGAACTTTCATATAACAACATAAATGATACAAACGGTGCTTTGGAAATCTTAAAAGAATACAATGACGAACCAACAGTAGTTGCCGTTAAACATTCTAATCCTTGCGGAATAGCAAGTGATGCTTCTATTTCTAATGCATTTAAAAAATGTTATGAAGCAGATCCTCAATCTATCTTTGGTGGAATTATTGCTGCAAACGAAGAAATTGATAAAGAAACTGCAACACAAATCAGTAATATATTTATTGAAGTTGTTGTTGCTCCAAGTTTCAGCGACGATGCAATTGAAATTTTAACAAAGAAGAAAAATATCAGATTATTGGAACTTGCAGATATTAAGTTCAATCAAGATGGTAAAGATATTAAGAAAGTAATGGGTGGACTTTTGATGCAATCAAGAGATACAAAACTTCTTAGTGATGAACTTAAAGTTGTAACAAACAGAAAACCAACGGATAAAGAAATGCAAGATTTAATATTTGCATGGAAAGCCGTAAAACATACAAAATCAAATGCTATTTCTTTAGCAAAAGATAAAATATTAGTAGCAAACGGCCCTGGACAAGTAAGCAGAATTTGGGCACTTGAAAACGCAATAAAACAAGGCGGAGAAAGTGTAAAGGGTTCTGTTTTGGCGTCTGATGCATTCTTCCCATTTGATGATTGTGTAAAAGCGGCTCATGAAGCGGGAATAACTGCAATTATTCAACCCGGTGGTTCAATAAGAGATGAAGATTCAATAAAAGCTTGTAATGAATATGGCATTGCCATGGTATTTACAGGTATGAGACATTTTAAACATTCGTAAAAGGAGAATTAAGAATGAAAGTATTAGTAGTAGGTTCCGGTGGTAGGGAACACGCATTAGTTTACAAATTAAAGGAGAGTCCTCTTGTAACAGAAGTGTTCTGTGCTCCTGGCAATGCCGGTATTGAAAGCATTGCTGAGTGTGTAGATATAAAAGTTGATGATATTGAAGGACTTAAAGAATTTGCAAAAACAAATGAAATTGGACTTACTGTTGTAGGTCCGGAACTACCATTAGTCATGGGTATCGTTGATGAATTTGAAAAGGAAGGTCTAAAAGTGTTTGGACCTAACAAACAATGTGCTGCTTTTGAAGGAAGCAAAGGTTTAACAAAGAGATTCCTTGAAAAATATAAGATACCGACAGCTAAATATTTAGAAGTAACAACATATGAAGAGGGTGTTAAAAATCTTGAAAAATTCGGATATCCGGTTGTTGTAAAAGCAGATGGTCTTGCTGCTGGAAAAGGTGTAATTATTTGCGAAAATAAAGAAATGGCAATTAATGCACTAAAAGAAATTATGATAGATAAGGTTTTCGGTGAATCAGGAAACAGTGTTGTTATTGAAGAATTCTTGACAGGTACGGAACTTTCTACTTTATGCTTTGTTGACGGGAATAAAATTATTCCTATGGAAAGTGCCAGAGACTATAAACCTGCATACGATAATGATGAAGGTTTAAATACAGGTGGAATGGGTAACTATTCACCAAATAAAATTTTTGATGATAAACTTAACACAAAAATAAGAACTAAGATTTTAGATCCTATTATTAATGGATTTAAGAAAGAAGAACTTGATTATAAAGGTGTTTTGTTTATTGGTTTAATGGTTGATAACGGAGAACCAAAAGTTCTTGAATTTAATGTACGTTTTGGAGACCCTGAAACACAAGCAGTTATGCTTAGACTTGAAAGCGACCTTGCAAATATCATGTTAAATACTGCAGATGGTATTTTGGAAGAAGAAGACATTGTATGGTCAGAAAATCCTTCTGTTTGTGTTGTTATGGTATCAGGAGGATATCCTGAAAGTTATGAAAACGGAAAAGTTATAAAAGGACTTGAAAATGTAAGTAATGATGTTATTGTTTTCCATGCAGGAACAAAAAAAGACGGTGATGACATTGTTACAAACGGAGGAAGAGTTCTAAATATCTGTGCCGTTGGAGAAACTTTAGACGAAGCAAGAGAAAAAGTATATAACGAAGTAAATAAAATTACTTTTGACGGTGCTTATTTCAGAAACGATATAGCAAGGTAATAGAAGTGTCAAAAATAAAAAAACTTTTAAGTGTAGTTGTGCTGCTTATAGTGATATTTGTATCATTTCTTACGGGTGGATTTGAACATCTATCAAACTTTATGGGAAATGATTATATAACAGATATTGAACCTGGCAGTACTTTGGTTGAAGCTATTGATGTTGGACAAGGGGATGCTTTTTTAATAAGTAACGAAGAATATGGAAATATCTTAGTAGATACAGGTGAGACAGATCATGCACAAGATTTGGTTTCCCATTTGAAAGAAAGAGATATTGAAAAGATAGATTATATTATCATTACTCATCCACATGCTGATCATATTGGAGGGATGTGTGATGTTTTGGATAATTTTGAAGTAGGAAAAGTTTATATGCCAAAAATGTCTCATACTACTACTTCATTTAAAAATATGGTATCTAAAATGGAAGAAAAAAATCTTTATTTTGCTGAAGCAAAAAGTGGAGTGGAGATAAAATTAAGTGATACTGATAATATAAAATTTATTTCTCCTACAAAAGATATGGATCTTGATGATTTAGATAACTCCGATGCCGTTTGTGTATTAAATACAAACGGAAGAAAAGTTTTATTTACGGGAGATATTTTTGAAGAAGCAGAACTAAAAATAATGAATAAGATCGGTAAAGTTGATATCTTAAAAGTTGCTCATCATGGCAGTTATAAATCTACCAGTGATGAATTTTTAGAAAAGATACAACCTACATATGCAATGATAGGAGTGGGAGAAGATAATAAATATTCTCATCCTTCAACTGAAACATTAAATAGGCTTGAACAGCATGGTGTTAAAGTATATAGAACCGATTTAAACGGTAATATTGCATTTATTATAGATAAAAACGGAAGTATTGAAGTTTATTCGAGTAAGTGATTATGATAAAGGGAATAATTGATAGATTTGAAAATGATAAAGTTGTAATAGAATTTGAAAATTTACAAATAGGTGTTTTGCCTATAAGTCTTTTTCATGAAAAAGTGAAAGAAGGCGACGAAGTGCTTTTAAATATTGATATAAAGCATTGTAAGAAAATTGATATAGATAAACTATTTAAATAGTTTTAAGAGGAGAATTTATGAGCGAATATTATATGAAAATGAAAGAGCTTATCCAAAGATTAAAAACTGACGGATACAGCATAACAGGAAGAATGATAAAGCATTATATTGATATAGGAATTTTGCAAAAACCTTATTATATTTGTGCAAACCAAGCTTTGTATGCCGATTTTCATTATATTAGATTAAAAAGAATTTTATCAAATAAAAAATCAGGTAAGAGTATTGCCAAAATAAAAGAAGAAATTTTTAAAGAAAATGAAGAACTATTTTTAAAAGCTTCCGAACAAAATATGGATACTTCCGATATGAATGAGATTTGTAAGAGGTTTGGTGCAGTTGAACAAGAAGAAGCCATGCTTACAAAATCAGAAAGAAAACTTGGAAAAACTTTTTCAAAGGTTGATATACTTGAAAAATTAGACAGTGACGGAAGTATATTGGATCTTGCAGTTGATACGGGAGTTTTACAAGATAAAGATTTTTATGATAGTTATGAGTTATATATTTTAACTTGTGTAAAAAATTTAATTAAGGTAAAAAAACAAAACAAACGTGTCAGTGGTCAGCTTATTGAAAGAATAAGCGAAATTTCAAAGATAAATACAATTGCAAATGATTTAGCATATTTAATAAATTCAGATAAAGATAATTCATGGCTTTACACATATCTTATGGAAGCTATTCTTTTAAGTAAAACAGAAAAAGAAACACAAAAGGAAAACAAGATAAAATCTTTAAAAGAAGAGAATGATTATAAGTACAAAGAAGCATTGGCTGCTTTGGAAAGCATGGAATATGATAAAAATTTTGAATGATAGGACTATATAATATGAAATTTATACACACAGCAGATTTGCATATCGGAACCTCTTTTCTTTCATCTTCTTTTGATAAAAGCATTGCAAGAGAAAGAAGAGAGGATCTGTTTAAAGCATTTAATAAAGTTATTAAAGCCTGCAAAAAAAGAGAAGCTGACATTCTCTTGATTGCAGGTGATTTGTTTGAAGATGAACTTGTAAGAGCAAGTGATGTAAATAGAATAATAGATGGATTTAAAATGATTCCAGAAGTAAGAGTTTTTATTGTTGCGGGTAATCATGATTTTATGCATGAAAAATCTTTTTATAATTTACTTCCTTTCCCAAATAACGTTACTATTTTTAATAGTGATAAATTGGAAAAAGTTGAATTAGAAGACTTAAATACTTGTATTTATGGGTTAAGTTTTTTAAAGAAATATTATAATAAAGATATTTTAGAAATACCTAAACTTGATAAAACAAAAACTAATATATTACTACTTCATTGTGACTTACTAAATCCAAATGGGAATTATTTACCTGTAAGTAAATCAAAATTAGAAAAATCAGGTTTTGATTATTGCGCTCTTGGACATATTCATAAATCTGTTAAATTATCAAATAATTCTGTTTATCCTGGTAGCCTTGAACCTCATGATTTTTCAGAAAAAGGGTATCATGGATATATTTTTGGCCAAATAGAGGATAAAAAAGTTTCTGTAAAATTAATAAAGAACAATGTTAAACAATTTGAAGTTTTAAATGTTGATATAACAGGAATTGACTCTTTAGAAGAAATCGTAAATTTAGTTAAAGAAAAAGCAAATGGAAACATTGATAATTTCTTATATAGAATAAATTTAAAGGGAACATTAAGTGAACTTGTAACCATAGATGACATTAAAACCAGATTAAATGAAGAATTGTATTATGCAGAAATAATAGACAATACTTCAGCAGATTATTTCTTACCTAAAATTTATACCGAAAATAAGGATAATATTATAGGTTTATATATTGACGCATTAAAAGGAAGAGAAAATGAAATAGATATTGAAGCTTTGTATCTTGGTCTAGATGCACTTCTGAATGAGGGGTCCAAATAGATGAAAATAAGAAAATTAGGCATTAAAAGTTTTGGTAAATTTAAAGATAAAGAAATAAAATTTGAAGATGGTTTAAATGTAATATATGGTAACAATGAAGCAGGTAAATCAACTGCGCATAAATTTATTCAAGGGGTATTTTTCGGTTTCTTTAAGCCTTACAGTAAAAATAAAATTTATTCTTATGAATATAAAAAATATAAACCATGGAATAGTGATTTATATAAAGGCAGCTTAGAGTTTAATATTGGTAAAAGAGAATATAGGATTGAAAGAAATTTTGATAAACAAAATGAAGAATTTAAGTTATTTGATAATATAACAGGTGAAGATTTAACAGATAAACTTCCTTATGACGCATCTACAAAACAAAGAATTATTTCTCCTGTTATAAAATTAAACAGCGTATTATATAATAATACAATCTCAATTTCTCAACTTGGTAACAAAACAGAAAAAGATTTTAAAAGAGAAATAAGCGAAGCATTGGCGAATTATGAAAAAGGAAATAATAATAAAATTTCTGTTAATAAAGCCATTGATTATTTAGAAAAACAAAAAGCTTTAATAGGAACAAGAAAGCAATCTAAATCAGAATATGGAAGCAGTGTCATTAAACTTGAACAACTAAAAAAATCAAGAGAAGACGCCATTAAGGCAATGGAAGAAAACAGAGAATATTATTTAGAAGCAAATAAACTTGAAAAAAGATTAAATGAACTTTTAAATAAGAAAAAAGATATTCTAAGAAACATAAATGATATTGCAAGAAATAAAGAAAAAATAACATATTTTAAATATAAATCTGTTGAAGCTGATAATGAAAAGATAAGACAAAAAATTGAGGAATTAAAAAAATATAAAGATATAAATAATGATTTATATACAAAGTTTTTGAATTTATATAGTGAAAACAAATCTTTACAAGAACAAATTGACGATTTAAGAAAAAAACAAGAATATGTGAATAATGCTTTAAAAAGTTTAGATGATGAAAATAAAGAAGTAAATAAAGAAACAAAAGGTAAAGATTACAATAAAATTATTTCAGATATAGAAATATTAAAAGACAGGCTTGGTAATATTGAAAGACTTCAAGGCAGACTTTCAGAAAAAAAAGATGTTAAAGTTGAAAAAGATTATTCTGCTAAATCTA
>NZ_SPHL01000023.1:0-273 GCF_005844425.1 Anaerofustis stercorihominis | reverse complement strand
TTGAAAAATATGATACATCTTTAATTAGAACTCAAAATATGATTGAGTTAAATGAAGTTGAAATTAACAAAATTCTTAATGATTACGGTGAAGAAGATCCTCATAAATTAATTAAAATATTGGAAGAAAAAAGTGTTATTGCTAAAGAATTTTCTTTTAATCAAAATAAGCTTGAAAAATATAAAATGGACTTAGAAGATTTTGACGGAACAAATAAAATATTAGAAGAAAAAATAAGCAACAATACTTATAAGATGAATGAAATCTTACTAG
>NZ_SPHL01000022.1 GCF_005844425.1 Anaerofustis stercorihominis | reverse complement strand
ATAAATAACATTAACAAATTTGAAAATACAAAAAAAACATATATTATAGGCATAACCGTAAGTTATGTAATTATTTTTTTAACATATTTAACAAATGTATTATTAATAGGTTTTCCGTTAATTTTAGAAGTTCCATTCCCTAATTTCATTACCATGGGAGTTTCAAGCATTGGAAATTATATTACAAGAATGGAAATAGTAGTTGGATTTAATTTTTTTATAACAACTCTTATTAAAATTTCTATATATACATTTGTATCCTTACTTGGAATAAAGAAAATATTTAATTTAAAAAGTATAAAAAATATAAGATTATTTTATTCTATGTTAGTATTTTTTATAATCACTTTGTTACCTCAAACAACTGATAAAATTATTGTTGTTTTTAGTAATTTTAAATACTTTTTCATCTTTATTTCATTTGTACTGCCTATACTAATTTTAATAAAACGAGCAACAAAAAAAGCCTTATAGAAAGGCTTTTACATATTATCCGTAAGTAACATAAGAGCTGAAAGAGCAGCGATAGGAGCCGTTTCACATCTTAAAATTCTTTTTCCAAGTCCCATTAAAATAATATCATTTTTAGATGCATATTCAGCTTCAGATGCATCAAAACCTCCTTCGCTTCCCACAATAAAAGATATTGATTTTATATCTTTATAATTAAATTCCTTTAGATTCTTCCCTCCATTTTCATAAAACATTATTGCCATATCACTTTTTTTCATTTGCTCTATTGCTTCTTTAAAAGAAAGCATTTCTTTAACTAATGGAACTATTCCCCTGCCGCTTTGTTTTGAAGCAGATAAAGAAATTTTGTTATATCTTTCAATTTTCTTTTTCATAGATTTTTTATCAGGTCTTGAAATACATCTATTTGTCATTACAGGAACTATTTCGCTAACTCCAAGTTCAACAGCTTTTTGAACAATCATTTCAAATTTATCTGATTTTGGCATTGCTTGATATAATGTTATTTTTACGCTTGGTTCCGTATCATTTTCTTTTTTAGATATTATTTTTGCAACAACATTTTCTCCTTCATAATTTAATATACATTCATAATCATACCCATTCTTATCACAAATGGTTATACTATCCCCTTCCATCATTCTAAGGGATTTTTTTATATGTTTGCTATCTTCTTTATCTAAATAAAAAGTATCGTTTTCCTTATCAATACAAAAAAATCTTGGCATATTTTTCTCCTTTATAAAAGTATTAATATTATACTACAAACTTAAATTAATTAAAAGCTAAGAAAATTCCATTCCATTATCTTCCTTATAAATTTTTAGTGTATTGGAATAACTTTCTTATCTAAGGTAAAAATTTTAATATACAAATTTTCATACAAAGGAGAAACCAAGTGATAAGAAAAGTTGAAATATGCGGTATAAATACATCATCATTACCCAATTTATCAAATAAAGAAATTGAAGATATGTTACTTAGAATAAAGAATGGTGAAGAAGATTTAAAAAACGAATTTATAAGATGCAACTTAAGGCTTGTTTTAAGTGTTGTTCAGCGTTTTTCAAACCGTAATGAAAATATGGATGATTTATTCCAAGTAGGATGTATAGGACTTATTAAAGCAATAGATAATTTTGATACAAAATTTAATGTAAAGTTCAGTACCTATGCCGTTCCTATGATTATCGGGGAGGTTAGAAGATACCTTAGAGATAACGGAAGTATCAGAGTAAGCCGTTCATTAAAAGACACTGCATATAAAGCACTAAAAATCAAAGAACTAAATAAAGATAAAAATATATCAAACAAAGAAATTGCAAAAAGTCTTGGAATAAAGGAAAAAGATCTAAACTTTGCCCTTGATTCGATAGTAGAACCATGCTCTTTATATGATAAAATGTATAACGATAATGGGGACAGTATATACCTTCTTGACCAAGTAGGAGACAAAAAAAATATAGAAGAAAATTGGACAGAAAATTTATCTTTAAAAGAAGCCGTTGACAAATTAAAAGGAAGAGAAAAAGAAATAATATTAAAAAGATACTATATGGGAAAAACTCAAATAGAAGTTGCCAATGAAATCGGAATAAGTCAAGCACAAGTTTCCAGACTTGAAAAAAATGGTCTTAATAAAATAAAAAATGAAATATCTTTTAATTAAAATAATTATAAAAATTTATTATATTTAAATAAATTCATATAAGTTAATAAAAAGTTAATAAATAAATTCTAACAAGTTAGTTGAAGCTAACTTGTTTTTATGTTATTCTAAATAAAAAAGGAGTTTTGTTTTGAAAGATATTGAAGAATTATCAAGAACACATTTTAATAAACAAGCAAAGGATTATGATAAGAAAAACACAATATATTATTCAAAAGAAGGAAAAATAAGCTGTAATAGTGTATCGGCATATTTAAATAATTTAAAATACGATAATATATTAGATGTAGGATGTGGAACAGGTTTTTTATTTGAAAATTTAAAAACAGGACAAAATTATTTTGGCATAGATATTTCTGAAAATATGATTAAAGTAGCAAAAAGTAAAAATATTCCAAATACATATTTTTCTGTTGGAACATCTAATAAACTAGATTTTAAAGATGAATTTTTCCATATAGTAACATGTATACAAAGTTTCCATCACTACCCATATCAAGAAGAAGCAATGAAAGAAGCTTACAGAGTTTTAAAAAAAGGAGGACTATATATTTTATCTGATACCGGAGTAGGAGGAATTCCTGCGTTTATTGATAATCACTTTATTTTTCCTTTCTTAAAAAGCGGAGATTATAAGACAACCAACAAAAAAGGAATTGAAAAAATGATGATAAAATGCGGATTTACAATTATAGAGAGTAAAAAAGAAAAAGGATTTATTTATACGGTTATTGCAAAAAAATAATATGATTAAAAAATCATATTATTTTTTATCGTCAATTTTTAAAATTTCATCCAAAGCTTTTATTGTTCCTATTTTTGAATGTTCATATGTAAGTCCGCCTTGCTGATAAACAATATACGGCTCCTTCATTGGCGCATCAGCACTAAGTTCAATTGAAGAACCTTCAATGAAGTTTCCTGCTGCCATAATAACCTGATCATCATATCCGGGCATATCCCAAGGCTCAGGAGTAACATAAGAATCTACAGGAGCAGCACTTTGTATACCTGCACAGTATGCACAAACTTTTTCACTGTTTCCAAGAACAACAGCTTGTATTATATCGCTTCTTTCATCATCTACTCCAGGGAATACTCTATACCCTATGCTTTCAAAAACTTTTGCAGCAAGTATTGCACCTTTTATTGCTCCGCTTGTAACTTTACTAGCAATAAAAAGTCCTTGTAAATATGAACGAATTACTCCAAGATTTGCACCTACTTCAAGAGCTATTCCCGGAGATGTAAGCCTAGCGGCAACTTTCTTTATATTTTTTTCACTTCCTACAATATATCCTCCGACAGATACAAGTCCACCACCAGGGTTTTTTATAAGTGAACCTGCAATCATATCTGCCCCTACGTTTAAAGGTTCTTGTTTTTCTAAAAATTCACCATAACAGTTATCTACAAGAATAATAACATCTTTTTTTATTCCCTTAACAAATTCACAAGCTTCTTTAATTTTTCTAATTGAAAGAGCTTTTGTATCTTTATATCCGCTGGAACGTTGTATAAATACTGCTTTTACTTTATCATTTAATTTTTCTTTTATTTTTTCATAATCAATTGAACCATCTTCTAAAAGCTCAACTTTATCATAATCAACGTTATAATCCTTTAGAGAGCCTAAATCTTCTCCATTATCATTTATACCAATTGTAGACCTTATTGTATCATAAGGGTCTCCTGTAATGCTTAAAAGAGTATCTCCTGGTCTTAAAACACCATAAAGCATAAGACTTATTGCATGTGTCCCGCTTACTATTTGAGGTCGTACCAATGCAGCTTCCCCGCCAAAAACTTCGGCATATATTTTTTCGGTTATTTCTCTTCCTTCATCATCATAGCCATATCCTGTACTTTCATTAAAGTGACGAAGAGCTAACCTATATTTTTGCATTGCTGATAAAACCTTAAATTGATTATATTCACATATTTCATCAATTTCTTTAAACTTATATTCAACCTGCTTTTCTGCGTCTTTAACTATTTTTATTGCTTTCTCACTTGCAAATTCACTCATTTATACAACCCCTCATAAATTCTATTATTTCTTTATTATTTTTATATTCTTGTTTATCTATCCATATTATATCTTCATTTCTTCTAAACCATGTAAGCTGTCTTTTTGCAAAATGTCTTGTATCTCTTTTTATAATATAAATAGCTTCTTCAAGAGATATTTCATTTTTTAAATAACTTACAATCTCTTTGTATCCTAAAGCTCTCATGGAAGTTAAATTTTCATCATATCCCATATCAAGTAAAGATTTAACTTCTTTAATGAGTCCCTCTTTAACCATTTTATCTACTCTAAGGTCAATCCCATCATACAATTTTTGTCTATCATCATTTAAACAAAAATAATATGTATTATCAAACCTGTATTTTTTCTTTTTTACATTTAATTCAGATTTTTTCTTACCTGTATTTTTATATATTTCAAGAGCTCTTATAACACGTTTTAAATTATTTGGATGAATTTCTTTTGCACTTTCTTCATCAACTTCTAAAAGCATATTATAAATATATTCTTTTCCATTTTCATTTGCAAGGTTTTCAAGATAGTTTCTGTATTCATTATCAGAATCTTCTTTTTTAAATTCATAAGAATCGTAAATAAGCGCATCAACATAAAGACCGCTTCCTCCGACAATGATTACATCTTTGCCTTTATTTAAGATTTCATTTATATATTCTATCCCCTTTTCAACAAATACAGATACATTAAACTTTTCATCAGGATAAAACTCATCTACAAGATAATGTCTTATACCCTGCATTTCTTCTTTTGTAACTTTTGCCGAACCTATATCCATATATTTATACACCTGCACTGAATCCGCAGAAATAATCTCTGCATCTATATTCTTCGCTAAATCTATAGATAACCCACTTTTTCCAGAAGCCGTAGGTCCTGCGATAACAATAATTTTGTTCATATCTAAATCCTTTGAAACATTTTTTCAAAATATTTTTTCTTTATTTTAGAAATTGTCGGTCTTGAGTGTGGGCAAGAAAAAGGATTATCACTTTTCTTTAAATCATTTAAAAGTTTTCTTGCTTCACTTTCAGATATATCATCATGCCCTCTAACGGCATGGTGACAAGCTGATTTAATTAATCTTTCATTTCTGTTTATATCATTTGATAAAACCGATGTATTTTTAAGTGTAGATAGAATATTTAATATTATTTCTTTTGTATCTTCAATAGATAACATTTCCGGAATTTCTCTTATTATCACATTACTGCCGGAAAAATCTTCTATTTCATATCCTAATTTTCTCAAACTTTCCAAATTATTAATACAAACATCTTTTAATGTAACCCCAAGCTCTAATACAAAAGGAGCAGCTAAAATTTGAGTTCTTACGTCCTCATTTTGATATTCCCTTAGATATTCATCATATAATACTCTTTCGTGACTTGCATGGGTATCCATTACAAATATAGTATCTCCACTTTCAAACATGGCATAAGCTTTAAAAGCTGTACCGATAAATTTCATATTTGAGATTTTATCAAAAATACTTTTATCAACAATATTTTCTTTATCAGAAATATTTGTATCTTTACTTATAACTTCTTTCCTCTTATTTTCTTCAAATAAAGGTTTTTCTTCAAAGTCAACAAAAGAAGGATATTTACTTTGTTCGTAAAACTCAGTAATATCTATGGTATTTTTTATCTCACCTTTTAAATTATTATCTTCTTTCTCTTGTTCATTATTCTTTATGCTGTAAAGTTTATTTTCTACTTCTTTTTCATCTACTACATATTCTTCTGCATTTTCAAAAGCAATTTGAGCATCAAGAGGATTTTCTTTTTTCTCTTTTCTTATTTTTGAATTCTCATTTAAATTTATAGATTCTCTAACTGCTTTTCTTATTCCCTCACAAATAAGCATTGTAATAAGGCTTTCATTTCTAAAAGAAATTGTAGTCTTTGAAGGATGCACATTTACATCGGTGAAATTATAAGGAAGATTAATATATAAAACATAAGAGATTCTTTTTGTAAAAAGCCCAAACTGTTCTCTGTAAATATTATTTATTGCTTTAGATAAAGAATCATTTTTTACATATCTGCCGTTTATTATAAAAATACTTTCTTCATTTTGTCTATCTAAATAATTAGGTGATAATGTAACTCCCTTTACAATTAAAGGCTCGTCTTCATAGTCTACATCTATCATTTTTGTTATAAAATCATAACCTAAAATTGTTGTAATAACATTTTTTATATCATTATCTCCTGTTGTAACAAAAACTTCCCTTCCGTCACTATACACGCTAAAAGCAATATTAGGATTTGCTATTGCAAGCTTTGAAATTATATCCAAAGAAGATGTCTTTTCTCCCTTAGCACTTTTCATATGTTTTTTTCTTGCGGGGGTATTATAAAATAAATCATCAACTTCTATTCTAGTTCCCGTATTAAGGGCAATGCTTGATACATTTTGAACTTTTCCGTTTATTATCATAGCCCTTGTCCCAATTTTTTCATCTTTAAATTTAGTTTTAATTTTAACTTTGCTTACAACGGAAATACTAAACAAAGCCTCTCCCCTAAATCCCAACGTATCAATACTTGAAAGTTTGTCTATATTATCAATTTTAGATGTTGCATTTTTACTAAAAGCCAAACTTAATTCATCCGCTTTTATTCCACATCCATTGTCGCTTACAAGAATTTTTGACTTTCCACCGTTTTCTATTTCTATTTTTATATGAGTTGAACCTGCATCTATTGAATTTTCTACAAGTTCCTTTATAACCGAAGCAGGAGAAACAACAACTTCTCCTGCCGATATTTTATTTACAAGCTCATTCGATAATTGTTTTATAATTTGTGCCACGACTAAATTTCCTCTTTTTCTAAAGATTGTTTAAGTTCGTAAATAAAATTCATAACTTCAATTGGACTCATACTCTCAATAGGTAAAGTCTTAATTTTATTTACTATTTTTTTATTTAATTCATAGCCTTCCATTAATTTATCATTATTCACATCAGCTCCAAGAACAAGCTGAGTAAACTTTTCACTTCCGTTATTTAAACTCTTATTTACATTATCTATTTTTGTTTTATAGGATTCTTCATTTTCTTCTAAAACATCAAGTATCTGTATACTTCTTTTTATTACTTCGTCAGGAAGTCCTGCAAGTTTTGCTACCTCAATACCATAACTTTTATCAATTCCGCCTCTTTCTATCTTTCTTAAGAAAATAATTTCATCACCATTACTTTCAAGCCTGATAGAATAATTTTTTACACCGCTTTTTTCACTTTCAAGTTCCGTTAATTCATGATAGTGAGTTGCAAATAGTGTCTTTGCTCCTATTTTTGACTTGTCAAGCAAATATTCTATTACAGCATGAGCAATACTTAGTCCATCAAATGTAGAGGTACCTCTTCCAACTTCATCAAGAATTACAAGTGAATTTTTTGTAGCATATTTTAAAATATTAGATACTTCACTCATTTCAACCATAAATGTACTTTGTCCGTTTGCAAGATCGTCACTTGCTCCTACTCTGGTAAACACTCTGTCAACGATACTTATGCTTGCGGACGATGCAGGTACAAAGGAACCCATTTGCGCCATAATAGATAAAAGTGCAACTTGTCTTATATATGTAGATTTTCCAGCCATATTTGCACCTGTTATAATAAGCATTCTATTATCTTCATTATCAAGCAATGTATCGTTATGAATGAAATTATCTATTCCTGTTATTTTTTCTACAACAGGATGTCTTCCTTCTTTTATTATTATACTTCCGTCTGTTGTTATTGTTGGTTTTATGTATCTATTTTTCTTTGCAACGACACTTAATGATAAAATAACATCAATAACGGCAATCATTTTTGCAGATTTTTGTATTCTCTTTATGTTTTCAAGAACCTTGTTTTTTATATCAACATAGACAGCATACTCTTTTTCTTTTAACTTTTCTTCAACACTAAGTAATTTTACTTCTATTTCTTTTAATTCTTCCGTAAAATATCTTTCAGAATTTGCCAAAGTCTGTTTACGTATAAAATAGTCAGGAACTAAATCTTTATAAGAAGAAGTAACTTCTAAGAAATAACCAAAAACCTTATTATATTTTATTTTAAGATTTTTTATACCTGTTTTTTCTTTTTCTTCTTTTTCAATGTTTGCAAGAATTCCTGCAGAATTTTCTTTTAAATTCTTAAGTTCGTCAATTTCTTCATTATATCCAAGTTTTACCAAACCACCATTTTTAAGGCTTACTTGGCAATCATCATCAATGGAATTATTTATTAAATCATAAATATCTCCAAGCTCATCTAAGTTATTATATATCTCTTTTACAAGTGTTGATTTTTCCATAAACTTTGAAAGAAGAATTCTTATTCTTGGTATTACACCTATTGATTCTTTCAAAGCTATCAAATCTCTTGCATTGGCAATATCAAGAGAAAGTCTTGATATTATTCTTTCTATGTCTTTAACATATTTTAAATTTGAGCTAATATCCTCAAGAATCATTACATCATCATAAAAAAGTTTTATTGCATCTTGTCTATTTATAATTCTATCCTTATCAAGAAGAGGTTCCAAAATCCACTTCTTCATTTCTCTTCCACCCATAGGAGTAATAGTTTCATCAAGAACGTCAAGAAGTGTATCTTTTTTATTATTTGTTCTTAAATTTTCTACTATTTCAAGATTTCTTTTTGTATTGTAATCAAGATGCATATATCCTTTATCTTCGTTTATTTTTATTTCATTTATATGCATTAATGATCTTTTTTGGGTTTCATCCAAATATTTTAAAAGAGCCCCGGCACTTCTTACTATTATTTCATTATTATCAAGACCTATTGAAGAAAGAGAATAAACATTAAACTGAGTTAGTATAAGCTCTTTTCCTTTATCAAAGAAGAAATAATTTAATGGATGAGGTTCAAGTTGAACTTTTGTTACACTTGAAATTTTCTTCTTTAAAGATAAATCTTCAAATAAAATAGTATTTACTATTATCTGAGCAGGATTTATTCTTGAAAGTAAAGATAATAACTCATTTTCTCTATTTTCACCGCTTAAATTAAGAACATTAAATTCTCCCGTTGTTATATCACAGTATGTAACACCAAATTCAAGCTTGTTATAATATATACACATAATATAATTATTTTCACTTGCCTTTAGCATTTTTCCTTCTGTAATTGTTCCCGGTGAAATAATCCTTTGAATCTCCCTTTTTACAAGTCCTTTTGCAGTTTTAGGGTCTTCTACTTGTTCGCATATAGCTACTTTATAACCTTTTTCAACCAATTTAGCAATATATGTATCTGCACTATGATAAGGAACTCCGCACATTGGGGCTTTTTCCTCTAATCCACAGTCTCTGCCTGTCAAAACAAGATCAAGTTCTTTGCTTGCAGTCTTTGCATCATCAAAAAACATTTCATAAAAATCACCGAGTCTATAAAAAAGTATAGTATCCGGTACTGTTTCATGTGTTTGCAAATATTGTCTCATCATTGGTGTCAATGAAGCCATAAAATTTTTCTCCTATTCTATAATTGTTCTCCACTTAAATGGAATGTTTTTACATCTGTTATTTTTACTTTAACTATATCCCCTGCTTTACCATTTCCGGTAAAGTTAACAAGTTTAAATGTATCAGTTCTACCTGTAAGCACCTTATCATTTGTTCTGCTTACTCCGTCAATTAATACATCAACGGTTTTATTTAAATATTTTTGATTTTGTTTAAATAATATTTCATCATGAAGTTTTACAAGTTTATCAAATCTTACCTTTACAACATCTTCGTCAACTTGTCCTTCCATTACAGCTGCTTTTGTACCTTCTCTTTTTGAATAAATAAAAGTAAAAGCAGTGTCAAACTCACATTCTTTATATACATCTAAAGTATCATTAAAGTCTTCTTCCGTTTCAGTTGGGAATCCAACAATAATATCTGTCGTAATTGCAATATCAGGAATTTCACTTCTTATTTTCTTAACAAGATTTATATATGTTTCTTTATCATAGTGTCTATTCATTAATTTAAGTATTCTACTTGAACCTGATTGCATTGGAAGATGAATGTGATTACATATCTTATCATTATTTTTTATTACTTCAATAAGTTCATCACTTAAATCTTTTGGATGAGAAGTCATAAATCTTACTCGCTCAATTCCCTCAACCTCACTTACTCTCTTTAAAAGTTCGGCAAATGAAATTCTATCTTCCAAATTTTTTCCATATGAATTAACATTTTGACCAAGCAAAGTAACTTCTTTTACTCCGTCTTTTGCAAGGTTTGTTACTTCACTTAGAATATTTTTATATTCTCTGCTTCTTTCTCTTCCTCTTGTATATGGAACTATACAATAAGTACAAAAGTTATTACAACCTTTCATTATACTTACAAAGGCTTTATGTTTAAACTGTCTGTGAACAGGAAGTCCTTCAGGAAGAGAATCACTGTCACTTAACACTTCAACAACAAGTTTTCTTTTTGCTTCGCATTCTTCAAGTAAAGAAGGAAGAGATGCAATATTATGTGTTCCAAAAACAATATCAACAAAAGAATATTTTTCTTTTATTTTCTTTACAATATGTTCTTCCTGCATCATGCATCCGCAAACGCCGATAATCAAATCTTTTTTTCTCTTTTTAAGCTTCTTAAAATTACCCAAATTTCCAAAGAAGCGGTTATTTGCATTTTCTCTTACACTACATGTATTCATGATAATAAGATTGGCATCTTCTTCTTTATCTGTTTGTATATATCCAAGATTATCAAGCATCCCGCTCATTTTTTCACTGTCGTTTTCATTCATTTGACATCCGTAAGTTATTATTAAATATTTTTTCATATTATCTCCACTATTTTATTTTTTCTATTATTATCATTCTAGGAGCATTCTCACTCCTGTTTATATGTTCAAGAAGTAATACATTAAAGTTTCTTTTAGGTAGATTTATACAATATTCTTTAACTTTTAAATATTCTTCATATCCGCCTTCATGACCAACATAAGCACATATACATATAATTCCTTTTATATTTAAAAGTGTTATGACATTTTTTAAACTTTCAACAGTGCTTTCGCTTTTGGTAACAATATGTTTATCATAACCTGGCAAATACCCAAGATTATAAACCCCAAAATCAACCTTTTCCTTAACATAATGTAATACGTTTTTATGGTTATCTTTTATTAGAACCGCATTTTTTATATTATTTTCTCTAAGAAGTTTACTCGTATTTTCCACTGCTTCATTTTGAATGTCGAAAGAATATACTTTACCTTTTTGTGATACCTTTTTTGCAAGATATAAAGTATCGTTTCCATTCCCCATTGTAAGGTCAAGTACGGTATCTCCTATTTTAACTTTACTGTTTATTATAAAATTTGTTATATCCGTAACATTATCAAATAAATTCATATTATCTTAAAAGCCTATTTACTTCATTTTTAGTAAGCTTTCTGTATTCTCCTTCTTGTAAATCTCCAAGCCCAAGTCCGTTTTCCATGGTTCTCTTTAATTTTAGTACTTTGTGCCCTACTCTTTCACACATTTTCTTTACTTGTCTTTTTCTTCCTTCAATTATGGTTATTTCTATTAAAGAGTTGTTACCAGCCATTTTAATAAGTCTTACTTTCGCTTTTGATGTTTTTTTACCGTCTATTACAACACCTTTTTTAAGCCTTTCTAATCCTTTAGAATCAATATGACCTTTTACCAAAGCTTCATATGTCTTTTCTTTTTCATATTTTGGATGAGTAAGCTTATATGCAAAATCTCCGTCATTTGTTAGAATAATAAGACCTGTAGTATCCTTATCAAGTCTTCCCACAGGGAATAATCTATGCTCTTTTTTCCCTATAATATCAACAACTGTTTCTTCTCCATATTTGCTTTTGCTGGCACTTATTACACCTGCAGGTTTATTTAACATATAGTATACTTTGCTGTTATCAAGTTCTACAGGCTTTCCAAATACTTTTACTTTATCTTTTTTCACATCAACCATCGTTGCAAGTTCTTTTACCACTTTTCCATTTAATGTAACTTTTCCGCTTGAAATAATTTCTTCGCATTTTCTTCTGGATGCAACATTACAACTTGCAAGATATTTGTTTATTCTCATTTTTTCTTCCATAACTACTCTCTCTTTAAAAACATTTATCTTATATTATACAAAATTCTACTTCTCTTTTCAATTTAGATACGCCAATTACTTTAATGTTAATTTCTTCACCCATCATATATTTTTTGCCAAATTCTCTTCCGATTAGAGAATAATGTTCTTCGTCATATATATAATAATCGTCCTTTAAATTATTAAAATATATAACGCCTTCTACACCGTTTTCTAATTTTACATACATACCTTTTTGACTGAAACCGGAAATTCTTCCTTTAAACTCTTCATCTATAAATCTATCCATATATTCACAAATAAAAATTTTATCTGCTTCTCTTTCTATTTCTTCGCTTATTCTTTCAGCTTTTGAAAGATGATTTGCTTTTTTCTCCATTTTTTCTCTTTCTTTTTCAAGGTTATCCAAATTAATGTTACCAAGTAAAATATTAGATAAAACTCTATGAACTATCAAGTCAGGATATCTTCTTATTGGAGATGTAAAATGGGTATAGTTTTGTATTGCAAGGGCAAAATGTCCTTTATTATCGGTAGTATAAACAGCTTTCTTCATACATCTTAAAAGAACGGTTTTAAAAAGCTGCTCGTTTTTATCCCCTTCTATTTCTTTTAAAAACTGCTGTAACTCTTTATTATAATGTTCGTCATGAAGTCTCAATTTATAACCAAGAGCATTTGCAAAACGAACAAAATCGGAAATTTTTTCTTTGTCCGGATGTTCATGGACTCTGTATATACCATTTACTCCCATTGATGAAAAGAATTCACAAGCTGAAGTATTTGCTATAAGCATAAACTGTTCTATTATTCTTTCCGCAATACCTCGATGTCTAATTTTAACATTCTCAACAGTTCCTTCTTTTACAATTATTTCATTTTCATCAACATCAAAATCTATATTTCCTTCTTTAAAGCGTCTTTGTCTTAAAATTTCGTAAAGCTCTTTCATTAAAAACAAATCGTCTTTATATATATAATATTCTTCTTTTAATTCTTTACTTCCTTCAAAAAGCTCGTTTACTTCATCATAAACAAATCTTGCTTTCGACATAATAATTGATTTATAGAATTCATATGATATAAGTTTACCTTGATTATTTATCCTAATGTCAACACTAAAAGCCTTTTTCTTTTCATTTGGATTTAGACTACATAAATTTTCACATAAAGCTTTTGGAAGCATTGGAATAACTCTATCAGGGAAATATACACTTGTTCCTCTTTCATATGCTTCTTTATCAATTTCACTGTTTCTTTTTACATAATTGCTTACGTCTGCAATATGAACTGACAAAATATAATCCTTACCGTCTTTTTTAATGCTAACTGCATCATCAAGATCTTTTGCCGTTATACCATCTATTGTAAAAATATTTTCTTTTGTTATATCTTTTCTTTTATTTTCAAATTTATCAAGACTATCAAAAGTAAGCTCCTTAGATTCTTTAATTGCATCTTTTGAAAAATCATTTGGGATATCATATTCATATATTAATGATTCTATTTCAATGCCGTCATCACCTTGGTGTCCTAGTACTTTTTTTATTCTTCCAACCCAATTTTTATCTTTTGGGAAATCTGTTATTTCTACAACGACCTTATCTTTATTTTTTGCATATTTTATTCCTGATTTTGGAATGTATATATCATTTGTAAATTTAGGATTATCGCTTACAACAAAGCCAAAAGTTTTTTCTTTAAAGAATGTACCGACAGTTTGTCTTTTAACCTTACTTGTTATTTCGATAATTCTTCCTTCTCTTTTTTTATCTCCTTGTTTTTCTTTTATTATTTCTACTTTTACTTTATCTCCGCTAAAAGCATCCATTGAATCACTTCCTAAGACAAATATATCCTCATCAAGCTCATCAACACTGACAAAACCAAATAAACCCTTACCTCTATCATATATTCCTTCATATACTTTATTTTTGGTAAGAGAATATCTTCCGTCAACATACTTTATCATTTTTTCGCTGATTAGATGATTTAGCGCATTAGATAAAAGATTTTTTTGATTCTTTGAATGAAGAGAAAAAATATAAGCAAAATCTTTAAATTTCATAGGCTTATAATCATCGTTATTCATTAGTAAATAAATCTGTTCGCTTAAATATATTAATTTATCATTTTTCATACAAATTATTATATACTATTTAACTAAAAATTAATATAATTTATTTAAAAAGAAATAAATATCTGATATAATGTGTAATTAAGCTAAAGAAAAAATAATTAAAATTAGGAGTTAGTAGACATGAATGAACATTTTATTTTCGCAGGTCATGATACCGTGGCGCTTGCAAAAGAATTCGGAACACCACTTTACGTTATAAGTGAAAATAAAATTGTAGAAGCCATTAATTTAATCAAAGAAAGTTTTGAAGAATACGGACTTGATTATGATATAAATTATGCCGGAAAAGCTTTTACAAATATTGCTATGGTTAAAATAATAAAACAACAAGGAATTTGTCTTGATACTGTTTCAGGCGGAGAAATTTATACAGCCTTAAAAGCAGGTCTTGACCCTAAAAAAATCTGTTTCCATGGAAGTAATAAATCAGCAGAAGAAATCAAAGAAGCTATTGAAGCAGGTGTTGGTGTTATTACAATCGACAGCCTTTATGAAATAGGTTTGGTTGGAAGAATAGTAAAGAAACTTAAAAAGGTTCAAAACGTACATTTCAGAGTTTCTCCTGGGGTTGAAGCTCATACACATGAATATATACAAACAGGAAGAATCGATTCAAAATTTGGTATACCTGTAAATATGGCTGTAAGAGCAGCAAGAATGATTATCGATGAAGAATACTTAAACTTAACAGGGGTACACTGTCATATAGGTTCTGATATTTCTTCACCTAAACCTTTTGAAATCGCAGCAACAACAATGCTTGAAATTGTATATAACATAAAAGAAATGGGTGTTGAAATTGAAGCTTTAAATCTTGGTGGTGGATTTGGAATAAACTACTTACACGATGACCCTGTATTCGATGTTGAAGAATATGTACATACAATCAGCAAAATAATAAGAAAACAATGCGATATTCTTGGAATAAAAATTCCAAAGATTATAGTTGAGCCTGGTAGATATATTATCGGTCCTGCAGGTATAACTTTATATTCAATAGGAACAATAAAAGAAATCCCTTATTTAAGAAAATATATAAGTGTTGACGGTGGTATGGCTGATAACCCAAGACCGGCTCTATATAATGCAATTTACCATGCTGTTATTGCAAATAAATACAACAAAGAAGCAAATGAACTTTATACTGTAAGTGGTAAATGCTGTGAAACAGATACTCTTATTAAAGATATCCTTCTTCCAAAAGCAGCACCTGGAGATATTCTTGCAGTATTAAACACAGGAGCATATAACTATTCAATGTCAAGTCATTATAACAGACTTAAAACTCCTCCTGTTGTACTTTTAAAAGATGACAAAGCAGAATTAATGGTAAAAAGAGATACTTATGAAAATCTAATTCAAAACGATGTAGTTCCAAGCTGGCTTGAGGACTAACTAAAAAGGAGATGTAATGAATTTATTTAGTAGTCAAAATTTAATACAAATGTTATATATGCTTATTCCAATTATATTGGCACTTAGTGTTCATGAATTTGCACATGCATTTGTAGCGGATAAAATGGGCGATCCTACTGCAAGGATTTCTGGAAGAATGACAATGGACCCAACAAGTCATGTAGATATTTTAGGGTTTCTTGCTCTACTATTCTTTGGATTTGGATGGGCAAAACCAGTTCCAATTAACCCAATGAATTTCAAAAAAAGAAAATTAGGAATGATACTTGTAAGTTTAGCAGGACCTTTATCTAATTTGATACTAGCCATAATTTTCTCAATTTTATATAAATTTGTTGCACCTATGTTTGATATTTTAGCTTTATATTATATCTTACAATACGGAGTAATAATAAATATATCTTTAATGATATTTAATCTTATTCCTGTGCCACCTCTTGATGGTTCGAAAATACTTGCAAGCTTGCTACCTTATAAGTATGAAGCTAAATTTTATGAGTATGAAAGATATTTATATATTATACTTATAGTTTTACTTATTACCGGAGTAATAGGAATTATATTATCTCCTCTAATGATGCCGTTTTTAAATATACTGCTTTAAAGGAGTATTATGAAAGAAAATATTTTACATTTAAGTAGTTTTGAAGGTCCTCTGGACCTTCTACTTCATTTAATACATAAAAATGAAATAGATATATATGATATTCCAATTGTTGAAATAACAAAACAATATTTAGATTATATATATAAATTTAACGATTTAGATATGGAAGTTGCCAGTGAATTTGTTGTAATGGCATCTACATTACTGGAAATAAAATCAAAAATGCTTCTTCCTGTTGAGGTAGATGAAAATGATGAAGAAATCGACCCAAGAGAAGAACTTGTAAACAGACTTATTGAATATAAAGCATTTAAAGAGCTTACTAAAAACTTAAAAGAAAGCGAACAAGTTTACAATAAGTCCCTTACAAAAGATCCGGAATATTTCAGTGAAATAAAAGATGAATATGTTGTAAAAGACATAGATATATCCCTACTTGCAAAAGCTCTTAGAAATATTCTTGTAAAACATCAATTAAGAGTAAACGAAATAAGTGACCATCAAACAATAGAAACAGATACTTTTTCTGTTGACGATTCTATCTTAACCATATCTAAAATACTTGAAACAGAAAACAAGATAAGTTTTCTATCATTATTTAAAAATAATCATAAAAAAGGATATATTATTGCAACATTCCTTGCAACATTAGAACTGTTAAAAATCAATGCCGTAAAACTTACACAATCGGAAGTATACGGAGATATTTTATTAGAAAAGATTTAGGAGTAAAGATGAGCGAAACAAATAATAACGAGTTTATAAACAAAGATGAAAATGAACTTTTACATATTATTGAGAGTATTTTATTTGCTGTAGGAGATAAAGTGCATATTGATACAATAAAAAAAGTACTTAATATTAATGAAAAATATGCAACATCTTTACTAAAAAAATTACAAAGCGAATATGATTATAACATGAGAGGTGTAAAGTTAGTTAGAACAGATGATACATATCAACTAACAACACGAAGTGAATACTTTGATTATGTAAAACAAGTTCTTACAAATTATAATACTACAAACCTCTCACAAGCAGCTTTAGAAACACTTGCAATAGTCGCATATAAACAACCTGTTACAAGACTGGATATTGAGCTTGTAAGAGGGGTTAAATCCAGCAGTTCTTTAGACTTATTAATCGACAGAGGACTTGTTGAACAAGCTGGAAGATTAGAAGACGTAATAGGAAAACCTATGAGTTTTAAAACAACGAAAGAATTTTTAAGACTTGCGGGAATAGAAAAAATATCTGAACTACCTGATTTTGAAAACTTTATTAATGATTTGGAAAATCATATAGACGAACAAATGGAAGAATCAGGAGAACAATTAATGTTTACTGAAAAAATATAAAGACCTCTAAAGAGGTCTTTTATTTTTCCTTTACAGAAATCCATATTTCACATTTATAATCTTCACTTAAAATATCATCACTATAATATACTTCTATACACATTCCTCCGTAAGGTTGAAACTTACTTGTAGGGAAAAATTCTGTATATATTCTTTTATACAATTCTTCAAATGCCTCTGGCATTTTCCCTACACAAGGAAATACTGCCCAAGTATTTTTTGGAACATTTTCAAGAGATAATTCTTCATTTACTTTTCCCCCATTATATAAAGTCCCAATTGCATAATCAAAATCTCCCTTTGTTGGATCGTCAAAACATACTCCCACTATTGCTCCCTTAAACATACTATCGGGTTTAATGTAGGAACATAATTTTTTAATAGTGCCATCTTCAAAATATGTCTGCCAAGTTTTTTTTATATTTTTATTGCTTATTTTCTTACCCCCTCCATACCTTGCTCTTTTGGCAATAATAGTAAATTCACCTGTTTTTTCAATTCTGTAATTCATGTCTTTTCCTCCTTCTATTACAATTTTTATGGAAAGTTTAGAAAAAGATTTTAAATTTGAATTACCGCTTTTTACTTGACTTGGACTAATTCCATGAAATTTAGTAAAAGCTCTGCTAAAAATTTCACAGGAATTATAGCCGTATTTTAAGGCTACATCTATAACCTTCACGTTTTTATTATAAAGTTCTTCCGCTGCCAAAGATAACCTTCTATTTCTTATATATTCCCCTATTGTATATCCACAAATAATTTGAAATATTCTTTAAAAATAAAACCTTGAAGAACAAGCAACTTCTGCAATTTTATCATAATCAATATCTTCTGTTATATTATCTTCCATGTAATTTATTGCATTTTGTAATCCATCTATCAAATTCATACTCTTTCCTCCTTCCATGATAGATAATATTATAGCAAGAAAAGAAATGAACTTCATGATTTACAGTGCCGTTAAATGATATGAAAATATTATATACAAAAAAAGACACACATAAGTGTGTCTTTTAAATTTATTTATTATTCAGCTATACAAATAATATCATTTTCTTTAGCATAAGCTTCAGCTTTTGAACCTTTATTTACAAACATGTATAGGTTATCGCAAGCTTTAAATGCGTGTTCTCCTATTTCAGTATCGCTACCTTCAATAGTTACACTGTTTAAGTTCTTACAATAGTTGAATATATATCTTCCCATTTTTTGAACATTTTTACCGATTGTTGCAGATGTAAGTCCGCTGCATCCATCAAATGTTCTTTCACCTAAATATTCAACACTATCAGGAATTCTTATTGTTTGTAAGCTAATACAATCATAGAAAGCAAAACCTGAAATATGTTTCATACCTTCTGGAATGATAAAATCTTTAAGACTTGCACAGTTATTGAAAGCACCTACTCCAAGTTGTTCGACACTGCTTGGAAGTGTAATATATTCAAGATTTGTACAACCATCAAATGCATATGCACCAATACTTTTTACACTTTCAGGAATTGTTATGCTTTTAAGTCCTGTAAATCCTGCAAAAGTATAATCACCTATATTTTTAACACCGCTTGGAACTGCAAGTTGAATTAAACTTCTACATCCAAAGAATGCTTCTCTTCCTATTTCTTCAACTGTTTTTGGAAGTGATAAACTTGAAATTCTATCACAGTAACTGAATGCTCTTTCTTCTATTTTCTTAACTCCACTTGGAATTACGACAGCACCTTTTACAAATGGACAACAAATTACTGTTGTTTTTTCTTTATCAAATAAAATATTGCTTTCACTTGAATATTTCTTATTATCTTCATCAACAGTAAGTGTTGTTAAATTTTTACATCCTGAGAATACTTCAATGCCAATTTCTTCAACACTTTCAGGAATATAAATATCTTTAAGTCCCGTGCATTTATGGAAAGCAAGTCTGCCTATTCTTGTAACACCGTTTTTAATGTTAACTTGTTTTAAATCAGAACATAAGAAGAATGCATAATCATCAATACCACCTCTTGTTATTGTTACTTCTTTTAAAGAAGCAGGAACATCAGTTTCATTTTCATAATAAGAACTTGCCCCAAATAAATATCCAAGATAAGTATTTTTTTCTTCACTTTCACCAATGAATGGAAGTGTTAATCTTTCAAGTCTCCAACATCCGTTAAATACGCTTCTCTTAATTTCTTTTACGCTGTCTGGAATAACCATATCTATAATATGTCTACAACCGCTAAATGCGCCTGCACCAATACTTTCAACGCTGTTAGGAATATTGATTTGTTCCAAACTCTTACATCCGTCAAAAGCAGAATTTCCAATACTTGTAATACCATCTAAAATATCAATACTTTCAAGATTTACACAACCTAGGAAAGCTCTTGGTCCTATTGCAGTTACATTTGGTTGAATATCAACTTCATCTTTTCCACCAGGACAACATAAAAGTGTTGTTTGATCTTTATTATATAAAACACCATTTACACTTGAATAATATTCATTTTCTTCATCAACATTTATACATTCTAAATTTGAACAGTTTGCAAAAACATATGCGCCGATTTTTTCAACTGTTTTTGGAATAAATAATCTTTTAAGTCCGTTTGCTCCATCAAATGCATAATCGCTTATGCTTTTTAGACTTGTTGGAAGGAAAATTTCTTCAAGATTTGAACATCCGTCAAATGCACAAATACCTATGCTTTCCAAGCTTTCAGGTAATTTAATTGTTTTAAGCCCAGTACAATTTGAAAAAGCATAACCGCCAATGCTTGTTAAGCTATTAGGCAAGTTAATTTCTTTAAGAGATGTACATCCATGGAAAGCAAATAAATCAATATTTTCCACTGTATCCGGAATTGTTACGCTTCTTAGTCCTGAGCAACCGTAAAATACGTAGTATCCAATACTTTTCATACTTCTTGGAATTACAACTTCTTCCAAAGATTCACACATATAAAAAGCAATATTACCTATTTTTTCAAGTCCTTCAGGAAAAATTATTTTCTTTAAACTTGAACATTCTTTAAATGCATTGTTTCCTATTATTTTAAGAGTAGATGGAAGTACAACTTCTTCCAAATTTTTACATTTATCAAATGCTCTGTTCCCTATAACAGTTACACCTTCAGAAATAATAACTTTTTTTAAGTTATTACAGTCTTTAAAAGCTTTTTCTTCAATTACTTTTATATCTGCAGGAACTGTATATTCACTAACACAACTTGCTTCTGTTTTATTTATTTTACACATTATAATATCTCCTATCTAATAATTATATAATTAGATTAAAAACTCTTTTATATACAAAAATAGTACCACATTTTAATTTTTTTATCAATAATTTACTACCTTTATTTACTATATTTATGGTAAATAGTTATATATACTTTCGTATTAAAAATTTTGTAAAGGAAGATAAAAAATATGAATGAAAAAAAATTAAATGGTATTCGTTTTAATGTTGTAAAATATTTAAGCAATATAATTGGACTTGAGAATCTTTTATTATTTGAAAATAAAAAGAGAGATAAAAAAAGATTATCAAAGAAGATAAAAATTTATTATAATTTGATTTACAAAGAAATTTCACCACTAAAAGAAGAAAATATAAATATACAAAATGTTTTTTCTTTTCTTAGTGGTGAATACAATAATGTACTAAAAAAAGTTTTAAAATATTATAAAATTGAAAATAAATAATATTATTATATAAAAAACAAATTAAATATTAAATTTGTAAACATACATAACATAACCCCTAAAAAAGTTGGAATTAAAAAAGATAAAACAGTATATTTTATACTTTTTGTTTCAGCTTTTATTGTCATTAAAGTAGTGGCGCAAGGGAAATGCAAAAGCATAAATATCATAACATTTATTGCTGTAAATATTGTCCAGCCGTTTTGAATTAAAATATTTCCTATTTGCATGGTACTTTCTATATCAACAATACTTCCATTACCAAGATAACACATTAAAATAATAGGAAGAACTATTTCATTTGCGGGAATACCAAGAATAAAAGCTGTTAAAATATAACCATCTAGTCCCATAAGCTTTGCAAATGGGTCTAAAAAATTTGCTACAAAACCTAAAATGCTAATATCTCCTATTGTAATATTTGCCATAAGCCATATTACTATTCCCGCAGGGGCAGCAAAAATTATAGCCCTATATAAAACATATAAAGTTCTATCAAATATGGACCTTATTATTATGCCTGTTACTTTTGGTTTTCTAAAAGATGGAAGTTCCAAAGCCAAAGTTGAAAGTGCTCCTTTTAAAAAAGTAACCGATAAAAATTTTGAAACAACAAAAGTCATAAAAACACCCAGTAATACAACAAGTAAAACCGTTAAAGTACATAATATTGATTTTTTAAAATTTAAACCAACACCACCTATAAATACTGTTGCAACCGTAATTAAAAAAGGAAAACGTCCATTACAAGGAACAAATACATTTGTAATAATAGCTATAAGTCTCTCCCTTGTAGAATTTATAATCCTACATCCAACAACTCCGGCTGCGTTACAGCCAAATCCCATACACATTGTCAAAGCCTGCTTGCCGGATGCACATACACATTTAAAACATCTATCCAAATTAAATGCAATTCTTGGAAGATAGCCAAGGTCTTCCATAATCGTAAACAATGGAAAAAAAATTGCCATAGGCGGTAACATTACACTTATAACCCAGGTTAATGTATTATACATACCATCTAACAACATGCCCTTAAAAAATACAGGAATATTCATATAATTAAACAAATCATATAGTTTAATTCCTATAAAAGAAAAAAACTTAGAAAGTATTTCCGACGGATAGTTTGCTCCATATATTGTAATCCAGAAAATCAAACAAAGGAAACCCAGCATTATAGGTATTCCAAATAATTTTGAAGTTAGAATTTTATCGATCGTTCGGTCTCGCTCGTTATAATTTCTGTTATTAAAACGGATTACTTTAGAACATAAAAATTCGTTATTTTTAAGTATAGTTTGCATAATCATTTCAGTAAAATTATATGATAAACATTCATTTAATCTATTTTTTTCATAATCAATTACTTCTTTAAGCTTAGCATTATTTTTTAAATCAATTTCCAAATATTCTTCAATTGAATTTAAAATTTTTTTATTATCTTCAATAAGCTTTAATGATATCCACCTTTTGATATATGTATTTTTTAAATCATATCCCTCTAGGACAGAAGATATATGCTCTATTGCATTTTCTATTTTTATGTCATATTTAATATTACTTGGTGTTATTTTTATTTCATCTACACAAATACGATAAATTTCTTCTGTTAAATCAAATAAAGTCTTTTTATATTTAGCACTTACTCCTACAACCGGCACACCAAGATACTCACTTAAAAGTTTTAAATTAATATTTATTCCTTTTTTCTTTGCTTCATCAAGTAAATTCACACATACAATAACATTATTTGTTATTTCCATAACTTGATAAACTAAATTTAAATTTCTTTCAAGACAAGTTGCATCTACAACAACCACCATTAAATCAGCTTTACCAAAACAAATATAATCTCTCGCTATTTCTTCTTCTTTCGAATTTGACATTAAAGAATAAGTTCCGGGAATATCTACCAAAAGAAAGCTTTTATTCTTATACTTATATTCTCCTATAGCATTGCTTACTGTTTTACCAGTCCAATTCCCTGTATGTTGATGCATACCTGTCAAAGCATTAAATACTGTAGACTTACCAACATTGGGATTTCCACAAAGACCTATGGTAAAATCACATCCGACAACTCTTTCAAATACATCTTTTTTTAATAACTTAGAACCTGTTGAACCTAAAGTTAGCCCCATAAAATCACCTCTTTATGCTTCCTAATAATAGAATATGCATAAAGAGGTTTTTGGTTACAAATAATCAATATACATAAATTTTATCACTGTCTTCTTTTCTAAGGGCTATAATACTTCCTCTTATTTCATATGCAACAGGATCATTTAAAGGACTTTTAAATATAGGTTTTATTTTTGTTCCGTTTATAAGTCCTAAGTCTAAAAATCTTCTTTTATCATCTTTATTTGCACATATTTTTTTTACTTTTTTTGTCTGCCCTATTTTTACATTAGTTAATTTTATCATATAAATATTCTCCTGATTATACATTACATTATATGAACTTGAATAAAATTTTGTTATAAGACAATAAAAAAAGAGCTTGAATTTATCAAGCTCTTTAATTAATACTTATCCATGTATCATTTTACCTTTAATACCTTCACATGCTTCCATAAAACCTTCTGATAAAGTAGGATGAGCAAAAGTAATATTGGCAATTTCTTCACTTGTAGCTTCAAGATCCATTGCAATTGCACCTTGTGCAACTATATCTGAAGCATTAAGTCCTACAATATGAACACCGATTATTTCATCAAAGCGTTCATCTGTAATAACTTTTACAAATCCGGTTGTATCATTCATTGCAAGTGCTTTTCCAACTCCTGCGAAAGGCATCTTGCTTGTTTTATATGGAATACCAAGTTCTTTTGCTTGTTTTTCATTTAAACCAATCCAAGCAACTTCAGGTATTGTAAATACGCAAGAAGGAATCATGCTGTAATCAACTTCTTCACCTTCTCCGAATAAATCTTCTGCAACAACAATACCTTGTCTGCTTGCGGTATGAGCAAGCATAACTTTACCTGTAACATCACCGATAGCATAAATATTGTCAATACTTGTTTTTAATTTATTGTCAATTTCAATAAATCCTTTAGCACTTACAACAATATTTACATTACTTGCAACTTTAACAGGTTTTCTACCAACAGACATAAGTACACAGTCAGCTTTAACTTTAGTACCATCAGATAATACTACATTACCGCCTTCTATCTTGGTTGCACCTTTTCCTGTTATAATATCTATACCGTGGTTTCTAAGTTCTTTGTCAACTACGTTAATAACATCATCATCTGCCATTGCAAGAATGCTGTCAAGCATTTCAACTATTGTTACTTTAACACCAAATTCATTCATTACACCGGCTAATTCAACACCGATAACACCACCACCGATAATTACCAAGTCTTTTGGTAACTTATCTAAGTTAAGTATTTTTTCAGAATCGAAAATTTCAACACTGTTATCAGTTTCAATAGGAATCATAACAGATTCACTACCACAAGCTACAACAATATTATCTACGCTGTATGAATCATTACCTACCAAGATTTCATGGTTTGTATTGATTACTGCTTCGCCCATAACAACATCAACTTTATGACGTTTTAATAAACCTTTTACACCGCCTGTAAGTTTTGATACAACTTTATTTTTTCTATCTAAAACTTTAGACCAGTTTACATTGAAGGAATCAATTTCAATACCCATTTCATCAGCATGTTTTATTTCTCTTAAAACTTCTGCATTTTTTACATATGATTTTGTAGGAATACATCCTTTATTTAAACATACCCCACCTATATTTTCTTTTTCAAATATAACTACTTTTGCTCCAAGTTGAGCAGCTCTTATAGCACAAACATATCCTCCAGGACCTGCCCCGATAACAGCTAAATCATAATCATATTCTTTTTCTTGTTTTTTAGGTTTTGATTCAACTTTTTTATCTGGGTTTGTAAGCATTTGAGCTTGTTCTTTTGTTGGAGGAGTTGAACCTTTTTTACCTATAAACATTATAGGTTCATTTACTTTTACATTATCTCCTTCTTCAACATATAAAGCAAGAACTGTTCCGTCAGCTGTTGGATTATCAACTTCCAAAGCAACCTTACCCGTTTCAACTTCTACAACTATATCGCCTCGTTTTATATCATCCCCTACTTTACACATCCATTTTAGAATTTCTCCTTCTTCCATAGACATATCAAGTTTTGGCATTAACATAAATTTACCGTCAAAATCATCCATTGAAACATCACCGGAAGAATTTGATTCTTCTTTTACTTCTTCATCTTTACCCATGGCTTCTTCTTTTGTAGGAGGAACTTCGCCATCTTCTCCAATATACATTATAGGAGTATTTACTTTTACATCCTCTCCTTCTTCAACATATAAAGCAAGAACTGTCCCATCAGCTGTTGGATTATCAACTTCCAAAGCAACCTTGCCCGTTTCAACTTCTACGACTATATCGCCTCTTTTTATCTTATCTCCTACTTTACACATCCATTTTAGAATTTGACCTTCTTCCATAGACATGTCAAGTTTTGGCATTAACATATATTTTCCCATATTAAAACATTCTCCTGATTAAATTATTATACCTATAGGATTGCTTAAAACTTCATTTAAAGTATTTAAGAAACCAACAGCATCCATACCGTCCAATACCCTATGATCTATTGTTATACTAAATCCTGTAAATGTTCTTACAACAATTTCTCCGTCAACAACAGCAGGCATTTGAGAAGTTCTTCCTACCCCAAGAATTGCAACTTCACCAGGATTGATTATTGGTGTAAAGAAATTATTTACACTTCTACCTGTATTACTGATTGTAAAAGTCGCACCTCTATAATATTTACCGCTTAATTTATTTGCTCTTGCTTGAGGTACAATTTCGCTTCTTTCGTCACAAATATCAAAGATATTTTTGTTTTCAACACCATTGAAAACAGGAACTACAAGCCCATCTTCTTGAGCAACAGCCAAACCTATATTTACTGTACTTCTTCTATGAATTTCTTTTCCGTCAAAGTTTGCATTTACTTTAGGACATCTTTGTAAAGTCATACAAACAGCTTTCATTAATAAATCAGTAACGGTAAGTTTTTTATTATATTTTTCTTTAAATACAGCTTTGGTTTTTTCAAATATATTCATAAATTCCGTTGTATCTATATCTGCAAAATGAGATACTTGAGGAGCATTTAACATTGATGTCATCATGTTATCTCCGATTGCTTTTCTCATTCCTTTATATGGAATAACTTTATCTTCAAGAATAGGAGCATTAACAACAGTAGCGTTTTCCAATGCTGTTTTTTCTTCTTTTTCCAAACCAACGGCACTCATTACATCATTTTTCGTTATTTTATTATTAGAATAAGCTACATCTTTAACGTCAACATCGTAATAATTCATAACATTCTTTGCAACCGGGGTAATCTTAACTCCCTTTTCTCTCATAACAGGAAGAACATTTTCCAAATCTTTTAATACGATTGCACCATATTTGCCACTGCCAACCACATTTGCAAGATCAATATTTTTCTCTTTTGCATAAACTCTGGCAGCAGGAGTTGCTAATATTTTACTCATATTACCACCCTCCTTTACATCATTTCTTTTACTTTTGCTACAATATCATCAACAGAAGGAACAATTTGTTTTTCTATAATTGGATTGTAAGGTACAGGAATTTCCATTCCACCAAGTCTTTCAACAGGAGCATCCAAATGATAGAAAGCTTCACTTTCGTTTATTGTTGAAACTATTTCTCCACCAAAACCTCCGAATTTTGGAGCTTCGTAAACTACCAACGCTTTTCCTGTTTTGCAAACAGAATTAATTATTGTTTCTGTATCTAATGGTCTTAGTGTTCTAACATCCACAACTTCACAGTTTATTCCTTCTTCAGCTAATTTTTCTGCCGCTTCCAAACAGAAAAGTAAAGTTCTTGACCATGCAACAAGTGTTATATCGCTACCTTCTTTTTTAATATCAGCTTTGCCAAGTTCGATAGTATATTCTTCTTCAGGAACTTCACCGTTTGTTCTATATAAAAGTTTATTTTCAAAGAAGCATACAGGATTATCATCTCTAATTGCTGATTTTAATAAGCCTTTTGCATCATAAGGAGTTGCAGGCATAACAACTTTAAGTCCAGGTGTATTTAAGAATAAAGCTTCAAGACATTGTGAATGTTGTGCAGCAGCACCTGTTCCAGAACCAAATGGAGTTCTAAGAACCAATGGAGCTTTTACTTGACCACCTGTCATAAATCTATATTTGGCAGCACCGTTTACGATAGGTTCAACAGCTAATGAAACAAAGTCACCAAACATAATTTCTACAATAGGTCTAAGTCCAAACATTGCCATACCAAAAGCTGCATATGTAAAACCTGTTTCGGAAATTGGAGTATCAATTACTCTTTCTTTTCCAAATTCATCAAACATTCCTCTGCTTACTCCGAAGCAACCACCATATAAACCTATATCTTCACCTAAGAAATACACATTTTCATCTCTACGCATTTCTTCGCTCATTGCGTCTTTTATTGCTTGTAAATAAGATATTTTTCCCATTTTATTTCCTCCTACTCAGCATAAACATAACTCATCGCTTCATCAACAGAGATGATTTTGTCCACTTTCTTTGCTTTTTCAGCAGCATCTTCAATTTCTTTTTCTATCTTTTTATTTAATTCTTCAAATTCTTCTTGTGTAATCATGCCTTGTTCTATCATATAATTTTTTTGTCTTTCGATAGCATCATGATTTTTCTTCATATCTTCTTCTTCGTCTTTTGTTCTGTATTTTCTTTGGTCTGATTTTGAATGTCCAAGGTATCTATATGTTTTAAATTCTAATAGATAAGGTTTACATTCTTCTCTGCAATATTCACTGGCTTCCATAACAGCTTCCATAACGGCAAGTACGTCCATTCCGTCAACTACTTTAGATTTTATGTTAAAGCCTTCTCCTCTAACTGCAATATCTTCAACCGGTACTGTGAATTTTGCTGGTGTAGACATTCCGTATCTATTGTTTTCACAGCAAAGTAAAACAGGTACATCCCAAATACTTGCAAGGTTCATTCCTTCAAGCACCATTCCTTGATTTGAAGCACCGTCACCAAAGAATGCGGCAACACAATTTTTCTTTCCTTGTTTTTTAAGTGCAAATGCAACACCTACGGCTGTTGGAACACCTGCACCTACGATTGCAGAACTTCCAAGGTTACAATGTTCTAAATCAATATAATGCATTGAACCGCCAAGTCCTTTACAACCACCTTCATAATTTGCAAAAAGTTCACAAAACATATTATAAGGAGTTGCACCTTTAGCAAGACAATGTCCGTGTCCTCTATGTGTAGGAACAATCCAGTCATCTTCCTTAAGACCTAAACTAATTCCTGCATGACAAGCTTCTTCACCAACTCCAAGGTGAGTTGTACCGTGAATCAATCCAGCCATAAACATTTCGTTTACTTTTAGTTCAAAATGTCTAGAAGTAAGCATTGTTTTTAAGACTTTTAGCATTTCGTTTTTGTCTTTTTTTCTTTCTTCAAACGTCATCATTTTTAATCCTCCTATTTTTTAATGCTGTTAGAAAAAATTTTCTTAAACGAGCATTTGTTTACAAAAGTAACAAATGACTTTCTCTTTAAACACATTGTAAAGCATTACAATTGAAATTTCAACTATAATTTGTACCAATTTTAACTTTTTTTAAAAATAATTTAACACATTTGCTCAATATTATGATATAATTTAGAAAAATAACATTTGTTATGGAGGTTGGTTATGGCAGTTGAAGAAAAAATCCTTACAAAGATAGCATATTACTATTATAAACAAGAATTAACCCAAAGTGAAATTGCACAAAGATTACACATGTCTAGACAAAGAGTAAACAGACTTCTTAAAAAAAGCAGAGAACTTGGAATTGTTGACATCAACATTAAAGGATATGAAGAATATCTTATTAATCTTGAATCAGAAATAGAAAAGAAGTTCTCACTAAAAAGAGTAATGGTTGCACAGCCTCAAGAAGACGAAGATATATTCCATTCGCTTGGTAGAGCCGGAGTAGAGCTGGTAACTGATTTACTTGAAGATAATTTAACAATAGGTATATCATGGGGAAGAACAATATACAATACAGTAAATTATTTTCCTGCATTAAAAGGTAAATACAAAAATATTAAAGCGCTTCAATTGGTTGGAAGTCTTAACAATCTTGGAGATACACGCCTAACAAATGACATAACAAAAAACTTTGCAGAAAAAATAGATGCAAAAGCATACTATATGTTTGCACCTACATTTGTTTCAAAAAAAGAAACAAAACAAACTTTAATGCAAGAAGAAAGTTTAAAAAAATTATTCAACCTATTTAATTACTGCGATATAATTCTTGGCAGTGTTGGTTTAATGGCAAGTTCAACCTCTTCTCTAAAAGAACAGTTTTTAAACCCAAAAGACTACAACGAATTAAAAGAAAAAGGCGCAGTAGGAAATATTTGCTTAAACTATTTTGACAAAGACGGGAATAAAATAGACTGCGATTTTAATAATAGAGTAATGTCTATTGATATAGATGCAATAAAAAGAAGTAAAAACGTCGTATGTATTACAGGAGGAGAAGATAAACACGAAGCAATTCTTGCAGCTTTAAAAGGTAAATATATTAATACTCTTGTAATTGATAAAGATACGGCAGACTATATAATGAATCATTAGTATCCTTAAAGGAGATAAAAATGAAACTTTGCATAATCTATGCTTCGTATAAATTAAGTTTTGATAAAACATTATACGAAGCCAAAAATAAAAGATTTTTAAAATAAAAATCCTATTTCATGTTTTAATATTATGAAATTCTTATTTTAATACAAATTTAAAGGCTTAGGATAATGTTTTATCTTAGGTCTTTTATTTATATATCAAGATAAGGAGAATAACATGAAAAAAGAATATAAAATAAATAATAAATTAATTAAACTTGCTTTACCATTATTTTTATTAATATATTACAACAGCTTTACTCAGTTGTTGATATTGCTTTTGTAGGAAATATTGTGGGTAAAAATGCTATAACGGCACTTAGTAGTGCAATAATGATTTCATTCATAATAAATTCTGTTTGCATGGGAATAACAACAGGTGCCAGCGTTATGATTTCAAAATTTAACGGGGAACATAATAAAGAAAATATAAAACATACCATAGCTACGTTGTTTTCACTTTCCGTAATTATATCTTTTATGCTTACTATAATCATCTTATTATCGCATAAAACATTTTTGAGTTTATGAATGTACCTTTAAGTGCATTAAATTATGCAAATAATTATATAAAAATAATTTCCTTTGGAATTATTTTTACTTTTGGATATAATGCAGTCTATTCAATTCTTAAAGGATATGAAGATTCTTTAAGTTGTTTATTTTTTGTGATACTTTCAACCTTAGTAAATATATTTTTAGATTATATATTTATTTATAAATTAAATTTAGAAGTAAAAGGAGCAGCTTTTGCGACAGTAATTTCACAAGGAATATCTTTCTTTTGTTCTTATATATATTTAAGAAAAAAACTATTATTAAAAATAAGATATAAACATATGTATATGAAAAAATATTACGTGATAAATATAATAAAAATCGGATTACCTTGTGCAGTACAAATGACTATTTTAAATATTTCGTATTTAATAATTACAAAAATATTAAATGGATATGGAACAACAATAGCATCAGCAGCAGGAATAGGACTAAAGATAAATACTTTTGCTGCCTTACCATGCTGGGCAATAGGTCAAGCTGTAATAAATTTAATATCTTATTATTATGGAGCAAGAAACATTAATAACATAAAAAAAACAATTCATCTTTCTATAATTTATGCAATATTAAGTTGTTTTATACTTATTATGATTTTCCAAATATATGCTTATAAAATTATAGGCATATTCACAACTGATATAAAGGTTATAAGTGAAGGAGTAAAATATTTAAGAATATGCTGTTCAATAAATTTTATATCCTATGCAGTAATGTATATTATGGATTCATTTATGACAGGAGTATCAGATTCCTTTACGGCAATGCTAAACTCAATTCTTCAAGCAGTTATAATACGAGTTTCCTTAAGCATAATATTAATAGAAATATTTAATTTATCTTTCATAGGAATATATATTGCAGAATTCATCTCCCCTATTATTCCAATGGTTGTTGGAATAATATATTATTTACGTTTTATAAAAACAAAAGAGATAGTTTAAACTATCTCTTTTCTTATGAACTTTAACATTATAT
>NZ_SPHL01000021.1 GCF_005844425.1 Anaerofustis stercorihominis | reverse complement strand
CTTTTCTTTGAATTAAATCTTCGGTAATAATAACACTTTTATTAATTTTTGAAATGTAATCAATTAATTCTTTTTCTTTTACTTCTTTTTCATTAATATAAAAACTATTATTTTCCCATTCAATAAAATCACTTTGATGTCTGTTTGAGATATATAACCTAACCTTTTTTTCTTCTTTTATCGTATTAATTACATCTTTCCATGTATCATTTTTATTTACATTAAGAGGAATAATAAGTTTATCTTTATATCTGTTTGTAATATGATAAAAACATTTTGGCATTCTATCCCTAAATGGTTTAAAAATATTATAAATTGTTACCTTATCTGATATCCACTTACCATATATTCCATTAATTGGTCTTAAAAAAGCATAATCCTTTGCTGAAATAATATCTTTATAATTTTCTTCGTTTATATTTAAACTTTTCACCTGTTCAGGTAAAAAGCCCCTTTTTACTGCCCATCTTGTCTCTCTAAAAGAATAATCTTTATCTTTTAAATAACTTCTATATACTCCTCTTATCCATTTTCTTGCTTCTGCCCCTGTAAAACCTTTTGAAGTATTTGGAAAAGCTAAAATATTTAATCCGTATTTCTTTATGTCATTAAAGGACATTATATAAGTACCCCCTTATTCTTTTCATAATCCTTTGGTGAATTAAAATCTTGTGTATCGTCCTGAATATAAACATATTTATCCTTTATTTCTTTTTCATCAAAAGAAAGTCCTTGAAATGATTGATACACCTGCCAGCCTATACACTTTTCAATTTTACCTTCTAAATATAATTTCCTTACATTCTCAACATGCTTAGTAAACACATTTGAATCTTTTATCTTAATTGCAACAATAGATTTACCATTACCAAAAAACAATAAATCATCAGTATTTATTTTTATAATTTTTTCTATTGCCTTATCAGAATAATATGTATCTCCATATAAAAAACATATATTATCTTCTATAAGTTCACTTGTAAATCTATCAATTTCTAAAATGTTATGTTTAGGTTCATATCTTTTTGAACCTTTTATTTCATATCTTTCATCATGAGAAGTTATTATTACCTCACTGTCTTTATCAAATTCATTTAATAATCTTACAGTTCTTTCTATAATCTTTTCACCATTTACTTCTATAAAATGCTTAGGAATATTTTTGTAATTATGCCATCTTTTTCCTTTCCCATCAGCCATTATTATATACTTCATATATCACCTCTATTTTATTACATTATGATATCTGTAAAAATCTCCAAGTTCGTTATTTCTCTGCCCTCCCCAAAGCTGTATAATATTTACGCCTGAGGATGTATTTGCTTCAATAATACATATTCCTTCATTAGTTAATAAAATATCCCAAGCTATAAAGTGCATATATGGAATCTTATTTGCAAGTTCTAAAATTTCTTTCTTTAACTCTTGCCAATTAGGAATTTTAACTCCTTCTATAGGAGCCTTAGAATCAGGATGAACCTTATATACATTTAAGTTATGAAGACATCTTGCTTCAGATAATTCTCCTGTTTCTAAATTAATTTTTGAAACAAGTCCTCCTCTGCTTCCATTATCTACAGGTATTGTCTTCTTTGTTCCTATTCTCTGTACGGCAAAGAAGATTTTTATTTTCTTGGTATGAATATCTCTTAACGTAATTAATCTAATGGTATTTACTGTTTTATCATATATTTTATTTGCATACTCATGTTGACTTATACATTCCACGATTATCCAATTATCCCTTTTAAACAAAAAAGAAACAAACTGTTTCTCACTTAATTCATTTTTATCTACATAAATTTTTTCATTATCATAAGTTAAAATATTAACATCTTTTCCTTTTCCTGCTCCATAAGGTTTTATAAATAACTTTTTATGCTCTTTAAGAAGTCTTAATGCATAGTCATAGTCCACTTCACTATCATCAAAAATAGATAAAATACCTTTATTTTTTATCATATAAATTTCAGGAACTTTAATATATTGTTTCAACACTTCGTTTGCTACAATTTTATTATTAAACATAAAATCAAAAGGTTCATTTATATATCTTGACCTATACCAATCAAATTCAGATAAATATTCGTTTTTATCATTGTGATCTAAATCATATAACATCCATTGATCTGCTAAAAAACCTCTGGTAAGATTTGCTCTTATTTTTTTATAAAAAGGACATTTAAAATGATTTTTTACAAATATAATTCTTCTGAAATATATAACAAATAATTTTATTTTTTTTAAAATTTTCTTTGCAAGTTCAAACATAATTCCTCTCTTTTCTATGACAACTTATCTAAAACTAACTGTGCAAGTTTTGCAGTAGAAGTTCCAAGTTCTTTTGGTAAATATTTTTCTCTATAATTATCAAGAGAATTTTGATTATAATTACCTGCTTCTAAGTCCATAATCAAATCTTTTGCATTTTTAAAAGCACATCCCGGCATTGAATAAAATGGGTCAACATTAACTCCGTTTTTTAATAAATATTCATCATAATCATAAAGATAATAGTAAGTTTTTTTATTTAAAATTGCTGCTTCTACCGCAATAGCAGAATAATCAGTAATTAAATATTCACAAACAGAAAGAAGTCTTACTGCACTAAATTCAGGACAAGTTAAAATATTTGGATTATCTGTATTTATTTTTTGATTTGGATGACTTTTAACAATTAAAAAATATTTATCAAAATCTATATAATCTAAAAGCTCTTCCCATTTGGGAATAATATTTCTTCTAAAAGTAGGCGCATATAAAATTACTTTCTTTTCTTTTAAAAAAGGATATTCATCTAAAATTCTTTCTTTATTAAATTCATTTGTTCTCAATAGATAATCTATTCTTGGAAGACCTATGTTATAAAGTTTATCTAAACTGGTATTAAAAGATTGAAGATAAAATGGATTCCAGGATTCTGCCGATGAAATAATTATGTCGTAATTTTGATGCATACATAAAAGATTAGAGATTTCTTCACTTCTTCCTGAAGGTTTACCAATAGTTTGATGACCTGACTTTTTTATTTTCCCGATTGAATGCCACATTTGTATTATTGTTAATTCTTTTTTATGCTTACAAATAGAAACAATAGGCCAATAAGAATCTAATACACAAACTTTACTTGTTGCAAGATGATACATACTTTTAAAGGAATCTATAATAAATTTAATTATTCCTTTTTTATTATCATCTAATCTGTTACATATGTATTTTATTTCAATTCTATTTGATGTCATATTAATAAGCTCATTTTGTAATAGTAAAAAATCCAAACTTAAAGTATTAGACTGCCTGCTTAAAAATAAAACTTTATTTTCTTTTATAGGGTTAAATTTTTTTATAAAATAATAAACTATATTGATAAATTTCTTTCCTAACTTTATTACAATTACCATTGTTCCCCTCTTAGAAATTTAGACTAATTATATCAATAAAAATATTAAAAATATTAATTTATACATTTAATTTACATAATAGAAATAAAGGTTTTACTTTAATTTTTTAAATAAAATATCCTTAACATAATGTTAAGGATATTTTTTATTTTATCTATTTATTAATCTCTTTATTTTCCTTTTTAATCTCCTTGGAAGCATTCTGATAAATCCTATCTCCATATTTTTTGTATTTATCATTATCTTGTCATAAACAATAGGATTTATTCCTTCTATATTTTCAATTTCTCTTATTTTATCTTCATAAATATGTTTTTTCCCAATTTGGTCTGGAGATTGTAATACATCGAAATTAGGTTTACCATTTCCCTCTACAAATTCAATATCTCCATTTTCCGTAATACATACATCCCAACCAATATGTCTCATTTCGGGCACTTTCAATGCAGCATCACATACTGCTTCTTTTAACTTATCCCAGTAAGGATATTTAAACCCTAAAATCTTTTCTTTAGAATCTGGATGTATATCTGTTCTTATATGGGCTCTATTTATTGCTTGATTAACTTTTCCACTTTCAACATCTATTGTTGCAGCAACTCCACCACCATGAAAGTTATCTATAACATTTCCGGCTCTTCCGAATCTTGCAACTGCACCCATTACTTTTGCTGTATTATCGGCACATACTAAAGTATAAACTCTAACAGTATTTAATGTACTTTCATTAAACTTTGCTATTTCCCTATTTTGTTTAATTATTTCCTCAATTATCAAACCTTCTTCTTTACAAAGTTCAAATAAATTTTGAGCTGTATCATCATTTGTTTTTATAACTCTTGCACCTGCTCCACCAGTTCCTCTTACAGGCTTTGCAAAAAATTCTTCATGTTTTTTTATAAAAGTATTAAATTCATCAAAAGAACAACAGCTTACATCAAGCCAATCTCTTTTTACATACTTTTTAAAAGTTTCGTTAAACAATGCTTTATCCAAGAATATTTTTCTATATTCTTTTTTATTGCAAGCTTTGTGAACTCTCTTTCTGTATCCTTCATTTAAAAATGTATCTCTTATATCAGGCTCTTTATTATAAAGTTCATAATCAAAATAACAATTATGAGTAAATCCTCTTTGGCTACAATATAATAACCAATCACAAAAATATACTGTAAGATTTACATTGTTATATTTTAAATTTTTCTGTGATTTATATTTTCTCTTAAAAGACTTATATTTCTTTTTAAGTTCCTCTTTATCAATTTCAGGCATTTTACTTCCAAGTAATTTAACTATACTTTCAAGTGTTCCATCAAAAGCTCTATATTTTATATATTTTGAAGGTTGATTTTTACATTTTGCATAATATGGAAGAGGTGTTCCCAAAATATAACATGTTGAAATAATAGTAGCTGGATGTTTATCATTAGGTCCATTCATTGTTCCTACTATTTCTTTATTTAAACTTATATTATTATCCTTTTTAGTTATTAAAGGCATATATTTAACACATATTCTATTTTCATTTGCAAATTTATCTGCATAACTTCCTTTTTCGCAATATATTGTTAAATTATTACATCCAACAAAAGCATCTTTATCTATACTTGTAACTGATGGTGGTATCTTAATACTTAATAAATTTTCACAATTTAAAAATGCATTTTTTTCAATACATTTTAATGACTCCGGAAGCCATAAGCCACTCATTTTTATACAATTTTCAAATGCGTTTTCTTCTATCTTTGTTACTTCATCAAAAAATCTTACACTTTCTAAGTTTGTAAAATTTTTAAAAGCTTCTTTTCCTATTATCTTTGTTTGTTTTCCCAAATAAACTAGTCTTGTACTATCATTTTTTTCTAGATCATTGTTTACATAATATACAGTTTTACCATCTACATTTTCACTTAGCTTAACTACACTGCTCATACTTAAAAAAGAATGAAGAACAGCATAATCGTCATATATTTCATATATTCCTTCTTTTTCTTTCTTATAATAATTAAAATTATCATTTTCTTTTAGTTCAGGAATATTTATTTTTACTGATCTGTTTTTACTTATAGTTTTCTTTTTGTCTTTTAAAATATTAAGTACTTCATTTATATCTTTATCTTCATTTTTTCTTAAATCATCTATTGAATTTGAAGAAACTTCTATATTTGTATTTAATATTATTTCGTTATTTTCAAGAAGTTTACTTACATCTTCATATGTATTTTTAAGCATTGGAACTTTTTCCTCCGTAAGCCCCAAAGATTCTACAATAGGTAATACAGTAAATGGAATTCCTTTATAATTTTTTACAATTTTACATGGAATAAATTCAATTTTTGATTTTATTTGTCCATTTTCTTTTCGTAATTTTAAATTATAAAGAAGTGTGTACTCTGAAAAATTTGAATCAGCAAAAGTATTTAAATGAGAAATTAAATTTCCCAAAGAGAAAAGTACAGGTTTATCATTTATTTTTTCAAACTTTTGAATAACATGTGCATGAGAACCTACAATAAAGTCATAGCCTATATTAGATAAGTTTTCAGCCATTGAATATTGTCTTTGTGTAATTTCAGAAGTATATTCTTTTCCCCAATGAGGAAAACATACTGTTACCTCTGCTCCTCTTTCTTTCATTTTATCAAATACACTTTGAGCTCTATTTTGAGTATAAGTATTAAGTAAGTTTATTCTGCCTTGTCTGTTTAAGTTAAGCTGCATTTTATTATAAGAAGTTGAAAAGGCTGTAAAACCAACTTTTATACCGCATATATCAACAATTACAAATTTATCTTCTTTCTTTAAAAATGTACCTGTTTGAATAATACCAATATCTTTTATATTGTTAATTGTATCTACAATTCCCCTTACACCTGCATCAATAGTATGATTATTTGCAGTTGTAAGCATATCAAAACCACATAAAGAAAGAGCCTCTAAATATTCATATGGGGCATTGCAATAATATGGTCCTTCATGTGTTAATATTTCACCTCTGTAAGGAGCTGTTTGCGATATTACGGTTTCTAAATTTCCGCAAACAAAATCTGCTTTTTCAAAAATAGGTTTAACATATTTAAAACATAATGAAAAATCATATCCACCATCTTTTTTAGAATATTTTTCAATCATGTTTTCTAAACATAATAAATCACCTGTAAAAATTAAAGATATTTCATCTTTACTATCTTTTATAGATTTAAAACATTTATTATCATCAGATAAGACAAATCTTCTTATATTTAAATGCTTTTCAATATTTTTATTAATATTTTCTCTTTTCTTTAGTTCATAACTTGGACTTTTATATTCATACTTTTCTATTTGAGGATATTCCAAAACATTAGTCTCCTTTTTATATAATATTTTAAATTTTATCATAATGTAAAATATTGTTACCTTTCCTTTTCGGTAAAAGGTTTGTAAATTTTTTATAAAATAAAAAAAAGATACTGCAAAAGCAATATCTTTTTAAATCATATCCTCAATATCTTCATCACTATATCCCAAATAATTTAAAACATCTTTAGTATGATATCCTTCAGGATATCCTGCATATTCATATTCAACAGGACTATTTAAAAACTTAATTGGACACCCAACCTGTTTTACTTTTATCTCTTTTTTATGAGGAAGTTTAGTTTCAACAAACATCTGTCTTTGATTTAGATGTTTATCTTCTTTTGTTTCATTTAAAGACATTACAGGTTCAACACATGCATCAACATCTTTAAAAAATATACTCCATTCTTCTTTTGTCTTTTCTTTAAATTTTTCTTTTAATGTTTCTTTTACAAGTTTTGTATCTGTTTTTAAAATTTTACCATCAGCCCAATCTTCATATCCCAAAGCCATACATAAGTTATAGAAAAATTTCGGTTCTAATGCTGCTACACTAATATATTCTCCGTCTTTTGTTTCGTAAAAATCATATATACCTCCGCCGTTTAATACTTGACTTTCTCTTTTAGGCGCTATATTTGAAGTTAAGAACGAAATTCCGTCCATCGTATTAAAAGGTATCATACCATCAAGCATTGATATATCTATATATTCTCCAATCCCTCTTTTTTCTCGATTATAAGCTGCCGCTAAAATTGAAACAACACTATTCATAGAACCCGACGCAAGGTCCGCAACTTGCATATTGTAAAGAGATGGTCCTGATTTTTTCCTGCCTGAAGAAGCCATTAAACCACTTCTTGATAAATAATTTATGTCATGACCTGCTCTATCTTTTAACTCACCACTTTGACCATATCCGGTTAAAGAACAGTAGATAAGTTTCGGATTAATTTTACTTAAAGTATCATAATCCAGTCCAAGTTTTTTCATTACACCAGGTCTAAACTGTTCAATAATAATATCATATTCCATTATTAATTTTTTTACAGCTTCAATTGATTTTTCTTTTTTTAAATTTAAGTATATACTTTTTTTATTTCTTCCAAGCCATGCTGCAGAAGCAGTAATATCTGAATCTTCAATAATCGGAGGCCAATGAGTTACCAAATCAAATCTATCTTTACTGCTTATTTTTAATACTTCTGCACCCATATCCGCAAGAAGTAGTGTTGCATAAGGTCCGGGAAGAAGTGTTGTAAAATCTAAAATTTTTAATCCTTGTAATATACCCATTTTATTCTCCTAAAATTATTTTATTAATTTAATATTTATTATATAATATAACATATATTTACATTTTATCTTTTTCAAATGTAAAATTTTTGAAAAATATCAATATTTTTTTCAGTTTATATACAATCAATTTTTAGTTTATGATAAAGTATTAAATATAGCATTTGGAGGTTTTAATTTTGCCTGGAATTACAGCTCACTACATATTTGGACAAAAAGTTTTAGACAAATATCCAAAAGAAATAAAAAATATAGTAATTGAAAACAAAGATTTATTTAATATAGGTTTACAAGGACCTGATATATTATTTTATTACAAACCTTTAAAATCAAATAATGTTACAAAATTTGGAAATGATATGCACGATGAAAAAGGAAGTATATTTTTTAACAGTGCAATAGATACTCTACATTCCATAGAAGAAGAAAATTTTAATAAATATTTATCTTATTTACTAGGATTTTTATGTCATTTTACTTTTGATAGCAATGCTCATGGATATATTGAAAACAAAATATATACAAGTAAAGTAACTCATTATGACATAGAATGGGAATTTGAGAGATATTTAATGAAAAAGAATAATATCGATCCAAAGAAAAAACAAAGATTAAATTGGATAAATATTAATAAAGAAAACAGTAAAATAATTTCAGCATTCTATAAAGGTATAACTCCAGATGAAATTTTTCATTCTATAAATTCAATATCTTTTTACGATAGTTTTTTACTTGGTGCACATTTATGGCAAAGAGAACTTGTTTCTTTCGTTCTTTATATAAGCGGACAATATAAAAGCAAAAATAAATTAAGAATGCAAAAAGAACCAATAAAACTTTGCCTTGACAGTAATTTAAGACTCGAAAAGATAATGAATAATTCAATAAATAAGTGTATAGAAAACACAAATATTTTAATTGATAAATTATATAATAATACTTCTTTATCAAAATCATTTGACAAAACTTTTGGACCAAACGAAAATTGGCAGGACATTTTAGTATTATCATTGGAGGAAGAGAAAAAGTATGAAATCGAAATTTAATGAAATAGAAAAGAAATGGGTTTTATATGATGTTGGAAACTCTGCATTTACAATGCTCGTTACAACAATAATGCCTATATATTTTAACCAACTTGCAAGCTCGCAAGGTATCTCAGAAGTAAACTACCTTGCATACTGGGGATATGCAACAACAATATCAACAATAATAGTTGCTTTGCTTGCTCCATTTTTTGGAACAATATCAGATTTTCCGGGATGGAAAAAGAAACTTTTTTCTGTATCATTGTTAATTGGATCAGTTGGATGTGTTCTTCTTGGAATAATTCAATCATGGATATGGTTTTTATTATTATTTGTATTTGCAAAATCAGCATACTCTATAAACTTGGTATTCTATGATTCAATGCTTACCGATGTTACAGCCCCGGAAAAAATGAATAGAGTTTCAGCAAGTGGATATGCTTGGGGATATATTGGAAGTTGTATTCCATTTATTTTATCTCTTGTAGTAGTTTTATTCTATGATAAAATCGGTTTATCAATACAAGTTGCTATGTTTTTGGCATTTCTAATCACTGCTGTTTGGTGGATTCTATTTGCAATGCCTTTATGGAGAAAATACAAACAAAAAAATTATGTTGAACCAACACATCACCCATTAAAAGAAAGTTTTATAAGGTTATCTAAAATATTTAACGAGCTAAAGAAAAATAAAAAAGTACTGTTTTTCTTAATAGCCTTTTTCTTCTATATAGACGGTGTATATACAATAATAGATATGGCAACTGCATATGGTACCGCTCTTGGTTTAAAATCCGAAGGTTTATTACTAGCTTTACTTGTAACACAAATTGTCGCATTCCCTACTGCTTTGTTTTTTGGGAAATTAAGCACAAAAACAGATGTGTTTAAATTAATATTAGTATGTATAACAGCATACTTCTTCATAGTTTTATATGGAATGACTATGAAACTTCAATATCAATTTTGGATACTTGCAATTTGCGTAGGAGCATTCCAAGGAGGAATTCAATCTCTTTCACGTTCATATTTTGCATCAATAATTCCAAAAAATAAATCAGGTGAATATTTTGGAATATATGATATTTGCGGAAAAGGTGCTTCAATACTTGGAACATTCTTGGTATCTTTGGTAAGCCAAATAAGTGGAAACATTAATACAGGAGTTGGAATTCTTGCTGTAATGTTTGTTATTGGAGGATTTTTCTTTATAAAAACATCTAAGGTAAAAAGCTTAAATTAAGCTTTTTACCTTTTTTATTATTAATTTTCTTCTTATAAATTACTATTTTTATAGTATAATTTAAAAGTAAAGGAGAATAAAATGGATTTAAAAGAAAAAACAATTTCAACTGATATAGTGTTTAAAGGCATGGTGTTTGATATAGCTCAAGAAGAAGTTTTACTTCCAAATAACGAAACCGCTAAAAGACAGATAATAAAAACTAATGGTGCTGTTTCAATCATTCCCATAACAAAAGAAGGAGAAATAATTTTAATAAAACAATACAGACAAGCTGTAAAATCAGAAACTCTTGAGTTTCCGGGAGGAAAACTTGAAAAAGGAGAAGACATAAAAGAAGCTGCGTTAAGAGAACTTCGAGAAGAAACAGGATATATAGCAAAAAATATAAAACCTTTTGGCGAAACTTATCCTGCAAGCGGATATTCTGATGAGGTTATTTATTATTTTATTTGTGACGATTTAGAAGTTAAGGAAAAACAAGATTTAGATGAAGATGAATTTATAAATATAGTAAAAGTTTCAAAAAAAGAATTAAAAAATATGATTTTAAATGGTGAAATAAAAGACTCTAAAGTAATGGCATTTGGACTAAAATATATAATTGAAAATAATATTTAGATAGGAGAAAAAATGAATTACTGCTTTGGTGTAGATATAGGCGGAACAACCGTAAAAATAGGTTTATTTCAAGATAATGGAACGATAGTTGATAAATGGGAAATTCCAACACGTAAACAAGAAGGAGGTAAATATATTTTACCTGATATTTCAAAATCTCTTTTAGATAAAATTAATGAAAAACAAATAAATAAAAAAGATATTTTAGGCGCAGGAGTTGGGGTTCCCGCTCCAATAAAAGAAGAAGGTATTGTAAGAGGTTCAGCAAATCTTAATTGGGAGTATAAAGAAGTTATCAAAGAATTACATGAACTAACAGGATTTAAAATAAAGACAGGAAACGATGCAAACATGGCAACTTTAGGTGAGATGTGGTTAGGTTCAGGTAAAAATTATAATAACTTGATAATGATAACTTTAGGCACCGGTGTCGGAGGAGGAATAATAATAAACGGTAAACCTCTTATTGGTTCAAATGGTGCAGGCGGTGAAATCGGACATTTGAAAGTTAATTACAACGAAGATAAACACTGTGGTTGTAGAGGTCAAGGTTGTCTTGAACAATATGCTTCCGCAAGAGGAATTGTAAATTTAGCTAAAAATAAGTTAGAAAAAACAAATATAAAAAGTATTCTTAATAAAGATGACATAACTTCAAAAGATGTTTTTGATGCCTTAAAAGATGGCGATGAAATAGCAAAAGAAGTTATTGAAGAGTTTGGTAAATACTTAGGATACGCAATTGCAAATATTGCAGTAATAATTGACCCTGAAATTATTTTAATAGGCGGAGGCGTATCAAAAGCGGGAAATGTTATAATAGAATATGTAAAGAAATATTTTGACAAAAAAGCATATTTTGCAAATAGAAATATAAAGTTTGAACTTGCAAGTTTAGGTAACGATGCCGGAATTTGTGGGGCTGCAAAATTAATATTAATATAAAAAATACCCATATGGGTATTTTTTTATCTGTTATTTTTTTCTGTTAAATTTCTTAACTTCTCATCATAACCTTCTAATTGTTCTTTTAAAGCCTGCCATTTCCAGTTTTCATCAACTGTTCCGGGTTTATTCATTCTCGATTCATCACCTAAATCTAACACATCTTGAAGAGGCATTATAACAATATTGCTTCGGCAAGAATATAATTTATCTTTTAATATTTCTATCTTTTCATCAATATATTTTTTATTTTCATCATTTTCTTTACCGCCAAAATACCTGGCTATACACCATCCCCTAAGAGTTTGATTATCGTGTGTTCCACTATAAGCTATTTTATTTAAAGGCGGAACATAATTTTCTGGATCTTTATCATAAAACTGAATAACATCTGCTCCAGGGAAACCTGTTTTTTCAAGTAAAGCCCTTACTCCAGGAGTAATCGTTCCAAGATCTTCAGCAATAAACGGTAATGCTCCAAATTCTTCATAAGCCTTTTCAAATACCTCAGTTCCAACACCAAGTATCCATTCACCTTTTATAGCCTTTCCCCCTTTTGGAACAGACCAATAAGCCTCAAATCCTCTAAAATGATCTAATCTTGTAAAATCATAAAGTGAAATTGCTCTTTTTAGTCTTTTTAACCACCAAGAATAATTATCTTCCTTTATTTTATCCCAGTTATATAATGGATTACCCCAAAGCTGACCTTCTTTAGAAAAATAATCAGGCGGAACTCCTGCTTCTTTTTCAATTTCTCCATTTTCATTTACAGTAAAATATTCTGGATCTGCCCAAACATCACAAGATGAAGCAGAAACATACATAGGCATATCACCTATTATTTTTATTCCTTTTTCATTTGCATAACTGTGCAAATCCTGCCACATTTGTTCAAAAACAAATTGAGTAAACTTGTAAAAATCAGCTCTTTTTCCTAGCTTTTTATTTTTATATAACTCTATAGAATATTTTTTATGATTTTCATAATTTCCTTCAACATCCTTTATTGCCATATACATCGCATAAGCATCAAGCCAATAATCATTTTCTTTTTTGAAATTAATAAAATCACTATCTTTTTTATTAAAATGTTTATATTTATTTTTAAGCTCTGAAATTGAATAACCCGTTAAATTAATATTTCCTGCAAATGCTGATTGTCCGGAATATGGTGAACCAAAGGCATCTGTTGGATTAACAGGTAGTATTTGCCAATATTTTTGTTTTGCTCTTGCAAGAAAATCAACAAAATCTTTTGCCGGTTTACCTAATTTTCCTCCTGGTATTGAAGTTATATGACATAATACTCCGCTTCCTCTTTCCATTTCTACGCAAAGTGCATTGTCATTTCTAAAATGAATTACGGACGAACCTAAAGGATATATTGTTACATTATAATATCCTTGTTCATCTTTAATCATATCAGCACCTGTTACAATATCATTAGCTTTCCAATCTTCTTTGATTTTAATATCATAAACATTTGATAAACTTCTGTTAATTAATAAAAGGGCTTTTGATTTATCATTTTTTCTATAAAATCCAAAGACGTCATCATTGAATGCTACAGGATCAAAATCCCCTTTTATAAACACAGGATAAATTTTTCTAAGAGATATTGCATTTCTATAAATAGAAAGGTTATCCATATCTATATTTTCCCATGGGAATGAAGCTCTGTTATATGGATCAGAATATCCCTCAAGCCCTGCTTCATCTCCATAATAGATACATGGAACTCCAGGCATCAACATTTGTGTTAAAACAGCAAGCCATAATCTTCCTTTTGCTATACCTCTTTGATGATCATTTAATCTATATTCTCTTTTTTCATCTTCACTTAATGTATTTTCATCAACAGCGTCTCCAAGAAGTGTCATTATACGCATTCTATCGTGACTTCCAAGCAAGTTTAAAGAGGAATAAAAATTCTCTTTTGGATAATTTTCATATAAACTCATTAAACTTTCTGCCAAATCATAAGCAGAGATTTTACCTAAAATAAAGTTCTCAATACCATCTCTAAACACATAATTCATAACACAATCAAGTTCTTCACCTTGAAAGTATTTTCTAAGTTCTCCATAACTTATTTTATTGCTTGCATCTTCCCAAACTTCACCCATAAGTACCCCATCATTACCTTTTTTTGCAATTACGGCATTTTTTATTCCTTTTATAAATTCATCGGGAAGTTCATCTGCAACATCGAGTCTCCAGCCTTTTGCTCCTAATTGTAACCATTTTTTTATTATGCTGTCTTCATTTTTATATATAAATTCTTGATAACTTTCACAGCTTTCATTCACATTTGGTAAATCATCCACACCCCACCAACAATCATAAGTACCGTCTTCTTTAAAATTAAACCAGTCATAATACTTAGATTCTTTTCCTTGGAATGCACCTTTTTCATCATAATTTCCATATTTATTGAAATATATACTATCACATCCTGTATGATTAAATACCCCGTCTAAAATAATGGAAATACCTTTCTTTTCTGCCTCTTTACATAAATATTTAAAATCTTCCTCATCACCAAGAAGCTCATCAATTTGATTATAATCTGCAGTATCATACCTATGGTTGCTTGCAGCAGAAAATATAGGATTCAAATATATTGACGTAATTCCTAAATTCTTTAAATAATCAAGCTTTTCTACAATACCTTGTAATGTTCCACCATAAAACTCCCAGCTTTTAATTCTTCCTTGTTCATCTTTATCATATTTAGGTTTATCATTCCAACTATATACAAGTTTTCTTTCAGGGCCTTTTCTTTTCTTTTCTAAGTTTTTAACTCTTTTTTCAAAATCTTTTCCCCTATTAAATCTATCAGGAAAAATTTGATAAACCACAGAGTTTTTATACCAGCTTGGAACTTTTCTTTCTTTATAAACTGTAATTTGAAATGAAGGAGGTTCATAAGAATATAATGCACCTTCTCCTCCTGTTCTTCCTTGTTTTGCTCCATAATAAACTTTGTTTCCGTCTTGTTTTTCAATGATGAAACTATACCATATTATACACGCTTCATTACATTTTAAATTGAAACTATGTCTTACATAATCATCTATTTTTTCTTCTTGCATTTGAAAAATACTTTCACCCTTTTTGTCTATCCATACCCTTAATTTAACTTGTGCATTTTCTTCCTCAAATATGTCTAAACAAACAGAAACAGTGCCACCTATGCAGATGGCACCGAAGGGTTTTCTATAAATTTCGTTTCTAGAATTATGATATGCTCTCATATTTCATTTTCCCTTTTGCTATTTTTTATTATTGTCTTTTTCAGTTGTATTTACCTTACTTGCAGTTTTACTGTCTTCTTTTTTTACAGTTTTATTTGCGGTAGTTTTAGCCTTAGCTGTAGTATCACTATCTTTTTTTACTGTCTTTCTTGAAGAAGTTGTCTTTTTTGCAGCTGTTTTCCTGGTTTTTCCTGCAGTTTTACTTGTTGTTTTGTTTGCAGGTTTTGAAGCAGTTTTCTTTGCTGTGCTTGTTTGTTTTTTAGCGGTTTTTGTTGTTGAAGAAATATTCTTTTTATCTTCTTTTACAGTTTTTTCTTCTTTTTTAACTTCTTCTTTTTCTGTTTTTTCTTCTTTTTTAACTTCTGCTTTTTCTTCTTTTACATCAGCTTTTAAAACTACATCTTCTTTTACATCATTTTCTTTATTTTCTACAACTTTTTCTTCTTTTACTTTTTCCTTAACTGCTTCCTTCACTTCTTCTTCAGGTTTAACCGTTTCTTCCTGCTTATCTAAACTTTCAACCGGTTTTTCTTCTTCAACTGCTTTTTCTTCTTCCTTTTTTTCAACCACATATGGCTCTACTTCAGGATGAAGCTGTTCATATAATTTTTTATATTTATCAGCAGCAACATTCCAGCTAAAGTCTGTTTTCATTGCAGTTTCCTGCATTTTTTTCCATGCATCTTTATTGTTATAATATAAATCTATTGCAGATTTTATTGTAAACAACATTTCATGAGCATTATAATTTGCGAAACTAAAACCTGTTCCTTCACCCGTATACATATTATATGGTTTTACGGTATCTCTTAAGCCCCCTGTTTCTCTAACGATAGGAAGAGTACCAAAATGCATTGCTATCATTTGAGAAAGTCCGCATGGTTCAAACAATGAAGGCATTAGAAGCATATCACCGCCTGAATATAGTCTATGACTTAAAGGTTCACTAAATCTTATATTAGCGCTTACTTTTCCCGGATACTTATAAGAGAAACCTTTAAACATTTCTTCATATTCGTAATCACCGGTACCTAGAACGGCAAACTGAACTGCTTGCTGCATTAATTCGTCTAATATTCTTTGAATCAAATCAAGACCTTTTTGCTGCGTTAATCTTCCAATCATAACAATCAAAGGAACATCAGCATTAACTTCAAGTCCTAATTCTTTTTGAAGTTCTTCTTTGCATTTTTTCTTTCCTTCTAAATTGTCCGCAGAATAATTTGCAACAATATTTGTTGATGTTTCAGGATTAAAGAAGTCAACATCAATTCCATTTACTATACCATATAGTACATTATTTCTTCTTCTAAAAATATCCTGCATGTTTTCGCCGAAGAAATCACTTTGTATTTCACCGGCATATGTTTCACTAACAGTTGTTAAAATATCACTGTAACATAAAGCACCTTTTAAGAAGTTAATTGACTGAGCATCACTTCTTAATTGTTCCGATGCAGGTTTGCTTTTATCAAGACCTAAAATATCTCCAAGAACCATATCAGACATTTGTCCTTGGAATTTTAAATTATGAACAGTAAATACAGTTTTTACGTTATCATAATTTCCAACGCCGTTATAAAATTCACGAAGGAATACAGGTGCTAAAGCAGTATGCCAGTCATTGCAATGTAGAACATCACAATTAAAATCAGGTAAATACTGTAAACATTCAACTATTGCTTTTGAGAAGAATGCAATTCTTTCACCGTCATCAAAATAGCCATATGCTCCGCCTCTGTTAAAATAGTATTCATTATCAACAAAATAATAAATTACTCCCTGATATGTTAATTTTTCTATTCCGCAAAATACGTTTCTCCAGCCAAGAGGCATATAAAAATCACAAACATGTTCCATTTGATCTTTATATTCCTGTGGAATATCTCTGTATTTTGGAATAATAACACGAACCTCAACCCCATCGTTTTGTAATGCTTTAGGCAAAGATCCAGCAACATCTCCAAGGCCACCCGTTTTCATAAACGGATAAGCCTCAGAAGCTGCAAATAATACATTTAATTTTCTTTTCACCATTACCTTATATCCTATTCATTTTTTTCTTTAATGAAAATATCATCACTGGTTCCTTTAATCATTAAACCTTCTCCGATAATATTTCCTTTATCTATTATAGCATATTCTATCTGTGCTCCGGATTTAATTACACAATTTTGCATTATAATACTATTTTTTACAACAGCACCTTTTTCTATTATTACATTACGGAAAATAACACTGTTTTCAACAGTACCTGCTATTTTACAACCTGCCGGTACAACACTATTTCTTACATGACAGCCTCTTTCGTATTTTGTAGGTGCAGAGTCTTGAACTTTTGTAAGAATTCTTGAATTTGATTTGAATAATTCTTCTGCAATTCCTTCTTTAAGTAAATCCATATTTCCTTCAAAATAAGAATCAACATCGAAAATACATCTTGAATATCCAACATATTCAAAGGTTTTTACATTTAATTTATTATAAGAACCTTTTAATGCTTCAAATAAATCTAAATAGTCAATTTCATTGAACCATTCAAAAATATTTAATAGTGTTGCTCTGTTAATTATAAAGCATTCAATAAATGCTTTATCGCCTTTTTTAACACCTTTAACTACATCTATAACTTTTCCGCCGGCTTCTTCTATTTTTAGTATATTTTCATTATCACTTGAAATTACTTTATAAGCCATTGTTATATCGGCTCCGCTTTCAACGTGAGCTTTATATAACTGTGTATAATCAATGTTATTTATAATACTTGCTGAAGAAATTACTATATATGGGGAAGGTGAACGTTTAAAGAACACATCATTAATTCTAAAATCTCTTATAACAAATTTTTCATTTCCGACACCTATACCATAAGATGTTCCAGGAAGAATATGAAGTCCTCCTCTTTTTTTATCCAAATCCCATTCTTTTCCGCTTCCAACATGGTCAATAATAGAACGATATCTTGCTGGTTGTATAAGTCCTATTGTATTAATTCCTGAATTAACCATATTTGAAAGAGGGAAATCAATCAAACGATATCTGCCTGAATAAGGAAGTGAAGCCATTGTCCTTTTATTTGTTAAAATATTTAAGTCCGGTGTTCCATAATTTGCTGTTATAATACCTACTAAATTTTTCATTATTCTGCTCCTCCACCACTATAAATTTCATCATTACCTATCAATTGAATTTCAGCACCTTCTTCATCACTACCGAAAACAATATTTTGTTTTACAACTGAATTTTCTCCTACAACTGCATTAAATACTTTAGCTTCTTTTTCAATTGTAACACCAGGTAATAATATTGAATCTTTCACATATGCACCTTCTTCAACTGTACATCCTACACTGATAATAGAGTGTTCGCATGTTCCTTTTATGTGACATCCGTTTGCAACCAATGATTGTTGAATATCAGCATTAGGACCAATTACTTGAGAAGAATATATATTAGTATTACTCATAATAGGAGCAGTAGGATCATCCAATATAAATTCAGGTTTTTCTTCAAGAAGTCCCATACCTGTTTCATGATAACTTTCAACAGTTCCAACATCTTTCCAATAACCATCAAATTCATATGTATATAATCTCTTACCTTCTGAAAGAAGTTTAGGTATTATGTTTTTACCAAAGTCATGGTCTGAATTTTCATCTTCAGCATCTTCAACAAGAGCTTTAAGTAAAACATCTTTATTGAAAATATATATTCCCATAGATGCTAAATTTGAATCCGGTTTTGGTGGTTTTTCTGTAAATTTAACGATTCTGCTTTCTTCATCAGCAGTTAAAATACCAAATCTTGAAGCTTCTTCCCATTCAACTGGCTTAACAGAAACGGTTAAATCAGCTTCATTTTTCTTGTGAGTATTTAACATATCTTCATAATCCATACGGTAAATATGATCCCCTGAAAGGATTAATACATAATCTGCATCATATTGGTTTATGAATTCTATATTTCTGTATATAGCATCTGCAGTTCCAGCATACCAAGCTCCACCTGTTTGAGTTTCATAAGGTGGAAGAATGAAAGCTCCGCCTTCTCTTCCATTCAAATCCCATGCAGCTCCGCTACCTATATATGAATTTAAAGCAAAAGGTCTATACTGTGTTAAAACACCTACTGTTGAAATATTTGAATTCGCGCAGTTTGATAATGAAAAGTCGATTATTCTATACTTTCCACCAAAAGATACGGCTGGTTTGGCAATGTTTTTTGTTAAGGCTTTTAAACGGCTACCTTGACCTCCTGCAAGAAGCATTGCAATACATTCGTTTTTTCTCATATTTAATTAAACTCCTTTTTATCTATATCTTTTATAGATTATTTTTTATATTCCATATTTCTTCACAATATTGTTTTATAGTACGGTCACTTGAGAAATAACCTGATTTTGCAGTATTATGAAGAGATATTTTATTCCATTTATTTCTATCTAAATAAAGTTTTTGTAAATTATTCCATCCGTTCATATATGATTCAAAATCTTTAAGCACAAAGAATTCATCATTGCTTCTAAGTAAAGTATCATATATCAAGTTGAAATTCCCTGATAATTTACCAAAAGTTCCATCAACAAGCTCATCAACAAGTTTTTTTATTCTTTGATTATTATTGTATTCATCCCATACATAATAATTATGATTTAATTTATAACTATCAACTTCTTCGGATTTTAAACCGAATATTTCTATGTTATCTCTTCCGACACGTTCACAAATTTCAACATTTGCTCCATCTAACGTACCAAGGGTAATAGCACCATTCATCATAAATTTCATATTACCGGTACCTGAGGCTTCCATTCCCGCTGTTGAAATTTGTTCACTAATATTTGCAGCAGGATATATAAGCTGTCCGTTTGATACCGAAAAGTTTGGAACAAATGCAACTTTTATTTTTTCAGATACACTTTTATCATTATTTACAACATCGGCAACAGAATTTACAAGTCTGATTACATCTTTTGCAAACTCATATCCTTGAGCAGCTTTCCCTGCAAAAATAAATGTTGTAGGTTGAATATCCATATTTGGATTTTCTTTAAGCTGGTTATATAAATCAATGATTTTTAAAACATTAAGAAGCTGTCTTTTATATGCATGGAATCTTTTTACTTGTATATCGAAAATTGAATTAGTATCAACTTGAACACCTGATGTATCCAAAATATATTTTGCCAAGCGTTCTTTATTTTCTTTTTTACTTTCATCCATCTTTTCAAGGAAAGAACTATCATCTTCATATTTTTGAAGTTTTTCAAGTTCGTTTGCATCTTCCAACCATTTATCTCCGATAGCATCAGTAATAAGTTTAGAATAAGAAGGATTTGCTTCCCTTAAAAATCTTCTATGAGAAATTCCGTTTGTTTTATTTTGGAATTTTCTTGGATTTAAGGTATAAAATTCTTTCAACGTATCTTTCTTCAATATTTCAGAGTGTAGTGCCGCAACACCATTTACAGTATGAGAGCAAATTACTGATAGATTTGCTGTTCTTACTTCTCCACCCCAAAGAATCGCTGTATTTTGATGTAACTCTTGCCAATTTTCAATATTTCTAGGAAAACTTTCTCTATATCTTCTATCAATTTCTTCAACAACATCATATACCCTAGGAAGTAATTGTCTAAACATGTCAATAGGCCATTTTTCCAAAGCTTCGGGAAGAATTGTATGATTTGTATATGAGATACTCTTGCAAGTTATATCCCAAGCATCATCCCATTCTAAACCTTCTTCATCAATAAGACGTCTCATAAGTTCAGGTGCACAAAGAGCAGGATGAGTATCATTTGTATGAATTGCAACTGTATCAGGAAAAGTCTTCCAATCCGTTCCATGCCATTTTTTAAATGTAGAAATAATATCAGCAATACCCGCAGAAACAAACATATATTCTTGTTTAAGTCTTAATATTTTTCCGGATAAACCATTATCATTTGGATATAAAACACTTGTAATTGCTTCTACATCGGAACGGAACTTCATTGCGCCTGCATAATCTCCATTATTAAATGCATTCATATCAAATTTTTGTTCATAAGGTTCAGCACTCCAAAGTCTTAAAGTGTTGACTGTTTTTCCGCCATACCCTACGATAGGAATATCATAAGGCACAGCAACGATATTTTCAGTATTTTCCCATGTACAATATAATTTATCATTTTCATAATTTCTTTTTACTTCTCCGCCAAATTTAACAACAACAGCTTTATTGTCTTTTCTGGCTTCAAAAGGAAAACCGTTTTCCAACCAGTTATCAGGTAATTCAACTTGTTTTCCGTCTTTTATTACTTGTTTAAAAAGTCCATATCCGTACCTTATTCCCATTCCGTAACCTGCATATCCCATACTTGCAAGAGAATCTACAAAGCAAGCAGCAAGTCTTCCAAGTCCACCATTTCCAAGTCCGGGATCTCTTTCATTTTCACATAAACTGTCAAGATCCTCTCCCAAATCCTTTAAACCTTCTTTTACAATATCTTCAACTCCAAAATTAATCAAATAATTTTTTAGTAATTTTCCGATTAAGAATTCCATTGAAAAATAATATAGTCTTTTTTGTGTTTTGTTTCTATAACCATTTTTACAATCATTACCAATTTCATTAGATTGTTTTTGGATTAAAGTTGCAAGCATATTGTACCTGTCAATACTGTTTGATTCTTCAAAACTTGCACCTAATTCTTTTTTAAAAATACTTAAATATCTTTCTTTAAAATCTTCTTTATCTTTAAAAATTTTATTATTCTGATTATTTTCTTGTTCGATATTTTTTTTACCTTTGTTAAAAACCGCCATTATTTAATTGTCTCTCTCTCTATTTTGATTTTGTTGTTTTCTCAGCTTTCGCTGTTTTTTTGCTTTTAGTTATGGTCTTTGTTTTTTTCGCAGCTTTTTTTGCAGTTGCTCTTTTTAATACCACACCGCCGATTGGAGGAAGTTTTATTTTTATAGAATTTTCCATTCCATTACATTCTTTTTTCTTCGATTTAACACGTCTTTTATTAACAACTCCTGAACCGCCAAATTCTTCATTGTCGGAATTAAATACTTCAACATAATCTCCGGCTTTTGGAACTCCAACCATAAAATTATTATATGTTTCAGGAGTAAAGTTTATTATAACTATTAAATCATCTATAGGTCTGTTTCCATGTCTTATAAAAGATATAATTGAGCGTTCATTATCATCTGCATCAATCCATGTATAACCTTCCCAAGAAGAATCTTTAACCCATAATGATTTTGTTTTCAAATAAAAATCATTTAATGTTTTTATATAATGAAGTTGTTTTTTATGCGTGTCATATTCGTCAATTAAGAACCACTCAAGTTGTTCATAATATCTCCATTCTATAAATTGACCAAATTCACTTCCCATAAAATTAAGTTTTCCGCCCGGATGTGTCATTTGATATAATGCAAGAACTCTAAGTCCCGCAAATTGTCTCCAATAATCTCCCGGCATTTTCCCAATTATTGAAGCCTTACCATGAACGACTTCATCATGAGAAAGGGGAAGAATAAAGTTTTCATTATATGTATACATCATTGAAAAAGTAATCAAATTGTGATTCCAAGGTTTAAATGGAAAATCAGTTCTAAAATAATTTAATGTATCATTCATCCAGCCCATATCCCACTTATAATGGAAACCAAGTCCCCCAACTTCAGGAGGTCTTGTAACAAGAGGCCATGCCGTACTTTCTTCTGCTATTAGCATTACATCAGGATACATTGTTCCTATTGTTTTATTCATATTTTGAACAAAATCAATGGCATCTAAGTCACCTTCCGTCCCATCAGGATTATATTTCTTTTGTGATTCATCATCTATACCAAAATTCATATATAAAATACTACTTACACCATCAACTCTTATTCCGTCAACATGATATTTTTCAATCCAATATAGTGCATTTGAAATAAGAAAACTTCTTACTTCTCCTTTTGAGAAATCAAAATTATATGTACCCCATTGTGCATGTTCTTTTGATTCATATACTTTATCTCCGTTTAATGCGCCAAGTCCATGAGCATCTTTACAAAAATGTCCCGGAACCCAGTCTATTATTACACCTATACCGGCTTTATGGAAACTTTCAACAAGATGCATAAACTCTTTAGGAGTACCGTATCTTGAAGTCGGAGCAAAATAACCAGTTATTTGATAGCCCCAAGAACCGTCAAAAGGATGTTCCATCACAGGCATTATTTCAACATGTGTATATCCCATCTCTTTTACATAATCTACAAGCTCTTTTGACATTTCATCATAAGTATAATAGCTTCCATCTTCGTGACATCTCCAAGAACCAAGATGTACTTCATAGATATTAAGAGGTTTTGTTGTATGATTGTGTTTTAATCTTGAATTCATCCATCGTTTATCTTTCCAATCATATCCCTCAATATCAGTTGTAACAGAAGCCGTTGCCGGTTTTACTTCAGAGTAAAAAGCATATGGATCTGCTTTATATATCAGCTCGCCTTCTTTTGTTTCAATTATAAATTTATAAAGCTCGCCTTCTTTTATTCCTTCGATAAATCCAGAAAAAACACCATTTCCGTCATCATGTAAAAAGAAATCTTCTGTGTTCCAGTCATTAAAAGAACCTGCAACTCTTACGCTTTTTACATCCGGAACCCAAATTCCAAAATTAAATCCTTCTTTTCCGTCTATTTCAGCAGGATGAGCGCCTAACTTATCAAATGCTCTTAAATATGTTCCTTCTGCAAATAAATACTGTTCATCGTTTGTTAATAAAGTTTTTGACATTTGTGCGCCACCTCATATTTTTTATAATTCATTTATTAATTTTCTCATTTCACTCTTATATCCTTCAACCCCTGGTTGATCGAATGGATTAACACCTTGCATTGAAGCAGCAATACCACATGTCATTTCAAAGAAGTAAATCATTTGTCCAAGATTGTATTCATCAAGTTTTTCTATTGAAATAGTATTAATTGGAACTCCAGCTTTTTCATGAGCTAAAATAACCCCACCTTCAGCACATCTGTTAATATCTTCTAAAGTTTTTCCTGCATATGGATCTCCTGCTATTTCAGGAATAGTAAAGTTTAAGTTTGGTTCATCTATTCTAATTACTGTTTCATATACAATAGGATTACCTTGTTGTAAGAATTGACCTATTGAATGAAGGTCTCTTGAGAAGCATAAGCATGCAGGATAAGCACCTTTTCCTTCTTTTCCTTCACTTTCACCAAATAATTGTTTTATCCATTCTCCGAAATATCTTAAAGTATCTTCAAAATATTCAAATACTTCAATAACTTTTCCACTGTTTAAAAGTTCAACTCTTGAAATAGCATATTTTAAAAGTTCATCTTTCCAGCCTTCATCTTCTTCCATATCTTTAGCACCTTTTAATAATGCATCAATATCTGCACCTGCTGCAGCGATTGGAAGTAATCCTACAGGTGTAAGAACTGAATATCTTCCCCCTACGTTATCAGGAATAACAAAAGATTTGTATCCTTTTGCTTCAACTTCGGGTCTTAAAGTACCTTTTACTGCATCTGTTACAACATATATTCTCTTATCTGCTTCAGCTTCGCCGTATTTTTCAATTAATTTTTCTTTTAAAATTGAATAAGCCATTAATGGTTCAACAGTTCCGCCTGATTTAGAAATAACGCAAATACATGTTTCTTTTTCTTCCATTGCTTTTACAACTTTATTCATTGTTGTAGCTGACATATTATATCCTGCAAACATTACTTCAGGATAATCCTCTTTGCTTCCATCAAGAGCATCTATTACAGCTTGAGCTCCAAGATACGAACCACCAATACCTATAACAACAAATAAATCACATTTTTCTTTTATTTCTTTTGCTGTTTGTTTAATATCTTCAACCATATCTTTATCTATTGTTGATGGAAGATTTGCCCAACCTGTAAATTCTTGATCTCCTTTTGCAAGTTCACTTTGCCATTTACTTGCAATATCCATTGACTCCTGTTTAATTTCAATACCGTTTCTTGATAAATCTATTCTCATTTCTTATCATTCCTCCTAAAATTATAAAATTGTGTTAAAGCGATTTAAAATATCTGCTTTTCTTTCTTCTAATTTAGCTTCATCATCTTCATAGAAAGACATGTAAAGTTTTACTTTTGGTTCTGTACCGGAAGGTCTTACAATTACCCTTGTTCCGTCACCTTTTTCAATTAAAATCATATTTGTTATAGGAAGCCCTGTTCCTTCTTTGCTATAATCTTCATATTTAACTACATCTAAAAATACTTCATTTGCACTTTCTTTTGTTGAAATCTTATCCATGATACTTGATACTTGTGATATATCATCAATATCAACGCTTACAGTTATATCAACACAGTGACCAAACTCTTTATATAAACCATTTAGTACATCAAATAATGTTTTACCTTGTGCTTTATAATAAGCAGCCATTTGACAAATTAATTTTGCAGCAACAATACCGTCTTTGTCTCTTGCATATTGACCAACTAAATATCCATAACTTTCTTCAAATCCAAAAATAAATGAATCTTTTAATAAGTCAATTTGTTCACCAATCCACTTAAATCCAACAAGTGTTCTTCTAACGCTTACACCGTATTTTCCTACTACTTTATCAACCATAGGAGTACTTACTACTGATGTTACAATAGTTTTATCTTGTGGATTATCAACTCTTGAACTTATGTAATCAGCAAGCAACATTCCGATTTGATTACCTGTTAATACTTGATAATCATCACCAACTTTAATCATCATACCGGCTCTGTCACAGTCAGGGTCTGTTGCAACAATTACATCTGCATCTTTTTCTTTTGCAAGTTTAATTGCAGGACCATATACTTCATATTTTTCTGGATTAGGTGCAGGACATGTAGGGAAATTACCGTCAGGTTCTTCTTGTTCTTTCACTACATATACTTTATCAAAACCATTCATTGATAGAATTTGTTGCACAGGTTTATTACCTGAACCATTAAGAGGTGTATATACGATTGAAATATCTCTTTCGCTTGACCAATCTGAAGCTTTGTTTGCTTCTTCAAAATATGCATCCATAACTTCTTTTGGAACATATTCTCCGTTCCCATTAATTGCTTCGTCAAAAGATATATATTTAACATCCTCGAAAATATCTATTCCAGCTATATTGGTTTCTATTTCGTCTGCTGTTTCGTCTAATATTTGACCACCTGTTGAAGCATAAACCTTGTATCCGTTATATTCTTTCGGATTGTGACTTGCCGTAATCATTATACCCGCATCGCATTTTAAAAATCTTGTTGCGAATGAAAGTGCGGGAACAGGCATAAGTTCACTAAACATATATGTTTTTATTCCATTTGCTGCCAAAACTCCCATTGACTCTTCGGCAAATAATCTTGAATTATTTCTGCTGTCATAACTTATTACAACTGTTGGATTATCAAAGTATTTGTTTAAATACATAGCAAGTCCCATTGTTGCTCTTCTGACAACATAAATATTCATCCTGTTTGTACCAAGTCCCATTATACCTCTAAGACCTGCAGTACCAAACTTTAATTCTTGTGAAAAAGCCGAGCTTAATTCTTCGTCACTCATCGAATTAAGTGTCTGTTTTTCACTGTCAGTAAGTAATACGCTGTCCTTCCATTTTTTTACCTTTTCTAGCATCTCTATCATACTCTACACCTCTTTAAATATTTATTATTTCACACTTTAAAAGTGAAACGATTTCATATGCTAATTATAACGTTTTCATTATTATTTTTCAAGAGTAGGTTGTATAAATAACAAATATTTACACAACTTTTACGAAACCATAAAAAATAAATCATATTTTTTATGGTTTTTTTTATTAAATTATTTAAGGAACTAAATAGAATGAGAAAATAAAATTTAATTTATAATCTTGCATTTTATTTTAATTAAAAAATTTCATAAAAAATAATATAATGAAACTAGTAAATCTGCTTAATTTTTTTATGTATTTATATTATAGCAGTATTATATTTTTTTGTCTTAAATTTTATGTAAAAAATACGACTAAAAGAAAAAAAATTTTATATTTTACTTTTTAACCACTATATATTGTATATTTATTTTTATTTATTTTCTTTATCTACATATTGTATCTATATTTTTGTAACATTTAAAATAATTTAATTATTTCCTCTTTTTTATTTTATATAATTTTAAAAAAACTTCTTTTATAAACATTATATTTTTTATTTTTATAATATTTCCTACTTTTTTACTTGTAAATTTCATGAATATATTTATGTTTTTTTCATAAAAATATCTTTTTTAACTTTAAATGTATATAATGATTATAATTTTTATTTAATTTTAAAATTATTATATATAAATAAAAAAACCACCTTTTATGGTGTTTTTTTTAAATTTCAAGATATTCTTTTATTTTTTCTAATTGTTCCATTGTCTCGTTGTAACCTTGATAGTACCAATGACCAAGTTTTTCCATATCTGGCTCTAGCCTATGTACATCCAAACTCTTCTTAGGACTAATAACAAAAATTCTTTTATTCTTTTTTAATTTTTCTATTTCGTCACATTCTTTATTATAGCTGATATTTCTAATTTTTAATACATCTAAAAATTTAGGATATTTTCTATATAACATTTTACACAAACAGTTCTCGATTACAGAATCTTTTTCTTTTCTAAAGTCATCAGGTCTGGTTCTAACAACAATTATTTTTTCATAACCTTCATCTAATGCCCACTGATAAGGAATACTTGTTGTACATCCCCCATCCATATAAGGTTCTCCATCAATCCAAACCTTACTTGATGCACATGGCATAGAAGCAGATGCTCTTATTGCCTGGAATATATCACTTTTATTTTTTTCAAAGTAAACTGTTTTTCCTGAATTACAATTTGCAGCAACAGCAACAAATCTTCTTTCTGAATTATAAAAACGCTCATAATCAAATGCTCCTGCATCCACACACTTATAAAATACAAAATCAAATCCAACCAATCCATGATCATTTTTTAAAGCATTTGAACCAATATATCTTCTATCATGTCTGTATTTCAAATTAACCCTTGCTGCACGTCCAATTTGCCCTGAAACATAATGCATTCCGTTTAATGCTCCCGCAGATACACCTATTGTACAACTTAAATTTATATCAGATAACATAAGAGCATCAAGCACACCTTCTCCATATAACCCTCTGAACGCACCACCTTCCAATACTATACAGCCTTTTGTTACTTTATTCGAAGCTTTAGCATTTGGAAGAGAATCAATTCCTGAAAATACCTTATTATTATGTAAAGTTGATTTCATATAAACACCACATTTATTTTACTTTTCATTTCCATAAAATAATTTTTCTGCTTGTGGTTTCCAATTTTCGGCATAAGGCTTACATTTATCACAAAGTGCATCAACACTTTCAGGTGATTCATAATCTGTCGATACAGCATTTGTATCTTTAACCATTTTTCTAAGTTTTTCAGGATTTTCAAGCATAGGACAAGGTCTAAGCATATTATCATTAAAAGGTTGACCATCATGATATGCCATAAATAAAGGACTCTTTAATGCTTCAAGCAAAGTTGATGTACGTATATTTACATTTGAATAATGAATAAATACACAAGGTTCAACATCTCCCTTTGCATTGATATGTAAATAACTTCTTCCTCCTGCTATACATCCACCTACATACTCAGCATCATTTTGGAAGTCCATTGAAAAAATAGGTTTTGTCTTTCTGTATCCACGAATCTTATTATATACATCTGTTCTTTCTTTAGGTGATAAAAGTAATTCTGTTGCAGCTTTATTACCTACAGGCATATAATGGAAGAACCATACAAATAATGCACCTGCATCAATCATCAAATCAAAGAATTCTTCACTCGTTACATCTTTATAATTTTGACTTGTGTAACATACAGAGATACCAAAAGGTAATTTTTTATCTTTTAAAAGTTTCATTGTCTTTCTAACTTTTTGATATACACCATTACCTCTACGATTATCATTTGCACTTTCAAAGCCTTCCAAGCTTATTGCAGGAACAAAGTTTTTAACCCTAAGCATTTCATCACAAAATGCTTCATCTATCAATGTTCCGTTTGTAAAACTCAAAAATTCACAGTCTGAATGTTTTTCACAAAGTTTTATAATATCATCTTTTCTTACAAGAGGTTCCCCACCAGTAAAAATATACATATATGTACCAAGTTCTTTTCCTTGTGTAACTATTGAATCAAGTTCATCAAAAGAAAGGTTTAACTTATTACCATATTCAGCTGCCCAGCAACCTGTACAATGTAAATTACAAGCTGATGTAGGGTCTAAAAGTATAGCCCAAGGAACATTACAGTTTTCTTTTTCCTTTACCTCATCTTGACGCATACTTCCAGCAAAACATGCATTTATAACAAAATTTTTAAAAAATGTATTTCTTATATTTTCATCCAAATCCCATACCCTTAACATTAAATCATACCAGTTGTCTTTTCTTTCTATTGCACCTCTAAAAGCTTTTCTTTGTTTTTCATACCAGCCTTCTGGTAAAATCTTATCAACCATAGACATTAATTTAGGTATATTTTCTTGTGGATTTTTTGTTATGTAGCTTAATGATTTTTCAAGTGCAGCAGACATTGTTGCAGCTTTAACCTTTTTTGTTATATTGTTCATTTTTTAATTACATCTCCTTCTCTGTTTTTTTATTGACTTAATTTGTAAAAAAACTAAAATATAACAAAACTCCCCCTAAAATCCCCTTAAAATTATAATTAATAATACACCTTAAAAAAACAAAAGTCAATAAAAATGCTTTATCATTTACATATTTTTACTATTTTTCAAATATTGTTTTACAAGATATCTCTTAACCAAAAATTGCGTCATTACACTACGAGAAATTATTCCAACAATTTTATTATCCTTAATTACCGGTATTTTCTTTATACCTGTTTCACTAAGTAATTTTAACGCTTCTTCCATTGAAGCATTAATATCAATCATAATAGGCTTATTCGTACCTATCTCAAGTACGTTTAAGTCCATAATTGAATTAAGTTTTTCTTCAAATTCATTATCTGTATTCCAAAAATAATCCATAAACATTACGGAACTATCCATAGCGGTAGGATGATGCTCATCTACTTTCATATATCTCATAATATCCCCATCTGTAATGTAACCAACAGGTTTACCATCTTGTGAAATAACAGGTGCACCACTTATATTTTTTTCAGTAAAGAATGTTATGGCATCTCTAACCGTTTTATTTTCATCAATAGTATATATTTCATGTTCCATATATTCTGATAAGAAACCTTTGTGTTCTTTTTTTGAACCTTCTTTGTTTTTTAATTTTTCATAGTATTTATCTACATATAATAAGTAAACTATAAAACCTATAACATAAGCAACAACAGTTAAAGCGAAACCATTAGATAATCCTATACTTTCCTACATAAATCCCATTAATAAAGAACCTATACCAATACCAATATCATATGATAATAGATATGTTGCATTTGCTACTCCCCTCTTTGGAGCAGGTGTTGTACCTGTAACAAATGACTGGAATAAAGGCTGTAATATACCATACCCAAGCCCAAAGAAGAATCCGGCTAAAAGTAAATGTATACCTGTGTTTAAGAATTTATAACTAACCATTGTTAATATTAAAATTACTAAACTAATATACACTAATACTTTATGCTTTCCATTATCAATTATCTTTTGTGTAGATAGTTTCGATAAAAGCATTCCTACAACAAGGAAAATATAGAAATAAGGAAGAAATCCTGTTAAATTCTTTTCTCCTGCCAAAATTGATGAATATGCTATTACTGCTCCATATGGAATCATAAGAAACATCATATTAAACATAAATGGAAAAGCTGGTTTGTAGATAGTATCTTTTAAAGCAAATTTCTTTCTTTCTACTTTAGGATATTTTACAGCATAGCACACATATTAGTGCTACAACCGTTATTGCAAATACTGTAAGAAAAGATGCTTTACTACTTAAATAGTTTTGAACTTGAATACCTACAAAAGGACCAACTGCCATACCAATTGAGATTGTAAATGCAAATCTACTTATTCCCTCTGTAATCTTTGAAGGTGGTAAAACATCGCTGGCAAGAGTCATTGTTGCGGAACCACAAACAGAATAAACAGCACCCATATATAAACGTATTACAATTAATGCTGCAAACATTGGGAATAAAATAAAACTTGGGAAAGATAAGCAAAACAATGCCAAAAACAAAACATATACAAGATAACGATTAAAGTTATCAAGTAAATATCCGGCTATTGGACGAAATAAAATTGTTGCAACCGACATAGCAGTTAGTACAATACCAACTTTTGAACCGGTTATCCCTATTTGCTGACAATATACCGGAATAATAGGTATAGAAGCATAAAAAGCTGCTAAAACCAAAAGATTAGTAATAAATAATAAAATAAAATTTTTATTCCATATTTTTGTAACTTTTTCCATATAATGCACTCCTTTTTTGTCAAAATATAATATAGTGGCAATTGCCACTATATTATATTTGCAAATATTAAATTAACCAACTATAATATTTAATAAATAAAAGGAGGCTTTTTATGTTTGATATTATGGACAACCCTTTTAAGTTTATATCTATACTATATAGAAAATCTCATATGTTTCTAAACAAGAATTGTGCAAAATATGATTTAACAGCACCTCAAGCTGTTATTATATTAATCATTTGTGACTTAAAAAAAATGACTCAAGATGAAATAACAAAAAAAATAGGACTTGATAAAAGTGTAGTTGCCAAAACTTTAAATAAAATGGAAGAAAGAGGTTTTGTTAAAAGGACTACAAACATAAAAGATAAAAGAACATACGATATTAAACCAACAAATAAAGCTTTAGAAGTTTACCCATTTGTAAAAGAACAAGTTAAAATATGCTTTGATAAAATGACAAATAAAATGACAAAAGAAGAAAAAAAAGAATTTAAAAGACTTTTACTTCTTGCTGCTGAGTCAACAGTATCTATGGACGAATAAAAAACACTCTATATAAGAGTGTTTTTTAATTCATATTATTTATTATTTGTTTAAGTGAATCTTTAACATTATATAAATCTATAAATTCAACGTTTATTCTTGCACCATCATTTGAATAAAATCGTATTTTTTTATTTTTATCTATGTTTGGCGTAAGAGGATATAGTAATGTTACATTTCTTGATTCATATTTTTTATTATAAGCATGAGGAGTTCCAAATTCGATTATATCGATATACTCTTCACATTCTT